>CAYJGU010000067.1:0-1560 GCA_964369925.1 uncultured Bacteroides sp. | reverse complement strand
CTTTAACAAATGTAAGTTCTTTAACATCGCCAATAAGCGGTATCATAATTTCAGGCACTATGTTCCAGTCTGGGTGAGCTTTGTTTACATTAATTGCAGCTTTTATAACAGCACGTGCTTGCATTTTTGCGATTTCTGGGTAAGTTACTGTTAAACGGCAACCGCGGTGACCCATCATTGGGTTAAACTCGTGTAAGCTCTCTATTATAGATTTAATATCTTCTACGCTCTTGCCTTGTGTTTTAGCAAGTGCTGCAATATCTGCCTCGTCTGTAGGTACAAACTCATGTAGTGGTGGGTCTAAGAAACGAATGCAAACAGGGTTGCCCTCTAATGCTTCATAAATAGCTTCAAAATCACCTTGTTGCATAGGTAAAATTTTGTTAAGCGCAGTTTCACGCTCTTCAACTGTATCGGCACAAATCATCTCACGGAAAGCAGCAATTCTGTCTGCCTCAAAGAACATGTGCTCTGTGCGGCAAAGGCCAATGCCTTGTGCGCCAAATTTTGCAGCTTGTTTTGCATCTGCAGGTGTGTCTGCGTTTGTGCGAACTTTCATTGTGCGGAATTTGTCAGTAATAGACATAATGCGATCGAAATCTCCGCCAATAGATGCAGGAACAGTGGCAATTGCCTCGCCGTAAATGTTACCTGTAGAGCCATCTATAGAAATAGAATCGCCCTCTTTATATGTTTTGCCGTCAAGCTCAAATGTTTTTGCGCTCTCGTTCATTTTAATTTCGCCACAACCAGATACACAGCAAGTACCCATACCACGTGCAACAACGGCTGCGTGGCTTGTCATACCACCACGAACTGTAAGTATACCTTTAGCGTAGTGCATGCCTTCAATATCTTCAGGAGATGTTTCCAAACGAACCAAAATAACTTCTTCGCCGCGTTTGCCCCATTCAACAGCGTCTTCGGCTGTAAATACAGCTTTGCCGCAAGCAGCACCAGGAGATGCTGCAAGGCCTTTGCCTATAACTTTTGCAGCTTTAAGTGCTTTTACATCAAATTGTGGGTGTAATAAAGCATCAAGCTGTTTTGGGTCTATCATTAAAATAGCCTCTTCTTCAGTTTTCATGCCTTCATCTATAAGGTCGCAAGCAATTTTTAATGCAGCGGCTGCTGTGCGCTTGCCGTTACGTGTTTGCAACATGTAAAGTTTTTTGTCTTCAATTGTAAACTCCATGTCTTGCATATCTTTATAGTGGTTTTCAAGTTTATTGCAAATTGCAAGAAACTCGTTATAAACATCGGGCATAATATCTTTAAGCTCAATAATTGGGTTAGGTGTGCGCACGCCTGCAACAACGTCCTCGCCCTGTGCGTTCATTAAAAACTCGCCCATAAGCTGTTTTTCACCTGTGCCCGGGTCACGAGTAAACGCAACGCCTGTGCCGCTTGTGTCGCCCATGTTACCAAAAGCCATGCTTTGTACGTTAACAGCAGTACCCCAGTTGTAAGGAATTTCGTTTTGCATACGGTAGTAGTTAGCACGAGGGTTGTCCCAGCTGCGGAAAACAGCTTGAACTGCGCCCATAAGTTGCTCTTTTG
>CAYJGU010000066.1:0-1900 GCA_964369925.1 uncultured Bacteroides sp. | reverse complement strand
CCGGCACTTTTTTTTAACACAGTTTTTGTTTTTTAACATTTACTGTGTTTTTTTTGTTAATAAAATAAAAAAGGATACGCTTTACTAATTTGTAAAGTATATCCTTTTGTTCGTTTATACGCACTTAGTATTAAGTTTAATAATAAATTTTTAATTACAAAATAAATTTATACTAGCTTTGTTTTTAACTGTTTCATTTCAAATAGTATTTTATCATACTCGGTAAAAATTTTAGCGTATAAATCTTCTACCGGTTTAGAAAATGTATCAAGTTTTTGTTGTAGTTCTAAGTTGTTATCGGCTATTAGCTTAACTATATTTGCATCTATTAAGTTGTTTTTAGCCATATCGTCTAATATTAAAATAGTTTTTTCCCAGTCGTATTTGCCTTTATAACTTCTTTGGCTAATTAATGCACTTGTAATATCTGCTATAGCTACAATTCTCATTTCGGTAGTAAGTTGCTCTGCACATAGTCCTTTGGGGTAGCCACTGCCATTAAGCTTTTCGTGATGATTCACAGCGTAATCTACTATATCTTTGTCGAATAACCCCTCTAATATTTCCTGTGTATAATAAGAATGTGTACGCATAATTGTCATTTTATCACTGTCTAGTTTGCCTTTAAACTCCAATATAGATTCCGGTATAGCTATTTTACCAATGTCGTGTAATAAAGCGCTATAATATAGTTTTTCTATTGTTTCTTCAGATAAATTTAGTTTTTCACCCAAAAATACACTTATAGTTGTTGTGTTTAAAGAATGAAGCATTGTTACAGGACTTTTAAATTCCATAGAATATATTATCATTTTAAGATACTTAACTAAGTCATCAGCGCTCAAGTGAAGTGAGTGTACCATTATGTCAGACCATTCCTTTGAATCTGCGGCAAAAGTGTCTTCACTAAGCTCATTTTTATCAATTAGTCTTTTAAAAGCATCTTTATATTTTTTTTCAATATGGTTGCTTTTAGATATATTGGAATAGAGTTTTTCAAACGAACTTATTTTTAAATAACCAACATCAATTTTATCTGCCAAATTTATAACCTGTGCATATGCAGTAACAATTGGATCAACATCAGATAATAATGCAATTGGCGTATGATGGTATAGCACAGCCTCGCAATTATTTGTAATTGGTGTTAAGTACTTTAAAAAAAGATAACCATAAACAGAATGTTCGTCTACATCGGCAGATTCGAATTTTAAAAGATTGTTTATATCCTCGGTTTTATATGCCCCAATATCATGAAATATGCTCATTAAATACATAGATGAAAGATTAAAAAGTGAGCTATCTTCGAGTTCTTCAATGATTTTTGCAGCAATAAAAGCAACGCGTTCACCATGACTTATAAGTCGTTCATCAAAAAAACGCAAAGCTTTAGAACATAAATGAACAATTTTATTTGCAGAAATTAGTGTTGACATATTTTTATCCTTGTTAATAAAAGTAGTATATTTAAGCTATTATAAATAGTATTAATTATAGCTGAGAATAAGTATACCACAAGTGTTGAGCAAAGTCACTAAATAAATAGTACATTATTAGTTGCTTAAAATATAAGTGCAATATAGCAACAAATATTTACATAATATAATAAGTACATTATATTATGACAATTGGCATTAGCTTTATGTAGCTAGTGCGAGTGCAATAATTAATGTTAGCATTTATATGTTTTTTAATAAGTTAATTTAAAAGTATTAAAGTAAAGTGAAAAAATATCACTAAAAATAGCATTGAAATCTTTACATATTATGAGAAATATATTATAATAATATAGTTACACTGCAAACATTTATTTTGTTGCAGTGTAGTAAAGAATAGCAAAAATAGCATGCGCCATTAGCTCAGTTGGCTAGGGCGCAAAGTAAGAAGTAAGGCAAGTTTG
>CAYJGU010000065.1:0-2334 GCA_964369925.1 uncultured Bacteroides sp. | reverse complement strand
CAATTTTAATGACCACCATGACAACAATTTTATCAATGATACCGCCGTCACTCGGCATAGGCGAAGGCTCGGAAGTACTACAAAGCATGGGCATAGTAATTATAGGTGGGCTTATCACATCAACACTGCTCGTACTACTGCTTATGCCGGCATTCTACTTGATTATTGATAAGAAAAACAAGGTGAAATCGTAATATTAATAACCTGCCATTGTGCTGAATTTATGCACAGTGGCAGGTAAAACAAAAAATAAGAAGGGAAATAAATTATGTTCAGACGACGAAGAGTTGTAGTAAGGCGACCGATGAGGAGAATGAGAATGGGATGCTTTACAATATTATTGCCGATTTTTGCATTAATTTGGCTTGTGATGATGATTTTTTAACAGCAGAAAACATAAATGCAACAACAATATATTTTAGTGACAAAAACATAGCCACTTTAATAAATAAAATAACTAAAATGATAGGAGATAAAATAATGTTTGGACTGGGAAAAAATAATAAAGGCGAATTTAAAGAGGTACTAAAGCAATGCACTACTCTAAAGGATGAAATTGTGGAGCTTTTAAAAAGTAATCACGGGTTAAGCGGTGCCGATATGGCAAAATTTAATCAAACTTTGGAGGAATACGAAAAAACAAAAGAAGAAATGCTATCTATTAAAAATAATAAAGAACTAAGACCGAGAGAAAAATTAACTGCGGCAACCGAAAAAAAAGATGCTATTAACAAGATTAAAGCAGATTTGGAAAATGCTAAAAAACTATTGGAGGGAAAATAATTATGAAAAAGCCCCGAAACAAAAGACGTAGAAGAATATTTCTATTGGTGGCCGCAATTATAATAGTTGCTGTGCTTGTAATAATACTTTTATAATGAATATAACAACAAAAAAATGCAACTTCACTTATAAGGAGTTGCATTTTTTTAATTAAAATGTAATTGTCATAAGGTCACTCATGCATTTCTATTTTTACAATAACTTAAAAATTCTTCATAATTATTAAAAATAGGTTTATTTTGCTTAAACTTTATGCTGCTTATTTCATAATTTCCCCTTAAGGCTAGTTTTTCCTTAAAATCATCGTGCAAATTTTCTAAATTGCTTTCAAACAACCAAAAGTGTTCGTGTAAAAGTTCTATAGGGGGCATTTTTTTATACACTTTTTCGTATTCAAGCACCATATCTGTTACTTCTTGCAGTTGCATAGCTTTCCTTTTTTCATAGTAAGCCTCAAGAGAACAAATTCTTTTTGCTGGCACACCAGCATATACACTGTCGGCTTCAAGCGTTCCTTTAACAACGCTACCGGCTCCAATTATAACATTTTCTCCTATTTCAGTGCCGGGCAAAATTGTTGTGCCTAAACCTATAAAAACATTGTTGCTTATTTTTACTTTACCCGCGCTTCCTAAAACTTCCCCATATTTGTTATGAAAAACACACCAGTCGTACCCATGCGTTAAAATAACAGCTTTTGCTGTAATTTCAACATTATCGCCAATTTCAATCAGCCATGGCCTTGTCAAATCGATTACTATATTGCCTCTATCGTATATTTTGCAATTTTCGCCAACACGAACACCCTGTTTTCTCAAAAAGTCAACATAATTTTTAGATGTGCTTATTATTTTTCTCCAATAAATAAAATCCCTTACCATTTTAAATATATTCATTACTAAACTTACCCCTTTGCGGAAATGCTCTTGTAACAGAGATTAATTTTTCCGTATTCTCAGCTAAATCATTAGCTATCATTACAATTTAACTATTTCTTTATTTTGCTGATTTTTTAAACATACAATTATATGCTTATTCAGAGCATTTAAAACGATGTGCAATGTATATATTTAACTTATTAATGTAATAATTTTCAATTATCTGAAATAAAATACTACCTTACATTAAAACAATATACCACATTTAGTCAATAATCGTATAATACCATATTTTATGTTTATTGTAAATATTCCACAATCAACGGTGTTAAGCTTTTTAAAGGAATATTTACTGATTCGCACTTTTATATTTACCGCTTAAATTTGCCTACAAATCACTTGAAATTAAGTTTTCCACAACACACCACTCTATATAAATCACAAAAAGCGAAACATGCCGCTTTGTGCCCGCACATTTCGCCTTTACTATAATTATTAAATTTTCAAATAATTTTTAATTTCAAAAAGCATGCTTCATGTATTTTGTCACATTTTGAAACAACTATAATTATCTGCTAACTATATCAAAATAAAATTTAGAAGTTACCTTGTAAATAAATGTGTACATTATTGCAAAAACAACAAACCCTACAGCAGAAATTATTACAAAAAG
>CAYJGU010000064.1:0-2383 GCA_964369925.1 uncultured Bacteroides sp. | reverse complement strand
CTGTGCGCAAGC
Source organism: uncultured Bacteroides sp. (assembly GCA_964369925.1). GTDB lineage: Bacteria > Bacillota > Clostridia > Oscillospirales > Ruminococcaceae > Ruthenibacterium. The sequence continues at coordinate 2,371 of CAYJGU010000064.1, read as the reverse complement.
GCACCGTCGATACACATGATGAAAGCAGAAATACACACAGAGGTATCACCTATTGTAGGAACTGAAAGTCAGTCGGAAGATTTAGTAAAAAGTTTACTTGCTGATTTTGAATCGGAACCTTTAAAAATATGGCAAAGTAACATATTTGGAAAAAGCTTGCACGAACTTGTAAACGAGGGATTGCAAAACAAATTGTTGAATATGCCTCCGGATGCACGCTCTAAAATGGCAGAAACAGTAGAGAGGGTTATTAACGAAGGTTGTTCGGGGCTTATTTGTATAATTTTATAACTTTAAATAAGGCATTGGCTAAAAAGCCAATGCCTTATTTTTAATAATGTTATATATAAAAAACAATTTATTATATAAAATGATTATTAATATTACATAAAGTTAATATATTTTTTACATTATGTCAAAAATATAAAAATTAAACAAAAAATTGTAGTTTACTATACTTTTATGTTACAATATATATGCATTAGTAAACTGAAAATTAAAAAATATTGTAATTTTATTGTGGGAGTTAAATAATGACTGACAATGCAAAAAAAAATCAGCCAACCTTTAGTAAAGAAAACAGCGTTGCAGACCTTGGGCTCATTGCAGTACCCGGTGCTGGCGAGCTATGTGAAAAGATTAATAAGCATTTATTAAAATGGGATAACTTATCGAAAGAGCATAAAGAAACATATATTATACAAAGTGAGTGTCCACGGTTTTCATCCGGCGATGGAAAAGGAATAATTAAAAGCACTATTAGAGGTGATGATTTATACTTTATTGTGGACGTTGGTAACTACAATGAAAAATATAAAATATTCGGACACAACAATTGCATGTCTCCGGATGACCACTACCAAAACCTTAAAAGGTTAATTCAAGCTGCAAGTGGTAAAGCACATAGAATAAATGTAATTATGCCTTTATTATATGGAAGCAGGCAGCATAGGCGTAGTTATAGAGAGAGCCTTGATTGCGCTGTTGCTTTACAAGAGTTAAATGCAATGGGTGTTGCAAACATTGTTACATTTGACGCACACGACCCAAGAATGCAAAATGCTGTACCGTTAATGGGTTTTGATAATATTATGCCAACATATCAAGTTATGAAAACTCTTCTTAAAGCTTTTCCTGGCATTGAAATGAACAGAGATAACTTTATGGTTATTAGTCCGGATGAAGGTGCTTTAAACAGAAACATGTATTATGCCTCTGTAATTGGGGCAAACCTTGGAATGTTTTACAAAAGAAGAGATTATTCTACAATAGTAAACGGAAGAAATCCAATTGTAGCACATGAGTATTTAGGTGAAAGTGTAAGTGGCAAAAATATTTTTATCGCCGATGATATAATTTCTTCGGGGGAGAGTATGCTTGATATTGCATATGAGCTAAAAAATAAAAATGCAGCAAATATTTTTGCAAATGCAACGTACGCTATATTTACAAATGGGTTAAAAGATTTTGATAAAGCATATGAAGAAGGCGTTATTTCAGGAGTTTTTGGTACAAACTTAACTTTTAGATCTGAGGAACTTTTAAGTAGACCTTGGTTTTATGAGGTTGATGTATCAAAATATATAGCGTACTTCATTGCCGCTTTAAACCACGATATGTCTATTGGAAGAATTATAAATCCACATGAAAAAATTAAAACTTTACTAAATAACACTGGAAAATCGAATATAGATTAATTATTTAATTTATAAATAAACCGGCTATGTAATATTACTTACATAGCCGGTTTTAATATTAATTATAAAAAACTATTTAACTTAAATTAAATCCTCAAGTTTGTCTTGCGATACAAGTCCAACACTTCGGCCTGCCTCTTGTCCATTTTTAAAAGCTACTATAGTTGGTATGCTCATAACTCCATATTTTTCTGCAAGTTTAGCTTCATCGTCAATATTTATTTTACATATTTTAGCATCTGTTCTATCTTGTGCTAGTTTTTCAATTATAGGTGCCATCATTTTGCATGGACCACACCAATCTGCATAAAAATCTACAAGAACTGTTTGTGTTGCTTTTAATACTTCACTATCAAAATTATCTTTTGTTAATACTATTGCCATATTAATTCCCCTTTCAAAAATTGTTCTTTTTTATACTGTATCATTTAAAATAACTTTATGCAAGTAATTTATATAATTATTTATAATTTGTTTATAAACGCATAATATTTGTAAAATGTTTTACTTTTTGCTGCATTACATTACCATTTAATTTATACATTTTTCTAATTTACTTGACACAAAATTTTATATTTTGCACAGGATATTGTGTCGAAACATATATCATTTACCATATTTAGAAAATATTTCCAAAAAAGGGTTGTTATAATTGGTAAATTATGGTAATATTG
>CAYJGU010000063.1:0-2469 GCA_964369925.1 uncultured Bacteroides sp. | reverse complement strand
CACAAGCAGCATGTTTTTCTCAATTTCACCCATTTTGAATAGACGTTTTTTCATTACTATGCCCTCGCTTTCTTATAAAAAATAGCTTTGAGCAAAGCATACTACAATGTTTTGCTCAAAGCTAGTGGACAGTTGAAAATAAAGTGTTAATTTTGAGAGGGTATGAGCTGGGGTATGCTCATTTTATTCAGGATAAGTAACTTTTTCCGTAACTATAAAGTCGAAAACCAATTCATCTTCGTAATTTTGTGTATTTCCATTTTCATCGGTATATGTTCCGATGTTAGATATGATTGTTTTGCCATCTTCAAAACGAACTTTTACTTCAATGTGATATGGTTTTCCTAGAGTAGGGAAAACTTCCGCTTGGTTTTCATAAAATCTATCAAGAATTTCAGTAGTTTGAGCATAAACTTCATCTGAATATTCTTTTGTGCCAAGTGCAATAATCAAACTTTCACTATATTGATCTGTGTTTGCATCTACCGGAGCACCAATGCTTATTTCCAGTTCGCTTTTGGTGGAGTTGTAAAAAACAAAAATTCCGATTACCACCACGGCCAATGCAGCTAAACCGATTACTATCTTTTTCATAATCCTCAACCTTTCTGTTATATAAATAATCCGCAGGATTATTTATTGGCATAATTGGCGGTTGCCACGTAAGAGGCGAGCCAATAGCCATAAAATAAAAAGTATATAATGCAATGCATTATATAAATAATCTTTACCACAGTATAACATGATTTTTAAATGATTTAAAGTTCAATTTCAGATAAGCACTACAACCATATAAACCCCAAAACTCACCTTGCTAGCGTTGTAGCACGTAGCGCACATAATTTTGTTTTGTGCTTTCGTATTTACCAAGCTATTTTAAACGCAAGCTTTTTGTTGATATTTGGTTGATTTGCATTTGCAATTTCAACACTTCTTTCTTGTTTGTTTTTAATGTAGATGATATAATGAAGTCTAGTATTAATTAATTATATGGCTTTCGGCTCATGCTTTACGGCGCAACCGCCAAATATGCCAATAAACATGAGAATACATACAATGGCTAAGGAAAAACTACAAAAAGATATTGAAATGTTAAATGAGCGCTTTGGTAAAGATACACTTCTTTCCCTTGCAACAATAGATGGAGACAAACCCACCGTGCGTATTGTTGGTTTATGCTCTATTGATTATTTTTCTGCTCACGGAATAGCAACCAACCTAGGGCATATTTATAGTGATAAAAATCTTGAACTTACCCGAAAGCGGTTTTTAATTTTAGACTTCAATAAAAAAACAGGCTCAGGGCCTTAAAGCCTAAGCCTGTTTTTTAGTGATAATACGCCGCATTTATCAGACTTTCAAATCATCACACTGAGATGTGTTGGCTTTACAAAATAGATACCGTTAAATTTCAGACGCAAAACAATCCTATATAAAAAGGATAATTCCAAAAATGTTAAAATATCTTAAGTTAAAACGGCCCCCAATTAATAATAACCGCAAAAGCCAATAGTGCACACACAAGCAAGCTCCACTTTAGCACAAGTGTAAATGCAAACTTAAACCATTTGCTGAAAGAAACACCAGCAAGCGCTAGTGACGCCATTAGCATAGAATGTGTTGGCGTAATCATGTTCCAAAAGCCGTCGCCGGCTTGGTATGCCAAAACTGCCGTTTGACGTGTTATTCCCACAAGGTCGCTTAGCGGCGAAATTATAGGCATCATAACAACTGCTTGCCCTGTTGAAGACGGAATAAAGAAGTTTAATATACCCTGAGAGAGGTAAATTCCTATTGCGGCAAAAACATTATTCATCATTGAAAGAGGCACAGACAAATAGTAAACAATAGTGTCCATGATTAATGCATCTTCTGAAATAACAAGAATTGCCCTTGAAAAGCCTACATATACTATTACAGTAAACATTTCTTTCGTTGCGTTTATAAAATCATTCATCACATTTTCTAAGTTACCTTTGTGGTGTAATAAGCCTGCAACTAGGCCCATAACTAAAAACAGTGCCGACATTTCTTCAAGGTACCAGTCAAATAAAAGCACACCTACAACAAGTGCCAAAATTGTTAAAAACAACATGCTTAAAATAAAAACATCTGTTTTGCTAAGTGTTGTTTTTTGCGTCGTGTTTGCACTATCGTTTTCGATAACATTGTTGCTTTGAAGTGTGTTTGCGGCTTTATATTTTTTGCCGTGCCTTACTGTGTGGTGGTAGGCTATTAGAAGTGAGCCCACAAGCAAAACCATGCGCAAACCCATGCCCGAAAAAATAGGCAGGCCTACTATTTCTTGTGCTATACCTGTATTAAATGGGTTTAAAACACCGGGCGTGTAGCCGCAGTAAATGCCAAGCACAACAATAGCTACGCCAACAGTTTCATCGTAGCCCATTTTTTTAGCCGCTGCCACAAGAATAATTACAAATGGTATTGCCTGTGGTGCCATGCCAAACG
>CAYJGU010000062.1:0-3262 GCA_964369925.1 uncultured Bacteroides sp. | reverse complement strand
CTCGCCTTTATGAGGCAACCGTCAATTATGCCAATAAATAATCCATGCGGATTATAAATATTGTACTTTGTACAATATACTTTTTATTTTATGGCTATTGACTCGCCTTTATGAGGCAACCGTCAATTATGCCAATAAATAATCCATGCGGATTATTTATATAAATTTTATAATTATTGCAATAGTTTTGTGCAAACATACAAAGTTTATAATATTAGTAAAAACATTAAAAAAATATTGCATTATGCATATAATTATGATATTATTATTAGGCGACTGCGAATCCCTGCGCTTTTTAGGGAAAACGCAGAGCTAGATATGCGCTGAAGCGGGAGGTTGCCGTGGTTATCACGGGTTATTTCCGCCGAGTATGTCCGATCATGGAACCGGGCGAAACAATACAGATGGCAAAGGGATATGTTTGTAAACGCATTTGCGTGCAAACCAATGTTCATTTTAATTTGTTAATGTGTTTCCGGAGGAACTGCAAGGCGGTTCACCGGATTTTCTGATGCAAATAGATGAAACACCCGGCGCAGTGTTAGGTATTTATCAATGGCTCCGCTTATTAAAAAATCGTAAGGAGGCAAAACTATGGCAGTCAAAGAGAAAATCAGAATTCGTTTAAAGAGTTACGATGCAACACTTATTGACAATGCAGCAGAGAAAATTGTAGAAACGGCAAGGCGCAGCGGCGCACGTGTTTCGGGTCCAATTCCGCTGCCAACAGACAAAGAAGTTGTTACAATTCTACGTGCTGTTCACAAGTACAAAGATAGCCGTGAGCAATTTGAAACTCGTACTCACAAAAGACTGATTGACATTTTGAAACCGTCTAACAAAACGGTGCAAGACTTAACAAGCTTGCAACTCCCCGCCGGCGTTGAAATTGAAATTAAATTGTAAATCTTACATTATAATAAGGGCGCACACATTTGCGCCAACTGTTACAAGTAAACGCAAAACAATTTAACAAACACTCAACAAGGTAGGCGAGGTCAAGTTGGCGCAAAGCCGTCAACCAATAACCTATAAGGAGGCAATTATTATGCAAAAAGGAATTATTGGCGAAAAAGTTGGCATGACACAGATTTTTGACGAGAACGGTAAAGTAATACCGGTAACTGTTGTTAAAGCCGGCCCTTGCACAGTAGTGCAAAAGAAAACAGTTGAAAGCGACGGATACGTTGCAGTTCAAATGGGATTTGGTGATGTATCTGCCAAGAAAGTAAACAAACCTGCTAAAGGTCACTTTGACAAAGCGGAAGTAGCACCAAAAAGAACACTTAGAGAATTTAGATTTGAAGACGTAAGCGCAGTTAACATTGGCGACATTGTTAAAGCAGACGTTTTTGAAGTTGGCGATGTAGTTGATGTTATCGGCACAAGCAAAGGTAAAGGTTACGCCGGAACAATTAAACGTTGGAACGGCCACCGTCTGCGTGAATCTCACGGTACAGGTCCTGTTGCACGTCATGCAGGTTCTATGGGTGCATGTTCATCTCCTTCACGTGTATTTAAAGGTAAAAAATTACCGGGTCACTTAGGTAGCGAACGTGTTACAGTTCAAAACTTAAAAATAGTAAAAGTAGATGCAGAAAATAATTTAATAGCTATCAAAGGCGCAATACCAGGCCCAAAAGGCTCGCTTGTATGCTTGTCTGATAGCGTTAAAGCGTAAAGGAGGAAAGCAAAATGGCAAAATTTGACGTTTTAGATATGAGCGGCAAGAAAGTTAGTACAATAGAGCTTTCCGACGCAGTATTTGGTTTAACACCAAACGAAAAAGTAATGCACGCTGCTGTTGTTAACTTTTTGGCGAATCAACGCCAAGGCACACAAAGCACACTTACAAGAAGTGAAGTTAGAGGCGGCGGACGTAAACCATGGCGCCAAAAAGGTACAGGTCGTGCACGTCAAGGTAGCATACGTAGCCCACAATGGACACACGGTGGTGTGGCTCTTGGCCCAAAACCACGCGATTACAGCTACAGCTTAAACAAAAAAGTTAAACGCATTGCAATATTAAGTGCTCTTTCAAGTAAAGCATTAAGCGGAGACATTATTGTTATAGATGAGCTAAGCGCAAAAGAGTTTAAAACAAAAACAGTAGTTAACATGCTAAGCGCAATTGGCGTAACACGCAAAGCACTTTTGGTTACTCCTGAAGTAGACAAAATGCTTGTAAAGAGTGCTAATAACATTCCGGGCGTAGTTACAACAACAGCAAACAACCTAAACACATACACAGTGCTAAACCAAGGTAAGTTTGTTATAAGCGTAGATGCAGCCAAAAAACTTGAGGAGGTATATGCATAATGAAATTAGTACCACAAGATGTAATTTTGGCACCCATTATCACAGAAGCCTCTATGACAGGCATTCCTGATAAAAAATATACATTTAAAGTTGCTAAAACAGCAACTAAAATAGACATTGCAAGGGCAGTTGAAGAGCTTTTTAACGGCACAAAAGTTGTTAAAGTTAACACTCTTTCTGTAAGAGGACGTTTTCGTCGTCAAGGCAGACACGGTGGTTACACAGCAAGCAGCAAAAAAGCCATTGTAACATTAAGCAAAGATTCTAAAGGCATCGAATTCTTCGAATCAATGACTTAATTAAATGTATAGGTTCCGAATAGGAGCCAGCTATGGGGATATGACCCCGATAATAACATCATAAGTTAAGAAAGAGAGAGAGATAATGGCTATTAAGAAGCTTAAGCCCACAACTCCCGGTCGCAGAGGCATGACCGTTACGGATTACTCTGGGCTTTCAAAAGTAGCACCTGAACGCAGCTTGCTTGAACCTATGAAAAAATCTGCAGGCCGCAACAACACAGGGCGCATAACAGTTTGTCATCACGGTGGCGGCAACCGCACAAAATACCGCGTTATAGACTTTAAACGCAATAAAACAGATATGCCAGCAACAGTACAAACACTTGAGTACGACCCTAACCGTTCGGCATTTATTGCACTTGTGCAATACGAAGACGGCGAGAAAAGGTACATTATTGCACCGGACGGATTAAAAGTAGGCGACACTGTAATGAGCGGTCCTAATGCCGACATTAAACCTGGCAACTGCTTACCATTTACAAATATTCCTGTTGGTACAACAATACACAACATTGAGCTTTACCCAGGCAAAGGCGCACAACTTGTACGCAGTGCAGGCAACCAAGCTCAACTAATGGCTAAAGAGGGCAAATATGCTCTTGTACGTCTACCATCGGGCGAAATGAGAAATGTGCCTGTTA
>CAYJGU010000061.1:0-3637 GCA_964369925.1 uncultured Bacteroides sp. | reverse complement strand
TTATCATTTATTTGCCTCCTGTAAAAAGTTCTATAATTTTCTCCTTGCTGTTTGCGTTTACTAAATCTTCAACATCGCTCTCTTCTTCAAGCACATCTACAATATTTTCTAAAATATCTAAATGTTCATCGCCAAGTGCCGCAATGCCCACAACAAGTTTTACCGTCATTTCGTCCCACTTTATGCCTTCGGGGTAAGTTATTACGCAAATTCCTGTTTCATTTATATATTTTTTATATTCTTTTTCGCCGTGAGGAATTGCTATCATGTTACCTATGGCGGTGGAAAAACTTTTGTCACGTGCTATCATACCTTCGGTGTACGGCGCCTGTGCATATCCGGCATCTGTTAAAAGTTTTCCGCAAAGCTCTATTGCGTCTTTTTTATTTGTAGCCGGTTGATTTAAAAGTATATTTTCTGCGTTTAACATGTATAAGTCTCCTTTATTTATTATATTTAAGGCAAAAGCTAAGTAAAATAAGTATTTTTAACTATTGTTGATGATATTTACCTAAATAAATGCCCGAAATATTGTGACAAATGAGTTTGCATTAACTGCTGTAATTTTAAAAACACAGCTTTCTCGTCTATATTTATAAGGTTGTTTAAAAAATAATCGTCTTCTATTATTTCGCTACTTATAAGCCCTATTGCTGTTTTTGCTTCGGCACTTGCTGTTTGTGGAAGTAAGGCCACAAGGCATACTTTTGCCGTTTCGTCGGAAGTGTTTTTTATTTCACCATTATCTGTTGATATCATAGCGACTAATGGTTGTTTAACTCCGGCAGATACACAGTGCAAAAGAAGTAAGTTAAGCCCTTTTATAACTTGTGAAGAAATTTCTTCGCGCTTTATAAGGTCGTTGTAAATTAGCTTTCCGTTTTCTTCGTTGCTTGCAAATCGAAGTCCCACAAACTTTGCTATGTCATCTACTGTGTGTACATCACTTACTATAATGTTTGTAAAATTGTTCAAAATTGACTGTATTTCTGCAAGGTGGCTTTTTGCGCTTATAATATTTGTGTTTAACTCTCCTATGTGCTCATGTTGCAAGTCGGTGCAAACTGCTTTAGAGTTTTCTATGGTGCTTCTAATTATGTCGCAATCTTTTTTAGTAAGTATGGGGCTTACGTTTACAACGGTTTTTTCGCTTATTTCAAGTGGTATGGTTGAAATAATAAAATCGCTGTTTTGCCATTGTTCTTTGCTTTTATAATCGTAAACTTCCGCGGTAATTTCGTTAGAGAAATGCTTTTTAACCTGGCTGTTAAGCATATAAGAAACACCTATTCCACCAAGGCAAATAATTGCAACCTTTAGTTTGCGGTGTAACTTTTTGCAGCCTATTTGCATTACTGCTGCCCCAAAATGTGCTGCTATGCAAACAATTTCTCCTTCGGGCACGTCTTTGCCAAACTCTTGTCGCAATACTTGCGACGCAGTTAAAGAGCGCTTATATATATCGGGGAATTCTGCTTTTATTTGCCCATTTAGGGGGTCTTGTATTTCATAGCCGTTTTTAATTCGCTCTATTGCCGACCACAAATGAACACTTAGCCCTCTAACAAATTCTTCATCATTTTTAAGTGTAGGAGCTAGTCTGTCATCAAAATTTTCTATAAGTAAATAAGTTAAACTTAACGCTTTGTTATATGCTAAGGTTTCTTCTTGCTCGTTTATTGGGTTTTTGTATTTTGCCCGCGAAGCCATAAGCCCTTTGCTTATTCTTATAACTTCAAAATCGCTAAGTCTTATCTCAAAGCGCTTTTGTATTTCGTCTGCTATTTTTTTAGACAGCTGCCATAATACACCGCTGTGTGTAAAAAGTTCTTCCTCTTTCACGTGTTGATTTTTCAATATACGTGAAATTTGCACGCTTAGTCTTAATTGTAAAATTTTTAAAGTATCGGGTGTAATCCAGTCTAGCTGTAAAGACATACGTGACAATATATTATTCACTTCTATTGTAATGTTATCTTTTGGAAATTTAAATTTACTTGTCAAAATTTCGTTGTTTTCACTTTGATCTTCTATTTTGGACAAATAGTAAACCATGGCTTTTCGAATATCTTTTTCTAGGCCTTGCACTGCTATGCCAAGTCCTTGTTTTCGCAACAAATCTACATTAAATTTATTAAATTCATTTTCAAGCACGTCAAGGTCTAAGCTTAAGGTGGACTCGCTAACCTCTAAAATGCTGGAATAATAGTAAAGTTTTTGAAAATCGACATTATCAAGCAGTGCAAGGGCAAATGTGTTTCGCCTATCGTCTTTACGAAATGCTATGTTTTTTTGAGTTTTAATTATTGTTTGTTTAAACTCGTCTATGTTTTTTTGATCGCCATTTAAATAAAGTCCTTCTTTTAAACTTGTTTCAAGCTTTATATTAAATTTGTCTAAAACAGTTTCTATGTTTTCAAGCTCTCTAAATACAGTGCGCCTGCTAACGTTTAAAATTTTAGCAAATTCGTTAACACTTATAGGTTTTCCGCGTTCTATTAGCAACTGAAAAATTTTAGCTAGCCGTTGCGATATTATCTGCATTTAATTGCCCCCTGTTTTACAGTGTTTTTTATAAATTACTTTTTAAAAAGCTTTCTATTGCGCTTGTAGCATCTTTTTCATCTTCGCCATCTACTGTAATAACAAGCTCTTCGCCTTTTTTTACCGAAAGTTTCATAAGAGCAAACAGTTTTTTTGCATCTGCTGTTTTTTCGCCTTTATTTATTGTAATGGCAGAGGTGAATTTTTGAGCCTCTTTTGCCAAAAGCCCTGCAGGCCTTGCGTGAATTCCTTGCTCGTCAGTAATTGTGTAGTTAATTGTAGTCATTTTATACTCCTTTTTGCTCTTTAATATCGCTTATAAGTTTTTCATATTCGGGCGCATTTAAAAAGTCGTGTATAGTTACAAGGTAAGCGTTCGGGTTAGCCCTAGTTGCTCTTTCTTTTAGTTGATCATGTGTTACAACAATGTCGGCATCTTGAGGTATTTCACTTACAGGGTGATGAATAACTTCAATATCGGTAATACCGGCATTTTTTAATTTTTTGCGCAGTTTACTTGCGCCCATTGCGCTACTGCCCATGCCTGCATCACATGCAAAAACAATTTTTTTAGCGCTTTTAAAATTTGTTTCGTTTACAATTGAGCTTGCTTCAACTACAATGCCTTTTGCCTGATTTTTGGCCGCTTGTACTTCTTCTTTTGCTTTGTCTAAATCTGCATCTTTGCCAAACTTTTTAAGCAGTAACGCAGCCACTACAAATGTAACAATTATAGACACAACTATACCAAAAATATTTGCAAAGTAGGCATTGCTTGGCGTCATTATCATTTGAGCAATTATGCTTCCCGGTGCCGCAGGACCTGTTAAACCGCCATCAAACATTGAAAAAATAAACACGCCGGATGCGCCGCCTGCAATAGTTGCCAAAATTAATATTGGGTTCATAAGTACAAATGGGAAATAAATTTCATGTATGCCGCCTAAGAAGTGAATGATTGCCGCGCCAGATGCTGAACTTTTTGCACTGCCTTTTCCAAAAAATGCGTAAGCAAGCAGTAAACCTAAGCCCGGGCCCGGGTTAGACTCTATCATGTAAAAAATGGATTTACCTGTCTCTAAAACTTCTTGAG
>CAYJGU010000060.1:0-3978 GCA_964369925.1 uncultured Bacteroides sp. | reverse complement strand
ATATAAATTCTATGTGATAAAAATATTAATGCAGTTAGCACAAACAAATGCACTAGGGGTATAAATACAAATGGCAAAACAGATAAATTTCCGAGTTCGTAAAGCATATTCGAGAACATATTATAATCTATATACGCAGATGTTGGGTAAAGATTAAATAGCTTAAATATTGTAGGGTAAGTTTGCGGTACATTTATAAATTGCGGAATAATTAGCATTATACTGCCTGCGCCAAGCACTGCAACGCTTGATTTTGTAGCGCTTGACATAAAGCTGACTATAAATGCAAACAGCAACGTTGCTATAAAAACTACCACAAAATAAATTAGCATAATCTCAAATATACTCATAGGATATGGCGATAATCTGTTGAAATTTTGAAAAGCCGAGTGCATACCCTCTGCCCCATAAACCGAAAGGCACACTATTGTTGTTGTTAAAATAACGGCGAGCATCGTAATTGATGTGATGCTGAAAACTGTAAACATTTTTGCCTTAAACAGCAAAGTTTTGCCCTTTTTACTTGTGTGTTGCAAGGAAATTACGTTAGTGCGATAATCGCTTGAAAAGATACCCGAGAGGAATACTGTTATAAAAAAGGCGTAAATTAAACCGCTTGATGCCACCATAGTAACGCTAAGCTCATACCCTGTGCCAAATTGAAATGTAATTGGCGTTTCTATTTTTTCAGATAAAGAAAACAGCATGTTTTTTGAACTATCGCTTATAAAAGCCTTTTCAATATTTGCGTTTATAGAGCTAAGCATCGCATCATCAAAATTTGCAAGCTGTTCGTCGGTTAATGCACCTATATCCGCCCAATCTTTTACGCCGTAATATGTTGTTAAAAACCTGCCAATGTCCTCATACGGCTCAATATATTCTTCTGCAATTTGTCGCTGTTCTTCTATTGTGCCTGTTTCAGGGAACATTGCATAGGCATTTCTTGTTTGTTTTAATAGTTCCAAATCAATCTCTTTGCCGGAAAGCGCTAGTTCATAATTTTTATCTTGTAAATATGCTTCATACTTTGTGCCGCTTACTTCACCGTCGGTGTAAACATTGCCTATAAGTATGCCAACCGAGGAAATTGAAATAAAAACAAGCAAAAGCAAAAACAGGATTAAAAATTTAATTGTTAATATTTTTTTGTGCTCAAAGCGCACTAATGCCCAAAAATTGTTCATTTAAAGTAATCTCCTAACAAACTTGATGGTTTTTAAAGCCGATTTTTGTTATAAAAGCAAATATAAATGCTAAAAACAAATAGTAAAAAATATAAAAGTTATATGGCTTTAATACGATATCGAATATTTCAAAAAAGTAGCTATTAAATATTGTATTTACACTCATTGTCCGAGGAAAAATTAAACTTGTAACTTGATTTAATGCTACATTACTTGATGAAGGGAAAAATAGTGGTAATATAAGTGTCATATAAATAACTGATATTGATGAGGCTGATGTTTTAGTAATTGATGAAATCATGGCGCAGTAAACCGAAAATGAAACTGCAACCACTATAACGACAAGCCAAATAATAGCTAAAAATTCCCACAGCAAAATAGGGTATACACTAAATTCAAACCCTGTTAAAAACTGAATAGGAACATTAAACCCACAAAAGCCATAAATTAATAAATACAATAAAGAATATGCTCCAAAAAGAATAACGGAAATTGTAATAGATACTATTACACAAGTTGTAATTTTCGCCCATATAACAGTAGATTTTCCGTTTTTGGTAGTTAAAATAACAAAAGATGTTTTGCGGTCATATTCATAGCTGAATATATTTCCAACTATAAAAGCAATATTCATTAAAACTAAATTACCTGCAAGAATTAACAACGTGGCAATTTTTAAAAAACCATCGGCATATTCGCTGTAAAACGGTGTTTTTATGTCATTAACCATATCAATTTGAACTGCTTTTTGAGCAGCACTTAGTAAAGAATCAGTTTCTATATTACTGTGTAAAATGCTTTTATAAGTATCATAAAACCCAAAAGCTAAATCAGGTGAAATTTGTGATATTGGAATAGTTCTCTCATCAAAATTTTGTTTATATATTGCGTTGATCAAATTGTAAGTGTTATAATTCGGCAGAGCAAATTCAATTTTAGCCTCAGGCTTTAAAATGCTCTCGCCATAAGGATTTTGCCAGTAGTTGTCAGGGTTTTCAAGCCCATTTGTAGCGATAATTATTGTTTCATGTATTTTTTCTTCAGTTATTATTCCGGAAGAAGAATTTACGACATCTCTATCCAAAATAATATTCTCAAAATTTGAATTTTCGCCGCCCAAAGCACTGTGATAAGCGGAATTGCCGTTGGAGTTCATTAAAACCGAAACGATAATGATAAACAAAAACAATAAGGTTGATAAATAGCTGGATTTTTTATGAATTACTTTTCTAAGTTCAAACCCTACTAACGCCCAAAAATTATTCATCTTCACTCACCTTTGAAAAATAATAGAGGTATAAATCCTCTAAAGTGGCATTTACGGCAATGGCTGTTTCATGCGGTTTTTCATCGCATACAAGGCGTAAAAATGTGTTTTCGCCCTCTGCCCTTATGTTTATAACAGGGTAATTTGTCATTAATCGCTCTGCGGCTCTGCTGTCAACCACACATTCAAACACCTTGCCGTTTATGGCAGTTATAATTTGCTCTAATGCGCCGTTGTGAAGTAGCTGCCCGTCTTTCATAACAAGGATAGTGTTTGCGATATTCTCAACGTCCGATACAATATGCGTTGACAAAAGCACAATTCTATCCTTGCCAAGCTCTGATATAAGGTTGCGAAAGCGCACACGCTCTTTTGGGTCAAGGCCTGCTGTGGGCTCGTCCAGCACTAAAATTTTAGGGTTGTTTAACAGCGCTTGTGCAATGCCAAGGCGCTGTTTCATGCCGCCTGAAAAAGTTTTAATTTTCTTTTTCGCAACGTCAGATAGCGACACAATTTCAAACAACTTTTTTGTTTTTTCCTTTGCCTGTGCTTTTGTAAGCCCTTTAAGGCTCGCCATGTAGTACATAAAATCTTGCGCAGAAAACTCGGGGTAATAGCCAAAATCTTGCGGCAAATAGCCTAGGGCATCGCGATAATTTTCCTCGCTCACGTCAATGCCGTTGAATTTAACCTCACCGCTTGTGGGTTTTAATATACCGCAAATCATGCGCATTAGCGTGGTTTTGCCGGCTCCATTTGCGCCAAGCAGGCCATATACGCCGCTATTTAAATTTAGCGATAGCCTATCCACGGCTATTTTATTTTTGTAGTGTTTTGTAATTCTGTCTATAACAAGTTCCATTTTAATCTCCATTCTGTGCGTAGCACCGCCATTTTAATAATTAATTAGCGTAATTTTTTACGCTAATTCCTCCTGTAATTTTGTGAATTTAACAAGGCTATAAAATAAAAGCCCTATGAGCATTGCAAAGCAAATTACCCAAACAAAAGTTAAATTTGCATTGTAAATAAATTTATAATTGGTGTTTGCTATAAGGGCAAATATGCTAATTGCACCGCTTACCGCCGCACAAATATAAAGCGTTTCTTTAGTGCGCAGTTTTGAAACAATTAAAAGGCTGATATAACTTGTAAACAAGTACGGCACGGCAATGTAAACTGTATTTCTAAGCGTGCCATAGTCGTTTTTTCCTACAATAGCGATGAGAAGTGCGAGCATTACAAAGCTGACAGCGCCCAGTATGCCAAGGCGCATAAGTATAATTTTAGGCAAATTGTGCTTGCACGAAAGCTCTACTTCTTTCATATTATGCGCCGTGCTCTTGTAAACTTCAGTAATTATACAAAGTGATACAAACGGCAAAATTGCCGATACACCTGAAACAATATTTTCAGGTACGCCCATAAATTCTGCATAGAAAAATGCGAAACAAACACAGAGGGCAAACAAAAGCCACACTCTTTTTCGTATATATCCTATTTGCGAAAAAAGCACCTGCCTAA
>CAYJGU010000059.1:0-4546 GCA_964369925.1 uncultured Bacteroides sp. | reverse complement strand
TTGCCGCAATTACTATTCTGCTTTGCGATATATCGCCTGTTATTGCGTTTACAATAGGCGCAAGCCCCAGTATTGGTATCATTTGTATTAACATTAAATACGGTGCGGCAATTTTGTCTACAATTTTGCTTAAATTCATAATTAAAGCAAGCAAAAAGCCAAGCAAAGAACCAACAAAAAAGCCTATCCCCGCACGTGACAGCGTTGCGCCTGCATTTTCCAGCACCATTTGCACCGCCGTTTGTGTGCCGTTTATTTTGTCTGTGCTTATTACAGATTGCACTATGCCCACTAGGCTTGGCAGTACATTTTCGGGTGTTCTTTTAGTCTCGGCAACAACTGCGGCGCAAAGCTCCCAAATTATTACTAGTGCCATAACCCAAATTAACGTTACAAACACTTTTGATGTTGTTATTTTCTTAATTTTCCCCATATAGATTATGTTCCTCTCTGCGCACAGCTAGATAGCTAATTCGTTAATCTTACACACCCTCAAAGCTGTTTCGCACTTTTGCCACAAGGTCTGTAAACTCTTTTGTGTTTTTCATCTCTTGTGTTCTGGGTCTTGGCAAGTCTACATCTATTATTGCAGAAAGCCTTCCCGGGTGTGGTGAGAGCACACAAATTCTGTCTGACAGAAAAACCGACTCCGCTATGTTATGCGTTACAAATACAATTGTCTTGTTTGTCTTGCGCCAAATTCTAAGTAAATCGTCGTGCAGTTTTTCTCTTGTAAACTCATCAAGTGCGGAAAACGGCTCATCCATTAAAAGTATTTCAGGCTTAATTGCAAGCGCCCTAGCTATGCCCACCCTTTGTTGCATTCCGCCCGAAAGCTCCGACGGGTAGCTGTTTGCAAATTTTGTTAGCCCTACAAGTTCCAACATTTGCATTGCCTTTTTCTCGCGCTGCTCTTTTGGTATTTTCATAACTTCAAGCGGCAACATAACGTTTTTCTTAACAGTGCGCCAATCGTAAAGTACTGCGCTTTGAAAAACAATACCGTAACGCTGTTTTAACCTTGCCTCTTTTGGGCTTTCTCCGCCTACTGTTATTTGCCCTGAGGAGGGTTGCAATAAGTCTGCCATTATACGCAGTAGCGTTGTTTTGCCACAACCCGATGGCCCTAGTAAAGATATAAATTCACCCTTATGTATGTCCATGCTCACTTTGGTTAAGGCGGTAACTTCGCTGTCCTCGCTTTTATAAACCATGCCAATGTCTTTTAGCATTATTTCAACATTGCTTTTTAATATAGCTGTAGGCATATTGTGTACCTCTTTCTTGCGTATTGCTTTTTAATATGTGCGCCTTTTTGGGTTTTGCCACAAGCAAAAACGTATAAAAAAACAGCAGACACAAGGTGCTTTTTAAGCGACCTCATTGTCTGCTGTATTTAAAGTTTTATTTGTTTTTTTGCTGTGTGCTTAGTATATCACAGCACAAATTGTATTGTCAACGAAAAACAAACCCACCTGCAAAAATGAAATTTATTAACATATATACACAATCACAAAGCTGATAGTTTGTGCAACATGCACATTAAGCTTTTAATCAATATGTGCTATGTTTCTAAAAAAACACAATGATATGTGCTAGGGCACATATCATTGTGTTTTAACAAACCTTTATTGCCATCACAGCAAATAAAAACGGTGAATTGTTGACATATGCTGTAATTATTTAATTTTTAGGGTTTACCCCCCAATGAAATAAAATAGCTGTATCAAAATTTCTATTTCTTGACACAGACCTTATTTTTTGTTTAATTTTAAAACAATCTCATCTCAGGGTCGTTTTATCGCGAGCTCCCCTCCCAGGTGAGCTACACCCTCATATAATATTCAATTTTTGACGTTATATCGCTATAAATTTAGCAGGTCTGTGTTTTCAAAAGTGCTATAATTTAATAACGCAAAAATAATTCCATTTCAATAAAAAAACAATGTGATATCGTTATATTTGTATTATGCTGTGCATGCCAGTTAATTCGGGTGCAGTATTTTTCCAAAAAACCAAATCATCAAACACTACAAATTAATTTATTAAAAAAACATTCTTTTGTCAAATGTTATGTTACAGAATATTTTTTTAATTTTCAACGCTATAGCCGATAATATATTAATTAAAACCACACGGTAGTTAAATTATTCAACACATAAAAACTCGCCTTCAAATATCATTGTTCCGCGGGTGTGCATGATGTAATTTTCTTTATCAAGAAGCAGTTGTTTCTATTAAATTAATTATTTAAGTTTGCTTTCTTTGAGATTTAATTTTAAAATAAGTAATTGCATAAAATCATCCGGTATACACATGCAAATTGTAGTAAAGTAAAAGTATATTTACACCCCCCAGTTGCACTGGGAGGTGTGTCATACCTATTCAGCATCAAAAACGAATTAAACTATATCGCCTGTGTTTTGTCCGTTTATTACTACACCTTTTTCATCAGCAATAACTTTGTTTGCGCCTTTTCCACTTATATCCACTCCTGTTCTGTCTTCTGCTTTAGCCTCAAGATCAGGCAATTTATCACCTGTCAATCTATCAAATGTTTTGCCACTTGCTTGCATTTCTGCTTTAATATCTTCTGCAAAATCTTTTGCTCCTGCCAATGATAATCTTTTTTCTTGTAGTTCTAAAGCCTTAGCTTCTCTGTCAGCTTTTGCTTGTTCTAGCAAAATACCTTTTTCAGCAAGTTCTGCGGCTTTAGCTTCTTTTTCAAAGCTAATTGAGATTGATTGTTGCTCCGGTGCAATCGGTGCTTCCGGCTCTGCGGCAAACGCTGTAACACCTGTACCTCCGATTACCATAAGCATTGCAAGTGCGAGTGATGCAATTTTCTTTGTGAACATAATAGTTCTCCTTTCTGTCAGGGCTGTTAATTTTATTTTTTGGTTTTGCTCACCCTGCGACTAAAGTATAATACACTGCTCGGTGGAAAATCATCGGTTAAAAATAGGCAAAGTATAGGCAATTCATTTAATGTGCTTACATTGTTTTTTAGATATGTTATAATAACCTCACCCACTATCAAAATCACTTTATGATTTTGTTTATGTTACAATATATGCAGAGGTGATTTAATGCAAATTTATATAGCTGACGATGAAAAATCTATCCGTGATATCATCAGCGGATTTTTGAAAAATAGCGGTTATGAAGTAACTACTTTTGAAACAGGCGATGCACTTAAAAAAAAGTTTGAGGAAAATCCGTCTGATATGGTTATCTTAGACATTATGATGCCGGGAACAGACGGAGTGACACTTTGTGCGGCAATAAGGGAACGTAGCAATGTTCCAATTATTATAGTTTCTGCAAAAGATTCAGAGCTTGATAGAATTACCGGCATCACAATGGGTGCTGATGATTACTTAGTAAAGCCTTTTGCACCTATGGAACTTGTTGCAAGGGTTAATTCGATTTTTCGCAGAATGTCCTTTAGCGACACCGTAAAAGCGAAAAATATTTTAAGTTATGGAAATATTGAGATTGATATTTCAATGAAAAAATGTACTACAAATGGAGAGAAATTTGATGTAACTCCTACTGAGTTTGGCCTGCTTGTTTATATGTTTGAAAACTCTGAGCGTGCAGTTTCAAGGGAAGAACTTCTAAAAAATGTATGGAAGTTTGATTATGAGGTTGACACTAAGGCTTGCGATGATGTATTAAAAAGACTTCGCAAAAAACTTGTAAAAACAAATGTTAGGATAACAGCAGTTTGGGGATTTGGCTTCAAGCTTGAATTGGAGGGATAGCGTGAAAAATCACGCTATCAATTATTAAAACGGCGTGCTTACGCACATGCCAATTAATCTCCATTCTGCACGGAGATTATTCAAAATATTTGTGCTGTGTACAGAATGGAGATTAAAATGACACCAATACGAAAACGAATACGGGGGCCTTATCTTGCTATCATTGTTTTAATACCGATTACGATTATGTTGCTTTTTAATATTACCGTTTCGTTTTATACAAAATCACAGGCTGAGGAAGATTTGCTTAACGCAGTAAATGAAATAACTGCTAATCTTGAAACTGGGGAAAACGAAAACTCACCTATGCCAAATACAGGTCAAAACAGACCTAATATTACACTACCGAATAGAAATCAAGACGAAAGTCAAACTGCCTTGCCTAATCAAGATTTACCCAATATGGCTTCTATTATAAATAAGCAAAGCCATAGCACATCAGCAGAACTGGTTGTTTTTAATAGAAATGGCGAACTTTCAAGAATATTTAACGATGAAAGTTTTATAACTGATGATTTAGCAAAAATTATCTACACAGAAACGGAAAATCTTGCTATAAACGAAATAGGGTCGGTTAATTTTGAGGGTGACACATATTATATTGTAGAGGTTGAATATGAAAGCCAAACACTTACTGATAAACTCGTTTACATTTCAAAGGGTCTTATCATAGATGAATTTGTTATTGCAATCAATATTGTACTGCTTATAGTATCTGTTGTTGTTACGCTTATCGCATTATTTGTTTCGGTGGGAGTTACAAATGCTATTGCAAAACC
>CAYJGU010000058.1:0-5521 GCA_964369925.1 uncultured Bacteroides sp. | reverse complement strand
ATTTTAACAGGGCAAATGAACTTGCGCTTGCTTACAACGCAAAAGCTTATGAAACGCTTGACGAATTGATTGCAGATAAAAATATTGATGCAGTAAGCGTTTGCACATCAAATGCAACACACGCCGAAATAGCTATAAAGGCGAGCAATGCTAAAAAACATGTGCTGTGCGAAAAGCCCATGGCAACTAAGTGCAGCGATGCACAAGATATGATTGATGCTGCAAATAAAAGCGGTAAAATTTTAATGGTAGCGCAAAATCAGCGCTTGCAATCACCGCACGCCGTTGCAAAGAAAATAATTAGCCAAGGCCTGCTTGGCAAAGTTATTTCGTTTCAATCAACGTTTACGCACGCCGGCCCTGAAAACTGGCTTAACCAAAAAGATGCATGGTTTTTTAATTCGGCGGCATCTAGCTTTGGCGTTTTGGGAGATTTAGGCGTGCATAGAATAGATTTAATGCGCTACCTTCTAGAAGATGAAATTGACGATTTTAAAAGTTATATTGCCACGCTTGATAAGAAGTACACAAATGGAAAGCCTATTGAAGTAGAGGACAACGCAACAATTATTTTGCGCTTTAAAAGCGGCGTTATTGGCAACATTTTTGTAAGCTGGTGCGCTTATGGCAACCCAAATGAAAAAACAACTATTTACTGCGAGCGCGGTGCCATTGAAATTGATTGCCTAAAAGACAGCATACAGGTTTTTAACAAAGACAACACAGAGGTTAACTGCACAAACCTTATGCAAGAGGCGAAAAAAAACAGCAGCATTATAAATTTATTTATAAAGAGCATAAACGACGATATATCGTATATATCTGGTGAAGATGGTTTAAAATCTTTGCAAATTATTGAAGAATGCGTAAGATGATATAATTGCGCTTTAGCATAAAAATAAAACGTATATTTTGACAGGAGCATTAAAATGGAAAAATGGGCGAGGCTTAAATATCAACCAAATTTGCCACTTGGCGAAAACGGCTTGAAAGTGACGGCAAACAAAGAGCATATAGGCTTGACAAGAAAAGCTGCAAGTGAGGGCATAGTGTTGCTTAAAAACAACGAAAGCACTTTGCCACTAAAAGCAAAACAAAATGTTGCGCTTTTTGGCAAGGCCACAATAGATTATGTGCAAGGCGGTGGTGGCGCCGGTGAAGTGAATAGTGCATACACAACAAATTTATACGAGGGTTTAAAACAAAAGGGCGATAAGGTTAATATATTTGATCCGCTTGTAAATTTTTATAAGCAAAATGTTGAAAGCCAGTTTGCAAGCGGCGCAATACCCGGCATGACAAAAGAGCCTGCCATACCCGAAGATTTGCTTGAAGGCGCAAAGCAATTTACCGATACAGCAGTAATTTCTATTTGCCGTTTTTCAGGTGAGGGATGGGACAGACAAACTTTAAAAACACAAAAAAAAGAGGGACTTTGGGACAATATAGATACGCCCATGCTACTTTCGCAGGCGCTTTTTGAAGACGGAGATTTTTACTTAACACAAGACGAAAAAAACATGATAAACGCAGTTAAAGTAAACTTTGCCAAAGTAATAGTTATTATAAACAGCGGTGGCATTACCGATACATCGTGGTTTTATAGCGATGATAGCATACAAAGTGCACTTTTTGCCTGGGTTGCCGGCATGGAGGGAGGCCTTGCACTTGCCGATATTTTAACGGGAGATACAAACCCAAGCGGAAAGCTTGCCGATACGTTTGCAGCCTCGCAAAAAGATTACCCCTGCCATGAAACATTTCACGAGAGCGAAGAATTTGTAAATTACAGCGAAGATATTTATGTAGGTTACAGATACTTTGAAACGTTTGAAGAGAAAAACAAGTGCGTTAACTACTCGTTTGGTTTTGGGCTGTCTTACACTACTTTTGATATAAAACACACTTGCTTTTGCGCCGACAAAGACAACATAACTATTAAAGCGAGCGTAAAAAACACAGGCAGTTGCACCGGCAAAGAAGTTGTTCAACTATATGTTAATGCGCCGCAAAAACTGCTTAAAAAGCCGACAAAAGAATTGATAGCGTTTGAAAAAACAAAACTTCTTTGCCCGGGAGAAATGCAGGATGTAACCCTTGAAATAAATATTAACGACCTTGCAAAATTTGACGATACAGGTAAAATTGCAAAGTCTGCCTATGTTCTTGAAAAGGGAGAGTATACGTTTTATTTAGGTAACAGCGTTAAAAATGCCGCCGCATTAACCGATGCTTTTACAGTGAGCGAAAACGTTGTAACACAGCAGCTTTCGGCCAAGCTAACACCCACACACTTAACAAGCCGTTTGTTAAGCGATAATACGTATGAACAGCTAGAAACACAAAACGAAAACCCACTTGCAACAAACAATATTCTTGAGCCGATGACAATAAAGCAAATGGAGTGCATGACACCGGTGCAAAGAGAAGTTGAAAGCCGCTTGTTTGTGAGCCCTTTTGAAGATGGCGTTATTACGCTTTTAGATGTTGCGCAAAACAAGGCAGATTTAAAAAGCTTTATAGCCCAGCTTTCAAACGAAGACTTGGCAAATTTACTTGGTGGGCAGCCAAACACGGGCGTTGGCATAACGTTTGGCATTGGCAACATACCAAATTACGGTGTGCCAACAACTGTTACGGCCGATGGCCCTGCAGGCATTAGAATTGACCCCAAAACAGGCATTGCAACAACTTCGTGGCCGTGCAGTACATTGCTTGCTTGCACGTGGAACAAACAGCTTTTAAACGATATAGGCGTTGCAGCGGCAAAAGAGCTTAAGGAAAACAACATGGCAATATGGCTTGCGCCGGCAATTAATATTCACCGCAGCCTACTATGCGGGCGCAATTTTGAGTACTTTAGCGAAGACCCTGTGCTAACAGGACAACTTGCCGCCGAAATGGTAAAGGGCATACAAAGCATTAATATGGCAGCTTGTGTTAAACACTTTGCGTTTAATAATAAAGAAACAAACCGCAAATACTCCGATTCTCGCATATCGGAGCGCGCCGCAAGAGAAATTTATTTAAAGGCGTTTGAAATAATAGTTAAAACGGCACAACCCTGGGTTATAATGTCGTCGTACAACCTTGTTAACGGCGTTAGGTGTGCCGAGAGTAAAGAGCTTTTAAGCGATATTTTGCGCGATGAATGGGGCTTTGACGGCGTTGTTGTATCGGACTGGTGGGCATATTCGGAGCATTACCTTGAAATTAAAGCGGGCAACGATGTAAAAATGGGCCTTGGTTACCCCAAGCGTGTATTAAAAGCATTAAAAAGTGGTGCAATCACACGTAAAGAGCTTGAAATAAGCGCAAAGAGAGTGCTTAAACTAATTATGAAATTTGATTAAAACAATTTGGTTCTTACTATAATCTATTAAATATTAAAGGCATTGACTTTTGCAAGTCAATGCCTTTAATGTTTTCACATACTATTTTGGGGTCGTTTTACCGCGAGCTCCCCCTCCCAGGTGAGCTACACCCCCGAATTATCTGGCACCCTAATTGACAGTAAATAATGCTTGTATTTAGAGAACAGAATGTATTGTACAGGATAACACCTCATTTGTCATTTTTTTGTACTATTCGCTCATATTTTCTTGCTTTTTCACTCAAAACACAAAACTCTTACACCATATAGTAAGAAATTGACAAAAGCTACCGCATCAATAGCATTCATATTATCGAAACCGAATTAGCGGTACCCACCCCTAAACCTTACAGCTACTCTTTATAAATAATAATTCAAATTCATATATTATTTTATAAAATCAAAACATTTTTGTGGTATACTATTAATAATATATTAAACAAATAATTGAAAGGCAATTTATGAGACAGATATTAATAATAGACGATGACACATATATAAATGATATGCTTAGCGAATTACTTGCCGGCGAAAGCTACTCTGTACTAAAAGCATTTTCCGGCACAGAGGCATTGTTGCAGTTAAATATAAACACACCTGATTTAGTTTTGCTTGATTTAATGCTCCCCGGGCTATGCGGCGAAGAGGTCTTGCCCAAAATCAAAAACATTCCGGTTATTGTTATGAGTGCAAAAAATGATGTGTCCGGCAAGGTTGAGCTTTTATTAAACGGTGCGGTTGATTATGTAACTAAGCCGTTTGATACACAAGAACTTCTTGCACGAATAAAAATACATTTGAAAAATGCTAATACAATAGCAGCAGATAAACTCGCTTTTAAAAATTTGACGTTAAGCTTACAAAGCCAAAGTGCTACTATAAATGACAAATCAGTAAAACTTACACGAACCGAATTTGCAATTTTAAAACTCCTTGTCCAAAACCCCACACAAATTGTAACTAAAAGCACAATTTTAACACGTATAAGTGAAGATACACCCGATTGCACCGAAAATTCGCTAAAAATACACATAAGCAATTTGCGCAAAAAACTGCGTGATATTAGCGGCTGCGATTATATAGAGGCCGTTTGGGGAATTGGTTATAAAATGACAGATTAAAGTTTCAACTAATCTTAACCAATTCTTTACCGTTTCCTTAACTGCTTTCTTAACCTTTGTTTTGTATTATATAAATGCAATAAAATTTAAGTGTTGCAACAAAACATACAAAAGGAGAATAAAATGGAATACGCACTACAAACAAATAACCTCTATAAAGTTTACAATGATTTCAAGGCATTAAGCTCTCTCAACATGCACGTGCCCAAAGGTTCGATATACGGCTTTATAGGCAAAAACGGGGCAGGTAAAACTACGCTTATACGTCTTATATGCGGCTTACAATACCCGTCTTTAGGCAGCTACACCCTTTACGGCACAAGTAGCAAAGAAAAAGCCAAAATTATAAATATGCGCAAAAGAATGGGCGCAGTTGTTGAAACGCCATCTATATTTTTGGGCATGAGCGCACGGGACAATTTAAAACAGCAGTACACAGTTTTAGGTATGCCCTCGTTTGACGGCATTGACGATTTATTAAAACTTGTAGGCCTTGAAAACACAGGAAATAAGAGTGCTAGAAATTTTTCACTCGGTATGAAACAGCGCCTTGGCATAGCCATTGCACTTTGCGGCAACCCCGATTTTTTAGTGTTGGACGAGCCCACAAACGGCCTTGACCCACAGGGCATAATTGAAATACGCGAGCTTATTTTAAAGTTAAATAGAGAAAGAAACATCACTGTTTTAATATCTAGCCATATATTGGGCGAGCTTTCAAAGCTTGCCACTCATTTTGGATTTATTGACAGCGGCAATATGGTTAAAGAGCTTAGTGCCATTGAACTTCAAAACGCATGCCGAAAATGTTTACACGTTGAAGTTACAAGCACAAAAGCGCTTATTGCAGCACTTGATGAATTAAATTTACAATACAAAGTTTTATCAGAACAATCAGCTGAAATATACGCAAAAGTTAATTTATCAATTCTTAGCAATTCACTTTCAAAGCACGGTGCTCAGCTTGTTTCCGCCACCGAAAAAGACGAAACTTTAGAGAGTTTTTACATGAGTATAGTTGGAGGTG
>CAYJGU010000057.1:0-5735 GCA_964369925.1 uncultured Bacteroides sp. | reverse complement strand
TGGGGTTTAGGCTTGGTGCAAAGTTTTGTGCCGATGTTATGGGGTGTGATTTTAAAGATTATTTAAAAGATAAATAACAAAATCAAAATGCATATTTTACTTTATATTAAAATTAATTACACCTGAGCAAAAGCGAAACGTGCGCGAACAAAAGCGCATGTTTAGCTTTTTGTAATTTATAGCGAGTGTGTGGCTGACTTAATTTCAAGTGCCTTGTAGGGCGAGTTTGGGCGGTGAAATATGGGAGAAAAAATCAGGGCATAGGGCAGACCAAAATGGTCACCGCTTACTGGGCACTATTAATAGTGCATCCACTATGATAGCACTTTGAGTTTCGATGAAGCGACCCCAAAAAGAAAGGGGAAACAATGAGTAACTATAATTTTGAAAGAAAGTTATAAGTGGTGCATGCACATTTAAATAACGAAGTATGGTACAGAAAACAATGCAAGAAGTATGAAATATCTAATGCAATCGTAGTGCAACGGTGGGTAAAATCTTATACAACTATGGGTGAAGATGCGCTAAAAGATAGAGCGCGTCACAATTACACTGTAGAATTCAAAAGAACTGTGGTATAATATTATTTAATTGGATTAACTCATACGGCTCAAGCATCTAATTGTGCGCAAAATTGCACTTTTTAAATACTCCTATGCACTAAAATTTTGTTTTTTGCGGAAAGCAATTTTAAAACGCCGCCCTAAAAAACCGAATAATTTTATATAAAGCTTGGTAAAATTTTATACAAACTAAAGGTAGAAAGTATGAACATTACAACAAAAGTAACCCAAGAAGAATTATATGATGTGCTATTAAATGTAGCGTTAATACGCCCTGTTTTTATTTGGGGTGCACCCGGCATTGGTAAATCGTCTATTGTAGAGCAATTCGCTGCTGAAATGAACCTTGAGTGCGTTTCACTTTTGGGAAGCCAGCTAGCACCCGAGGACATTATCGGTGTACCACAAATTATAGACGGCAAAAGCCGCTTTTGCCCGCCTGTAACAATTGCAAAAGATGAGCCGTACTGCCTTTTTTTAGACGAGTTGAATGCTTGTTCTCAAGAAGTTCAAAAGGCTTTTTACAGCCTCATACATGACAGGCGCATTGGCGAATATCACTTACCGAAAGGCTCTATTGTAATAGGTGCAGGCAACCGCGCACACGATAATGCAATTGTGAAAACAATGTCGTCTGCTTTAATTAACCGCATGTTCCATGTAGAGCTTGTAGCAAACCACCGCAGCTGGCTTAATTGGGCAGGTGCACAAGGTTTGCACACACATGTGCTTGAATATATTGCACTTAGGCCCGATCATTTATGGAGTAAGCCACCAAAGGCAGAAGAGCCGTTTTCCACACCGCGCTCGTGGCATATGTTAAGCGACATTTTATACAGCTTTGGTGACGACATTACAGAAAAAAACCTAGATATAATTACTTCCGGGTTAATTTCACCACAACACGCTGTACAATTTCGTGCATTTTTAAAGCAAGTAAAAAACAAATACGCACTAAACACTATAATAAATGGTGACCAAAAGTGGCCTAGTGAGCCGGAGAACAGAGATACGCTTTACTTTTTGGCACAAAGTTTTAGGGCTCAACTTATAAAAGAGCTACCTGAAAACAAATCAAAGCTATCTTCAAGTGTTGCAGTTCTTGTTCAAAGGGCAAAAATACTTTTAAAAGAGCTTGCAAGCATTAGCCTTGAAATTGCGCAAATTACAGTTGCCGACACTGACGGCAACACATTGCCCGACTGGTTTATGATAGAAATTGTGAAAGATTTACCGAGACTTGCAAAGAAGGATAAAAACTGATGTCGAAGTATAAAGAAAACAGATTAAATGTAGCGCTTAGAGATTTCCAAGCGGGGTGCAAAATAGTAAGCGAAAATACGGTTTTTTCGTACCTAATTGATAAAGTGAATTTGAAAACTCCACAGCATTTCAGCTTGCCAAAAAATGCCTATGCTGTTGTTACACAAAACGGCGATATTTACGTAAACACATCTAAACGTGAGGAGCCCGAAGTATGGGCGCGCATTGTTGCGCATTGCATTTTGCACCTTGCTTTTGGCCACTTTGTGCAAAAAGAGCGGCAAGACTATTGGAACATGGCGTGCGATTTGACAGTAGAAAAATTTTTGAATGATTTTAAATGTGGAAGACCTTTTTATGCAGGTGCACTGCCCAGCGGCATTACAAACGAAGAAAAACTGTATGAACGTTTTTTGCAAAACGGTGTGCCTAAAGAGTATGTTGCATATGGCACATGCGATGAAGAACATGCGGACATGATGTTTGAACAAGCACAAAAAAACCACTGGGGTTATTATGGTAAAATGCCAGATTACCCTGTGATTTTTGCAAATGCGCTTAGTGCAGCAGTGAAAGACGCCGTTGACATTGCCGGCGGCGTTGTGCCTGCAAGTGGCGAAAAAAATAATAAACCACCCACAATTGCCGAAAGGGCAAGAGAGTGGTTTATTTCATCGTTTCCGCTTTTAGGCGCTATTGCAACTAATTTTAAAATAATTGAAGACCAAATATTATGCCATCGCATGGAAATTACAACGGCGGCAATTCCTTGCGATTTGAAAGAAATTTACATAAACCCACTTGCTAAGCTTAGCTTTGAAGAGTGTAAGTTTATTATGGCGCACGAATTTTTGCATGCCGCACTTAGCCACAACACAAGGGCTCAGTGGCGTGACGCGTTTTTCTGGAACGTTGCGTGCGATTTTGTAATTAACATGTGGCTTACACAAATGCAAGTGGGAGAGCGCCCAAACGGAGTTTTGTACGACGAAAAATACAAAGATATGAGCGCAGAGGCTGTTTATGACGATATAATGCTGGAAGTTAAGGCAAATAAATATTATGTAACACTGCGAGGTACAGGCCTAGGCGATATTATGCCTAGCGATGAAAAGTGGTACACACGAAAAGAAGGTTCAGAGCTTGACAAGATTTACCGCAGGGCAATTGAAGAGGGGCTAAGCTTTTACGAAAACCATAATAACAGAGGTTATTTACCGGAAGGGCTTATTGAAGAGATAAGAGCGTTAAACCATGTACCCATACCGTGGGACGCTCAGCTTGCCAGGTGGTTTGATGAAATGTTTGTGCCGCTTGAAAAAAAGCGCACCTATGCACGTGTAAGTAGGCGCCAAAGCTCAACACCAAATATACCGCGTGCAAGCTATGTGTACAGCGAGCAGGGGAGAGACGGTAGGGTTTTCGGCGTTGTGCTGGACACTTCGGGATCAATGGACAGGCATTTGCTTGCAAAGTGCCTTGGAGCAATTGCAAGTTACAGTGTTAGCAAAGAAGTTACGGCAGTGCGTGTTGTTTTTTGTGATGCTGACGCATACGACATGGGCTACATGTTGCCTGAAGATATAGCAGGCAGCGTGCAGGTGAAAGGGCGCGGCGGAACACAGCTGCAACCGGCAATTGAACTTTTGAAAAGGGCAGAGGATTTCCCCGAAAATGCGCCCATGCTAATTATTACAGACGGTTTTTGTGAAGAAAATTTAATACTGTACGGCAGAGAACACGCTTTTTTATTGCCATATGGCGCAGGCCTTCCTTTTTCGCCAAAGGGCAAGGTTTTTAGGGTAAGCGAATAGCCGACACTTTACTTTGTATTTAATTTAGTAGTTAAAAAAGGCGCTCCGTGAAGTGATCCCAAAAAATAGCACCAAAAATAAAAGGAAAATAATGAGAAACTATAGTTTTGAAAAAAGTTAGAAGTGATATAGGCATATTTAAATAACGAAGTAATGTGGTAGAGTATTATTTAATTAGTAATGCCTCATTAATAGACACAGCAATAAAATTTGGGATTAAGTCATACGGCTCAAGTATCTAATTGGGCACGATATAGTAGGCTTTGATATGAACGCAGCGAAAGAGGCGTTTTCGCTATACCCCAATAACACATTGCTAAACGATATGCAGATTTATTATGTAAATCATATTGTAGAATATATTGTGCATAACGGAATGATGAAAGATTTATCTGTGATGCAACAATCGCCTTTTACGGATAAAGGTAGCGTTGTGGATGTGTTTGATGATTTATATGTATGGATGGGGATGAAAGGTGTTATTGATGGCATAAATGCAAATGTGTCGGCGTAGGTTTTGAAAAAAAGAAAAATCAGAATAAAGCCTAAAAAACGGATGGTTTTATTCTGGTACATTTAGAATTCAAATATTACCATTTAGAAATATCTAAGTGGTAAATTTTTTTGCGTATTGTTATTTATAATTCTACTAGCTTTCTTTTAAAAAGTGTGATATTGTGCCAGCTTAAAATAGAATAAAGTAAAATAAATTATTTTCGTGTTGTTTTTCTCATTTTATGTTAAAATATCATTATATATAGTTTAAATAATGCAAACACTATAAAATAAAAAAACTTGAATTTGAAAAGGATTTTATATGTATAAAATAATGATTGTAGAAGACGACATCGGCATATCTGCATTAATAAAACAGCAGCTTGAAAGCTGGAGCTTTTCGGCAGTTTGTGCAGAGGATTTTAAAGACGTATTGAACATATTTTTACATGAAAAACCACACCTTGTATTAATGGATATATCGCTGCCTTTTTTCAGCGGTTACCATTGGTGCGAGCAAATTAGAAAAATAAGCACAGTGCCAATACTGTTTATATCCTCTGCCGGCGATAATATGAACATTGTAATGGCTATAAGCCTTGGCGCAGATGATTTTATTGCAAAGCCGTTTAATTCGGAAGTTCTTATGGCAAAAGTGAGGGCGCTTTTGCGCCGTTCTTACGATTTTGCAGGCGACACAGCTGTTTTGCAACATAAAAATGTGTTTTTAAATATTAACGATTTATCACTTGTTTTTGGTGAACATAAATTAGAGCTTACAAAAAACGAGCATAAAATATTAATAACACTTTTACAAAATAAACAAAAAATTGTAAGCAGAGAAAAACTTATGGAGAGCCTTTGGCAAACAGACAGCTTTGTGGACGACAACACACTTACCGTGAACGTAAACAGGCTGAGAAATAAGCTGAATGCAATAGGTTTAAGCGGCTTTATAACTACAAAAGTAGGGGCGGGGTATATTGTAGAATGAATTTAGTATTTGATTATGTAAAAGAAAAACGCTCTATCATCGTTGTTAATTTGTTTTTGCTCACAGTATTTTCATTGTCTTTTTACCTTTACCGTTTGCCCCTTGTAGCAGTGCTATACCCTTATATTATTTGCTTTATTATACAGCTAATTTGTGCGACAATTGGGTTTAGGCACTTTAGCAAAAAGCGCAAAGAGCTCAGGCAAATAAAACAGAACATTGAAGTATTAACCGATATATCATATAAACCAAACTCCGCAGTAGAGCAAGATTTGATAAATATTACAAGAGAACTAATAAAGCATAACCGAAATACACAAGATGATTTTAACTTGCGATTAAAAGACACAATACAGTACTACACCGTTTGGGTGCATCAAATAAAAACACCTATTGCCTCCATGCGGCTTTTGTTGCAAAATGAGGACAGTGCCTTATCGAGAAAAATAAGCACAGACCTCTCAAAAATAGAGCGCTACGTGCAAATGGTTATGGCGTATCTGCGCATAAACTCTGATAACACAGACTATCTTTTTGCGCCGTGTAGCCTAGATGATATTATAAAGCAAGCGGTAAAAAGTTTTAGCACCGAGTTTATAGAAAAAA
>CAYJGU010000056.1:0-6413 GCA_964369925.1 uncultured Bacteroides sp. | reverse complement strand
CCTTCGACCAGCTCAGCCATCTCTCCATATATTATTTTTCCTTAAATATAATATAAAAATAAAATGAATTTGTCAATAGCTTAATTAATAACAGGTTAATATTACGTTAACATTAGTATAAAAATTTTATGATAAAATATTATTATATAAAAAATGATATTTGCTATAGGCTAAAGTAATATTACTTAAAATTAAAAAAATATTAATTTATAACTAATTATAAATATTTTTTACTAATTATTGAAATAACACAACAATAACTAGCGTAATAATTTATTAAAGTTGATGAAAATTAAAAAATAGTGTATAATATAATAGTCGAAGTATATCTAATTTACAACTGATATAAGATAATCGGAGGGAAATATGCCGGAAAAGGTTAAAATTATACTGGATAAAAATGCCGATATTTTGCGCTTACCAACAATAGCGCTTAGAGGACTTGTTGTTTTTCCGGGTAATGTAATCCACTTTGAGGTGGGAAGACAAAAATCGATTGCCGCAATAGACTGGGCAATGAACAACAATAATGCGGTGTTTTTAGTAGCACAGCGTGATATGGATACAGATGAACCGTCGTTTAAAGATTTATACAGCTTTGGTGTTGTTGCCGAGGTTAAACAAGTATTAAGAGTGTCGGACGACCTTGTTAAAGTGCTGGTTGAAGGTAAATACCGTGCAAAATTACTTACGGTAGATTCAAGCGGTAGGTTTTTACTTGCCTCTACAAAAGCTGCGCCATTGCGTGGTGTTAGAAACAGCGATGCCGCAAGAATTGAAGCTTTAGTGCGCAGTATTAGAGACGTTTTTGAGGAATATTTTACAATGAACAGAAGATTTCCTAAAGACGTTATATATACTATACTAACGCAAGACAACCCTGCAATGCTTTGTGATTATATACCTGCAAACTTTTTGTTTAAGTTTACCGAAAAGCAAGAGATATTAAACGAGAGCAGCGTTTTAAGTAGGCTTGATAAAATAATGGAGCTTATTAAAAAAGAAACAAAAGTAATGCGAATTGAAAAGGACATACAAAACAAGGTAAGTGAACAAATAGATAAAAATCAGCGTGATTATTATTTAAGAGAGCAAATGCGTGTTATATCTGATGAGCTTGATGAGGGTGATGACACAAGAGATGATGCTGAGAACTATAAAGAAAGAATATTAGAGCTTAATTTGCCAGAAGAAGCAAATGAAAAATTGCAAAAAGAAGCAGAGAGATTGCTAAAAATGCAAGGTAGTTCGCAAGAGGCCTCTGTTATAAGAACATACCTTGATACTTGCCTTGAACTTCCGTGGAATGTAGAAACAAAAGATAAACTTGATATTAAAAAAGCCGAGGCTGTTCTTGATAAAGAGCATTTTGGCATGAAAAAAGTTAAAGAGCGTATATTGGAAATTTTAGCAGTTCGCAAATTAGCCCCAGAGGCAACCGCACAAATTATATGCCTTGTAGGCCCTCCTGGTGTTGGTAAAACGTCTATTGCACAAAGTGTAGCGCAATGCCTTGGCCGTAAATATGCACGTATGTCTTTGGGCGGTGTGCGAGATGAAGCGGAAATAAGAGGTCATCGCCGCACTTATATAGGTGCAATGCCGGGTAAAATTGTAAGTGCTATATTAACGGCAAAAAGCAAAAACCCATTGTTGCTATTAGATGAAGTAGATAAAATGGCTTCGGACTTTAGGGGAGACCCTGCCGCTGCTTTATTAGAGGCACTTGACCCTGAACAAAACAAAACTTTTAAAGACCATTATTTGGATATACCGTTTGACTTAAGTGATGTTTTATTTATAACAACGGCTAACACATTAGATACAATACCAAGGCCTCTTTTAGATAGAATGGATGTTATAGAGCTTTCGAGTTATACGCGAATTGAAAAGTACAATATAGCAAAAAAACACTTAATACCAAAGCAATTAAAGGCAACAGGTCTTAAAAATTTTGTTAAGTTTAGTTCATCATCTATATACAGTATAATTGATGGATACACTCAAGAATCTGGTGTTAGAAGCTTAGAGAGAACTATAAATGAAGTGTTGCGTAAATGTGCAAAACGCATTGCCGCAGGAGACGACAAAATTATAAATATATCTGCATCTTCGCTTGAAGAGCTACTTGGGCCTAAAAGGGTTAAACCTACATTTTGCTCAAGGGCAGATGCTGTTGGTATTGCAAACGGACTTGCTTGGACTAGTGTTGGCGGCGAAATATTACCTATTGAAGTACAACTTATACCTAGCGGAAGTGGTAAATTAGAGCTAACAGGATCTCTTGGCGAAGTAATGAAAGAGAGTGCAAAACTTGCAATAACCTATTCTAAAATGCACAGCGATAAATTTGGCTTTGAAAAAGAAGTTTTTAAAGATGCAGATATTCATATACATGCACCAGAGGGCGCGATACCTAAAGACGGACCTAGTGCGGGTATTACTTTAACAACAGCACTTATATCACGCCTTTCTAAGCGTAAAGTAAGCGCAAACGTTGCAATGACAGGAGAAATTTCCTTGCATGGTAAAGTGCTGCCTATAGGTGGCCTTAAAGAAAAAAGTATGGCGGCATATAGGGAAGGCATGAAAACAATAATAATACCAAAGGGTAATATGCCAGATTTGTATCACGTGGATACTCAGGTAAAAGAAGCAGTAGAATTTAAACCTGTGCAAACTTTGCAAGAAGTTTTAGATATTGCGCTTTTACCGGCTATTAAAGAGCCTGAAAGAAAGGTTAAATAGATAATTAAAGTTTTATGGGAGACATAAATGAACTACGCATTAGCAGAATTTAAAGCATCATATGGCCTGTCATCGCAACTTCCTAGTTGTGACAGGCCTGAGATAGTTTTCTCAGGGCGCTCGAATGTGGGCAAATCTTCGCTTATAAATAAATTATGCAACAGAAAAAGTTTAGCGAGAGTTAGCGCCACACCCGGAAAAACAGCGACAATTAATTTTTACGATGTAGACACAGTGTATTTTGTGGATTTGCCGGGGTATGGGTATGCAAAAGTTGCAAAAGGTGAAAGAAAACGCTGGGATGAGCTAATTAATACTTATTTTTCTGCGGCAAGAGGTAGGGTTGTGCTTGTTCAATTGTTAGACGTTAGGCATAAACCCTCGGTAGATGATGTGCAGATGCTTGAGTATTTAAAGCACTACAATATACCTTTTGTAGTGGCACTTACAAAGGCCGACAAAATTAAAAAAAGTGAAATACAGCCTAAAATAGAGTATTTTGAACAGTTTTGCCAAGAATATGGGTGCTTAAAAATTATGCTAACAAGTGCCGATTCGGGGTATGGTATAGAGGATTTAAAAAAATTTTTAGAGGAATATGTGGAAAAGGAGTAATTAAAGTGAGCGTGACATCGGTAAATAAGAACGGAAACTTAGAAATTGGGGGAATAGATACACTGGCACTTGCGGCTAAGCACGGAACACCTTTATATGTTATGGACGAAAACGCTATACGTGAAAATTGTAGGTTGTTAAAAAATTCTTTAGATGAAAACTACAACAAAAACGGTATAGTTTTATATGCAAGTAAAGCATTTTGCTGTAAAGAAATTTATAGAATTATGAACGAAGAAGGTTTAGGAATTGATGTTGTATCGGGTGGAGAAATGTACACGGCGCTTAAAGCTGGTTTTCCTGCCGAAAAAATGTACTTTCACGGTAACAATAAAACAACTGCCGAGCTAACAATGGCTATTGAAAACAATATTGGCTACATAGTACTGGATAATTTACCTGAACTTGAACTGCTTAGCAATATTGCTGTAGCAAATAAAAAAACTGTAAATGTGCTTTTTCGCATTAAACCCGGTATAGATGCCCACACACATAATTTTATTAGAACAGGTCAAATAGACTCGAAATTCGGTTTTGCAATTGAAACAGGCGAGGCTATGGAAGCTATAAAAAAAGCGCTTAGCACGCAATCTATTACCATAAGCGGAATACACTGCCATATTGGTTCGCAAATATTTGATATTGAGCCGTTTTGCCATGCAGCCGAGGTTATGCTTGAATTTGCAAAGCAAGTGCAAAACGATTGTGGATATACAATAAAGCAGTTAAATTTAGGTGGTGGTTTTGGTATTAGGTATGTGCCACAAGATGACCCAAAAGCTTTAGATAGCTATATGAACAATGTTTCTAAAACTGTATATGATTTTTGTGAGAAAAACAATTTTCCGATTCCTTACATTTGCATAGAGCCTGGAAGGAGTATTGTTGGGGATACAGGCATTACACTTTACAGTGTTGGCGGTGTTAAAACAATACCGGGTCATCGTACATATGTTTCTATAGACGGCGGCATGACCGACAACCCAAGATATGCTTTATATCAAGCAGACTATGAGATAATAATTGCAAATAAAGCGGCAAAGCAAAAAGATTTTGTAGCAACAGTAGCAGGTAAATGTTGTGAAAGCGGAGACTTAATACAGGAAAACGCTCCTATGCAAACACCTGCAGTTGGAGATATAATGGCTGTTCTATCAACAGGGGCATATAATTATTCTATGGCATCAAATTATAACAGGGTTGGGCGTTTGCCTGTAGTTTTTGTTAAAAATGGGCAAGATAGAGTAGTTGTAAAGCGCGAAAGCTTTGACGATTTAATTAAAAACGATATTTAATATGGCGTATAATGATTTTGCAAATTACTATGATTTATTAAACCGGGCGGCCGATTACGACGCCCTGTTTTGTGTTGTAAAAAAAGAACTTGAAAAATATGATGTGAAAAGTGGAATAGTTGCCGATTTAGGGTGCGGAACAGGTGAAATGACTATTAAGCTTGCAAAAAGCGGATACGATATGATAGCAGTTGATTTATCTGCTGAGATGCTTAGTATTGCAAGGGAAAAGGCATATGAAAACGAACTTGACAACATACTTTTTTTACAACAAAATTTAACAAAACTAGATATGTACGGCACTTACAAAGCTGCTATTTGTACATTTGATACACTTAACCATATAAGTACCTTAGAAGATTTGGAAGTTGCATTAAAAAAAATTGCATTGTTTTTAGAACCTAATTGCCCATTTATATTTGATATGAATACGCCATATAAGCACAAATATGTGCTTGGTAACAATGAATTTGAAATTGAAATTGATGATGTTGCGTGCAAGTGGATAAATAATTACGATGATGATGAAAAAAGTACTAAAATACAACTTAGCGCAAAAAATAAGATAACAAATGAGCAATTGTTTAGTGAATTATTTTGTGAGTACAGTTATACAAAGCAGCAAATTGTAAATGCTTGCGAAAAAGCGGGTTTAGAAATTAATAATATAATTGATGGTGAAAATTTTGGCCAGTTAATAAATGAAAGCGAAAGATTTTTTATAACTGCAACAAAAAAAGATGAAAATGTCGGTGATGTATAATGAAAAATAATTGTGTTAGAGGAATATCGGAAAATGGCGGAATAATTTTTTGTGCAGTAGATGCGACAAAAATGATAAATGAAATGGAACAAATTCACAAAACGTCTGCAGTTGTAACGGCTGCGCTTGGGCGTTTGCTTATAGCAAGTGGGTTAATGGGTGTAATGCTAAAAAGTAACGACGACAGTGTTACACTTAGAGTTGACGGAGACGGACCTTGCGGATTGCTTGTTGCTGTAAGCAACGGAAAGGGCGATACAAAGGGATATGTAACAAACAACGTTGTTGAAATTGAGCTAAGACAAGACGGAAAGCTTAACGTAGGCTCTGCTGTGGGCAAAAACGGTGTTATTTCAGTTGTTAAAGACTTTGGACATAAAAAACCATATATAGGCCAAACGCAACTAATAAGTGGCGAAATAGGGGAAGACATAGCAGCATATTATGCACAAAGCGAACAAGTGCCGACAGTTTGTGGTTTAGGTGTTCTAGTAAACGAGGACCTGACAGTAAAAAGCGCAGGTGGATTTATGGTTCAGCTTTTGCCGGGTGCAACGCAAGAAGAAATTGAATGTTTGGAAAAGAACATTTTAGCAATGCAAAGTGTAACACAAATGCTGCAACAAGGCATAACACCGGAAGACATGATGCATATTGCATTAAAAGGTTTTAACCCAAACATATTAGATGAGCAAAATATAGCATACAAATGTACTTGTAGTAAAAAGCGATCAGAAAAAATATTATTGTCTCTTGGTAAGCAGGAACTCGAGGAAATGATGAAAGAAGATAACGAGGCAGAAATTGCTTGTCACTTTTGCAATAAAAAATATAAATTTATTTTAACTGAATTGATAAAAAAGTATTGACTTTTTTGATAAAATATTGTAAACTAATTAGGCGGTTTAAAAAATGCATATATACAAGATATGCATGGTTTGCGGCTTTAGCTCATCTGGTAGAGCGCAACCTTGCCAAGGTTGAGGTAGCGA
>CAYJGU010000055.1:0-6459 GCA_964369925.1 uncultured Bacteroides sp. | reverse complement strand
AAGAGATAGAAGAAACTGCTGAGGCTGAGCAAGCCGAAGAGATAGAAGAAACTGCCGAGGCTGAGCAAGCCGAAGAGATAGAAGAAACAATACCTGAAGCAGGGGAACTAAATATTAAAAAACCTGAAATTGCGGGTCAATTTTTATTAGGTATTACAAGTATTAAGCAAAAAATATCTACATTGTTTAACAAAGTATTAAAAAAAGAAGAATCAATTTCTAATGAAATGGATTTGGAAGTATCTTTGGATGACAGTTTTGCAAACGAAGAAAATGTTGATGTAAATGATTCTATTTCTGTTGATATAGCCGCACCAGCGGAAACTTCTGAAGCTGAAGCCGAAGAAGAAGCGACCGAAGCAGAGGAAACTTCTGAAGAGAAAGCCAAAGAAGAAGTGACCGAAGCAGAGGAAATTTCTGAAGAGAAAACTGAAAAAGAAGTAGCCGAAGCAGAGGAAACTTCTGAAGAGAAAGCCAAAGAAGAAGCGTCCGAAGAAGAGGAAACATCTGAAGAGAAAGCTGAAGAAGAAGCGGCCGAAGCAGAGGAAACTTCTGAAGCAGATGAACAAGATGAAAAATTAGATGAGAAACAAGGCAAAGAGCAAGCACTTGACAGTGAAATAGATGAAGAAGACCTTGAAATTGAAGATTATTATGAAGAACCAGTTGTTGTAAAAATGCCTGTAAGCATTTTTAAAGTTTTTGTTACATTTACTGCAATAATAACTTTAATGACATCAGTTTTTGTATTTTATTTATTTATAGCCGCTGAAAACTTTTTATTTGTAGTTAAAGAGGAAGTTGCACTACCTAACTTTAATGGCATGTATGAAAGCGAAATTAGTGGTAATGAGTCTTACGCTGATTTTGTTTTTGAATATGAATATATATATACTGATGAGTACGAAGTAGGTTTTGTTATAGATCAACGACCAAAATCTCCACGACAGGTTAAAGAAGGTGCTACTGTTACTTTAAAAATTTGTGCAGGCGAAAAAAATGTGGTTATACCTGATTTAACAGGTATGAACGAAGATGATGCACAAGATGCTTTAAGAGAGTTAGGATTATTTACTTTAATAAAACCTGCCGATAGTTCGAATTTACCAGAGGGTTCTATTGTTAAAACAGAACCTTTAAGAGGTAGTAGTATAGTTCTAGGTGAAACAGTTACTCTTTTTGTAAGCCAAGGTGAGGATAGCGGACCTAAAATTGCCGTTCCAAACTGTGTAGGTACAAGTAGTTCAAGTGCTTCAGGAATATTAGCTGATAGTGGATTTGTTGTTTCAGAAATTAAGACAGTAAAAGGTAATACCGCTGCAGGAACTGTAATTTCACAAAACCCGGTTGCCGGCTCTTTACGTAGTACCGGAAGTGGTGTAACTATCACTGTTTCCGACGGTAGCATGTATACTCCTCCGGCAGCAGCAGGAACAGCTGAACCGGCTAGAATGCTTGAAAATCATGAAATACAATCCTCAGGAGGACATACACACAGCTACGTTACGTCTATTGTTGCTCCAAATGCTACTTCTGTAGGCTTCCATATGCACACATGCACTATTTGTGGTAGCTATTATGTTACAAATGTAGTAGGCCCTCAATAATAATATTTTATTATTTTTAGCTTACAAAACTATAATTTGGAGTTGTTAATGTTAAATACAAACATTATTATTAAAGGCATAGGCGGTTTTTACTATGTTAAAACTGAAAATGGAATAATTGAATGCAGGGCAAAAGGTATATTTAGAAATAAAAAAATTAGCCCTGTAGCCGGCGATTATGTCAATGTTAAGTTAGAGGATAACACTTATGTTATTACTGAAATTTTAAATCGTAAAAACTTATTTGTTCGGCCTCCAATTTCAAATGTAGATAATTTTTTTCTTGTAATAAGTACAGTTCAACCGGTTCCTAACACTCTTGTTATAGATAAATTATTAGCTATTGCTGTAAACAAAAATGTTAAACCATATTTAGTAGTAACAAAAAATGATATTAAAGAAAATGATTTTTTAATTGACATTTATGAGAAAAGCAACATTGATATAATTTGTGTAAATGCATTAACGGGCGAAGGTATTTCTAAAATAAAAGACAACTTAAATGGAAAAATTAGTGTGTTTTGTGGAAATTCAGGCGTTGGCAAATCTACATTACTATCGGCTTTATTGCCTAATGTTAAAATAGAAACAGGTGAAATTAGCAAAAAACTTAAAAGAGGTAGACATACAACTAGGCAGGTAACATTATACGATGTTGCAGGCGGATTGCTGGCAGATACTCCGGGGTTTTCAAGTATAGATATGGAAAAAGCATGTGATATTTCTAAAGAACAATTACAGTACTCTTTTATTGAGTTTTTACCCTTTATAGGTAAATGTAAATTTACCGATTGCTCTCACATAGCCGAAAGTGGTTGTGAAATTAAACAAGCGGTACAAGAAGGTATAATTAGTAATTTAAGATATGAAAATTATATTGTACTTTATAATGATGCAGTAGAACATAGCAAGAATAAATATTAATTTAAAAATATCGGAGGAATAAAAATGAGATTAATTACACGTTCAGATTTTGACGGCCTAGCTTGTGGCGCATTATTAAAAAAAGCAGGAATAATTGATAACTGGA
This sequence comes from uncultured Bacteroides sp., assembly GCA_964369925.1. GTDB lineage: Bacteria > Bacillota > Clostridia > Oscillospirales > Ruminococcaceae > Ruthenibacterium. The sequence continues at coordinate 3,822 of CAYJGU010000055.1, read as the reverse complement.
AATTTGCACATCCAAAAGATTTGCAAGATGGACTTGTTGAAGTTGGCCCTGATGATTGTCTTGCAAATGTACCTTATGTAAATGGGTGCGGACTTTGGTTTGATCATCATTCCAGTGAGCATGAGCGTTTACAACTTGAGGGAAAATATAAAGGCGAAAGTAGGCTTGCTCCTTCTTGTGCAAGAATTATATATGAATATTACGGTGGGGAAAAAACATTTCCTAATTTAGAAGATATGATGATAGCTGTAGATAATGTTGATTCAGCTAACCTAACAATAGACGAAATTCAAAACCCTACAGGTTGGGTTTTACTTGGATTTTTAATGGACCCAAGAACAGGTCTTGGTAGGTGGAGAGAATTTACAATATCGAATTATGCACTTATGGAAAAACTTATAGACTGCTGTTTAACTATGAATATAAACGATATTTTGGCTTTGCCTGATGTTAAAGAGAGAATTGATATTTATTGGCAACAAAATGAAAAGTTTATTGAAATGGTAAACAAATATACAACAGTACAAAAAGATGTTATTATTAGCGATTTACGTGGCGTAGATCCAATTTATACAGGAAATCGTTTTTTAATATACAGTTTACATCCACAGCAAAATATTAGCATTTGGACCGTTAGCGGAAGAGGTGGGCTAGGATGTAGTTGCGCTGTAGGTTATTCGGTGTTAAACAAAACATCTAACATTGATGTTGGAAAATTAATGTTAAAATATGGTGGCGGCGGCCATAAAATGGTAGGCACTTGTCAGTTTACAAACGAAGAGATGGATGCGAAAGTTAAAAGCCTTATTGAAGAACTTGTAAACGGGTAAATAAATAATAATTAAAAACAAGCACACATTTTATATGTGTGCTTGTTTTATTTTTTTATTTTGGCATTAATTATTATTTTTTTAATATATATTAATATAACAAATATATTTTAAGCAATAGTAGTAATAAACATTTTAATTAAATAAAATGTTTTATATATAAATTTTTATTATTTTTTTTACATCGTCATACATTGTTGGACACCTGCATACAAATATGTTAGAACAGCGAAAGGGGCAAGCACTATGGATATAAAAATACAAAATGATACGGTATGGGCGGCAACTACCGTATGCGACACAAAAATTGAATTGCCAATTGAAACCGAAATATTAATTCCAGATTATTTACCGCAAGTATTTAAAATTGTAAAATGTTTTGTTAACCCGGTTGTGCTACAAAAACAAATGTCGGCAGCACGTTTAACACTTGATGGTTATTTAAGGTTATCGGTATTTTATCAATCGGAAAAAGAAGACACACTTTGCCAAACAGAGCAAAAAATTCCTTTTACAAAACAAATAGAACTTCAAAATGCAGATTACTTTGCACCTGATATTTCTGTTAGCGGAGAGGCCGAATATGTAAATTGTAGAGCAATAAACCAAAGGCGTATAGACATTAGGGGTGCATACTCGTTAAATGTTAGTGCACAAGCACAGTGCGCAAGTAATATAATTACAAGTTTACAAGACGCAGGTATAGAACAAAAAACTTGTGATTTAAATGGCATTAAAGTTCTTACTGTGCAAGAAAAAGTAATAACAGCAGAAGATGTAATTGATTTTGAAGAACTACCTCAAACAGTTTTAGATATAAAGTGTAATGCAGTTGTTAATGAAACAAAAATTATTTCGGGAAAAGCCGTTGTAAAAGGGGTCATTAATGCAGATATATTATATACTACAGACACAATGCATCATACAAAAAAAAGTTTAACATTTAACGATGTAATTGAGATTGATACTATGGAGGATATGTGCGAGAGTATTACATTTGTAGAACCGTGCAGTAGTTCATTGTTAACAAAAGAAAACGGAAGTATATCTTTAACTGTTACTGCAATGCTTTACATTAAAACATATAAACAAACTCAAATAACTGCAGTGTGCGATGCTTTTTCGACACTTTACAATACTCAGCTTAACTTTAGTACTGTATATACACAAGAAAAACTAGACGAATTTTCTGTAGAAACAGAGGCGGTTACAGAGGGAAGTTTGCCAGATTGTAATGTTGACATTCTTGAAGTTTTTGCTACACAAGCTCAACCAGAATTAATACAAGAAGATAATGGTACATCCATTAGAGGTCGTGTGATTATTCATATGTTTTGCCAAAATGAGCTTGGAGAAATAGATTGTTATGACAAAGCATGTGAATATATTTTACCGTATACATACCAAAATGACAGACAAGATTTATTGTTAACTTCAAGAGCTAATGTTATTAGCGTAAGTGCAAAAAAAATAAATGAAAATGCAAGTGCTGCAGTATTAATTAGAGTAGACGGAATAGTAAGCAGAAGACTGGCACATACGGTATTAGACCAAATAACTTGCACAGATGAACTTGAAGAACAGCAAAATAACATTGCTTTAAGAATATATTATGCACAAACCGGAGAACCGCTGTTTGATATTGCCAGAAGATACGCAGTATCTCCAAATGCAATTGCAGCAGCAAATAATTTAACAGATGACACAGTAGAAAAGCGAATGCGATTACTTGTGCCGTCGTCATTGCAGTAAGGAGGTAGTAAAATGCAATATAATCGTATTTATTCTGATATTGCACAACGAACCGGCGGTGATATATACCTTGGTGTAGTTGGGCCGGTAAGAACAGGTAAAAGCACTTTTATAAAAAAATTTATGGAGCTTATGGTTTTACCTGAAATTGAAAATGATGCATTTGCACAAAGAGCAAGAGATGAAATGCCACAGTCGGCAGCTGGGCGAACAATAATGACAACTGAGCCAAAATTTGTACCGGAAAAAGCAGTAACTTTGAGCTTAGAAGATAAAATGACATTTAAAACACGGCTAATAGATTGTGTTGGATATATGGTTAGCGGTGCAATGGGACACATTGAAAATGAGCGGCCAAGAATGGTAAAAAGCCCTTGGTTTGACGAAGAAGTACCATTTGATATAGCAGCAGAAACAGGTACACGTAAAGTAATAAGAGAGCACTCTACAATAGGTATAGTGCTTACAACAGATGGTAGCATTAGCGATTTACCAAGAACCGCCTATGAAGAGGCAGAGGCAAGGGTTATTGCCGAAATGGAAGAAATAGAAAAACCATTTGTTATTTTACTTAATTGTGTATCTCCTGAAAGTCCTCATGCAGCATCGCTTGCAATGCAAATGGAAGAGCAATATGGGCATACAGTACTTCCTATAAGTTGTGTAGATTTAACTCAAGATGATATATCGGAAATACTAAAAGCTGTTCTTTTTGAATTTCCAATACGTGAAATTGCATTTGATATGCCACGCTGGGTAACTTTACTAGAACAGGGTAACTGGTTGCAACAATCTTTATATGAAGCAGCTATGCAATTGGCAGAGGGTTGCGAGTGTATGAAAGATTTGTTAAATAGCCCACTAGACATGTGTAGCGAATATATTAAAGATAGTAAATTAATAAATGCCGATTTAGCAACAGGCTGTGTTTTACTTAGTTTAACACTTTTACCGGAGATGTTTTATAAAGTTTTAAGTGAAATAACAGGACTTAGCGTTACAGACGAAGCGTCATTGATGCCTTGTGTAATGGAAATGGCAAAGGCAAAGGTGCAGTATGAAAAAATGAGAAACGCACTAGAGCAAATGGAAGCAACCGGTTATGGCATAGTAATGCCCACGATGGAGGAACTAGTTTTGGCAGAGCCTGAAATAGTAAACCAAGGTGGAAGATATGGTGTTAGACTGTGCGCAAGCGCACCGTCGATACACATGATGAAAGCAGAAATACACACAGAGG
>CAYJGU010000054.1:0-6685 GCA_964369925.1 uncultured Bacteroides sp. | reverse complement strand
AACTGCAATATGCGGCACAGGCGGCATCGGCAACGATAAAGTCTATGCGATAAATAATAATTTAGAACTTTCCTCCTCTTTTGGCGTCGGCATAAATTATTATACGTCGGATGATGGCGCTACTTGGACAAATGTCGACGTTGCAACAAATTTATCCAAATACACAGACCAAAATAAACACAATGGCGTGCATTTTGGAACATCGGAACCATCTTAATCTCCATAACACCAAGTTAAAAGCTACATTTCACTGTTGTGAAGTGTAGCTTTTATTTTTATTATATTTTTGGTATACTAATTAAACAACAAGCCATACAAAAAGTTGATTAAAACGCCCGTTATCTTGCGATTTTACGGAATGATAATCAAAACAGCAAAGTGAACTATTGCAAATTTGTGATATAATAAAAAAAAAGGAGTGATACAAACATGAATATAAATGATTTTGAAATTTTGCAAAAAGATGGAAATTTAAAAAGCATGAAAGATTTTAAGGGCAAGACTATTTTAATTGTAAACTCTGCTACGCACTGTGGATTTACTTACCAATACGAAGAGTTAAAGCAACTGCATGATAAGTTTAGTGAAAAAGGCCTTGTGATTTTAGATTTTCCTTGCAATCAGTTTGGGGAACAAGCAAAGGGAACAGACGCTGAGATTACAGAATTTTGCCAATTAAACTATAATACGCCTTACGAAATGTATGCAAAAATTGAAGTGAACGGCGAAAACGAAACCCCTCTTTTTAAATACTTAAAGCAACAAAAAGGCTTTAAAGGTTTTAATAACCCTAACCACCCATTAAATGAAAAATTAAAAGATATGTTTATAAAAATGGATAAAAACTACGAAAAAAGCGATGATATAAAATGGAACTTTACAAAGTTTTTAGTTGATAAAAACAGTGAAGTGATAGGTAGATTTGAGCCGGTTGACGATATACATATTTTAGAAAAGGCAATAGAAAAAATATTATAATTTTGTAACCGCTTATAGTAATTTAATAGGCTTAAAAAAGAAAATTTATGTGATACTATGAGCGACTTAGAACTTGTTAAGAGCAATGCTTGTAAAACCTATTACGACAGAATTTTTTAATTGCGCATACAAAGTTAATGCGAATAAATAGAGTTAGATTTACAAATTGTAACGAATAAAAAGCCGTCGCAAACTATTTTTAGTTTGCGACGACTTTTTTGTATATATATATATTAAACTGCTATATATTTAATAATAAAGCATTTAATATATATACTACAATTTTTCAAATATATCTTTTATTTCATTTGCATTAATTTTACTTTTCGTTCTATCAAAGCTCAATATTCCATTAATTTCTTGTTCAACATCGGAAAGCTGTGTGTAAATACAAGCACAAAGTCCCTTGGTTTTAGCCGGTATTATTTCGTTCTTATACAAATTTCTAACAGCGTTAACAAAGTCTTGCCTTGTTTGTAAATTTTTATAGCTAAAGGCTCTTTTAGTATGTTTTGCATCGCTTTCTTTATAAGCATACCCGCCAAATTCGCTTAAAACAACAGCTCTGTTTAATTTGTCTTTTTTATGCTTGTATTTCCTAAAATAAACATGCAAGCTTTTAAAATCGCCTGCTCCTTGGTCGTGCCAGCCGCTTGCGTGGTCTATTAGCCTTGTGCTGTCCTGTTTTTTTATCATGTCGTATGCTATCCCTGAATCAAACTGCCCCCAGCCCTCGTTAAAAGGCACCCACATTACAACGCACGGGCTGTTTTTTAGCATATTTATCATGTCTGTCATCTCTGTGTAAAAGTCTTCGCGTGCGCTCTCGTCTTGCCTTGCAAAGGCTTTGTAGTTGCTGTCTTTTATATTAATTGGCAAAAATGCCGGCGCTGTTATTACAGATAGCTTATAATCGCCGCCGCCGTTTATCATGTCTTGCCACACCATCATGCCAAGCCTATCGCAATGGTAGTACCAGCGCATTGGCTCTATCTTAATATGCTTTCTAAGCGTATTAAAACCAAGCTCTTTCATTTTCACAATGTCATATATAAGCGCTTCATCGCTTGGTGCTGTGTATAGGCCGTCCTGCCAATAGCCTTGGTCTAACACACCGTTGCAAAAACACTCTTTGCCGTTTAAATATAGGCGTTTAATGCCTTCGCTATCCTCTTTAATATTTAGCGTGCGCATGGCGAAATATGTTTTAACATAATCGCTTTCTGCCTTAACTTCAACATTATATAAATGCGGGTTATTTATATCCCACGCTATAAAATTCGGCATATCAATTTCTGTTTTTTCGTTACATCTTGCTTTTATGTGTTGCTCGTCTATAGTAATTTCACATGTGATATCTTCATTGCACTTTACAGTAATATAGGCTTTTGCGTTTTCAAAATCAGGCGTTATATCAACGTTTTGTATATAAGTGCTCGGAACACTTTCAAGCCACACCGTTTGCCATATACCGCTTTGCGGTGTATACCATATTCCGCCGCTGTTAATTTTTTGTTTTCCTCTTGTTTGCGGCGCTGTGTCTTGTGGGTCAAATACTTTTACAACTAAAACATTGCCTTCGCTCTTTAGATATTGCGTAATATCAAAACAAAAGCTTGTGTAGCCGCCCTTATGCTCGCCTGCTTTTTCACCGTTTACAAAAACTGTTGTGTGCCAATCTACTGCGCCAAAGTGCAGTAAAATTTTGCCCTTGTTAAAATTTTCAGGCAATGTAAGCTCTTTTTTATACCATAAATATTCGTGAGGTTTTGATATTGTAACATCGCCTGAAAGCTCGCACTCCGGAGAAAAGGGAACGATGATTTTTTCGTTATAAATTTCAGGCTCATTTTCGTTTGCAACGCAATAGTTCCAAACGCCGTTTAAATTAATATAACTGTCGCGCCAAAATTGCGGCCGTGGGTATTCACTTAAAACGTTATTGACATCAATTTTATTTAACATAAATTAAGCCTTTCTGTTTTTATCTGTTTTTTTCATAATATAAAGTGGAATAAAAGCAAGAACTGTGCACACACCAGCCATTACAAAAATTAAATTTGTAGGCAAAAAGCCGCTGTTTGTGTCAACCACAATTGCCTGCCCAAATGATGAAATTATAAGCTGGCCAATATACGGGCCTATTACCATTGGTAGCAGCACCCTAAAAACCATGCGTATGCCTTGAAAACTGCCAACTTCGTCTTGTGGTGTTAAGTCTCTTAACCATGCGCCACTTACTATAATTTTTGAAACTATACCAAACGCCATAATAAAAATGCCTATACATAAAAACAACATTGTTTTAGCACTTGCCACAGCAAAAAAACCAACAGCAGATACTATTAAAGAGAAAACCATAGTCTTATATTTTTCAACTTTATCTACAATTAAACCAAAGGCAACACCCACAACACCGGATAAAAGCGTCATTACTCCAAGGTAAAGCCCTATTTCGCTATAATTAAATTTAAGGGTTTGAGTAAAATATATTATTTGATACGGAACTGCTATTTGCTCTGCGGCAGTAAAGGTAAGTATACATATTAAAAGCCATTTTAGCTTTTTATCTTTTTTTAATGCGCTAAAAGAAAAGGCTTTTAGCAGTTGCTTTTTGTAACTTAAATTGTTTTTAGGTGAAAGTGCAGTTACATCTTTCATAAAAAATACACCTATTACACCGCTAATGCTAACTATTATACCAAGGGCTATAAAAAACACTGTATAGCCAAATGTGTCTATAACTACGCCGGAGGCAACAGTTGTTACAACAAGCGCCACAAGAGGGAAAACCTCTAAAATGCCACTAACTGTACCTCTGTTTGTGCTGTCTGTTGTGTCTGTTATCCATGCGTTAAAACATGCATCGTTCGCGGTAGAGCCAAAAAAAGTCATTACACAGTCTAAAATTAGTAAAAGAGCAACAGACACTGCGGTCCGATTTGCAAGAGATGATAATGGAAAAGCAGCAGTAGAAACACCCCATAAAATGTAGCCAAACAAAATTATTGTTCGGCGCTTGCCAACTCTGTCGCTAAAAGTGCCCATTAAAAATGTTGCAAGCGTTGCAGTTATGGCACTTGCCGCCACCATAGCGCTAATTATGCCGGGGTTTGGGGAAATTTCATCGTTTACAAACGTATTAAACCACGTGTTTTCTACTGCCCACGCTATTTGCCCCGAAAACGCAAGCAACACCATTGCAACCCAGTTACTTGCACCTATTTTTGTTTTACTTTTGTTAATCATTTTAATAATTCCTTTTTTAAAAATTATGCTCTTTTATAAAGTTTTATATAACTATTATTCTTTTTCAATAATCTCTTCTTCTCTTATAAAAGTTGTGCTGCTTTCGCTAACATTAATTGAGTTATCCACAATGTATATATCGGAATTTACTTGGCCGTCTAAGTAATATACACTATCATCAACTAATTTTTTAGTGCGATAACTTTGCACTGAAAAAAATACGGTTGCCGCAAAAACTATAGCCGCGCTAAGTGGGCCTGTAAACAAAGAAAGCCCTGTAAGCACTGCTATTACAAGCGCTGACATTAAAATATGAATAATTTTCCTTGCGATGTTACTCATAGGCAATACCCCTGCAATTTTGCCTGTTTGCCCATTTATTGTAAAGCAATATTTTTTCTTTTTATATTGAATATTTAAAAACCACGCAGGTACATATACACCTTGCATTCTACTAATTTTACTCTGCTTTGTAATTTCTCTAGGTGCTAATTTCTCTTTCTTACAAAGTTCACGAAATAGACCCATCGCTTTTTCTTTAGTAATAGCGAAAGGCAAAATGTATTCAGGCTGTGTATGTGTATTTGATTTATCACTTAAAACCACATTCGAACCACAAAAGGCGCACTCTGTTGCAATTGTCAGTTTATCTGCTACTAATTTTGCTCCGCAAGAAAGGCAATCGTAATTATTATAATTGTCACTTGAAACCTGAGTTTTTTTATCCTTGTTAAGGTTTAAATATTCAGCCCGGCAGTGCTCGCAAACAAGTTTTTGAGTTGTAGGATTAAATGCAATATTTCCGCCACATGCATTACATTTGTAATTAGCCATGCCTTCCATATTTAGCCCCTTTCACTAATTATTTTAGTAACGAATTTGCATAATATTTTAGCATTATACTTTGCTTAAAGGTATAAAGACTTCGCAGTACACACATCAACGCACTTAAAACAAAGGATGCATTCCGTTGAATTTTTTCTTTTTCGTGAGTTGCTTATCATGTCAACTTCCATAGGACAAACTTTTTTACATTTATTGCAGGATATACATTTTGAGGTATCATTTTTAATTCTTATTATCGAAAAATAACTCATTGGTTTAAGAAATGCGGTAATGGGACAAATATATTTGCAAAAGGCACGATTATCTTTGAAAGTATATGCAAGTAAAATACCTGTAATGTAATAAAGTGCATTTCCAATAATAAAACTCCAAAACATTACTGTTTTAATGTGCGTTACTTTTAATATAAATAAACTGCTTACAAAAGTTTCCGACAGCAAACTGTACTGCATTGCGAGCATATTTGTATTTTTTTGCATATAAAAACAAACCAGAAGACAAACATATACCAATATATGAAAAATTGAAAAAATAAAAGATATTGTCAAGTGTTAACCATAAGGTTGTGGCAATTGTTTCAAAAACAACAAATATTGCGATTGCTGTGGTATATTTTTTTTATATCTTCCACCTCATTTCTACTATACAAGTATACCACCAACTAAATAAATTAACAAGAAAGATATGTTAACGTTTCAATTATAATACATCCAAATAATAATGTAATGTCAACTAATTTTGTTGTTTTAACATTGTAGTAATGTACAATGCTTCGTATTTATTCAAAGGTAGTGTGCTCATATAGGTATCATCTCATTTTTATTCTGCAATTCTTGTTTTGTGGCGGCAAAAATGCAGTTATATTTTACTATGCTTAGTGCTATTTATAATATAGGGTATAATAAATAAAATGATATTTTTTTAACAAAGTTGTTGACAGCTACTACATTTGCTGGTAGAATATAATAAAATTTAAATTGTTATTTTTTTAACACACGGAGGAATATAATGGCAAGATTTACAATACCCAGAGATTTGTATCACGGAGAAGGCTCGTTAGCCACGCTTAAAACACTTAAAGGAAAGCACGCAATTGTTGTAGTTGGCGGCGGTTCTATGAAACGCTTTGGCTTTTTAGATAAAGTAGAAACATATTTGAAAGAGGCAGGAATGAAGGTTACCATTTTTGATGGAGTGGAACCGGATCCCTCTGTAGAGACCGTAATGCGCGGAGCAGAAGTTATGCGTTCAGTGCAACCGGATTGGATTGTTTCTATTGGTGGTGGATCGCCAATTGATGCAGCCAAAGCTATGTGGGCATTTTATGAATATCCTGAAACTACATTTGAATCATTGTGTATACCTTTTAATTTCCCAACATTAAGACAAAAGGCGAAGTTCTGTGCTATACCATCTACATCGGGTACAGCAACAGAGGTAACTGCTTTCTCTGTTATTACAGATTATGAAAAAGGTATTAAATACCCGCTAGCTGACTTTAATATTACACCTGATATAGCCATCGTTGACCCTTCTCTTGCTGAGACGATGCCGGCCAAGCTTACAGCGCACACCGGTATGGATGCAATGACTCATGCGATAGAGGCGTATG
>CAYJGU010000053.1:3529-7611 GCA_964369925.1 uncultured Bacteroides sp. | reverse complement strand
GCCAAACAGGAAGCTCGGTGTCTATCTACACAGCAAACCCATTTACACAGTACTATTATTGTGTTGTTACACAAACAAGCACAGGCGCTACGCTTACAACCAATATTGCCACGGCTAGTGCAGTTGGTAGTGCGCCGACACCTACGCCTGCACCTGTACTGCCACCCCTTACTGCTGCTGTAGATGTTTGGGTTAAAGGTGTGCAAATTACCCCGGCAAACTACACCGATGTTTTAGGCAGTGGAACACACAGTGTTTATTTTAACGGTGACACAAACACGCTTACCCTTAATGGTGCAAACGTAGAACACGACGGAACAGCCGACTTGAAGTCGCCAATACACGCCAATTTAATAGATTTAACAATAAATTTAACAGGTAACAGCACTGTAAAGTCTACAGGTGGAGCCGATTCATTTTACAACGGTTTAGATGCAATTTACTCTACCGGCGCCATAACAATGGAAGGCCCCGGCACGCTAACAGCTATAGGCGGCGACGCCTTAAACAATGGCGGTAGCGGAATTTGTGCAGGCGGTGGACTAACAATTCTTAGCGGTACAATAAACGCAACAGGCGGCGAGGGTCTACCGGCCACAGGCTCTGCGTCTTCCAATCGCGCGGCAACCGGCGGTAAGGGGATTTATACTCCCACAGGCATATCAGTAACAATTTGGGGCGGTACAATAAATGTAACAGGTGGCTATGGTACTAATCAAGGAGGCAACGGCATTAATTCACGTGGCAGCTTATACATTTTTGGCAATCCAACCATAAACATTAAAGGTGGCAATGGTGGAGGCGCCGTGGGCGGCTTTGGAATATACACGAGTAATGAAATAACCTTAGGCTCTTCTTCTAACCCGTTTAATGGAAGTTTGACGGTAATATATGGTGAAGGAGACAATAATAGCCATGTCTTTGCGTTCAATAAAAATATAACAGTCTCATATTTTGGCGCCGGAATGAAATATTATACTAGGACTTCTAGCTCTTCAAAATGGTCAACGGCTACCAATTTGGACACAAACACTCTACCAAAAGACCAAGAAGATGTTGCTGGCGTGCTTTTTGAAGCATCGTCTTAATAATAGTAAATCGAATGAGAGCATGAATTCGAACCTTGGGTGTTCGGTTTATGCTCTTTTCTTGTGCCTAAAAGCCTGTATCAGCAGGCTTTTTCTTATTCTTATGAAGTTTACACTTAAATACAAAAAAGGTGAAATTTGAATACTGAAAAAATATAAAGTTTATATTCGAGCATAAGAAATTGAACATTTAACCCTTAAAAACCTTGTTGTTTCTTGAAAATATAGTCTTTTTTATCGAGTGTTAAGTTCATATTTAAAAAATAATTTCTACGATAATAATGAAATTCAAGCCGTTTGACATGGGTATGCATTTTGTATAAGCACCTCCATCTTGTGTATACAAAAAGTACACCCTAAAAAATAACGTTATATCAATGTTTTTTGGCTCTCGATTTTATCGGGAGTCTTTTTTTGTTTTGTATGCCCTAAAGCGCCAGCCCGATTTAAACCTAAAATGTGCAATTTTTGCTTACTTTTAAGCTCAATTTTTATATAAATAAAGCAATTCTAACAATTTAATGCGTAAAACTCTAAGCCCTAATTTTATGCAATTCGTCATAAGATTAGGGCTTCTTCTGTTTTAAAAACAAAATTGCAACACCAAGGGGTTAGTGCGCCCTTTTGTAGCTTGCACTGTCACTGTAACTGTTGTTTTGCATTAAAATAATCAACCTTAGTAATTACCAGTCTGGTAAACGCTAATAAGCTAAATTTTAAAATATAATCTATTTACATTATATATAAGGTCAAATACTGCATAACAAATCACTCTTTCAGCACAGTATTTTCACCGTTATGTAATTTATTGTATAATCGCAAATGAAATAATTGTAGTAAAACTAAGAGCATTTGTCAAAGCAATGTTAATAAAAATGCACAAAAAAATATAGTTTTGTCACCTTAATATTGACTATAAAGAAAATTATTATTAAGGCTACAGATAATTTGAAGATAATGCTTATTGTATGGGGTGAGAATAAGGTGTATAACTTAAACAAAAGTAATACATATATTGATAATCAAGCCTACAACGTAAAACGAGCATTATTTCCAACCTCTAAATAATCCGCACCTGCAAATTTTTGTGTATAATCTCTGTAAGCAAATAAATTAACAATTAAGTCGTTTATTACAAGTGCAAATGGTTCGTTTTCGGTAAAAACTACATCTGTTTTAAATGTTTCAACTAAACCGGTGTTAAACAAACCAAAAGCGCTGCTTTTGTTATCAACAATAATCCATAGCCATTCTTTGCCGCTCTGAAGTTGTAGCGACTGCTCTGCGCCATAGTGAAAGAACTCTGTTGCAAAATCGCACATATGTTTCTCTGTTCCTGTTGTAATTAAATTAAGAATAACGTTCCTCTCCACTGCCGCTTGTAGGTTTGTTTGTAATATGTTATAAACGTCTGTGCTTAAAAAAATAGAAATTTTACTTTTAGCATTATCGATCATGTCAATCAGCTTTTTTGTTGCGTCACCAAAATTATTTATGTGCGTTAAAGTGTCAAGGCCTGTTTTCATAAGGGGCAACTCTTCTAACAGTTTTGTTGTTTCATTCACAACTCTATTATCATCAAAGCTCTTTCTTTGCAATATTTTTTCAATAGCAACAACACAAAATGTTTTCGGCTTTTGTGATGTTTCTACAATGTACCCTTTGTTGCACATATCTTCAAGTGCAATATAAACTTGAGATTTTGTGTAGCCTACTTTTAGTGCAACGGCGTATCCGCTTAAATTGGGGTTTGTTAACAAATTACAATAAATTAGTGCCTGTATGTTTTTAAACCCTATTTCTTCAAGCAAACTTGCAAGTTTATTGTTTTCCATATGCTCTCCTACAAAAATTTTCTTTTAAGGTTTATAAAATCATCGCCGTATAATTCACGCTCATGTGCGCTGTGTTTTTTATATAACTGTGAAACACTTATGTCCATACAAAGTGAAGCTTGTACAGGCATAACAAGCAGGGGGCTTTGTGTCCATGTGGCATAGTATTGATTGCTATTGTCTATCCCACAGCAAAAAACCGTTTTTTCATCAAATTCCGCTTTTATAGTTTTATGGTTTTCGCCACAAACACTGCTGCTTGAATATGAATAAAATTCGAAATTACTATTTTCATATTCACCCATTACCAATATATAAAGTTTAATTCCACGCCTTGCTGCTTTTGTTAAAGAGTTTTCTAAGCTTTTTATATCCTCGTTTTTAATTTTAAGCATTATGTTTTTTTCGCTGGCATCAATTAAATCGGCCAGTTGAGCATAAACATCTTGTTTGCGATACAAATGAAACATAACGTCTTCATTGCGTTTTTCTTGCTGTAACCGTTTGTGTTCTAACAAAATTTCATCATGTATACTAGATTTCATTGATAAGTAACGTTTGAAAAATATTTTGTAGTCAATTGCTATATACTGCAATGTTGAACCCCTGCTTACCTCTACGCAACCTTTAGCTATTAAACTTTCCAAAACTTTGTATATGTGAAATTTTTTTATTCCGCTTTGCAGTGCAACGTTGTAGCCTGTCATAGGCGATTTTTTCAGCAAAGTTATATATGCGCTCGCCTCATCTTGTGTAAAATTCAACTCTGTCAATTTATTTATTAAGTTTGTATTCATTTCATCAAGCATGTTTTTACCTCACATAATATTCTGCTTTTGCTTATATATAACCTATATTAATATACCATTTTTCGCTATGTTGTGCAATGTATTGCCTAATATGCAATTTTTTTACTAAAAACAGTATATTGTGTCAATATTTGTATTGACAAATATTGAATAATCGGTTAACATTTAATGGTATTAAAAAATACCATTAAATACAAAGTAATAAAACAGCCATTTAAATGATGTTATTTTATTTGTTTTAGTGGGTTATATTATAAAAAGTGAGGTATTGTACAAAATGGAAAAGAAAACGGAGAAAAAATCTTTTAAGGTTCCACATATTTTGTGGATAATGCTTGGCTTAGTGTTAC
>CAYJGU010000053.1:0-3429 GCA_964369925.1 uncultured Bacteroides sp. | reverse complement strand
AAAAAATCTTTTAAGGTTCCACATATTTTGTGGATAATGCTTGGCTTAGTGTTACTAATTAGCCTTGCAACGTATGTTATTCCCGCAGGGCAATTTGCTGTTGACGAAAACGGCGCAATTATAGCTGATGGCTTTGAATATTTAGAAGAGCAAACACCGGTAAGCCCTGTTGCAACTGCACTTCATTTACTTACAGGCTTCGTTCAAGCAAGTAACCTTATAGTTGTTGTTTTAACATCATCTGCAATGACAGTTGTTGTTTTAGGCACAGGTGCTATTGATGAATTTATTAACTGGTCTATATACAAATTAAAAGACAAAAACCAAAACATTCTTGTAAGCATGATGTTCTGCTTAATGGTTTACATTGGTGCATTCGCAGGCTCTGACGCTTTAATTGCACTTGTGCCGGTTGGCGTTATGTTTGCTAAAAAACTGCGGCTTGACCTTATATGCGGCCTTGCATTCTCAATTTTTGCTACATTTATAGGCATGGGTGTTAGCCCTGTTAAACACTTAATTACTCAAATGCTTTTGGAATTGCGCCTTTACGGTGCGTTTGGAACGCTGTTTATTATAACAAACGTTTATATGATTGTTGGCTTAATGCTTACATTAAGATATGTAAATAAAATTAGAAAAGACCCGACAAAATCGCTAATGTACGCAGCAGGTTGGCGCCCGGACGCAACTGAAGAAGTTGATGTTGAAGGCACTTTGAAAAAAGGTACAATGTCACTAAGGAACATACTCGTACTTATAGTTTATTTCTCACACTTTGGTTTAATTATTGCATATCCGTTTATAAGCGACGGAAATATTTATAACTTCCTTGCAGCGCTTTACCTTGTAGTTGCAATTATAACGGGTATTATAGGCGGGTTAAGCTCTGATGAACTTGCCAAAAAATTTGCAAAAGGTATGTCTGACGTTGCATTTGTAACTTTCCTTATCGGTCTTGCACGTGTTATTACTATTGTAATGACAGAGGGTAATATAATTCACACAATAGTTTATACTTTAACTCAACCGCTTTCTCAACTTCCCGAAGCGTTAACTGTTATTGGTATATCGGGCGTTGTTTCAACGGTAGACCTTGTTATAACATCTGTTGTTTCAAAATCTACTTTAATGATACCTATTGTTAAACCTATTGCAGAAGCATTGAATATTTACGACTACTTAATTTTGCTTTGCTTCCAACTGGGAGATTCGTTCACAAAACTTATCACACCATTCAGTGCAACAATTGTTGCATCTTGCGCACTTGCAGGCGTGCCATTTGAAAAATGGGTAAAATGGGTACTTCCTAAAGTGCTTATATTCATTGGCATGGCATGGGCAATTTTACTTCTTCTAACAGTTACAGGCTGGAAAGCCTTCTAATTAGCAATGACTTAATAAAAAAATAGGAGGCATTTATTATGAATAAACAGAAAATTTTCGATACTATTGAAAAAGATTGGGACGCACACATTGCAAGATACAAAAAATATTTAAGCCAGCCAAGTGTTAGCTTAACAGCAAATGGCGTTGTAGACATGGCAAAACTTTTAGTTGAAGAATTAAAAGACTTAGGATGCCAAAAAGCTCGCCTTTATGAAACAAACAGATGGCCTGTTGTTTATGGCAGGTTTGATGTTGGCGCACCAAAGACAGTAATTATTTACGGCATGTATGATGTTATGCCTGTTGATGGCGAAGATTGGCGCAGCCCACCTTTTGAGGCAAATATTATTAACGACGAAGAGTTTGGCGAAATTATAGTTGCAAGAGGTGCAAGAAACCAAAAAGGCCCCCTTACGGCAATGATAAACTCAGTGAAAGCAATACTTGACGCAGAGGGAACTTTGCCCGTTAACTTAGTTTTCCTTGTTGAGGGTGAAGAAGAAATGGGCTCTGAGCATTTGCCTGATGTTATTCAAGAACTTCAAAAAGAGCTTGAAATATGCGACTGCATATACTTCCCTGCATTTCAAGCTTTCGCAAACGAGAAAAAAGTTAAACAATACCTTGGCACAAAAGGTATAACTCACATTGAAATTAAATTTAAAGGTGGAGATTGGGGCGGCCCGGCAGAGCGCCATATACATGCAGAGCATGCAATATGGGTAAACAGCCCTATTTGGGAGTGCATAAAAGCACTTGGCACAGTAAAAGACAAAGATGATAAAGTTTTAATCGAAGGCTTTTACGACGATGTTGTGGGTGAGCTTGACGGCGATAAAGAAGTTTTAGACAGACTTATGGCAACATGGAGCGCCGAGGGCTGGATGAAAGAATATGGTGTTCGCAAATTTAAAAACGGCATGGAGCCGAGAGCTGCCCTTGAAAACTACACATTTATGCCGGAGCTTAATATTGATGGAATTTACGGCGGTTACACAGGGCCGGGTGTTAAAACACTGTTGCCGCACGACATTACTGTAAAGCTTGATTTAAGAACTGTTCCAAACATGGACGCTGACGAAACAGTACAAAAAATTAAAAAACACTTTGAAAAACTAGGCGTTGCTGACCGCATGGAGTTTACGTACATGAATGCTTACAGCTATGCAAGGACAAAGGCAAGCGACCCTGCTGTTCAAGCACTGTTTTCGGCACAAGAAGAAATGGGATATTTAGTAGAACCATGGGCTTGTCTCGCAGGTTCGGCGCCGTTTGGTTTATTCCAAAAATTCATGGACGTGCCTATTGTTACAGGTGGCCTTGGCCATGCAGCATTGCCGCACAGCCCGAATGAATTCGCTGTTGTGGAGTCTTTAAAAGAGGCAGAAAAATGCTACGCTCTATTCCTATATAAATTTGCAGAGCTTTAATTAAAAACAAATAGTGTCGATACAAATATTATAAATATATTTGTATCGACACTAAAGCTATTTTTGCACAAGTTGCAAAAAACAAATTACAAGTTATGACATTAGTTATTAATAATACTTGTACTAGCAAAATTTTAAAAATACTGGAGTTCAAAATGAAAGAGAAAAAGAATATATTATTTAAGGTACCTGACACAGCAGTTTTGCTACTTATGATAGTTGTTTTTATGGCAGCTTTAACTTATATAATTCCGGCAGGGCAGTTTGAAAGAGTTGTGGACGAGGCAACGGGAAGAACTATTGTTCAAGCAGGAACGTTTGCATACACCGAACGCAACCCTACAAGCGTATTGGAATTATTTACATCTATATACAAAGGGCTTATAAAATCGGCAGATATAATAGCTTTTATTATTGTGGTTGGCGGTGCCATAGGCATTGTTACAAGAACAAATGCCATTACAAAAGGTCTTGAGGTTTTAATTGAAAAAAACAAAGGCAAAGAAAATGTTTTGCTATTTATATTAATGCTTGCCTTTGCCATATGCGGCACCACGTTTGGCATGGCACCACAGGCAATACCATTTGTAATTATTCTTGTGGCAGCGGC
>CAYJGU010000052.1:0-8468 GCA_964369925.1 uncultured Bacteroides sp. | reverse complement strand
AAATATCCTCTGTATCTGCCATATTTTTAAGATAAACTACGCAAATTCTTTTTACTGTATCTGCATAATTTTCTATGGCAAGTTTTAAGTCCTGCTCATCTCTCATAACCTGCTCCTTGATTATCTATTTCTTCCTCTGCCTTGTCCCGCATTTTTACCTTGTCCTTGGTTTGTGCCGATATTATCACATTCACCATCACCATCGCCATCAGTGTAATAACCACCATTTCCACTGCCGATATTGTCATTTACACCATCTCCGTCATTATCTACGAAACGACCACCGTTTTTACCTCTGCCCATTCCAATGTAAAGTCCTGTGTTATCACAAATTCCATCGCCATCTTCATCGATAAAATTTGAATATGTACCGATATTATCGCAAACTCCGTTGCCATCGGTGTCGGCATAGTTAGCACCTCTTATAGGTGTTGCTGCAAAAGCTGTTGCCCCTCCTACTGATAATACAAGTGCTGCTGTTAATCCTAAAGTAATAATTTTTTTCATGATAAATTTCTCCAAATAATTAATAAAGATAAAGACTTTTTTGCCTTTTCACTGATAATACGAGCGGGAGAAACAAATCCTTTCAAAAAAATTTGTGTTTTTAATATAACACAATTTAACAAGGTTTAGAATAAAATTTTATTTGCAGCTTATCACTAAATGAATATTTAATTATTATTTTTAATTAAAATTTATACACATATATAATTAAAGGCTTCCGATTAAAATCAGAAGCCTTTACATTTAAGACTACTTAGAGGATTCCCTTAAAATAAGCTCTGTATTAAGAAGCGTACTTTTAAATCTATCTAGGCTTTGAACCCGCTGTTTATATATCATTTCACATCCAAGGTAACCTATTTCAAAACAAGGGTGGTTTACAGTTGTAATTTTAGGCATGCACATTTCCGACAGGCTTATATTATCAAAGCCTATTACAGATAAATCTCCGGGAACATTGAGCCCACACTCTTTTGCTGCCATTATTGATGCATATGCAATTACATCAGACACCGAGAATATCGCATCAGGCACATTGGAAGAAGACAGTAGCCTTGCAACACTTGTGTGAGCCATAAAATAATCGGAACTGGACAAGTTTATAACAAAATTTGGGTCTATTTCTATTCCGGCACATTGAAGTGCAAATTCATATCCTCTTTGGCGCTCTTTTTCGCTTTTTAAATTAAGCGGCCCGTTAACTATTGCAATTTTTTTGTGGTTGTGCGAAATAAGATACTCTATTAGCGTAACAGTTGCCGAAAAGTTATCTATGCCAATGTACGGCACTTTTGAGCTGGGTTCAAATTCGCAGCACTGAACAACAGGAAGTATGCCAATTAGCGAATCGAGAATTGTTCGTTCAATTACGTCAAATGTTATAAGCCCTATTGCATTGCAGCTTTTTAGCATCTTTTCAAAGTGCTGAAGAGTGTACTGGTCTATAGGATCTTGGTTAACCATAACATACCACCCATGGTTGTTTGCCGAGGCAACTATGCCTTTAAAAATTTTTGCATAAAATGAATTTGTAATGTCTGACACATTTACTACTAAAATGCGCTTGTCTACACTATCGCTTGTTATTGACGATGAGGATGGTATTTTGTATCCGCTTTGTTTCATAGTTTCAATAATTTTTCTGTATGTTTCATCGTTTACAAGATGCCTGTGGTTAAGCGCTCTGCTTATTGTTGCAGGAGAAAAACCTGTTTTTTTCGATATATCGGATATTGTTGTTTTTTTATTCATGTAAGATACCCCAACGTTTTTTGAAAGGTAAAGCATTCCTTTACAAATAGAATAATCCAATATGCAAGCCATGTCAACATTTATTCAAAAAGTTTTCAGAAAACAATGAAAACTTTCTCAATTTATGAAATAATATAGATGAATTGATATATTTATCAGTTTTTTTTCAGCAATTAGATGAAAAATATTATGAAAAACCCAAAAGGTATTGAAACATTTTCATTCTTTGATATAATCTTAATTATCGCTAAGCAATAAAATTTTGATATAAAAAATTATTGCAAAAGCAAAAATATTCGGAGGATTAAAGACATGAAAAAAATTGTAGCATTTTTATTGGCATTGGCAATGATGTTGACATTTGCCGCTTGCAGCACACCCGCACAAGACACACCCGAAGCAGACAGCACACCGGCAGCCGACACAGCTACCGAAACAACAGGCGAAGAAGTAGTTATCGGCTATTCAAGTAACGCATCAGACGAAAATGAAAACAGCAAAATGGAAGCATTTAACGACTTTGTTGACGATTGGAACGCAGAGGGAAAAACACCTGCACTAAAAGCTGTTGTTACAGTTGCAGATGCTTCTATTGAAAAACAAATGGCAGACGTAGAGAGCATGGTTGCACTTGGCGCAAAGGGCATTGCTTTAAGTAGTGTAGACCCAGAGGGACTTTTAACAACAGCACAAAGCCTGCTGGACCAAGGCATAGACGTTATTGAAATGCGTGGCATGGTGCTTGACGGCATAGTTACTTTTGACCTTGCAAACGAAATTACAATGGCTGAAATGGCTTATGAGTGGTATGCAGATTATTTAGATGCAAATCCCGATGAAATTCTTAACATGGGTTTAATATACGGCAATGCAGCACAAACAGCACAGCATGTGCGTGTCAACCACCTTGTAGAGATGCTACAAGAATCTCACCCGGGCCGTGTTAACGTTGTTGCAGAGCAATACTGCGATTGGGACACACAAAAAGCTATGGAAACAATGGAGAACTGGTTGCAAACATATCAAGACGGTTCTATGAACACAATTCTTGCAGCAGGAGCTATGATGGCCTGTGGCGCTTCTAACGCTATTGTTGGCGCAGGCGGCACACCGGATGATTACCTAATCACATCAACAGATGCAACAGCAGACGTTTTACATGCAATTAACGAAGGCCTTGTGGACATGACAGTGGGCATTGATGCATATAAAGGCGGCTACCTAATGGCAGAAGTAACAGCACTTGCAGCTTTGGGCGAGTTTGAAGACGACTACTACAACTGCGGCACAGATGTTTTAAACACAATTGACGAAACAAACATTGCAGATTGGTACAAAGGCGAATAATTTAGCACAAAAACAACCTAAATAATAAAAAAGCAATAAGGGGAAGAATTTTTCTTCCCCTTATGTGCTAAGAAAAGCGGAAAGGAATGGTCATGCTTATGGGCGATACTATCCTGAAAATGCAAGGAATAGAAAAATGGTTTTCCGGGGTTAAAGCCTTAAACAATGTTGACTTTGAGATGGGCAGCGGAGAAGTTAGAGCACTTATCGGTGAAAATGGCGCCGGTAAATCTACTTTAATGAAAATACTTTTGGGTATTTACAAAGCCGATGCAGGAAGTGTTGAATTTTTAGGCGAAAACGTAAATTTTACCGAGCCTAAAAAAGCACTTGATGCCGGAATTTCAATGATACATCAGGAAATTAGTTTAATTCCATCTATGGATGTTGCAGAGAATATATGGATGGGTCGAGAAGACAAATTCATGAATATGGGAATTATTAATACAAGTAAGCGATATGAAAAAACTCAAAATTTGCTTGACGATTTAGGCATTAAGGTTAACCCAAAACACAAAATAGCAAGTTTAAGCATTGCAATGATGCAACTTGTAGAGCTTGCGCGTGCGGTGTCGTACGATGCAAAGTTAATAATTATGGACGAGCCAACTTCTGCCCTTACAATAGAAGAAGTAGAGCTTTTGTACACAATAGTAAGAAAATTAGTATTACAAAATGTAAGTGTAATATTTATATCTCATAAAATAGAAGAAATTTTTTCAATTTGCGACCATGTTACAGTGCTTAGAGATGGACAAATGATTGGAACAAGGCCTATTGACGAAAACATGAACCACGACGATTTAATACAGATGATTGTGGGCAGAGATTTATCTAAAGGTTTTGTTAAAACGCCGGTTAATATAGGCGATGTTGTTTTTGAGGCGAAAAACTTTACAAGCAAAGGTGTTTTCAGCGACGTGAATTTTAAAATTCGCGCAGGTGAAATAGTTGGTTTTTCGGGACTTCTTGGCGCAGGCCGAAGCGAAATTGCACGTGCCATTTTTGGCATAGACAAGCACTCGAGCGGTACTTTGTATATGCATGGCAGCGAAATAAAAGTTAATAACCCAAACTCGGCAATTAAGCAAGGCATAGGCATGGTTACCGAAGACAGGCTTAGAATGGGCGCCATTTATACTATGTCCATTAAACACAACGCAAGTATTGCAAACTTGTTTCGCATGGTGTTTATGGGCTTTGTTAAGCGCAAGCTTGAAAACAGCACTTTTGCCGAGCTAACAAAAAAGCTATCGCTAAAATATGCAAGAGATAAAGACTTTATAAGCAGTTTGGCGGGAGGCAACCAGCAAAAAGTAATTTTAGCAAGGTGGCTTTTAACAAACCCTAAACTGTTAATTTTAGACGAACCCACACGCGGCATAGACGTTGGCGCCAAAATGGAAATTTACAAGCTTATTAACAACCTTGCAGCTCAGGGGCTTGCAATTATGTTTATTTCTTCCGAAATGCCCGAGATATTATCTCTGTGCGACAGAACATTTGTTGTGCGAGAGGGAAAACTAGTGCACGAGTGCGCAAGAAAAGACACAACACAAGAAGTTTTGGCAATGCACGCTTTTGGTCTGGGCAGCACAAAACAATAAAAAAGGATGTATACTCATATGAAACTTAACGCAAGAAAAGATGATATAAGAAACATTTTAATGGGAAATAAAGCAATTTTAATAGTTATTGCTCTTGGTGCAATATTATCTTTTGCATCTCCTGTTTTTTTAACACCGTCAAATTTGTTAAACGTTATAAGGCAAGTTTGTGTAAGTGCGCTACTATCTATCGGCTTTACATTTGCACTTGCCAGCGGCCAAATGGACTTATCGATAGGCACACTTATGGGCCTTTGCGGTATGATACTGGCAAAGCTTATTAAAGAGGCAAACATGCCGCTTATACCTGCAATACTAATAGTTTTTGTTGTAGCAATTTTGTGCGGCATTTTAAATGCAACAATTGTTAGCATTTTTAGCGTTACACCCTTTATTGTTACTTTAGCAACGCAAAATATCTTTAAAGGTGTAAACTACCTTATTTCCGACCTTGTGCCTGTATCGGGTTTGCCGGAAGAGCTTTTATACCTGGGGCAAGGTTACATTCTTGGAATACCTGTTCAGGTATGGATAATGTTGTTTATAGTTTTTTGTGCATGGGTTATAATGAACCGCACAAAATTTGGCCGCCATTTGCTTGCAATGGGCGGAAACCCAAGCGCAGCACATGCAGCCGGCATTAACATTACAAAAACACGCTTTGGCGTTTTTATTGTTAGTGCAATGTGTGCGGCAATAGCATCTGTAATTATTACAGGTCGCGCAGGTTCTGCACAGGTATCGGCAGGTGTTGGCATGGAAATGGACGCCATAGCGGCAGTTGTTATTGGCGGCACTTCTATGAACGGCGGCAACGCAAACATTTGGGGCACACTTTTTGGCTGTTTGCTTGTTGGCATTGTTAGCAACGGCATGAACTTACTTAGCATTAACACCAACTGGCAAGTTATTGCAAAAGGTGTGCTTATTTTATTTGCTGTTGTTATAGACGTTGTAACAACAAGGGCGCAAGCTGCACGTTTAAACAAAATGGCAAAAAACCAAAACGCTTAATTTGGAGGTATAGCTGTGAATTATGTACTTATTACGGGTGCCGGCGGCGGCCTTGGCTTAGAACTTGTTAAAGAGCATTTGAAAGAAGACTACACTATATTTGCCCTTGCAAGAAAGCACACCGATGAGCTCAGCGAATTGCAAAAGAACAACAGCGATAAGCTTATAGCTATCGAGTGCGACATTTCAAGCACTGCCATGGTTGAAAAGGCATTTGAAATAGTAAAGAGCAAAACAAACACACTGCACAGAGTTTTTAACAACGCAGGCATACATCGTTTTGAAGACTGGGTGAACCTAGACGAAACAGACCTTGACTTTTTGCCCGAGATGTACAACATAAACGCCGTTGGTGCGCTTAGAGTTGTAAAACAGGCTTTACCCCTTTTAAACGAGGGCAGTGTTGTAATAAACATATCGTCGGAGGCGGCAAGTTTGAAAAACCAAACGGCAACAATAGGCTATGCGTACGCCATGAGTAAAGCAGCAATGAACATGGGTGCAATTATTACAAATAACTGGCTGAAAGAAAAAAATATTCGCACAATTATGATTCATCCGGGCAGAATGAGAACAGCTATGAAAGGCTCGCACAGCAATATTGACCCATGGGAAACATCACAGTGCCTAATGAAAATGCTGGCAGACATAAACAGCATACCCACCGAAAACTTATTTATGGATTACAAGGGCAATGTACTTGATTGGTAAAAAGCTATAAAAAGCGCTATATGGCTTTTTTACAAAGCGCAAGCTTAAATTTTAAAAAGGGATGAATTTATACATGAAAATTGGTACAACAGGCCTAAAACAAGTGTGTTTAGTTGTTTGGGACTTAGAAAAGGCAGAAAAAGCATGGTCGCACATTTTGGGCATGAAAGCAGAACATTTGTTTACGCCACCCTTTAGCGAAACGCCGTCTTACACAAGCGGCAAAGCAGATAACTTTAGCGAGGAATTTATACTTTACCGATTAGAAAATGATGTTATAATTGAAATTTTTGGCCCCGGTAAAGGAACAACAAATCCTTGGAGAACGCACCTTGAAAAATACGGAGAGGGCGTTATGAACCTTGGGCTTTACGCTACGCCACCAAGTAAAGATGTATACGCCAAAATAGGCGAAGTTTGCACAGCAAACGCACCGTACCACGAGGGTTTTTACGAAACATGCACCTACAGCTTTGTAGATACGGCAAAAGAGCTTGGCGTGCAATTAAACGTAAAATTTGAGCAAGACAACAGCGAATTAATTGAGCAATGTATAAAAAATGAAAAAGAAAAAAACAATGTAGGAGTGTAAAAATGAATTTAGTAAGTGAAGTATTTGGAACTAATTCACCGTGCCAAATAGCGGTTATAGTAAAAGACGTTGAAAAAGCAAAGGTAAACTGGGCAAGGCTACTTAACACAGAAGTACCCGAAACTTGCGATGGCGGCCCATATGAAATAACAAAGTGTGAGTACATGGGCAAACCAAGCAAATTTGCAGGGTGCAAAATGGCTTTTTTCGAGCTTGGAAATATTCAATACGAAATTATTCAGCCCTACGGCGAGCCATCTACTTGGAACGACTTTTTACAAGAAACTGGCGGCGGCATACACCACATGGCATTTAGCGTAAAAGATATTGATGCAACAACTAAAAAATGCGAAGAATTTGGAATGAAACTTACTCAAAAAGGAATTTATAACGATGCATCGGGCGCATATGCGTACTTTGATGCCAAAGAAGATTTGGGTTGTTTTATAGAACTTCTTTGTACGTTTGAAAAGTAATATATTGCACGCTATCAAAAAGGTAGATATTCTGATTTTTGGAATATCTGCCTATTTTAATAATACTAATAGAAAGTAAGGTGTTTAGCATGAAATTTTCACTTTGCATAGAGCCTATTTTTGAGAATTTAGATTTTTGTGATAGAATAAAAGTGGCAAAAGAGTGTGGCCTTGATGCAATAGAATTTTGGGGTACAGACAACAAGGATTTAAACAAAATTGCACAAACTTGCTCACAAACAAATATGGCAATTGCCGCAATTAGCGTGTGCGACTCTTGGCAAGTGCGCTTAAACGATACAAAAGAAAGCGTTTTGCAAAAAATTAAACAGAGCATAGAAACAGGAAAGCAAATAAATTGCAACACGTTTATAGGCTTATCGGGAGATGTTACTAGCGATGACATAAGCCAGCAACGCGCAATTGAAGATAATTTAAAGGCGGCCGCACAACTGCTTGAAAAAGAAAACATGACAGTTGTTGTAGAAGCTTTAAACTCTACCGTTGACCATAAAGGATATTACTTAGACTCTTCTAAAAAGATGTTTGAGATAATAAAAAATGTTAACAGCAAAAGCGTTAAAGGCCTTTACGATATTTATCATATGCAAGTTATGGAGGGAAACCTTGTTTGCAATATATTAGATAATATCAACAGTATCGGGCATTTTCACGCTGCTGGTGTGCCGTTTAGGCACGAAATTTATACAGGCGAAATAAACTATGCGCACATAGTAGAGCAAATAAAAAGCACAGCGTACAGCGGCTTTTTTGGGCTAGAGTATTGGCCAAAAGATAACGACAAAGAGTCTTTGTTGCAATCTATGAAAATTTTGCGCGCAGAATAGGCAGTTCTTAAAATTGTAAACACTGTTTAAGTATTTATGCAAAAAGTATAAAGCTAAATGATAAACGTAGGAATTATAGTTTGCGGTGCAATTGCCTCAAGGCGCCACGCACCCG
>CAYJGU010000051.1:0-9672 GCA_964369925.1 uncultured Bacteroides sp. | reverse complement strand
CCGATAGGGACAAGCTACAAACAATTAAACAAGCCGCTGAAAAAGGCAAGTTTGATATACTGCTTGTGTTTATGTTCGATAGGCTCGGCAGAAAATCGGACGAAACACCATTTGTTGTGGAGTGGTTTTCAAAGCACGGCATAAAAGTGTGGAGCGTGCAAGAGGGCGAACAGCGCTTTGATTCCCACACTGACCATCTCACAAACTACATACGCTTTTGGCAAGCGGACGGCGAGAGCAAAAAGACGTCAATGCGCACAAAAACAGCACTTGGGCAAATGGTAAAAGAGGGGCGATTCCGTGGTGGAATCGCCCCTTTTGGCTACAAGTTAGAGGGTAGCGGTATTTTAAATAAGCGCAAGCATGAGGTTAAAAAGCTTGTTATAGACGATGACGAGACGAGTGTTGTGAGGCTAATATTTGACCTGTGTGCGAATTCGGGATACGGCAGATGTAAAATTGCCAATATTCTCAATAGCAAAGTCATTAAAACGAGAAGAGGTGCAAACTGGCATGAAGCCACAATAGGGCATATACTGCACAATATCACCTATATTGGAGTGCTGAGAAGTGGTGACAGCAAGTCTGAAATGTTTGAATAACTACAAATAATTGACTTAGATATATTTGAAAAGGCACAAAGTTTAATGAAAGAGCGCATAAACGAGTTTAATGAAAAGCGCTATGTGCCACGAAATGTTAGTGGACAGTCGTTGCTATCAGGAAACGTATTCTGCGGACACTGCGGCGGTAGGCTAACCCTCACCACAAGCGGAACAAAGCGCACCAATGCAAGCGGTGATGATATTTTCTCAAGGCGTGTGCGCTATGTGTGCTATAACAAGACTCGCCACCGCAAAGAGTGCAACAGACAGACAGACAGACAAACAAACAGGCTATACAATGGCTATTTTAGATGGCATTGTGACCGAGATATTACACAAGATTTTTGATAAGATGAGAGCAATTAATAAAAGCAATGTGCTTCTCAAAATAGAATAGAACTCAATATCAGATATAAAAAATCAGATAAAACTGGCAACAAAAGCTTACAGTAAGGCAAGCGCAGAATACGAAAAGCTAAAAGTTGAAGTTGTAAAAGCGGTATCAGGTAACAGTAGTTTTTCGGTGGATATACTGTCTGAATTAGTTGAAACAGCAAAAGTGAATATGCTGTCAGAACAGCAGAAACTGCAATGTTTACAAGCACAGCTTGATGAAATTAACACAAAAGTTCAAAGCGTAAAATACGATTACACACAAGCTTTACACTGGGCAGAGAATAGAGCAAGACGAAAAATACCTATGACTATGGAAGATTGGTCAAACAGAATTGACATTTATTTAAGGTCAGATGATTTAGATGTGCTTGAGAATTCAGGAAAGATAACTGCTGAAATTGAAAAAATGCACGCTGAAACAGAGTTTGAGAAGTATAGAATTATTCAAGATGCACTTTACTTATCGGATTATGATAAATATTTACTCGAAATTGAAAATGAAATTAAATAAATGGTCGTTTTTTTAGATTTTCACTAGTTTCAAAATCTTTATATGTCGAAAGAATTATGCCAAGCAGATATTTTATAAAAGGTATAGGGTTATTTTTGCCCTCGTGCCAGTTTTCTCCACTTTTTTCAAGAACATCATAATACTTGGTTCTTGTTTTTTCTATCGTGCTCTCAAGTCTGATGTATCTGCCTATAACATATCCGCAGCGGTAAAGTGACAATGTTGTAAGAAACCTTAACATGCGACCATTGCCATCATTAGATGGACGAATGCATAAAAAGTCGTTTATAAATATGGGGATTAACACGAGCTGATCGATATCATATAAGTCAATTACCTTGTTAAAACTGTCACAAATTTCATCAATAGCAGGTCCGGTTTCATAAGGAACAAGAGGGATAAACCGGGCTTTTTGCGAGCTATCGGGCATGGTCTTTGCAATATCATTTTGTGTGCTTTTAAATCGCCCACCGATAGATTTTTCAGAATATTGGAATGAATCTCTGTGCAGTTGTAAAATATGTGAAGAGCGGATAGAGATGTAATTATATCTTTCGTGAATTGTATTAAGTATATCACGGTATCCCATTATTTCTTCTTCATCTCTGTTACGAGGGGTGGTTTTTTGCTCCATTATTTGTTTCACCCTTGCACTTGTGGTGACGATACCCTCAATATGTAAAAGCGTGAATTTAAGACTTGATTATAACTATATAGCGCTAAATTTATGGTAAAAGATGAAATATAAAATATTTTT
Source organism: uncultured Bacteroides sp. (assembly GCA_964369925.1). GTDB lineage: Bacteria > Bacillota > Clostridia > Oscillospirales > Ruminococcaceae > Ruthenibacterium. Next base: position 7,403 of record CAYJGU010000051.1, on the reverse strand, counting down.
TTATACAAACATATTTTCAACCAATTATTTAAATTTGTATGATTGTTATAAAATTATCATATAAAATTGAGCAATTATACCAATTGAAAAAAGCAGAAAAATAATGTATATTAGTTGCATGCAACAAGTGTATAACTTGTACGCAAACAAAAAATGGAGGATTTAAAATGAAAAAGAGAATTTTAGCAATTGTATTGGCGATTTTAATGATGGCATTTGCTGCATGTTCGACAGACGAAGTAGTTAGAGATGAAGCAGCACCGGAAAGTGAACAAACAGCAAGCGATAACGCTACACCGGTAGAAGTTAAAGATCCGTATAAAGATCCTGTAAAACTAGCATACATAGCACATGACATTAGCACACCTGTAAACCAAGCATGGCTTGAGGGCATTGAGCAAGAGATTGCACCATATCCTAACATTACAGTTGAATCATTCAATGGCGACAGCTCGGCTGAAAACCAAGTTGAAATTATGACAGAAGTAATTAACCAAGGTTTTGACGCTATTATAATCCAAGCTAGTGATGGAGCAGCTCTTGCAGCAACAACACAAGAGGCTGAAGAGAAAAATATACCTGTTATTACACTTAATCTTGATGCAAACACAACACACTCTGCACTAGTTCAAATGATTGATTATGATGCAGGCGTATTTGTTGCAAGAGAGATTGCAGCAGCTATGAATGAAGAGGGTAACGTTGTTTTAATTCAAGGTATAGCAGGCGTTTCACGTACAGATAACATAGAGCAAGGCTTTAGAGATACTATGGAAAATGAGTTTCCAAATGTAGAAATAGTTGCAAGCCAAGCAGCAGATTTTGAGAAAGAAAAAGCTACAACAGTAATGAGCAGTTTCTTAACTCAATATGATGATATCGGCGGCGTATTTGCAATTAACGATGCAATGGCAGCAGGTGCATCACTTGCAGCACAAAATGCAGGTAGACTTGATGAAATGGTTATTTGGGGCGCGGATGGAGAAAAAGATGCGCTACAAATGATTGAAGATGGAACACTTACAGGTACAATTTATACAAATGTGTGGGACCAAGGCGAAACAGCTGCTAAAATGGCACTATTGTTCATTGGTTCAGAGTACGATTACAGCGTATTATCACAAACACCTAAAGTTATGATGGAGCCAATAATAGTTACAATAGATACTGTTGGATCAATTGAACCGGAAGAAAGATGGTAAAACTTTAAAAGGGGGATTACATCCCCCTTTTTTTATAGGACAGAGGTGAATACTAGTGAAACAAATAACAAAAAGGCGATTAATATCAGTGGGTTTACTTGCTGCAATAGCAGTTTTTTTTACAGTTTCAACAAGCTCTTTTGCAACATCTGCAAATTTTTTAACTATACTTAGAGAGGCTTCTGTTGTTGGAATTATAGGTATAGGTGTTACATTTGTAATAATAACAGGCGGTATAGACCTTTCCACAGGCGCTTTAATGGCTGTTGTAGGAATGACTATGGCCAATATTTACAGATACACCACATTGCCAATATGGCTGATGATTTTAGCCGGTATAGTAGTAGGCATAGTTTTAGGGTTATTTAATGGATTTATTGTTACAAAATTTAACTTGCCACCATTTATTGCTACACTTTCTACTATGGGCATATATAGATCATTGACATATATAATAGCAATTAAGAAAAACGGGCTAATTACAAGTCAAGCTTTTAAAGTTCATAGCTTTACAAGCCTTGGTGATGATATTTTAGGATTGTATTATGTGACAATTGCATTTATAGTGTTAACAATTGCCGGGCAGTTTATTCTTAAGTATACCTCATTTGGTACACAAGTATATTCTGTTGGGGCAAACCTAAAGGCAAGTGAGCTAACAGGTATAAATTATAAAAAAGTTAAAACGTACACTTATGCTATAACAGGGTTTTGTGTTGCGGTAGGAACTGTGTTTAGTACTGCAAGGCTACAAAGTACAAATGTTCTTTTGGGACAAGGCATAGAGCTTGAAGTAATTGCGGCTGTTGTAGTTGGTGGAGCTGCCTTAGCCGGCGGTAGAGGCGATGTTTTTGGCACATTTATTGGAGCTGTTTTTATTGCAACACTAAATAACGGCATATTTAAGCTTGGCATAGATACAGCATATCAATTAATTATTAAAGGAGCGATTATTATTTGTGTTGTAATTTTCGACTTCTGGTTTAGCAATTATTCTAAAAAACGTGCGATGAGGAAAAAAGAATTGGTTCCGAAAGAGAGGGAATAGCAAATGAGTAATGAAGTAATTTTAAAAGTTCAAGATATATGCAAAAGCTTTTCCGGAATTAAAGTATTAGATAACGTTAACGTTGAGATTAACAAAGGTGAAGTTCACGCGCTGATGGGTGAAAACGGTGCGGGAAAATCGACTTTGATTAAAATAATTACAGGTGCATATAGTAAAGACAGCGGGCAAATATTTTGGAAAGGCAAGCCTGTGAGCATAAATAACAGCACCGAATGTAATAAGCTAGGTATAGCAAGTATATATCAAGAGCTATCGGTTATATCTGTTTTAACAGTGGCACAAAATATATTTTTAGGCAGAGAGCCTAAATTTAAAGGCACCGGAATTATTAACTATAAAAAGATGGAAAAGCAAGCTCAAGATCTTATTGATAAATACAATTTTCCGCTTAAGGCGACAGATTTTGTCGGTGAACTGGGAGTTGGGCTTCGTCAACTTGTAGAAATTTTAAAAGGTTTATCAATAGAGGCTGAAGTTCTTATAATGGATGAACCAACAGCGTCGCTCAGTGCAAAAGAGTCTAAAATTTTGTTTGAAATAATTAACAAACTTCGCGAAAAGGGTGTAAGCATAATTTATATTTCTCACAGGTTAGAGGAAGTTTATGAACTCTCAGACAGACTTACTGTTTTAAGAAATGGCGAGAAAGTTGCGCTTTTAACAAAGGAGCAAATTAACCCAAAAGATGTTATTCGCCTTATGATAGGCAAAGAAATTCCGGCAGAAACAGAAAATGTTCAAACAGTAATTGAAAACACTAATGAAGTTGGTTTAGAAGTTCGAAACCTATACAGAAAAAATGTGTTTAAAGATATTAACTTCAGCATAAAGAAAGGCGAAATTGTAGGCTTTGCAGGCTTAATCGGCGCAGGGCGCACAGAGGTTATGCGTGCTATATTTGGGCTTGATAAACTTGATGGCGGTGAAGTATTTATAAGTGGCGAAAAGTATGAGCCCAAAAATCCTATTGCGGCTATAAAAGCAGGAATTGGATTTGTGCCTGAAGATAGACGCGAACAAGGTTTTATACCCGAGCTATCTATACTTAAAAACAGTACACTTACAAACTATGACTTGCTGTCGAAATTTAACTTTTTAGTTAACGCAAAAGAAGAACGCAATATGGGCGATAAAGTTATTGAGATAATGGATGTTAGGCCAAATGACCCGCAAAAGGAAGTTGGGCTTTTATCGGGTGGTAACCAGCAAAAGGTTATTATCGGAAAATGGATAATGAGAGATTTAAATGTTCTTATTGTTGATGAGCCTACAACCGGCATAGATGTTGGCGCTAAAGATGAAATATATAATTTACTTGAAGATTTAGCGCAAAAAGGCCTTATAGTTATAGTAGTTTCATCAGATTTACAAGAACTTGTGAGAGTGTCGCACAGAGTTATAGTTATGCGTGGTGGAGAGATTGTGCAAGAATTAAATGGAGGCGCACTGACTCAATCTGACATTTTAGCCGCTGCATCCGGATTGGAAAGCGAGGGAGAATAAAGAATGAATAAAAGAATAAATATAGCAAAATATAGCAGATTTATTATACTGCTTATTCTTATTGTATTTCTTGCAATACTAAAACCTAATAGCTTTTTGACACTTAATAACATATCAAATGTATTTTGGTCAATTTCAGTTGTTGGTATTTTAGTATCAGGGTGTATATTTGCGTTTATTGTAGGTGGTATCGATTTATCAGTTGGCTCTGTCATGGGGCTCTCGGCAGTTATAGTAGCGCTTAATATACAAAATAGTAATTATCAAAATATTGGTGTTATTCAAGGAATTATGATAGCGCTTGCTGTAAGCTTAGTAATAGGTTTTATACATGGCCTTATTGTTGTAATATTCAAAGTTCCGGCATTTTTGGTTACATTTTCTTCCCTCAGCATTTTGCTGGGCGTTACAATGGTACTTTCAAACAATAAAATTATAAGTGTAATAAAACCCGAGATGTTTACAAACATTGGGCTTGGAAGACTAGGGCCATTTACACTGCCGATTTACATAATGATAGTTATTGCCCTTATTTCATACTTTGTACTTGAAAAAACTGTTTATGGCAGACATTTGTATGCTATTGGTGGAAACTCGCTTGCATCAAGAATTTCGGGCGTAAACAACTCAAAGCTTACGATAGCAGCATATATGGCTTCATCTTTGGCAGCAGGTATTGCAGGTATAGTGTTAGCATCGATGACTCAGCAAGGTGCGGCAATGACAGGGCGAGGATATGAAACCGATGTTATTACAGCAGCTGTTATAGGTGGAGTTAGCCTTGACGGAGGCCGCGGAACGATAAGCGGAGCGATAACAGGCGCTGTTCTTGTTGGATTTTTAGACAATGGAATGAATCTTATGAATATCCCCTCAACCGAGCAAGGCCTTGTTAAAGGTGCAGTTATAATAATTGCAATTATTCTTGATACCTCGAGCAAAAAAGGCAACCTATTTAAAAGAACAAAAAAAGCAAAACAAGCGACGACTTAAGTTTAAAATAAGCTGGAATTTTGTAGCAGAACGGAGCAGTTATGAAAAAAATTGATGCACATCTTCATATAGCAAAAGTGATAGCCGGATATTGTAGGCGTGGCGAACTTAGAGCAATAGGAAATGGCAAAGCGCAGTGGGGCAATGGTGAAATTTTCGACCTCATACCAAAAGATTTTGGCGATTCCTCTATTGAGATAGAAAGTGCTATTAAGATAATGGACAGCCACGATGTTGAAAAAGCGGTGCTTATGCAGGGAAGCATGTATGGTTTTCAAAACAACTACCACCTTGAAATTTTAAATAAATATCCGAATAAGTTTTGTCCATCGTGTACGGTAGATCCATTTATGACAAACTACCTTGAAACCATAACAAATTATATTGAGCAAAAGAATTTTCGCCTGGCAAAGTTTGAAGTTAGCTCCGGCGGTGGGTTGATGGGTTGTCATGATACATTTTCACTGGTTGACGACAAAATGCTAAAGATATATTCTATGCTAGAGAAAAATAATGCTGTATTAGCGCTTGATATAGGCGATGAGAGTATGCCAAGCCACCAACCTGATAATGTTTTAGAAATTGCAAAAATGTTTCCAAAATTAAATGTTGTAGTGTGCCATTTACTTGCACCGGATGCTAACAATGTTGAGGTGACATATAAAAAACTTGAAAAAATGAATAGAGAAAACATTTTCTTTGACCTAGCCGCACTTCCAAAAATAATTGCCATAGAGGAGTATCCTTACAAAAAAACTGCCGAGATAATAAAAACGGCCGCAAATATTATTACGGATAAACGATTGCTATGGGGTTCAGATGCACCGTTTGCAGCTGTGGGAGAAAGCTATGAGCATTTGGCCGACTATATTGGAAAAAGTGAACTCTTTACTGTAAACGAACTTGATAACATTTTTTACAACAATGCAAATAAATTGTTCTTTTAATAAATAAAAAATTGAGTGCAATTTATCGATGCAGTTAAATAATTTATAATTATCAAGTGTATTTTAACAAGACAAAAGGATTACTATAATGGACCTAAGCAATAGAACTTATACAAAAATTAAAGAAAAATTGGTTACTTGTAAGTATGCTCCCGGTAGTATACTTAACGAAGCAAAACTAGCTAAAGAGCTTAATAGCAGCAGAACTCCTGTGAGAGAAGCAATAAAAATTTTGCAAAATGAAGGATTTGTTACTGTAATTCCCAAAAAGGGAATTTTAGTTACTGATATTTCGTTGAAAACCATAAGAGAAATATTTCAGGTAAGAATTGAGATTGAACCATTAGTTATAAAGCTTGGTGCCCAGGATATAGTAAAGGATAAAGAAACACTAATTAAGTATAAGAAAATATTAGAAAATGCAGACGAAAACACGAATTTTTTTCAGTTAGATCAAGATATGCATATGAATTTTATTTGTAAGTGTAATAATACGTATATTATAGATATGATGAAAAAAATATACGATATTAATGCAAGAATTGTTATAACCAGCAAAGAAAATATAGCTCATATTCATGAAGCAAAACTAGATCATATTAAAATTTTGCAAACACTACTAAACGAAGATATAGAATTGTCGATGAATTTAATGAGGGAACATATTGATAGTTGTTATAAAAATGCTCTTGATTCATTTTATAATATTTAGCTTGATTAGATAGTGTGAGTTCTTAGGTAAAATAAAGATTTGAAAAATATTTAGGGTCGTTTTACCGCTAACTCGCCAGAGCGCCCCAATGCTATTCAAGAGGTAGTCGGTTCGATCCCGATCATCTCCACCACGTCGTCACGGACTGCATTTAGTTCGTGACGATTTTCTTTTATTTAATTATGAAAATCATCACTCACATCATTTCGTCGTTCCTCCTTTTCAGAATAAAACCTAAAAAACTGATGGTTTTATTCTGGTACGCTTAAAATTTTAATATTACCATTTAGAAATATCTAAGTGGTAATATTTTTTTGCGTATTTTTGTTTATAATTCCACTAGCTTTCTTCAAAAAAGTGTGATATTGTGCCCGCTTGAAAAGGAGGTAACACAATGAAAACAATATTTATAGACATGCACAAAAAAGTATTGTTCATTAAAGCCGGAGCAAGAATACATTGACGTTATCAAAACCTCACATGAAATTTTAATAGCAGAACTTTCAGCTCAGCACAGAAAACTTGTTATGAAAATAATTGACACAAAAGATGTCGTTTGTGATGAGTATGCACTTGAGAATTTTAAAACAGGTTTTACTCTTGCATGGCAAATAATGAGTGAACTAAATAATGATAAAACAAACGGTCGTCTATTCAGAAATTCTGACACAGGCGACCGTTTGCTATTTAATGAGAGGAGAAATGACAATGAACATAATTGAAGAGCTATACTTTGGCAATATTGAGCCGAATGGCAAAGCGGTAAAAAACGATGAGAAATTTGCTGCAGATGTACTGACGATAGATAAAAATGAGCTGGAACTAATGCAATTACTCTCTGGTAAAGAGGAACAGCTGTTTAGAGATTATTTTGTAGCTTACGCCTGTGTAAATGGGCAAACAGCGGTTGAAAATTTCATCATGGGGTTTAGGCTTGGTGCAAAGTTTTGTGCCGATGTTATGGGGTGTGATTTTAA
>CAYJGU010000050.1:0-9723 GCA_964369925.1 uncultured Bacteroides sp. | reverse complement strand
GTTTAAGCGCTGTATTAAAATGTTAATAAATTTGTTATATTCTTCAATACCTGTAAGTCCGCCATTTGTCTCTTCCGATCCAACTTCATATGCAACTTCAGGTAAATTTAGTGCTTTGCGTTGCTCTTCACAATATTCTATTAGCTCTACTGTGTAATCAAGTACAAGTTCCATTGGCACTATACCATCTATTGTTGGTACTTTTGTTGGGTCAATGTGCAATAAATCAAATCCTGCTTTTAAGTCGTACAAATAAGATTTTTTCGCAAGAATCATTGCCTCTTCAACAGGTAATTTATCATTTCTCTCTTTATCACGTTGCCAAGGTCCACCGTGGTCACGGCATAAATAGTATAATCCATCAAAATTACACTTTTTGGCTATTGCCGCAATGTCCTTTGCAAATGTGTCTTGAGTCCAAGAGCACACATATCCGCCACCAAGCTCTTGAGCGTCTACTTGGTTTCGGCTTGCTATGAACATTACAGGAAAGTCTTTTTGCTTTGCTAGGGTAAATGTTGCCTCTATTAAATTGGCAGACATTGGGCCTATACCTAGCATTGTGCACTTAATATTTTTTTCGTCCTCTAGTTTGTAAATGGCGTTCATTGCGTTTTTTAATCCAATTTTAGACATAAATTAACTCCTTATATTAATTATTATTTTGCAAAATATAATGATGAACTAATAATATTGCGCCGGTAGTTCCTATTTCGGCACCAAGTGTTGCTTTGCGTAAATTTACAGCGTAAAATGTATCGGTGTAAACATATTTTTTTATTGTGTTTAAAAGGCGATCTTCCATTAAATCAAAAGCATTGCTAATGCCACCGCCATATATAATAACACCGGGATTTAAACTTTGCCAAATATAACTTGTTGCAATGCCCAATTTTTCCATGGCAAAATCCCAAATTTCTGTTGCAAGTTTATCTCCTTGCCTTACCGCAAGCTCTACATCTAATGCAGTAATATTTTGCTTATTGTGCAATACAGAATCACTGTGTGTTGGTGCTAGTTTATTTGCTTTTTTTGCAATAGCCGTACCAGACGAATAAAGCTGCACACACCCACGTCCTCCGCATCCACATTCTTCGCCGTCGGGTTGTACGCTCATATGCCCAAGCTCTGCTGCATAACCACTTTCACCTTGCAAAATATTACCGTTAATACAAATTCCACCGCCAACACCTGTGCTTACAGTAAAATAAACAACATTGCTAAAACCTTTGCCCGAACCAACATGAGCTTCAGCAAAAGCGGCACATCGCGCATCGTTTTCTAAAATTATTGTACAATTGTATTTTTTCTTAAACATATCAACTATATTTATGTCTTTCCAACCGGTAGTTTCAACAAATACAATTTTTCCCTCTTTTATATTAAGTGGGCCGGGGCAACTTATTCCTATGCCTAAAAGCTTATCCTTGTCAGCATTGTTTTTGCTTAAAATATTATCAACAATACTGCAAATAGCCACAAAATCTTCAGAAAAATCTGGACAAGCAGGAGTTTTTATTTTGTCGGTACATAAAATGTTGCAATTTTCATCTGCCAAGGATACAGCTGTTTTCGTTCCACCAATATCTATACCAATATAATACATTAAAACCTCCTGCAATACTACATTTACGTAAAAATAAAATTATGTGCTTAAAATTATATCTACTGCATGCTGCAAATCATCTGCAACAAAATCAGCTTTTTTGTCTTTAAAACTATCAAATTCTTTTTTTCCGTTACCAGTTAAAACAAGAATTGTTTTTGCGCCACAAAAAGCACCTGCGTCTACATCTGTATATCGATCACCAATCATAAAACTTAATTCCATGTTTATATTATGCTTTTTTTGTGCTTCAATTATTAAGCCGGGCCTTGGTTTTCTACAATTACAATTATCATCACTGTCATGAGGGCATATAAACCAATCATCTAAACCATAACCAGAAAACTCATCATCAAAATTGTAACCATTGTCTTTTTTTCTTGCAATACAAGACTGATTAGTAATTGCAATTACCAAATATCCCTTTTTCTTTAATGTTTCTATTAACTCATTTAAATTGCTAAAAGGTTTAAATTGAGTAGGATATTCTATATGTGGATTTGCACCCATCGTACCGTCTCTATCTATAAATACAGCTATATTTTTCATTGAAATAACGTCACTTTCAGAAATAATAAGTCAATCTATTTACAATTTACAATTATATCACCTATTGATATAATTGTAAATAAATACACTAATTTGTAATTATTTTTTACTTTTTGCACAAAAAAAGAATTTTTATTGGTGCGAAACGCAGATTTGAAGATGCAAGTATTGAAAAAATGACGACCACATGTTATTATGAAAAAGAATTTTGCTGATGTAAAAAAGTGTTGTGTATTTGAAATCAATAAATTCATATAATAACACTAATAATTAGGGTTGGAGGGTTTTAATGTTAAAAATAGCACTTTTAGGTTCGTCACAACTTAGCTTTCCGGGTGACAAAAAAACCGTATATGGTAGGTCGGCAGAAAAAATGAAAGCTTTAAGTGAAAAATTGGGCTTTGAGCTTTTTGTTTATAACGATACAATTATTACACCTGAGGATGCTTACGCAGCAGTAAAGGTTGTAGAGGATGAAAAAGTAGATTTTGTACTATTGCAATGCACAAGTTTTTCGGCAGGGCACCTAGCAAGTATTTTTGCAAGGGTTAAAAATGCTTATTTGGGGCTTTGGGCTATACCAGAATTTGCAAAAGACGGTGTAGTGCCGTTTAACTCTCTATGTAGTATAAATATGTACAGCGCAATAATAGGCCATTATTTAAAAGATTATAAAGTGCCTATTAAATGGTATTACGGCGATGTAGAAGATGCTTTATTTATAGATAGATTTAAAGTAACTGTACGCGCATTAAAAGCAATTAAAAAGTTGAAAAGTAGCAATGTTGCACTTATTGGCGGTGTAGCTCCTGGCTTTAACGATTTATATGATGATGAGAGAAACATCATTAAACGTTTAGATGGAATTCGAATTAATAGATTACACGAATATTCTGAAGTTCGAGATCGCGCTGTAAAGTATACACAACAGGACATACAGCCATACTTAGATGCTTTACTGTCTGAGACAAAAGGAGTTAACCCAAAAGCAAAAGATTTACTTGAAATTAATGCAAGATTCGGCAAAGCTTACGATGATTTTGTGGCAGAATATAAATATGATGCACTTGCTGTAAGTTGTTGGCCTAAATTCCAAGATGAATTTAAATACAGTGTATGTTCGGTAGTTGCCGGATTAAATGACAAGGGTATTCCTACATCTTGTGAGGGTGACTTAGTTAGCGCAATAAGTATGCTTATGCTTAAAACAATTGCAGATGATGAAACAATGCTTATGGATTTATCTGCGTTTGATACACAAGATGACAGTGTATTGATGTGGCACTGTGGCCCTGCCAGCAAGCGTTTTTGCTCTAACGAGGGTTACACATTAAGTGTAAACTACCATGGAATGGCTCACCCCGAAGGATTTACAGAGCCAAATAGTTGTGGCGTAACGCGTGATATGGTTTTTGCACCGGATGAAGTTACTGTTGCAAGACTTACAGGAGAATGCGATAAAATGCTTGTTGTTGGAGGCAAATTTATGGGAACAGATAAAAAGAGTTTCCATGGTTCACGCGGTTGGCTAGGCAATTTAACACTTAACAACGAAAGCATTTCGGCAAAAGACTTTTTAAATACAATACTTGTTCAAAGATTCCAACACCATTTCCCAATAGTTAAGGGTAACTTTATTAACGAAGTTTTTGAGGTAATGGCATGGCTTGGTCTTGATAAAGTAGAAAAAGTTGAATATAAAGATTACATGCAAAACCCTACAACTTGGTAATATGTTTAAAAAGTATAGTTTATGTATTTAGACGTTAAAAATTAGCGTTTAAAATAAAAATTCAGGAGGAGACACTAATATGAAAAGACTATTAGCACTTTTACTAGCAATGCTTATGATTACAGCAACTATGGTAGCTTGTTCTACACCGGCTGAAGAGCCAGCAACAGACGAAGCACCAGCTACATCAGAAGCAGCAACTGACGACATGGAAGAAGCTCCAGCTATGGACATCACAATTGGCGCATCTATAAGAAAATTTGATGACACATACTTGACAGAGCAACGCAACAACATGCAAGTTAAAGCTGACGAGCTTGGTGTAACAGTTGACTTTACAGATAGTAAAGCAGACCAAGTTACACAAAACAACAACATCGACATTTACATTACTAAAGAGTACGATGCACTTGCAGTTAATATGCAAGAGCGCTCTGCAGCAGACGTTGTTATTCAAAAGGCACAAACAGCTGAAATTCCTGTAGTATTCTTTAACACAGAGCCATTCCCAGAAGCAATGGAAATGTGGGATCAAGTTTACTATGTAGGCGCAAGAGCTGAAGAGTCAGGCACTCAACAAGGTGTTGCTATGGCTAAATATTGGGAAGAAAATCCTGATGCTGACAAAAACGGCGACGGTGTTCTACAATATGTTATGCTAACAGGCGAACCAGGCCACCAAGATGCTGAATTAAGAACAGAATATTCAATTAAATACCTAACAGACAATGGTATCGAAGTTGAAATGGTTGCTCAAGATACAGCTATGTGGGACCGTGTTGAAGCTCAAGACAAAATGGCTACATTCCTTGCAGCTAACGACAACATTGAAGCAGTTTTTGCTAACAATGACGACATGGCGCTAGGCGCAATTGAAGCTTTAAAAGCTCAAGGCTATTTTGGTGAAGGCGGCGAATACATGCCAGTTCTAGGCGTAGACGCAACAGAAGCAGGCAAAGGCGCTATTAATGATGGCACAATGCTTGCAACAGCACTAAATGATGCTAAAAACCAAGGCTATGCAGTTATTCAACTTTGCACATTGCTAGCACAAGGCGAAGAAGTAACAAGCGAAAGCTTAGGTTACGAAATGGATGGCAACTATGTATGGATTCCTTACGTAGCTGTTGATGCATCAAACGTTGCAGAATTTGGTTAATTAATTTTAATAAAAGATTTTACAACACAAAAGTAAATTCTATATGCAAAAAGGGGATATTAAAGATATCCCCTTGTTTGCATAGATAAAGGGGTTAGTGCATATGGATTCTAATTATGTTTTAGAAATGAATAATATAGTAAAACGCTTCCCCGGCGTTTTAGCCTTAAATAATGTTACTTTAAAGTTAAAAAAAGGTACGGTACACGCCCTAATGGGTGAGAATGGGGCCGGTAAATCTACATTGATGAAATGTCTGTTTGGCATATATATTAAAGATGAAGGCGAGATAATTCACAACGGACAAGTTGTTAATTACTCAAGCACATTAGACGCTATTAACCACAGAATTGCAATGATCCACCAAGAATTGCACCCAGAACCATATATGAGTGTTATGGAAAATATATGGCTTGGGCGTTTTCCTGTTAAAGGAATAATGGTAGATTATAAAAAAATGTACAAAGATACAAAAGAACTTTTGGCACAATTAAATTTGGATATAAATCCAAAAGCAATAGTAAAAACGCTTTCGGTTTCACAAATACAATCTATAGAAATTGCAAAAGCTGTTTCTTTTAATGCAGAAGTTATTATTATGGATGAGCCAACATCATCGCTTACAAGTGAAGAAGTTGAACACTTATTTAATATAATTTCAGGTTTAAAAGAAAAACAAGTTTCTATCATTTATATTTCTCATAAAATGGAAGAAATCAAAAGAATATCAGACGAAATTACAATAATGCGCGACGGTACACTTATTGGCACATGGGTAGAAGAAGAACTTACAACTGATATGATAATTTCTAAAATGGTAGGTAGAGACTTAACAAATCGATTCCCACCAAGAGAAAACACACCCGGAGATGTTTACCTTGAAATGAAAAACTATACATCTATACACTCAAACAGCTTTCAAGATGTTAGTTTGAATTTGAAGAAGGGCGAAATTGTTGGCCTAGGTGGGCTTGTTGGAGCACAAAGAACAGAGCTTATAGAAGCGATATTTGGTTTAAGGGCTATTACAAAAGGTGAGTTAGTTATTGAAGGTAAAGAAGTTAAAATTACTTCACCATCTGATGCTATGGACAACGGAATAGCGCTTTTAACAGAAGATAGAAAAGGCTCGGGTATTTTTCCGGTTCTTGGTGTAGGCGAAAACATTTATATAGCAATATATAAAAAAATTGCATCTAAATTAGGGCTTATAAACTCTAAAACATGTAACGATATAGCTAAAAAAAGTATAGAGCAATTAGATGTTAAAACGCCAAGTGCAAAAACACCTATAGGATCACTTTCGGGCGGAAATCAACAAAAGGTTTTATTGGCACGTTGGCTAAACACAGAGCCAGAAATTTTGCTTTTGGACGAACCCACTAGGGGAATTGACGTAGGAGCAAAATATGAAATTTACAAAATTATTGCAGATTTGGCACAGCAAGGCAAATGTGTACTAATGATATCAAGTGAGATGCCTGAGCTTATAGGTATGGCCGACAGAGTAATAGTTATGTGCGAAGGTAAAAAAGCGGGAGAACTTGAGGGCGATAGCATAAATGAAGACGAGATAATGCGACTTGCCACAAAATTTATGGTTTAAAATGTAAGGTGGTTTAATCATGAACGAGAATGCAAAAAAATCAGCTAAACTTGGCAATTTTCAAAAATTGCTCAGTGACAACGTTATTGTTGTTGCAATGCTTGTGTTAATAGTAATTATATCTATTATTAACCCTAAGTTTTTATCAATTAATGTTTTAAGAGACATTGCTCTTCAAAATGCAACAAGACTAATAATCGCATGTGGTATGACTTTTATACTAATTTCAGGCGGTGTAGACCTTTCTGCCGGACGTATAGTAGGCCTTGCAGCTGTTGTAACAGCGTCTTTGGGCCAAACTATGGATTATGCAAGACGTTTTTATCCTAATATGCCCAACATTCCAATTTTAGTTCCTTTCCTTGCGGCTATTATTGTAGCAGGATTATTGGGTTTGTTTAACGGTTTTGTAATTGCAAAATTTAAAATAGTACCATTTATAGTTACGCTGGGTACCCAAATAGTGGCATGGGGTATAAACTTGTTATACTTCGACTTACCTCCAAACTCTTCACAACCAATAGGTGGCGTTAAACCTGAAATAACATGGTTTGGCTCTGGGCTAGTATTAGGTAATTTAAAAATACCTGTTATTATATTAATTGCGTTTGCTGTTTGTGCACTTTGTTGGTTTATACTAAAACAAACACGTTTTGGGCGTAATGTATATGCTGTTGGCGGAAACCAAGAAGCTGCTCTTGTATCTGGCATTAAAGTAAAAGGTGTGCTTATAGGCGTTTATGCTTTGGCAGGTGTTTTATTTGGTGCAGCTGGATTCTTAGAATCTGCAAGAACAGGTGGTGCAACAAGTGCATATGGTTTAGGTTACGAGTTTGATGCTATTGCGGCTTGCGTTGTTGGTGGCGTATCTAACTCTGGCGGTATAGGCACAATACCGGGTATGATACTAGGTGTATTTATATTTGGTATTATAAACTATGGTTTAACATTTATAGGCGTTAACCCTTATTGGCAAAACATTATTAAAGGCTTAATAATTATTGCAGCTGTTGGTTTTGATATTCGTAAGAATATTAGAAAAAAATAGTAAGAATTTATTGGTTTATAAAAAAGCATATTGTGCATTTTATGCAAATTTTTTAGCATATGTTTCATTAACAGCATGTTAATTGTTTGCATAAAATGTACTTTTTTTTAAAAATTAACTTAAAGGAAAGAACACTGTTGAACTTAGAAACGAATTTGACAGAAAGTAACATGTACAATGTATTTGATTGCATTGTTTTAAATGGACCTATAACTAAAAAAGGCATACAACAGAGCACAAGTTTAAGTTGGGGTAGTGTGTCTAATATTTGCAATAACCTTTTAGAACTAGGCATTATTAATAAGGAGAAACAAAAAAGTGAAACTCCAGGGCGTAGGCCACAAAAATATGATATTAATGATGCTGAGAATTATATAATTGGTGTGGATATTGCGGTAAACAATATAATTGGACATGTAACTACGCTAAAGGGAACAACTGTAAATAAATATTGTATTAACCTAATTAGTAACGAAATTAACTATGTTATAGAGAGTTTGTTTTTAGTACTTAATAATTTAATAAAACCTATACTTAATAGAAAAAAAATACATTACATCGGAATTGCGCTTCCGGGTCTTGTAAGTAAGGATGGTCAACCTACGTTTGCTCATCATTTTGAGGGAAGTTTTCCATTAGATTTATTTGCCAAAGTACAATCGAAATTTAAAATTAAAACAAAAATTTTTCACGATCCAGATTGTGTTCTAGCTTATCAAACAAAAAATTTAAGTAAAGAAGAACAAAAGAGCAGTGTAATGTTAATACGTTGGTCATATGGCATAGGAATGTCTATGATGGTTAATGGTGATTATTATAGGGGTGCCAATAGTGCTGCTGGTGAAATAGGACATATGGTTTTAGATCCTAGCGGGCCAGTATGCACATGCGGAAAAACAGGTTGCCTTGAAAGTTATGCTTCATTACAATCTATGATAAAATGCGTAAAAATGGGTGTGGGACTTGGCTTAGATTCTAATATGTTAAATAATAATGAAAAAATTAGTAATATAACAGAAAAAGAAATTTTTAATTTGTATAAAAAAGGTGACAAATATATTATAGGTATAGTAAATGAAGTTTTTGCCCATATGGCAAAAGCAATTATAAATGTAGTTAATATATTTGATCCAAAAGTTGTGTTAATAGCCGGAGAATTTGCTAGTGCGCCAAAAGAGTGTTTAGACTTATTAATTAAATTGGTAAACGAACGCAGATGGATTAATGCTCCTATTAACATAATTATTTGCAATGAAAATGATGCGGCTGCACTTGGTGCATCTAACTTGCTAAGAAAAGAAGTTTATACAAAAATTGTAAATAAGTAATTTTTAAATGTCGCTTTTTATACAATAAAGTGACATTTGTTGTTGGCTTATTAGATTTTTACTTGGAGGCACAAGCATAGATTTTATTACACTACTTCAAATTTTAGGTGTAAGCATTTTTACAGCGGTTACTCAGGTTGCTTTACTGCCAAATAGCACAAATTTTTCAAATAAAATTCTGTTTCCAAAATCTTTATGTTGCTTATGCTTATTTTTGTTATTATTGTAGTGTCGTCTTATTTTGGTAATTGGTTCAATGTTTCAAATACATGGGCGTCTATTGCATTTGCACTATTATGGTTGCTTGGGTGCTTATTACATTCCACTTTGAGAAAGAAAGAGATAGCCTGATGCTGAACGCAAACCTTGAACGCTATAAAGCAGATGATAAATAAATTAGTATAGCTTAAAACAAATACACTAAAGCCCTGTGCAAAGCATTTCACTTTGCACAGGGCTTTTATATTTGCTGCAAATCATTGCATCTAACTTTAATATATGTGTTTTTGCTGGTTAAGCGTATAAAAATCTTTAATGCCTTAACATTGCTTATAACATTTTTTTACCATAAGCAAAACTAAATAATGACATAGACTGAATACTCAATACACTTAATGTTCAGTCTATGCCATTATCCAGATGGCGTCCCCGAGACGATTTGAACGTCCGACCCCACGCTTAGGAGGCGTGTGCTC
>CAYJGU010000049.1:0-10028 GCA_964369925.1 uncultured Bacteroides sp. | reverse complement strand
TTTTCTTTAGGCAAGTCAACTCCGGCTATACGTGCCATTTACAGCACCTCCTGTTTTATTATTCCAAATTAATTTTATTAACCCTGACGTTGTTTGTGTTTTGGATTTACACAAATTACCATAACTCTACCGTTGCGTTTGATAATTTTGCATTTTTCACAAATGGGTTTTACTGATGGTTTTACTTTCATGGTAATCTCCATTCTGTTACTTATGTAAGTTGTTTTATTGTTAAACCTACATTTTAACTTTTTGCTTAAATTAATTGCATTTGCTTATTTTGTGCGCCATGTAATTCGTCCTTTTGTTAAATCGTAAGGGCTCATCTCTAACGTCACTTTATCACCGGGCAATATACGAATAAAATTCATTCTAAGTTTACCCGATATGTGTGCTAGTAGGCGATGTCCGCCTTGAATTTCAACTAAAAACATTGCATTAGGCATGCTTTCTACTACTACGCCCTCAACTTCAATTACATCCTCTTTAGACATTTTATGTCCTCCTCAGATTATATACATTGCCGATTATTTACGGCATTTTGTGAGTATGACCGGCCCTTTACCGGAAATAAGAACTGTGTGCTCAAAATGTGCCGACAGTCCGCCGTCCAGTGTTTTAACCGTCCATTTGTCGGACAATGTTTGTACGTCGTAACCCTTTTCGTTTACCATGGGCTCTACTGCAAGAGTCATACCTGCAACAAGACGTACACCTCTGCCTTTAGTACCGTAGTTTGGAACTTCTGGCGCCTCGTGTAAGTTTTTGCCAACGCCGTGTCCCACAAAAGTGCGAACAACACTGTATCCCGCACTTTCTACATAATTTTGCACCACTGCTCCTATATCGCCAACACGGTTTCCCACATGCATTATTTCTATGGCTAAATCGCGAGACTTGCGCGTTACATCTATTAACATTTGCGCTTTTTCGCTAATGTTGCCGCATGCAAATGTTGCTGCGTTATCTCCGTGAAACCCGTTTATAAAAGCTCCTATGTCTATGCTAACAATGTCTCCATTATTTAAAATAATGTTTTTGCTTGGTATGCCGTGAATAACTGTGTCGTTAACGGAAACGCAAGCACTTGCCGGAAACCCACCGTAGCCTTTAAAGCTAGGTTTGGCATTTTGGCCAACAATATAGTCATAAACAATTTTGTCGATATAAGCTGTGCTAACACCGGGTTTTACCGCCTGTCCCGCAAGTTCTAAAGCTTCTGCCGCAATAGCACACGCTACAGACATCTGCTCAATTTCTGCGGTTGTTTTTAAAGGTATCATTTAAACCCCCAGCGCCTTTAACACTAAGCTTGTGGTGTCGCTAACTTCTTCTTGTCCTTCAATTATAATAAGCTTTTCTCTGTGCTTATAAAACTCCACAAGCGGCTCTGTTTGCTCGTGATATGTTTTTAGCCTCTCCATAGTAGTAGATGCCTCATCGTCTTTGCGAATTATTAATTTACCTGAGCATCTGTCACACGTATCGGCTACTACACTTGGTTTATACTGCAAGTGATAGCTTGAACCACAAGAAGAACATACTCTGCGGCCGGCAAGGCGCTTGATAATTTTTTCGTCTGATACACTGATTTCTACAACCTTGTCTATTTCAACGTCCATATCTTCAAGTGCCTGTGCCTGTGCAACTGTTCGTGGCACGCCGTCAAGTATAAATCCTTTTTTACAATCGCTCTGTAAAAGTCGTTCTTTTATAATGCTTATTATAACGTCATCAGGCACAAGTGCGCCGGCATCAATAAACTTTTTAGCCGCAAGGCCCATTTCTGTTGAGTTTTTAATAGCTTGCCTTAATATATTTCCTGTGCCAATAACTGGTATTTCAAGCTTTTCCGAAATAACCTCAGCTTGTGTACCTTTTCCGGCACCAGGTGCCCCCAATAGTATAAGTTTCATAATGCCATGTTCCTTTCCTAAATATAATTTAATTATTCAAGAAAACCTTTGTGATGACGCATCAACATATAAGATTCAAGGCTGCGACTTGTATCTAGAGCAACACCAACAACAATTAGTAAGCTTGTGCCTCCAAGAGATAAGTTCATGCCTGAAACCATGCTGAATAAAATTGGTGCAACAGCAACTATACCCAAAAACGCTGCGCCTATAAATGTTATTTTGCTTAGGCACTTTGTAATAAAAGTACTAGTTGGCTCACCCGGCCTATAACCGGGAACTGTGCCGTTGTTGTTGCGCAAGTTGTTTGCTATTTCAATTGGGTTGTACTGCATTGACACATAGAAGTAGTTAAATGCTACTATGAGCAACAAGTAGAATATAGCGTAGAACCAACTTGTTGTGGAGAACATGTTGAAAAATCCGTACCAAAACGGGCTTTGCTCTTGTGTCATGGTAGAGAAGAACAGATCTCCTATTGTTCCCGGAATGCTTATAAGTGCCGATGCAAAAATAACAGGCATAACACCGCTCATATTAACTTTAATAGGGAAATATGTGCTTTGTCCACCGTACATTTTTCTTCCAACAACACGTTTTGCATATTGAATGGGAATTCTGCGCTCTGCGTTATTTAAAATAACTATAAGCACTAAAATTGCAAGTGACATTATTGCGATAATTGGCAAATAGAACAGATATTGTGTTTGACCTGCAACGGCCATTGCTATACTTTCGCTTACAAGCGAGAAAACGCTTGATAGCCTACTTACGATACCTGCAAAAATTAGTATTGAAATACCATTGCCAATACCGTGAGAATCAATTTGCTCACCCATCCACTGAATTAACAGCGAACCTGCGGCAAATGAAACTATAATTACTATAGCAACAAATACACCCTCAAAACCAGAGTTGTATTTTAACATGTTTTGGCTGCTTAAAAGCAAGTAGTAACCTGCTGCTAAAGCTACTGCCATGCCTGCACCAACGTATCTTGTAATGCGGGCAATTTTACGTCTGCCGTCTTCGCCTTCTTTGCTTAAGCGCTCTAGTGCCGGTATAGCCACCGTTAACAATTGCATTATAATAGATGCATTAATGTATGGTGTAACGCTTAGCGCAAATATAGTTGCCTGAGAGAATGATCCACCTGTAAGCATATCGAAATAGCTAAGCAAGCTACCACTTTCACCTACTAAGTTTTGAAGTCCATCACCCGAGATAAATGGCACTGGTATTGCTGTGCCAATACGAAAAACCAAAATTACGAAAAGAGTAAAAATTATCTTTTTGCGAAGTTCTTCGATTTTCCATGCATTCGCAAATGTACGAAACATTTTACTTCACCTCGGCCTTTCCTCCGGCTTTCTCTATGGCCTCTTTAGCAGAAGCTGAGAACTTTGCTGCTTGTACCGTTAATGATTTTGTTAAACTACCTTTGCCTAGTACTTTAAGCCCGCTCAGTTCTTTTTTAATAACACCTTTTTGTTTAAGTGTTTGTAGGTCTACTGTGGAGCCTGCCTCTAATTTCTCAAGGTCATTTAAATTAATTATAGCATAGTTTGTAGCAAAAATATTGTTGAATCCTCGCTTAGGTAAGCGACGTTGTAAAGGCATTTGTCCGCCTTCAAATCCATCTTTTTTACTACCGCTACGTGCTTTTTGGCCTTTGTGGCCGTAGCCTGCTGTTTTGCCGTTTCCGCTGGCCGCTCCTCTGCCTTTGCGTTTAGCGGCTTTATTAGAGCCCTCTGCAGGGCGTAATTCATGAAGCATCATTGTGCATTGCACCTCCTTGCTTTTACGCTTTATCTACCTTTACCATGTGAGATACCACATTAATTTTGCCGTGAGTTGCAGCGTTATCAGGCTGATATGTTTCGCTGCCTACACGTGTTAGGCCCAAACTTTTAGCCGTATTAATTTGCTTTACACTGCGACCAATTAAACTTTTTACAAGTGTAATTTTAATGCCGTTTGTAGCTTTTTTAGCAGGTGCAGCTTTTTTAGCAGGTGCCTTTTTAGGTGTTTCTTTTTTAGGCGCTGCTTTTTTTGCTACTGCATCGCCGCTAGCTTTAGCTGCAGCTGGTTTTTTAGCTGCGGCAGGTTTTTTTGCTGCTGTCTCGCTTTTAGCTGTTGTTGCTTTTTTTGTTGCGGCAGGTTTTTTTGCCGCAGTAGTTTTGGCGGCAGCTTTTTTAGCGGGTGCTTTTTTCTCTGCTTTCTCGCCGTCTTTAGCTTTTGTTATTTTTTCTTCAGCCATTTTTTACTGCCTCCTAACCTAATATTTCTTTAACGGTTTTACCGCGTTTTTCTGCAACATCTTTTAAACTTTGTACGCTGCATAAACCATTAATTGTAGCTGTTACTACATTGCATGGGTTATTTGTGCGTTGGCATTTTGTACGAATGTCTTTAACGCCTGCACATTCAAGTACGGCACGAACTGCACCGCCGGCTATAACGCCTGTACCCTCTGGGGCTGGACGTAAAAGCACACGGCCTGCACCAAAACAACCAACTGTTTCGTGTGGTATTGTTGTACCTTTTAAACTTATTTTACGCAAATTCTTTTTAGCTGCCTCTAAACCTTTACGTATAGCCTCCGGTACTTCGGATGCTTTACCTAGGCCAAAGCCAACTATGCCTTCACCGTTACCTACAACTACAAGGGCGCTAAATTTCATTACGCGGCCGCCCTTAACTGTTTTGGATACGCGGTTAATGGCAACAACTTTTTCTTGTAGGTCCAATACGGACGCATCAATCATTTCCATTTTGTATCCTCCTTACAGCTTTAGGCCGCCTTCACGGGCGCCCTCTGCCAATGCTTTTACACGGCCGTGATAAACGAAACCGCCTCTGTCGTATACTGCGTTTGTAATACCTTTTTCTAATGCTATTTTAGCAATAGCTTTTCCAACTTTTGTAGCTGCCTCTGTGTTGCCGCCAAATCCTTCAAAATCTTTATCCATGCTAGATGCACTTGCAAGTGTTACGCCTGCATTGTCATCAATTAGCTGTGCATAAATGTGCTTTGAGGAGCGGAAAACGTCAAGGCGTGGACACGCTGCTGTGCCGGAAATTTTACCGCGAACACGGCGATGCCTGCGCAAACGCGCAATATTTTTATCCGGTTTATTAACCATTGTCGTACACTCCTTTTATTATTTACCCTTACCGGCTTTACCCTCTTTGCGGGCTACATATTCACCTGCATAGCGGATACCTTTGCCTTTGTAAGGTTCGGGCGGGCGTTTTTCGCGCACTTCTGCGGCAAACTGGCCTACACGTTGTTTGTCTATTCCGTTAATAATAATTTTAAGCGGTTCTGGTACTTCTATTGTAATACCATCTGTTTCGCTTACAATTACTTGATGCGAATATCCAAGGTTCATTACAAGGTCTTTACCTTGTTTTGCTGCACGGTAACCTACGCCTTGAATCTCAAGTTCTTTTTTAAAGCCTTCTGTAACACCAATAACCATGTTGCTTATTAATGTACGTGTTAGGCCATGTAGGCTGCGAGCTTGTTTATCATCGTTTGGGCGAGTAACCAATATTTCACCATTTTCCAATTTAACACTTAAAATTGGGCTGATTACGGAATTAAGGCTACCTTTGGGGCCCTTTACCGATACGCTGTCTGTGTTAATTTTAACTTCAACACCAGCCGGTACGACGATGGGTTTTCTTCCTATTCTCGACATTGTCTTCTTGCCCCTTTCTTACCACACAAAGGCCAAAACTTCGCCGCCCACATTTTCTTTGCGTGCTGCTTTGTCTGTCATAACGCCTTTAGATGTTGATATAATTGCTGTGCCAAGACCTCTTAAAACTTTAGGCATATCTTCGCAGTTTTTATAAATACGAAGGCCTGGTTTTGACACTCTGCGCAAACCGGTAATAACCGGAGCGCCTGTTTTTGTGTATTTTAACGTAATTCTGATAACGCCTTGTTTGTTGTCATCAGTGAACTGAACACCTTTCACATATCCCTCTTCAACTAAAATGTTGGCAATAGCCTTTTTTATGTTTGAAGCTGGTATATCTACAGAAGGGTGTTTGGCACTACTTGCATTGCGAACCCTTGTTAGCAAGTCTGCAATAGGATCTGTAATATGCATGAGCCACTAACCTCCTTGTTTTAGCCGGTTATTACCAGCTTGATTTTTTAACGCCGGGAATTTGACCTTTGTAAGCCAATTCTCTAAAGCAGATACGACACACACCGTACTTGCGCAGGTATGCGTGGGGTCTGCCGCAAATTTTACAACGGTTGTATGCACGGGTGCTGAATTTCGGCGTGCGCTGTTGTTTCATTTTCATGCTTGTCTTAGCCAAATCTCATACCCTCCTTAATTTGCAAACGGAGCGCCCATTAACTTAAGCAACTCTTTGCACTCTTTGTCTGTTTTTGCAGTTGTTACAAAACAAATGTCCATACCGCGTACAGCATCTATTTTATCGTAATCAATTTCAGGGAAAATTAACTGCTCTTTAATACCGCAGCTGTAATTGCCTCTGCCGTCAAACGAGTTACCGTTAATTCCTCTAAAGTCTCTAACGCGAGGTAGTGATACAGTGAAGAATCTATCTACGAACTCGTACATTTTTTCTCCTCTTAGTGTAACTTTAGCGCCTATTGGCATACCTTCGCGAAGTTTAAAGTTTGCAACGCTTTTTTTAGCTTTGCATATTATAGGTTTTTGGCCTGTTACTTTAGCTAGGTCGGCTACAACAGATTCCATAATTTTTGGGTTATCTCTTGCCTCGCCACAACCTATGTTAATAACTACTTTGTCTAGTTTAGGAATTTGCATTACGCTTTTATAACCGAATTCTTTCATAAGAGCGGGAGCAACTTCCTTGGCGTATGTTTCTTTTAATCTTGCCATATTGTTTTCTTCCTCTCCTTTTTAAAATTCAGCGTTGCATTTTTTGCATACGCGTACTTTTTTGCCTTTTTTGTCTACTGCATGGCCTGTTCTAACACCTTTGTTGCATTTTGGGCAAACCGGCATAACTTTGCATACATACATAGCGCCTTCTGCCTCAATTTTGCCACCTTGCTCGCCTTGGCGACGAGGTTTAACGTGTTTAATTACAATGTTTAGGCCTTCTACAATAACTTTGCCCTCTTTTGGGCTAACTTGTAAAACTTTACCTGTTTTACCTTTGTCTTTTCCGCTTATAACCGCCACATTGTCGCCGGTTTTAACGTGAATTTTATTAATTTTATTCAATTTAAAACCTCCTACAATGATTCCGGAGCAAGGCTAACAATTTTTAGGTATCCACTCTCGCGTAATTCACGAGCTACTGGTCCAAAAATACGTGTGCCTCTCGGATTTTTATCTTCACGAATTAATACTGCTGCGTTCTCATCAAATTTAATGTAAGAACCATCTTCACGACGAAGCCCATGTTTGCTGCGTACAACCACAGCCTTGATGACGTCGCCCTTTTTAACTGTACCGTTTGGCGCTGCTTTCTTTACCGAAGCAACTATTACATCGCCAATGCCGGCATATCTCTTTCTGGAGCCGCCAAGTACACGAATGCACATAATTTCTTTTGCGCCTGTGTTGTCGGCCACTTTGAGATAGCTTTGCATCTGTACCATAATACAAATACTCCTTTCAAAGCTGCATTATTATTTTGCTTTTTCTAATACGCGAACAAGTCTCCAACGTTTTTGTGAGCTAATTGGACGAGTTTCCATAATTTCTACTCTGTCGCCTATGCCACACTCGTTGTTTTCATCGTGCGCTTTAAATTTAACTGTGCGTTTAATTATTTTCTTATAAAGGGGGTGCTGTACGCTGTCTTTTACAGCAACAACAATTGTTTTATCCATTTTGTCGCTCATAACAACACCCACACGGGTTTTTCTTAAATTACGTTCCATAGTCAGCTACCTCCTTTAATTATTTTCGCTAAGCGCGTTTTGGCGCTGTTGCGTTTTAATTCTTGCTATGTCATGTTTAACAGCCTTAATTCTTCCCGGATTTTCAAGCTGGTGAATTGCCAGTTGAAAACGTAGGTTAAAAAGCTCTTCTTTTAGCTCTGTAAGCTTTTTAGATAGCTCAGCGGCTGTCATTTCTTTTACTTCACTTGGTTTCATGCCTGCTGTGCCTCCTCACGCTTTACAAATTTACATTTTACAGGTAGTTT
The DNA here is from genome assembly GCA_964369925.1 of uncultured Bacteroides sp. GTDB lineage: Bacteria > Bacillota > Clostridia > Oscillospirales > Ruminococcaceae > Ruthenibacterium. Next base: position 1,938 of record CAYJGU010000049.1, on the reverse strand, counting down.
ATGCATTGCAAGCCTTAAAGCTTCACGTGCAATTGTTTCATCTACATCTGCAAGTTCAAAAAGTACTCTGCCCGGTTTTACAACGGCTACCCAATACTCGGGAGAACCTTTACCGCTACCCATCCTTGTGCCTGCTGGTTTTTCTGTAACAGGTTTATCAGGGAAAATTTTAATCCAAACTTTACCGCCACGTTTAATGTAACGTGTCATTGCAATACGAGCAGCTTCTATTTGGTTAGAAGTTATCCAAGACGGTTCAAGGGCAACAATGCCGAACTGACCCTGTGTAACTTTGTTACCGCGCATAGCCTTGCCCTTCATGCGGCCACGGTGTACACGGCGATATTTAACTCTTTTAGGCAGTAACATTACTTGTTGCCTCCTTCCTTACTTGGTGCAAGCTTTGTTGCTTTTAGCACCTCGCCTTTATAAATCCAAACCTTAACGCCAATTTTGCCGTATGTTGTATCTGCCTCAGCAAATCCATAGTCAATATCAGCACGAAGAGTTTGTAGTGGAATTGTTCCTTCGTGGTATGTTTCACTTCTTGCAATATCTGCACCGTTTAAACGGCCGCCAATTTGCACTTTAATACCTTTTGCACCAACAGCATTGCTACCTCTTCTTGGTTGCATAGCGTTGCGCATTGCCATTTTTGTAGCACGTCTAAATGCAACTCTGCGCTCTAGTTGGCTTGCAATGTCTTCGGCAACAAGTTGTGCGTTTGTAGACATGTTAGAAACTTCTACAATGTTAACATTAACGCTTTTACCTGTCATTTTTTCAAGTTGAGCTTGAAGTTTGCCAATTTCGCTGCCGCCTTTACCTATAACCATACCTGGTTTTGCACAGTGAATGCTAACTCTAATTTTAGATGCGCCTGTTGCGTTGTCTTTCATGCGCTCAATTTCAATTTTTGGAACGCCTGCACTGTAAAGTTGTTTTTTCAAAACTTTACGTATTTTGTGGTCTTCCACAAGTGCGTTGCCGAATTCACGTTTGGACGTAAACCAGCGGCTGTCCCAATCTTTAATAATTCCCACTCTTATACCGTGGGGATTTACTTTTTGACCCATACTGCTTTACCTCCTTACTCTTTCTCTTTTAAAACTATTGTTATGTGGCTTGTGCGCTTTAAAATTCTAAATGCGCGGCCTTGTGCCCTTGGCATTACGCGTTTTAGCGTTGGGCCCGGTGTTACAAAGCATTCTGCTACATACAAGTTGTTTTTATCCATGTTGTGGTTATTTTCCGCATTTGCCGCCGCAGATTTTACAAGTTTATAAAGGAGCTCGCTTGCAGCCTTTGGTGTATACTTTAAAATCGCAAGTGCTTTTTCAAGTTCTTGTTTTCTTATTAAATCAAGAACAACACTGACCTTACGCGGTGAAATGCGGGCGTATCTTAGATAAGCCTTAGCTTCCATTTGTATACCTCTCCTTCTTTTCTTATCGTCCAGTTGTTTTGCCGCCAACGTGACTTTTAAAAGTACGTGTGGGGGCAAATTCACCTAGTTTATGGCCAACCATGTCTTCTGTAACATATACGGGAACATGTTTGCGACCGTCGTGCACAGCAAAAGTATGGCCTACGAAATCAGGGAAAATTGTAGAGGCACGGCTCCATGTTTTTAAAACACGTTTTTCGCCTTTATCGTTCATATCTTTAACACGTTTTAGCAGGACCGGCTGTACAAAAGGTCCTTTTTTAATACTTCTACCCATAACAGCAATCCTCCTTACTTAGTAGCACGTTTAACGATAAGTTTATCGCTACGTGCATGTTTTTTACGAGTTTTATAACCAAGTGCCGGTTTACCCCAAGGTGTAACGGGGCCCGCACGTCCAACAGGGCTTTTGCCCTCACCACCACCATGTGGGTGATCGCACGGGTTCATAACGCTACCCCTAACTGTTGGGCGCCAACCCATGTGGCGTT
>CAYJGU010000048.1:0-10973 GCA_964369925.1 uncultured Bacteroides sp. | reverse complement strand
ACAAGCTCAAGCTCTGCATTTTTGGTTAAATATGCATCTATTTCAGCAGTCTCACTCCGTGAAGTCATGGTGTAGCTTTCTATGTTTTCATCAGCTTCAAGCATTTGCTCAATCTGCATTATCTGTGTGTCGATTGTCTCAATGCTTGTATCGGGCCTGAATGTCGCTGAAATCGTCATAGCATTTGCATCGGTTGACGGCCTTGCGACAACTTCAATTTGCGTGGCGAGTGCAAAGGAAGCTATTAGAAGGATGACAGCCACAACAACTGCAAGTTTTTTTCTGTCTATAACTTTTACAATTGCTTTTTCGTACGCTTTTTCAAGTTTTGACAAAACCCTTGTCAATGGGCTTCTTTTTCTTTCAACAGGTTTAATTAAGGTGTAGAAAAGCGGGACAATGGTAAATGCGGCTAAGATAGATGCCACCATTGCAAATATAATTGTAAGTGCCATGTCCGAGAAGAATATGCTAATCATCCCTGTTAAAAATGCAAGTGGTGCATACACAACTATTGTGGTTATAGTGGAGGCAATAACAGAAGAACCCACTGCCTTTACACCGGTAACTGCCGCATCAAAATAGCTGTTATCTTTTGTTTTATTCCTAAAAATACTTTCTAAAACAACTATGGCGTTATCCACTGTCATGCCTATGGTTATAACAAGCGCCGTAGTGGTTATTATGTTGAGCTCAAAGCCTGCAATAAACATAGCAATTACGGTTAAAAACAGTGAAATAGGTATTGATGAGCCTACAATTAAACTTGCTTTAATGTCGCCTAAGAATAGGAACAGCACGAGCATACAAAGGAATATTGCTGTTATAAGTGTTACTAAAACGGCAGACAAAGAGGCCTCTATACTCTCGCTTGTGTCGGATATTACGCTAATATTTACACCGTCGTTTACGGCTAAGCTGTTGTCAATTTCTTTATATATTTCTTCTGATAATTTTACTAAATCGGCATCTTGCTCTGCTGTAATTTCTACCGATATATTAGAAGTGCCGTTATATCTGCTGATAGAGGTTATCAAATCGGTTTTTAGCGATACGCTTGCGACGTCCCCGAGTGCGATGATTCCCCTTGAGGGTGTGGTGATTGGTATGTTTTTAAGTTCGGCAAGAGACCCTGTTTCAGAGCTTGAAAATACGCTTATCTCTTGGTCACCCTGCGTTACACTACCTGCCGGTATTGTGTAGTTTGCGGCTTGTATAGCTTGTGAAATTGTGTCTGCCGATACGCCGTAAAGGCTAAGTTTTTGCTCGTCTAATGTAACGGATATATAGCCTTCGCTACCGCCTTGTATATTCACCTCTGCAACACCGCTTATTGTCGAGATATTCGGCATTAGCACCGATGTAGCAAAGGCGAGTACGTCTGCATTTGTGTCGGAGGTTAATGAAAGTGTCATTGCGGCATCTGTAGAGTTTGCAACCTTTATTATGGTAGGCTCGCCAACTCCGTCGGGTAGTGCGACACTGTCTAACTGTGCCTTTAAATCCATGTACACTTCGTCAATATCTGTATCATAGTCTAATGTGAATACAACTATTGACTGGTTTTCCCTCGAAGTTGCCGTCACACCTTGATAACCGGGCAATTTTTGCCCAACTTCTTCAATGGGTTTAGATACCGTTTCATCAATAACGTCAGCATCTGCACCTACATATACAGTAGAAACAAGTAGGGCCGGAAACTCCATTGTAGGCATATATCCAAGTTTAAAATTAGTCAGTGACGACACTGTAAATACTATAAGTGTTATTAGAAGTAAAAAAACCGAAACGGGCCTTTTTAATGCAAGCTTAGTTATTTTCATCTACAATCTCCTCTGGTGCTTCTTCTGTTTGGTTATTTATATCGCTAACGGCCATGCCGTGGCGCAAACTCTCTGACCAACTGGTGATAATCACATCATTTTCAGAAAGTCCGTCTAATATCTCAACATTCTCATGGTTATACTCGCCGAGTGTAACAGCAGTTTGAGTTGCCATGCCGTCTTTTATTACATATACATAGGTTTTATCAGCTGAAAATTGCAGTGCGCTGTATGGAACTATAATGGAGTCTTCAACATTGCCACGCTCTGCAGTTACTTTTACTGTTGTGTTTAAAGGAAGCTCGTCAATATTTGCATAAACATTTGCAATAATAACGTATAATTTTGTTTGAGAACTTGCTACAGGTGCTATTTCATCAATGGTTGCGCTGTAAGAATTGCCATTTGAAATAACGCTGATACTTTGGCCAATACTAAGTTCATCTTTTACGCTCTCGCTTACACTAAATTGTACTTGTAAATTTTCATGGTCTGAAATACTGCAAGCTACCCCGGAGGGTGAAGCCATGCCGCCTACTGTTACATTCATAAAATCAACAGTGCCGGAAATAGGTGCAGTTACCGTATATTGTTCAACCTGCAACTGGGCAGTAGTAATGCTAACGCCTGCTGAATTTAGTGAGGCATTGCCTGTATTTGTTGCGGCGGTAACACTACTTTGTGCATTTGCAACAGTTTGCGAGGCATACGAAATTTGGCTGTTGAAACTGGCATATGCTTGGTCTCGGGCTTGAACGGCTTTATCTAAAGCGCTTTGCGCCTGTGTGGCTTGCGCTTGCCACGCTGTTTGTGCTGCTTGGTTTGCGGCATTTACCTTTGCTACCTCTGCATCAAATGCAAGTTTTTCATCGGCATCTAACGTACCATTCGTGTTAGCGTCAAAATCGGCTTCAAGCGGAAGTGGCGTGTCAACAGGCTTTGCAGCATTTACAGTGTTTAATGCCGTTTGTGCTGTATCAACAACTGCTTGCAACTCTTCGTTTGTGTTATCTCTTTGTATTGTAAGCGTGTTTTGGCTGGATTCGGCAGTTATAACGCCCCTCTCGGCAGTTGTTATAGATGCTTCAACCGTCATTGCCGCCTGATTATATGCCGCCTCTGCCTTATCTAAACTTAGCTGTGCGGCATCGTCATTTATTTTAAAAAGTTCTGTACCTTCTTCAACATAAGTGCCGGGGGTAATATATACCTCCTCCACCATTCCTGTTGCGGTTGAAATTACATTAACTGTATTTTTTGAAATTATAGTACCTGCAAATTCGCTCTCAATTGCCATGTAGTCATTATTAAGTGTTAATGTATCTACAAGCAAAGCGGAAGTTTGCTCGTCTAATCGAGCCTCGGCACTTGAGCTTGAATTATTTGGGATAATAAGTAACGCAACTGTAAGTGCTACTGCGGTGGCAAGTGCTATAAATATGGTTTTCTTTTTGTTATTTGGTTTAGTTTTCATTTCGTGTAATCACCTTTCCCGTTTAAGCTATGTGGCAATTATACACACGCAAAATAAACTGAATATAAACAAAGCTTGTAATTTTGTTTATATTCAGTTTATAATTGAAGAGCATTATATTGCCAAAGAATAAAACGCTTTAAAGAGCTTTTTTTAAAGGAGTAGGCTATGATTAATATATTAATAGTAGAAGATGATTTATCTACGCGTAAATTTTTAGAAGCGCTGCTTGTAACAAACGGATACAATATTTACACAGCAGGAGATGGGTTGATTGCGTGGGACATAATAGAAAAACAAAGTGTAGACTTTATTATCTGCGATATAATGATGCCAAATATGGACGGCTTTGAATTTGTGGAATCTCTGCGAGATGCACAGTATGAAATGCCTGTTTTAATGCTCACTGCCAAAACATATATAGAGGATAAAAAGCGAGGTTACTCCGTAGGCTCGGACGATTATATGACAAAGCCTGTTGATGAGGAAGAATTACTGCTAAAAATAATAGCACTTTTGCGACGTGCAAAAATCACCAAAAGTAAGCAGATAACGGTGGGCAGTGTACTGGTGGATTATGACAGCTTAACTGTAACAGATAAAAACGAAAGCATTGAACTTCCACCAAAGGAATTTATGCTGTTATTCAAACTGCTTTCATACCCAAACAAAATATTTACAAGGCTGCAAATTATGGACGAAGTTTGGGGCATGGACACAGAAACTGACGATAATACAATAAATGTTCATGTTAATAGGCTTCGCAAAAAACTCTCGCACATAAAAGAATTTGAGATTATGACAATAAGAGGGCTTGGCTACAAGGCGGTGAAGTATGAATAAAATATTCAAAAAAAACTTTCAAATTGTATTTACGATAGGCACGCTGTTTATAGCGTTTATGTTTACAATTGTAATAATAATGCTACTTTTAGCAGTTATATTTGAATATGATTTAAGTGAGGCTATAAGTAGAATATTGCAACTGCCATTTAATAGGCCTGCGTTTTTACTGTTTTTGTCCGGATTTACCATATTCATGGCTTTTATTGCATACTGGTTTTCAAGCATACAGCTTAAACCCCTCAGAAAATTTCAAAAATCTATGGAGGATGTTGCAAAGGGAGATTTTTCAATACAATTGGAAACGCCAAAAAATTCTCCTAATGAAATTGTCGAGCTTGTACATTCGTTTAATATAATGACAAAGGAACTTTCAAGTACCGAGATGCTAAAGCAAAACTTCATCAACGATTTTTCGCATGAGTTTAAAACACCGATAGCCTCTATAAATGGTTTTGCAAATATTTTAATAAAGAATAATTTAACTAAACAGCAAAGTGCAGAGTATTTATCGGTAATAGCGAATGAATCTGCAAGGCTTGTAAGTTTATCTAAAAATATACTTTTATTAAATAAGGTGGAAAGCCAAGATGTTTTGGTAGACACAGAGCAATATGATGTTTCAGAGCAAGTGCGCCTTTCAATTGTTTCGCTGCAAAATTTGTGGGACAAAAAAGATATTGATTTTGATTTAGACATAGATGAAATAACAATTAACGCAAATAAGGAAATGTTAAACCAAGTTTGGCTAAACCTTATAGAAAATGCTGTTAAATTTTCGGATGAGAAAGATATAATAATTATTAAGCTGCATAAAAAATCGGATAAAGTTGTTTTTAGTATTACGAATTTCGGCAAAGCGATACAGAGCGAGAATATAAGCAAAATATTTGAAAAGTTTTATCAAGCAGACTCATCAAGAAGCACCGCAGGCAATGGTATAGGCCTTTCAATTGTTAAAAGAATTTGCGAGCTCCACGGAGGTAAAGTTGGGGTTAGTAGCTCACAGGATAACGGGACTACTTTTATTGTTGAAATATAAATTATGTATAATATTCTTAGTATTATAGGTAGTGCCGCTGGTGGATTTTCATGCAATATTGTGCTAGCTTTTAAAGGAAACTGCACAATGAAAATAATATTTAAATATATAAGAACAGGTTACAAGCCTGTTCTTTTTTTAAAAATATCGAAAAATTTGAAATAAGCGAAAACACACGATGTTTAATAATTATTATAGTGTTATACTATTTACAAAAATTAAAGAGATGTGCTTTTATGAAAGGGGCTAATTTATGAAAAAATTACTTACTCTTCTGCTAACGGTAACCGCTGTTTTTATATTTTTAACAGCTTGCACAAATAACAATGCTAATAATGATAACTTAGCGCAGGCAATTACCGATGCATTTTCAGACACAGATATAAAAGACAATTCTGCTGAAAATAATAACAGTACAAGTGATACAGAGAGTTTTGAAGTATCAGAAAACACACAAGCGCCCGAGTTTGACATAACGGCATTTGGGGATATTGAAATAAATGGTGAGTATTTTGTTCCTATTTCATCTATTCCAGATATGATGAGCATTTTAGAAGATGTAAGATATATTTACTACAATAGAATGGTTGTGGCTGTATACAAGTTTGCTTATGAAAGCAATTACCAAGGGCAAGGTGCGGTGGAATTTTTTAATACAACAACAGGAGAAAGCCTTTACTTAGAGCAATTTGACCACCCGATAGTTATTGACAGCTTGAGGTATGACAAGAACGCTGACAGCATATCATTTTGGACAGAAGACCGCTTTGTGCATTATTTCGGCTTTGACAGCGTGAATATAAATAGCGTAGTTTTAGAACTGCCGGAATATCTTAAAAATGTCGATGTTTCAAATCCAACGTATTCCTATGACGGCTTACCATTTGCGGGGGAAAACGCATGGTGGGGTGCAACGTTTGAAGATGGGCTTGCGCTACAGCCAGCAGAAGGTAATTCAAGCGAGGCTATATTTATTCCGAGCACATGGCTAATGGATAATATCGAATTTTCGCAAGATGCACCACCGGAATTTAGAGTCGCTAACTTCGACAATGTAAAGATAACAAACGAGGGGAAATTTGTTGTATGTGACATAGCTGTACCGGGAAGTCAAACAGGTCATGTTGGGCTTTATACTCTGAATACACAGACACTTGAAGAGCATTTTTATCTCGATATATTTGAGGGGATGTTTGCGGATTACCAAGTGCTTGAAGATACTGTTATGGTTACTGGATATGATACGGTCACAAAAATCAATTTAGAAGATGGGACAAAAGAGACCTTCTCTATACCAGAGGAAATAAATAAGGCAACATATAATTATAAAGATTTTTATGTCATAAGCATTAGCGATAACGGCAAAATTATCCATACAGGCGATGTAAACGCACCAATAGCAACAACAAGCAACGAGCTAACATTTATTCACCAGGTTATTGAAAATTATTTAGTACTTATAAATTACAGTGATAATTACGGAGTTAAAACAATTTTAATAGAGAGTTAATTGGTGAAAATGAAACAGGCGGCAATTATTAAGAATGCTGCTTTATGTTTGGCATAGCACATTGAATAAAATGTTGTTATAATGAAAATACACCAATAAGTGGCAGTGGAATATAGGAGAATTAAGAAATGAAGAAAATATATGCAATCGTTGCAATAATAATTTTGTTGTTTGCTCTTGTTTCATGCATGGATAGTGATGAAAATAATTTGGGTGATGCACTAACCGGTGCGTTTGAAAATGTTATAATTGAAGAAGAGCAAAATGGTGAAAGTAGTAATTCGGGAAATACAGGCGAGCAAAATAATTATGGCTATGAGAACCCAAACAATATAGATTACAGTGCATATAACGCTCTTGTGCGCTCCTACCGCAAAGCACTATCCTCATCTTATGGCGAGTTGACCGACGACTATATGGGTTATTTTTACGCAAACCTTATCGACCTTAATGCCGATGATGTGTATGAGCTTGTTATTGCACGTATACACAACAGCGATGTAGAAGGAAACACTGATGAAATGTTTAATATTGCAAGTGAGCATTTTATTGGCTCAGAGCGACAAAACATAGTTCACGTTTACTACTTAAATGAAAGCGGAACTGTAAGCCATGCAGGGGAATATCCGCTGTCTTTTTATGGCGAAGAGGGTATGCAGTTTAATATAGAATACACCGAGGTTGACGGCATAAATTATCTTGCCTTTGGAGGAGATTTTCTCGATTTTGGTATAACATCGTCAGACTATGTGTTTGCAAAATCTTTTGTTAAGTTTAACGGTAATGTTTTTGAAATGTCAGAGACGTTCTCGATACAATACGACTATGTAGATGGTGGATATGAGCCGACCGAGTACAGGCAAAACATGGAAATCGTGTCGGAGGGGGATTTTGAAGCGCAGTTTTTTGATAATTGGAATAAAAATTTAACACAGCACACATTTATAGCAAAGGGATATGAGACAAACACAGATGAAATTACTAAAAACACAATAGGATTTTTAAGTAATTTTGATTTAAAAGACACGCATGGCGAAGCCTTTACATATTCAAACGGTAATTTTGCTATATATGAGCGCAGTTATACAAACGCAGAAGAAGTTGCCTTGAAATACCTGCTTGATGCTATCACATATCAAGATTTTATATCTATGCAGCCTTATGCGGCAAATGAGGATATAATTAATAGTTACAGAATGTCACGTGTGGACGGACAATATTATCCCGGATTAATTGTGGAGGAAATGGATAGATATTACCCCGATGAATATGGGTGGGCTGATGTGCAGCTTATGCAGGCTATTCTTGAAAATGAAGAATTAAGTGAGTTGTACAGGCAGAACGGTCTTGAAAACACCTTTGTTTTAAAGGTGGATGCTAAAGAGATAATCGACATGGAAGTTGTGCAGTACGCCGGGCAGTTTGGGCTTAATGTCACACAATATTATTTGTTTGAATTAGATGAAAGCGGCAACAATCATAAACTTTTGGCCGTTTTTAACGATAATTTTTTCTGGGGTGACAGCAAAGTTTATGAGGTGAGTTACATAACAGACTATGAGCAGATATTTAATGCTTACGGCTATGAATACCCAATAAATGTAATGAACTTGTATTTTACACCAGAAGAAGTTAGCAATATAAGCCACTACATTACCGACGATGCTAAAGAGGTTTACTTTATAAGAAACCTTTGGGATAGCGCAATGAGAGTTTACGTAAATTATATAGACGAAAATATGGAGTATGCACGTGGTGCACTTTTGCATGAAACAAATGCAGATGTGCTTTATCTCGGTTGTAGTTCTGATAATTTTGAAGACGCTATTATGTATACGGACGTGCAAGTTGTAACAGAGCCATTCCCCGGGTATGAGGTGGTATATTACCCCGGAATAGCTCACCCCGACACGAGGCTACACGTTGGCGGATATGCACGTGAAATGCAGCAGTTAAACTGATTTTATTTAACGATACTATAAAAGTGGCATCATTTACAGTTAAATATAATATTGACACAGTCTTTAATTCAATAACGGTCGTTTATTCAGAAATTCTGAAATAGACGACCGTTTGCTATTTAAAGAGGGGAGCGCTTAAAATAAATATATTAAATATAACAACTATAACTTGACAGTTGTTATAAAAAAGTGTATCTTTTAATAGAGAACGAATGTTCTTTATTAAAAATTTTGTAGGTGTTAATATGGCTCAGGTTTTAAAAGATGAACTAAGAAAAAAGATAATAATTGCTGCTAAAAACGAGTTTTTAAAAAAAGGCATTGCTAATTCGTCTATGAGAGAGATTGCCAAAAAAGCAGAAACACCGGTAGGAAATGTTTATAAATACTTTAAAAATAAGCAAGATTTAGTAAATACAGTTTTGTCTCCTTTGTTAAAAAAATTAGATGGCTATAATATCAAATTATTAAGCGATAAGTCTTTTTTAAACAGAGAGACAATTGATAAATTTTTATTTAACTGGGTTGATGGTATAGTAGAGCTGCAAAGCACTTTTCAAGCTGAAATGAATATAATCGTAAATGACGAGCAAATTAATTGTGGTTATCAAAAAAAGCTTGTCGAATTAATTACTGATGTTGTGTTTATTACAAGGCAAGTAACTGCAGAAAACAGAGAAAGCCTTCAAATTATTTCTTGCATAATAGCAAAATCAATTTTTGCAGGGATTAGAGAGGGCGTAACTTTAAAGTGTAACAGCAATATAGACAAAGAAGAGTTTAGAAAAATTATGCATGCTTACATGAGAAATGCATTTTTTATGTTAAATAACATTGATTAGGAGGAAAGTAAATTTATGAAAATAGTATTGTTTGGAGCAAGCGGCAAAACAGGCCGAATAGTTTTAGATTTAGCTTTAAATGCAGGACATGAAGTTACTGCTGTTGTAAGAGATGAGAGCAAAATAACAGTAAAACATAAAAATTTAACTGTAAAAACCGCCAACTTATTTGATGAAAACTCGGTTGTTGAGGTGTCAAATGGTGCACAGCTTGCAATATCGTGCCTTGGCGGCGATGCAAATAACAAATCAACACTTTTATCAGATATGATTAAAATTATTGTGCCGGCAATAAAACAGGCGGGCGTTAAAGAGATATTCCATATAAGCTCTGCCGGAATACATGATGAAATGCCGGGCATTATCGCAAAATTGTTTGTGAATCTGTTCTTTAAAAATGCCATTGCAGACCATAAAATTGCCGCAAATATTATTATTAACAGCGGGCTTGATTATTTAATTTTAAGGCCTTTATCGTTAATTGATGGAGAAATGACTAAGAATTTTAGAACTTCTGATGTATCCGTTCCAAGTGGCGGTAAAAATATCAGCAGGCAAGATGTGGCATATTTTCTAACTCAAGCAATAGGCAAAGCGGAATTTAAAAACAAATCAATATGTCTTTGTTATTAGGCGCCCTAGGCACTGTATGCTAAAGTTTAAATTAATTTAAAACAAACACATTCACGGAGGATTAGATGAGCTATATAAAATTTTCAGATGTTAAAAAAACATATAGTGTAGGCGAAGTTAATATAAAAGCGCTTGACGGTGTGGATTTTGAAATAAATAAGGGCGAATTTGTTATTATTGCAGGTGCCTCGGGTGCCGGAAAAAGCACAATACTCAATATTTTAGGTGGAATGGACTATGTAACCTCGGGCGATATAATTGTAGACGATAAGAAAATTAGTTCTATAAACGAAAATGAATTAACCGAATATAGACGCTTTGACATAGGCTTTGTTTTTCAGTTTTACAATTTAGTTCAAAATTTAACCGCTATTGAAAATGTTGAGCTTGCCACACAGATATCAAAAAATCCATTTGATGCAAATAAAATAATAAATATGGTGGGATTAAAGCAGCGCGCAGGCAATTTTCCTGCACAACTTTCGGGCGGTGAGCAACAAAGAGTTGCCATTGCAAGAGCGCTTGCGAAAAACCCTAAATTATTGCTGTGTGACGAGCCAACAGGCGCACTTGATTACGAAACCTCTAAGCAAATATTAAAGTTGCTTCAAGATACTTGCAAAAAGTATGATATGACAGTAATTCTTATAACGCATAATCTTGCGCTTTGCCCAATAGGCGATAAAGTTATAAAAGTTAAAAACGGCAAAATTTCCTCTGTAACTTTAAATAATTCTCCAATGCCTATAGAGGAGGTCGAGTGGTAATGAAAAACAAATTGCTTCTTGACACTTTTCGCACTATAAAAAAATCCTTAGGTAAATATATACTATTAGCTTTAATTG
>CAYJGU010000047.1:0-11320 GCA_964369925.1 uncultured Bacteroides sp. | reverse complement strand
CTCAATTTTAACATTAGGTTTTCTAAGCAACTTTTTTGGCTCTTGGCTTGTGCTTATTAGTACAGCCGCCAAAATATGCTAATAATTTATTTATAGTTTGTATATATTGTGTTATTATATCATATTTAATATACTATTAGCAATATTTTTTTGCAGAATAATTGTATAGAATTGTTGCAATTTTGCCACAAAAGTGTGATATATGTGTAAACCGCGTAAAATAACAAGTTTAAGTTAGTGCCATGCATTTTTAAAACAAGTTCGCAACAAAACTCAAACAAAATGATAGTGGGATATATTTGAAATTATAGTAAACATTGTTTAATATTTTGCTAACATTTAAGGCTTCCGATTTTTGTTTTTCGGAAGCCTTTTTATAATGTTATTTTGTTATGCTTTCTTTTAGGGTCGTTTTACCGCGAGCTCCCCCTCCCAGGTGAGCTACACCCCCATAAACTTATCGAAAGCAAAATTTACTGCATGACAATTTAATCAAATATATAATAATATGTCAAGTTATATTGCTGTGTTTACAGCCATAATATCTCCACAAAAAATCAAAAAACAACAAAAAAAACAACAAAAGCTAAATATATAATGAAATTCATTTCGTTGAAAACAAACAACCGATAACCCACTACACCTTTTAGTGTAATATTATAAAGTCTATATTACACTAAAAATGTACAATTCCGCTACTCATAAAGCGAATAGTAAATATTAACTATATCCTCTTTGATAACTTCTTTTTGTGTATTATCGGGGCTTTTGCTTACAAGTGCATCTTGCGCCATTTTTGCCACTTTATCAAAAAAGTCTTTTTTCTCAATTCCGTATTGCAGTGGCGTTGGTATCTCACAAATTTTGCATATCTCTTCAAGTTTATCTGCAAAAAGCTGTGCTGCTTTCTCTTCGTTTTTCTCTTCAATGCCAATTGCCCATGCAAGCTGTGCAAATTTTGTTACTGCTCCGCTTATTGCAAACCTTATGCACTTTGGCAATAGCATTGCGTTTGAGATGCCGTGCGGCACGTGGAATAGCGCACCAATCGGTCTACTCATGCCGTGTACAATTGTAACAGAGGCATTGTTAATTGCAATGCCTGCCTCAAGCGATGCTATCGCCATTTGCTCACGCGCACTCACATTTGCGCCGTCTTTATATGCAACATGCAAATTTTCAAATATGCGCTTTACGGCTGATATTGCCACTGCATCTGTAAGGGGTTGTGCAAGGCGTGAGGTGTAACTCTCCACTGCGTGGGTAAGTGCATCAAGCCCTGTTGCCGCAGTAATGCTTTTAGGGCACTCAAGTGTCGCCGCTTTGTCAAGTATGGCATAATCAGGTGTTAAATCGTCACCTTTTAACAGCATTTTCACATCATTTTTCATGTCTGTTATAATTGTAAATTTTGTAACTTCAGAGCCAGTGCCTGCCGTTGTGGGTATTGCCACCATTGGCGGTAATTTTGCGCTAATAATTTTGCCCATAAAATCTGCAATATTGCCGCCCAAAACACTCATCGCCGCTATTGCCTTCATGCTGTCAATAGGGCTACCGCCACCAATACCTATAAAAAAATCACACTTTGAATTAACATATTCTTTAACACCACTGTTTATCATCTCGTCTGTCGGCTCGCCTGTTATGTCGCTGAAAATATGATATTGAACGCCTGCTTTTTGCAAAACTTCTATAAGTAAAGCAAAAAAATCAAGCTTTGATACATGCTTGCCCGTTACAATAAACGCTTTATCACCGCACTTTTTAAATGTTGGCGCAAAGTCTTGCAAGGCGTTCTCGCCCGTAATTATTTGTGGTATTTTAAATTCTCTGCTCATTCAAAACTCCTATCTGCTTTTAAAACAGCATTAAGCATAACGCTTGCACCCTGGGTGCAGTGCTCTGTTGTAGAATGCTCCGGCTGGCAGTGAGATAATCCGTCTTTCGACTGCACAAAAATCATAGTTGTTGGCAACATGTAATTCGCAAACTGCGCATCATGCCCTGCACCCGAGTGTATTTGCATGTGTGATACTCCCAGCTCTTCTGCTGCACTTTTAGCATAAGACATTAGGGTTTCATCAAAGTAAACTGTATCTCTGTTCCATGCTTTTGAAACTGTGCACTCACAGCCATTCCAGTCAATTTCCTCGCAGCTTTTCACTATATTAAGCACTTTTTCAAGAACATTTGCATCTTCATAGCGCGAGTCAAACGAGTACTCGAAGTAATCCGGCACACATGTGTGCACACACGGGCCGCAAATAACCTCGCCTGTTGTATAAACTAAATCGCTATACCCTAATTTGTCAATTTCTTCATGTAAATAGCACAGCGCCTTGCTTGCCGCATAAAAGGCATCTTTGCGTTTTTGCATTGGGAATGTACCTGCGTGTGTTGTTTGCCCATGAAATTTTAAGCGGTAGTTGAACATGCCTAAAACGCAATCTACAATGCCTATGTTTTTGCCATTGTCCTCTAGTATGGGGCCTTGCTCTATGTGTGTTTCAAACATGCAAAGATATTTTTCTTTGCACAGCCTGTTTTTTTCATCACCGTAATACTCACTGTTTTTTAACGCTTCACCAAAAGTTTTATCTCCGTCAAGCACACTTTTTGATTGCAGCATGTCTTTGTGCACAAATTTCGCCTTTATTTCATCAGGCAAAAAGTCAAAGCATATAACGCCGGAGGACATCATTGCCGGTGGGTAAAGGCTACCCTCTTCGTTTGTCCATATCATAGCCGTCAAGGGGTGCTTGTGCTCTATTTTGTTTTGAGCAACAGCCTCCAGCACCTCCATGGCACTTATCACGCCCAAAATGCCATCATAGTTTCCACCATTTTTCACGCTGTCACTATGCGAGCCCATAACTATGCGCTTAGCATTTTTATCAGTGCCCTCAATTGTTGCGTAAATGTTTGCCATATCGTCAATTTCAATGCTTGCGCCAATTGCACTCATTCTTTTAATAAACTCTTTGCGTGCAAGTGTGTCCTCTTTCGACAGAGCATATCTGGTTATTCCGCCTGCACCTGCATCTCCAAAACTGCTGAATGTTTTTATCTTGTCTTGCATCCTGCTCTCATCACATTTATACATATTTTATCACCTTAGTCAATATTTTATAATAGGCTCTCGGGCTTTATGCACTCCTCAAGTAATTTTATAACTTCACTTTTTTCAATGCTGTAAACAGGGCCCTCTGTGCCGTCTGCCCTTTCAAATATAAGCACAAAGTTATCATCCCAGTTGCTTATAGTTGCTTTTGCCACCATATCAGTTTTAATTTTTTCAAAAAGTTCACTTTTCCCACGCAAAAAGCCGTACAGCTCGCCATCCCACGGTATATCAAAGCTAAGATATTTTCCAAAATCTTTTTTTAAATCTATAAGCACAGGTATCTCGCTTATGCCATATGGTTGTTTGCGATTTTCTGCGTTGACAAGCCTAAAATACTTTGATGGCAACACAACACCAAGCTGTGCTTTTGTTATATTATCATAGCGTTTTTTCATTTGTCGGACATTCCTTTCAAATGCTTTAAAAGCATTAAATCATTTTGTCAACTTCACATAAAACCTCGTGCATTTTTACCATTTCTTCACATAATTGCTCCACTGTTATAATCAGTGGTGGACAAATTAAAATCATGTTTTCGTGTGTGTATGTCATAAAGCCTTTTGCCTTTAACATGCCGTTTATTTTTGGCATAGTGCCCTCAGGGTCTTTGCCGTATGGTACAAGTGCCTCTTTTGTCTTTTTATCTTTAACAAGCTCTATAACACTAAAAAGCCCTATGTATCTGACATCGCCCACACAAGGGTGCGCTGTTTTTAGTTTTTCAAGCTCTTCGCCCAGCACCTTGCCTACCTTGTTTACATTTTGCAAAATGTTGTTTTCTTTGTAGTATTTTATGCAGGCAAGCCCTGTGGCACACGCAAGTGGGTGGCCGCTATATGTAAGCCCACAAGATAAAAAATTGTCATCAAAATATTCGGCTATTTTTTTGCTTACGCACACACCGCCAAGCTGAACATAACCACAAGTAACACCTTTTGCAAACACAACTATGTCAGGCTTAATTCCAAAGTTTTCAAAGCCAAACATTGTGCCTGTTCTGCCAAACCCAGTCATAACTTCATCGCAAACTAACATTATGCCAAACTCATCACATATAGCCCTTACGCCCTGCATATAGCCGTTTGGCGGTATAATTATGCCGTTAGAGCCTGTAATTGTCTCTAAAACTATTGCAGCTACGTTGTTTGCACCCTCGTATATAATTTGTTCACGCAGTTTTGCAACATAATATTCTGCCGCTTTTTCCTCTGCTTCAAACGGGATAATCTCCCTGTAGACATATGGGTCTGTAAACTTTACAAAGCCGGACATGCTTGGCTGTAAGGTGTAGCCTCTTGGCTCGCCTGTCAGGTTGCCTGCACCATAAGTAGAGCCATGATAGCTGCGATATCTTGAAAAAATTTTGTGCCTACCTGTATACATTCTCGCCATTTTTATAGCATTTTCGTTGGCATCTGCGCCGCCGTTAGTAAAAAAAACTTTGCCCATGTTGTCCGGCATCATCTGTACAATTGTCTTTGCAAGCTCTCCACGCACATCACTGCCGTATGCAGGGCTAATGTAGCAAAGTTTATCGGCTTGCTCTTTAATTACGTCTATAACAAATTTGTTGCCGTGCCCTACGTTTAAGTTTACAAGTTGCGAGGACATATCTGTGTATCTATTGCCGTCTGTGTCGTACATGTAAATGCCCTCTGCACGTTCAATTACAATTGGGTTTAGTCCTTTTTGGCGTGACCAAGACTGCATGTTAAACTTTGTGTGGTTTTCCTTAACTGCTAATTTATCCATTACTACTCCTACTTCCTTTTTAAAATATCAAGTATTGCAAAGGCAAGCGATATATTAGTTATATCTTTATAGTTAAGCTCTGTGCCTAAAATTTCTTTTGCCTTTTTTATTTTATAATTAAGTGTGTTGCGGTGTACATTCACCCGTTCAGACAGCTCTTTTATGCTACCGTTTTTATTTATATATTCACGCAAAACACTGCAAAAGTCTGTTTCATTTTTGCTGTCGTACTTTATAAGTTTGCCTAAAACTTCGGTGCAAAACGCTTTTAACATGTCTGTGTCTTTTATGTCATATAGCAGTTTATACATACCTATATCTTTATAATAAAGTAAAATTTCATCATTTATGTGCGCTAAATAGAGCGCTGATCTGCTTTGAAAATAACTTTGCGCAGTGCCCTCATAACCTGCCCCACAATTTGAAACACCCATGTGCACCTTTACATTATCTAAATGTTCCACATACTCAAAAAGTGCCTTTTTAAAGCTACTCACATCTTTGTCATCAATGTTTTGGTATACAAGCACCAGCGCTTTATCATAAAAAAACACGCCTCTTGGCAAATTATTCAGCTTTGCTATATTTAATATTGCAAGCCGTTTTTCTTTAAACAGGCTAACACTTATGTTTATATCATCTTTTAAAAACTTAACTGAAACCACAGTGTAAGAGGAGTAATCTCTAAAGCCATATTTTTTCAAAGAGGCTGTGTATCCCTCTTTACTTTCAGGGCTTTGGATTAAATTTTTAAACGCGTCTGTAACGCTTTGCTCCTGTTTTTCATCGCCTATAATTATTCGGCAAAATTCATATGTCATGTCTATCAAACGTGTTTCCCACGGCACAGTAAAAAGCGGAAAGCTGTTTTGGTTACAGCAATAAAGTACCTGTTGTGGCACGTCTTTAATATACGGCCCAATGTTTATAATTAAGCCCGCAGAGTTTTTATCTATTAAGTTTTTAACAAAATTAAGCAGCCAATCGTCTTTATGGTTTGCAATGCCTGTTGTAAAAATTAACTCGTTGCCATGCAAAAACTCCGGCACTTCTACGTCTTCCACCATATGCACCCAACGCACAGCTGCTTCAATGCCATTATCTCCTGCTACTAATTTTAGCCCGTATTTATTATCTGCTTTTACACAAAGCCGTTTTAAGCTTATAGACATTAATTCACCACTCTTTTGCTTTTTCCTATTGCGTTTACGGGGCACACAAGTTTGCACAAATGGCAACCCACGCATTTTTTTGCGTTTAATTTAACAGTGCTGTCACCCTCGCTTACCTCTATTGCCTGGTGGCCTGCATCGTAGCAAGATACATAGCACCTTTTGCAATTTCTGCATTTTTCTTTGTCAAATTTCGGGTATACTATGCTGTTTCTGTCTAGGCTGTCTGCACTGCAAATGTTGCTTAGCGCCTTGCCCACAAACTCGTTTAAATTATCGATATTATTTTCTGCCATATAATTTTGGAGACCTGATTTTAAGTCGTCTATAATTCTGTATCCATACTCCATTACGGCTGTTGTTATTTGTATGTTTTTACAGCCAAGGCTAATAAACTCTATTGCATCGCGGTAATTTTCTACACCGCCCATGCCGCTTATGGGCACACCCTTTAGCTCTGCGCAGCTTGCCATATCGGCAATAAAACGCAGTGCAATTGGTTTTATAGACCTGCCTGAGTACCCCGACACAGCTGATTTGCCGCTTACATCAGGTGTGCTGACAAGGCTGTTTATTTTAACTGCGCTTATGCTTTTAACAGTGTTAATTGCCGCCAGTGCATGTGCGCCGGCATTAATTGCGGCTATTGCAGGCACTTCCATGTTACCTAAATTAGGTGTCATTTTAGCAAGCACAGGCAGTGTTGTGCCCTTTAAAGTTGCCTTTGTGTATTTTGCAACAAGCTGTGGGTTTTGCCCAACGTCACTGCCAAGCCCATCTGCCGACATGTGTGGACAAGAGAAATTGCACTCTATCATGTCGCACCCTGCCTGCTGTGAAAGCTGTGCAAGTTTTGTCCATTCCTCTTCATCTTGCCCCATAATGGAGGAGACTATTATTTTGTTCGGGAAGTCTTTTTTCAGCCTTTTTAACACATCAAGGTCATATTCAAGCGTGTGGTCTGAAATTTGTTCCAAGTTTTTAAAACCCATAAAACTCCTTGTCACATCGCTTGTTGCGCTAAAGCGTGGGCTAACCTCTTTTGGTGTGTAAAAGCCTATTGTCTTATAAACAATGCCGGCCCAGCCCATATTTAAAGCTTTTGCGCACATTTCGTAGCCGCTTGCCACTACGGAAGAAGATAGAAAAAACGGGTTTTCGCACTTAACACCACAAAATTCAATTGATAAATCAGCTTTTTTCAGTTCACGTAGCTCTAGGCTTTCGGCAATTTTCTTTATGCGTATAGGTTTATCATAGTGCACACAAGCTTCTTCACACGGGGCTGTGCAACCTTTGCAGGTGGTGCAGTTAATCTCGCTTGCCGCCGCATTTTCATTTTTAAATTTAAGCGATAACAGCACTTTGGCAGGATCTTTTTTCTTAATACAGGCTTTTGTGCAAGCGGCATCTGTGCATAAAAGGCACCGTGCTACTTCAAGCTCTCTTACTAAATTTATATACTTGCTCATCTTAATCTCCTCAACTATGCAATATTCGCCATTCGCCGTTATTTGCCGATGTTTTGAAACACAAAGCGCTATTTAAGGCTGCATTTTACAAATTCACCGTGTCCTTTTTCGCCCACAAACTCACCGCTGTCATACACAAGCTTGCCCCTTGAAAAAGTTTTTACAGGGTAACCTTTAAGTTTTACACCCTCCCAAATTGTGTGGTCACAATTAGAGTGCATTATGTCGTTTGTAATTGTTACTTTTTTATTTTTGTCGTAAATTACAATGTCTGCATCTTTGCCCACACATATTGAGCCCTTTTGCCCACAGCCAAAAATTTTAGCAGGGTTTGCACAGCACAGCTCTACTGCTTTTTCAAACGTAATCTTGCCTTTGTTTGCCGCACTTAACATGTAAGGGTACATATTTTCAATACCGGCACAGCCGTTAGGTATTTTTGTAAAATCGGCTCTTCCCCACTCTTTTTCAAAAGAGTTAAATGGGCAGTGGTCTGTTGCAACTGTGTCAATATCACCGCGGTTAATTGCCGCCCAAAGTGCATCTTTGCTCTCTTGCCCTTTTATAGGTGGCGAGCACACAAAGTTTATGCCGTCATCTCTTTTATAAACTTCGCTTGTAAATTCAAGGTATTGCGGGCATGTTTCGGCATACACAATTTGCCCGCTATCTTTTGCCACCGTAACCTCTTTTACGCCGCCCTCACAGGCAAGGTGCACTATGTAAAGTGGTGCATTTGCCGCTTTGGCAAGCTCAATTGCCCTGTGGTCTGCCTCGCTTTCCACAAATTCCGGGCGAGATTTATAGTGATACCACGCAGAAGTTTTGCCCTGCAAGAGGTATTCTTCGGTTAAAGTTTTTACAAGCTCGTTATTCTCGGCATGTACTGCAATCAGTGCGCCGCACTCGTTTGCTTTGCGCAAAACTTTGTAAAACACACCGTCGCTAACACCAAAATCATACACCATAAAAACTTTAAACGACGGAACACCAAATTTCACCGCATCTTCTATTGTGTCCAAAAGCCCGTCTTTAATATCTTTTACGGCAACGTGGTAAGAATAGTCTACAACCGCATTTCCTTTGCAAAGTGCATCGCGCCTTTTTATGGCATCCACCATGCCCTCGTTGTAGTCTTGCAAAACAAAATCAAACACAGTTGTTGTGCCACCACAAGCCGCCGCAACGGTGCCTGTGTAATAATCGTCGGAGGATATTGTTCCACCAAAAGGCATTGCAAGGTGTGTGTGTGCATCTATTGCACCGGGTAAAATAAGTTTGCCTTTTGCATCAATTATGGTATCGCAACCAGCTGTGTCAAACTCGCTTGCAATAGCGGCAATTTTACCATCTTTTATTCCTATATCAGCACAAAACATGCCACTTGCATTGCATATTGTGCCGTTTTTTATAATTGTATCCATAAATATATCCTCCGCTTTGTTTTTTTGTTTTGCAATTATCTTTAAGCTAAATTACTCTCTATAATGTTAAGTTATTTTAAATTATAAAAACAAAAACTTTGTGTGGTAACTGCGGCGTTTTTTGCCACAGTTACCACTTTAATACGCTTATTTTTTGTATACTAACACAATGCCTGAACGTTGATAAACTTGTGCCACTTGCAATAAATCCATACCGCCTGCGTTTGCCGCAATTAAGTTAGATACCCATGTTACGCCAAAGTCAACCGTGCCATTGTTTACAGCTGTTGTTTCGCCAATATCACCGCCACCGGGTATAATAGTTACATTTAGGCCAACCTCTTCATAGTAGCCAAGTGCCTGTGCCACGTAGTAGCCCATAAACTGGCTTTGCGGTAGCCATTTTAGCTGAATTGACACGTCTGTTTTTTCAGGTGTGCCAATATCTGTTGCTCCCACAAAAGATGTATCACGTATATCATCAAGTGTCATTGCCGCAAGTGCATCTGCCGCTGTGCTATCTGCTAGTGTGATATACTGCTGTGCAAGTTCCAGTGTTTGTTGCATTGCAGCTTCGTCCATTGCGCCGTAATCTGTAACAGTGTTTCCGTTTGTGTCTGTCTGCACAAGTTTTGCAACTTCTGCTGCCATGTAAGCTTGATGCTCTGATGATACTGAAGAGCCTGCCTCATACACTATTTGAGCCGCCTCTTCGGGGTTTTCACAGGCGTATTGCCAGCCTTTTAAAGATGCACTTACAAATGCTTTTACAGTATTGGGGTTCTCCTCGGCAAAGCTTTTTGTTGTGAAAATATTATCCTCAAGCATTGCAACGCCCTCGTCGTTCATGTCGATATAGCCTACTGTATCGCCGTATGCGTAGCCACCCTCATAGTCGTTTACAACAAGGCCAAGTTCATTGTACGTCATCGCAGAGGCAAGTGTAATGCTGTCATCGTCAAAGCCGTCCATATCAAAGTTTTGCGATAAATAATCTGTCGGCTGACCATATTTTGAAAGCAGTGCCATAATTTCGTACTCATTTCCAAGCCCCCAGTTGCCAACTTTACCCTCTGCGGCGGCGGCAATAATGCGCTCTTCATTTGTCCATTCGACTGATGTGTCTGCCGTTTCTTCTTGTGAGGTTGTTTGCTCAGTTTGCTCTTCTGTGCTCTCCTGTGCAGGCGGTGCGCCTGTGCAAGCGGCAAAACTTATTGTCATTAACGCCGCTATAAGTAGTGCTAAAATTCTCTTCTTTTTCATGTTGTTCACCTTTCTCTTTCCCTCTTAATTTTTGCGGTTTTTTAGGCAAATGCCCTCCGCTATTAGCAGTGCACTATACATTACTATTCCCAATAGGCAGGCTACCACAATGTAACTCCACGCTGTGGCATACTGCGCTATAAGAATGCCCTCTCTAATTTGCCTGCCAACACCTGTTATGTACTCTGCAAAATACTCGGCAACAAGTGTGCTTATTACGCTGGCAGGCACGCTAACCCTTAGCGCAATAAAAATATACGGTATGCTGTTCGGTATTCGAAGCTTAAAAAATATTGTTTTTTCGCTACATGCAAGCGATTTCATTAAATCTTGTGAAAACGGCTTTAGCTCGTTTAGCCCTCTGTAAGCGTTTACGCTCATTGATGCGGTGCACATAATTGTTACAACTATAATTTTTGCAACCATGCTTCTCACAGGTGCATCGGGGCTAACGTCCTTTGTCCAGTTTGCAATAACAGGGGCAAGTGCCACAATTGGCACTGCGTTAAATGCCGATACAATTGTGAGCCCGCCCATGCCGTACGTTTTAAACCGTGTTGCAATAACAGCCAGCAAATAGCCTAAAAGCGAGCCAAATATAAGCCCCGGTATTGCCACGCTTACTGTTGAGCCCACATTCCACATTATCGTCGCAGCATTTTCTGAGATGATTGTAAAAATTCTTGTGGGTAGTGGTAAGATGTATACATCTGTATTTAAAACACGGTGTAAAATTTCTGTTTGCCACATTATTGTAATAATTATGGCAAGTGCTATGGGAAAAAGGATTGTTTGAAGTCTGTCTTTATTTAGCTTCATTCATCTTCCCCCTTTTTTTACTGCGCCTTCCCGTTACAAGCCTTTGCAACAAGCCTATTAGGTTAAAGCTCATTATTCCTATAAATGCACTAAAAAATACAATTTGCCAAAACACATATCTTGTCATTGCGCCTTTTAGAGATTGTGATAATAAACATCCAAGGCCTATTCCGCCTTGCAATGTGTCTACAAGAATTGATGCTGTAATTGCCATTGGTGCGGCTATTTTAAGTCCTGTAAAAAAATATGGCAAGCAGGCAGGTATCATTGTTTTAATGTAAAGCTGTGGCT
>CAYJGU010000046.1:0-11670 GCA_964369925.1 uncultured Bacteroides sp. | reverse complement strand
TATGCTGTATAAAAAGATGTCCATTAGATGCCGAGCAGTTTTTAGCCGATTTGGGTTAAAAACTGCTTTTTTTTTGCACTGATTTTTAAAAATTCACTCTTTCATAGAGTTTTATATAAATATTATATGTAAGAAATATAGGCGACGGTTATGTGTAGTTTGCACAAGGTAACTACCGCCTTTTTTTGTTCAAAAATTAGCATGTACACCAAGGGAGTAGTGCGCCCTTTTGCAATTAGCAACCACACTGCATGTGTAAACTTACATTAAAATAATCAACCTTAGTAATTACCAGTCTGGTAAAAGAGAAAAACAAGCTTATATACTATCAGCTATATACATTTATTTATTAGTGCATGGAAATATTGCTAGTATTTATAGTTTTGTCGTACTAATATTATTTGCAATAAGGTAAATTTTGTGATAAATTATAGAAATTAGGTATTTTTTTGTAGGTGTTTTATTACATATTACTACAAATTTATATAATATTTTTTAAGTGAGGGTTTAAAATGGGGGAAACACAAGCAACAACAAAATATGATGTAAAGTTACCTTTTGGGGTTAGGGTTGGCTTTGGCTTTGCATCTATAGCAGACTCAATTATTCTGGACTTTGTAGCAACATACTTTTTATTTTTCTTAACAACTTTTGTAGGTATTAATCCTGCAATAGCCGGCACTATCACTTTAATTGCCGTTCTCTGGGACGCAATAACAGATCCAATAATAGGTAATATTTCGGATAAGGTAAGGCATGAAAATGGCAAATACCGCCGTGTTATGTCATTTGCAATGCTTAGCACATTGATTTTAACTGTATTAATGTTTACAAAAGTAAACTTAAGTCCTACAATAGCATTTATTTATTATACTGTTGTGGCTGTTTTCTACTATACATCCTACACAGTATTCAACATTCCTTACATGGCTTTAGGTAGCTCGCTTACAACAAATGATAACGAAAAAACTAAACTATCCGGTATGCGCCAAGCATTTGGTTACATTGGTATGTTATTTGCCGGTAGTGTACCGGGGTACTTAATAGCAGCCCTTGAAGGTGCCGGTATTGAAGGCAACTTAACATATACTATATCGGCGGCATTATTAGGGCTGATTGCAACATTTACAATATTTATTACATGGCGATCTACAAAAGGTTATGAAATTAACTTTGAAAACAAACAAGCTGAAACAAGCAAAAAACCGCTGCGCGAAATTTTAGGTGTATTATTTAAACTAAAACCATACATAATTTTACTTGCATCTGCACTACTATTTTATATGGGATTCACTGTTATTTCTGGTAGCATAATGTTTGTTATAACGGGCGCTTTAAACGAATCACCTGCAGCAGCCGGAACTATCTTTTTATTTGTTGTTTTAACAGGTATTGTATACTCTTTTGTTTTAGCAAAAGTTGCCGAAAAATTAGAAAAGAAGTATGTTTACATTGGCTGCGTAGTATTTTCTGCAATTAGTGCGTTAACATTTAATTTTATTGGTTTAAATTCTTTAACATCATATATAGTTTGCATTGTTCTTCTCTCGTGTGGAATGTCTGCTTATTTAGTGTTTGTTTACAACTTCCTTTATGATATCATTGATATTGTAAACTTTAAAACAAAAGAGAGAAATGGTGGAGCAGTATTTGCTTATTTCTCGTTTGTAGTTAAATTAGGAAAAGCCCTTGCGGCACAATTAATTGGTATTGTTCTTGCATTTGGTGGATACGTGGCAACCGAACAAGTACAAACACAACAAGGCGTAGATACAGTTACAGCTCTTGCAACTGTTGTTCCTGCTGTACTGTTTTTGCTTTCGGCTGCACTCTTTGCATTTTACCCTGTTACAACAAAAAAAATCACAAAATTGCGTGAATTATCATTAAAAGAAGGCTTTGTAGATACAAGTGAAATTGAAACTATACTTTAATTAAGAAAGGAATTATAACAGCATGGAAGCAATTGAGAAAATGGTAGAGTTACAAGAAGGCGGCAAAGTATACACAAGAACTATTGGCAGCGGTACACCTATTTTACTTTTACACGGTGGCCCTGGTGGAACAAGTGATTGTTTTACAATTTTCGAAAAATATCTTGATTTAAACAAATATCAAATTATATATTATAATCAGCTTGGGTCTAAACTTTCAGACAAAGTAACAGATGAAAAATTGTTTACACTGGAGCGATACGTTGACGAAGTGGAACAAGTGAGAAAAGCTTTAAATTTAGATAAATTTATTTTGCTTGGACATTCATGGGGCGGTATGCTTGTTATTGAATATTCTTTAAAATATGAGAATGACGGACATTTAATAGCTGGAATAATAAGCAATATGAATAGCAGCATTGAAATTAGCGTAAATTACAGTAATACACTAAAGCAACAACTTTTAAGCAAAGAAGATTTTGAATTTGTTATGGCACAAGAAGAAAAACAACAATATGACAGCCCTCGTTATAACAAACTAATGCAAGAAACATTATATGCCAATTGTTTTTGCAGATTGAGCGAAACCCCGGATTTTCTTAAAGATCCAGAGGCGCTTACACCTAATGTTTATAATTATTTTCAAGGCGACAATGAGTTTGTTGTTACGGGCGCAATGCTTGGTTGGGACAGAACAAATGACTTAAAAAATATTAAAACAAAGACGCTTGTAATGGGTGCAAAGTACGATACAATGAATCCAGAGCAAAAAGCAGAAATGGCAAACCTTTTACCAAATGGAGAATTATATATTTGCCCTAATGGTGCACATTTTTGTTTTTGGGATGATGCCGATAATTACTTTGCAGCACTAAACCATTTTTTAAATAATATTTAATATTGAATGCACCTGTTAGTTTAGAACACATCTGTACGATTTTTTTAAACTAACAGGTGCATTTTGTTTGTAAACTTTTATAAACACTAAGCATTTTAAAATGAATATAATCGCCAATCTTTCTTTTTAAATCCACAAGAGATGCATAACTTCTTCGATAAAATTCTTCTTGCTTTAAATTAGAGAAAAACGATTCTATAACAGCATTATCGGTCGGCTTGCCCTTTTCAGAATAAGATACAGTAACACCTAATTGTTTTAAAAGCGTTATAAATGAAGTTGCTGTATATTGAGCTCCTCTATCACTGTGATGAATAAGGTTCTTAGGACAACCACGAGAATAAAAAGCTTCTTTGAAAGTTCCTGAAATTAAATTTTGGCTATGTTTTTCAGAAATTTTATAGGCTAAAACTTTTCTAGAATACAAATCGAGTATTGCACAAATATAGTAATATTTGTTTTTAATTTTTAAATAAGATGTATCAGATCCCCAAACTTTATTAGGTGCGTTTACGTTAAAAACACCTTTAATCTTATTTTCTTTAGGTTCTAGTTTATTATATGTTTTTTTAGAATTATTTCGAATGCTATATAAATTATTTTCTTGCATTATTTTAGCTACATAAGATTTACAAGTTTTAAACCCTTTATTCCTTATTATAGCAGTAATTTTTTCTGCGCTTAAAATTTAGTTTGTTTCATGGAAAACCTCGATAACTTGATTAGTTATCGAGGTTTTGTGCTTCACATAATATGAATCGTCTTTTTTTCGCCTTAAAATATGATTGTAATAAGTTCCCCTATTAACCTTCAATGCTTCGCAAAGAATATGTACACTGTACTTGTTTGACAATTTTTCTAATTCGCTTAGCCTCTCTTTCAAAGGTGAATTAACATTACAATCAACCAATTGCAAAACTTCAATTTTTTGATGTAATTTATTGAGCTGCTGGTTAAGTTTAAAATTTGCTTGAATGCTCTTTTTCTTATCAAATTTTTTAACCCAAGAATATAAAGTGCTGCGAGCTATGCTGTTATTTTTACAAATTTCTGTAGGAGAAACCCCTGCTTCATACAATCTAACTAGTGCCTTTTTTTCTTTGTCATTTAATCTTTGTTTCATAATAAACCTCCGTAAATAGTATTAGTAACTAATAATTACAAAGTTTATTATATATTAAAACACCCTAACAAATCCGAACGTTTTTTGAGGAATGGTACATTTTGAATTTTTTAAATAGCAATTAAATTAAACCCATATGCCTAAACAGCAAAAAACATTTTCTATAAAATTTACAATAAATTTTATAAATACATCGCATTATTATCGAATTACTGTTTTATTTTATTATAATTTTACATAAACAAATTTTGCTAACATAACTTTAACTTGCACTTTACCATATGTGTCTTGATAGAAAAACTTTAAAATGATAAATTTGATTTAGTCATTATTGATAAAAAAATGTTGTAATTTGGAAAGGACTACTTCACTATGAGCAATAAAAAATGCATTATTTCATTACTACTGGCGTTCGTGCTGCTTTTTTCAGCCTGTACAAGCGCTGCACCGCAAACATCTAACAATCAAACTTCTTCCCAGCAAAGCGAGCAAACAGTTGCAGATACTTCAGACCAAGAACAAGAACTTGACGTATTAAGAGTTGGGCTTGCAGCACTGCCAACTCAGCTAGACCCTGACCGCTCGATAGGCATTGCAAGTATAAAACTATTTTATAATATGTTCGACACATTGCTTTTTACAGATAAAGATGGAGAAATAACAGGCCAGCTAGCACAGAGCTGGCAGTGGATAGACGACACAACACTAAACGTTACACTAAGAGAAAATGTAACCTTCCATAACGGAGAGGCCTGTACCTCAGAAGACGTTAAGTTTACGTTCGACAGAATATTAAGCGGATATGGCGATGGTACAATTGCTGTTTTGTACGAAACACTTGACTCGGTAACAATTATAGACGAGCTTACAACACAGTTTAAACTTAAAAAACCCGATGCGGCGTTTGAAGACAGGCTTGGTTCAATTTGGGGTGCCAGCATAGTGCCGATGGATTATGTTACAGAAATAGGCGATGAGGCTTTTCAAACAGCACCTATTGGAACAGGGCCTTATCAGTTAACAGAATATTCACCTGAAAAATATGTACTGGAGCGCTACGACGGATTTTGGGGCGATGCACCGGCGGTAAGACAAATAGAGTTTATAGCATACCCCGAGGCATCTGCACGTATGACAGCGCTTATAACAGGCGAATTAGACATTATAAACGATGTTCCGACAGATGCTGTTGAAACAATTAACTCGACAGATGGCATAAGCGTTGCGGGAACAGCAATTGAAAATATTCACATTTACGTTTATAACACAAAAGACGAGGACAGCATTATGTCTAATGAGCTGTTCCGCCGCGGAATAACAATGGCTATTGACCGCCAACTTTTGGTCGATTCTCTTTGGACAGGCTATGCACAAGTGCCAAACGGACACCAGTTTGAAAACTATGGAGATTTACATATAGAAGACTACCCGGGCGTTATATATGATGTTGAAGAGGCAAAGAAACTTATTGAAGAATCGGGTTACGATGGGCAGGAAGTTATATCCATAGAGATGGCAGACGGGTACTACACAAACGGCAACGAGGCGGGACAAGCAATAGTTAGCATGCTAGCTGAAGTAGGTGTTAACGCCGAGGTTGTTTTTTCCGATACATTTAACTTTGAAAGCGATATAAGGGCATGGTCGAGTGCATCGCGCTTTAACAACCCACTGGGCGCACTTTGGTTGCTGTTTGGCACAGGTTCTGCTCCGGCTAACCCCGATTACGGAAGCTGGACACCTACCGATGAATTTGTTGCGGCTGGCAACACTTTAATTGACAGCACAGACCTTGAAGAGCAAAGGCAAGCGGCACAAACACTGCTAGAGATATTTGATACTTATTGTCCTGGCACATATCTATACCAAGCCGAAGACTTGTACGGCATACGTGACGGACTGGAATGGGATATGACATACTGTGAAAATCAGATAATGCCATTTAGGGCAGACGACTTAAAAGTTTCGTAATATTAAATACTGCTTTAAGGCTGTCGAAAAATTTCGACAGCCTTAAATTATGAAAGGAGCGCTACTTTATTGACAGATACAAAAGAAAATAATGCCACTCCTGTTTTACAAATTGAGGGGTTAAAAACTTACTATTATTCAAAAAACAGTGTTACTCCGGCGGTAGACGGAGTAGATTTGTGTGTAAACAAAGGAGAAATATTAGGCATTGTAGGAGAATCAGGATGTGGCAAAAGCACTATTATGCGCACAATTATGGGTTTATTAGATAAACATGCCGCACACAGAGAAGCTGGGAAAGCTATTTTTGAAGGTGTAGATTTATTTGAGTTGAGTGAAAAGCAGATGTGCAACATAAGGGGTAAAAAAATATCGATGATTTTCCAAAATCCGCTAAGCGCACTTGACCCTGTTTATACAATAGGCAACCAAATATGTGAAATGATAAGAGCGCATGAAAAAATAAGCAAAGCAAATGCACGGCAAAAAGCAATACAGCTTTTGCGCCAAGTGCACATACCATCGCCTGAAATAAGGGTTGATCAATATCCGCATGAACTATCGGGCGGTATGCAGCAAAGGGTTATGATAGCAATTGCGCTTGCGTGTAACCCACAGGTTTTAATTGCCGATGAACCCACAACGGCGCTAGATGTAACGGTTCAGGCTCAAATATTAGACCTTTTAAAAGAACTGCGCGAAACATTGGGGATAGCAATAATAATTATTACACACAACATGGGTATTGTTGCAAATGTGTGCGACAGAATGTTTGTTATGTACGGTGGAGTTGTTGTGGAGCAAGGGCGATGTACAGATATATTTGCAAACCCAAAAAATCCCTATACAAAGGGGCTACTGGCTTCTATTCCCGGTATGGATAACGAAACAGAATACCTGTACTCTATTCCCGGGCAAATACCATCGCTTTTATATCCTGTAAACTTTTGTCGATTTGAAGACAGATGCCCCTATGCGCAAGACATTTGCAAAAAAAGCGAACCCTTGTTAAAAGGCGATAAAGAACATTTATGGCGTTGTCATTTTGAATCGGATAATTTGCGGGAGGTTAAAAATTGTGGCTGAAGAAAATTTGTTGCAAGTTGAAAATCTTGTAAAAAACTATCCCGTGAAAAAGGGACTTATATTTCAAAAAGTTATAGGCAACGTAAGTGCTGTTAACAATATAAGCTTTACAATTAATAAAGGCGAAACACTTGGTGTTATAGGCGAATCAGGCTGTGGAAAAACTACACTTTCACGCATTATTATAGGCCTTGAAGAAGCCGATATCGGTAGTGTTACTTTTATGGGGCAAAATGTAAGTGCCAAAATGCCTAACTCTCTTCGGCGCAATGTTCAAATGGTGTTTCAAGACCCTTATGCTTCGTTTAACCCACGAATGAGCGTAAGAAGAATACTTGAAGAACCGCTGAGGATTCACCACCAGCAAATGCCACAAAAAGAAAAACTTGATGTAATAAAGCCTATTTTGGGACAAGTTGGTTTACCGCAAAGTGCCCTGATAAAGCACCCGCATGAGTTCTCGGGCGGTCAGCGCCAACGCATAGGCATTGCACGTGCACTGGTAACAAAACCAAAATTATTAATTTGCGACGAACCTGTTTCAGCACTTGATGTTTCGATACAGGCGCAAATATTAAACCTTTTTAGAGATTTGCAAAAAGAACTTTCGCTTGCCTATATGTTTGTATCACACGACATGAGCGTTGTACGCCATGTGAGTGACAGAGTTCTTGTAATGTATCTTGGCCAAGCAGTAGAACTTGCGAGCAAAAAGAAACTGTTTGAAGCACCAATGCACCCATATACAAAAACATTGATGGAGGCAGTGCCGATACCGGACCCGGCGAGAGCAAATCTTGGCAAAATACCGCAGGGCGAACCGCCAAGCCCCATAGAACTGCCAAAGGGATGTGCATTTTACACAAGGTGTAAGCATGCAAAACCAATGTGTAAAGATGTTATGCCGGTGTTAAAGCAAATATCGCCACAGCACAGCGTTGCATGCCATTTGTACGAATACGCTTAATTTGCACAATAAACACCTGTTAAGGAGTTAATAATAGATGAAACGATATGTAACTTTTAGAATTTTAAAAGCTGTATTTACAATTTGGGCGGTTTATACGCTTGTGTTTTTTTTAACACGAGTGACCGGCGACCCAATAGACTGGCTTACAATTGCAGGAGCAAGCGACTCTGCAAAAGAGACACTGCGCATTAACCTAGGCCTTGATTTACCTTTAATACAGCAATATTTTAAATCGCTTTTTGGGCTTTTTACCGGCGATACCGGCATTAGCTACTATTATGCGCGCTCTGTATCCGATTTGTTTGCAGAGAGAATCGGACCTACATTGTCGCTAGGCGTTATAGTGTTTGTAACAACGGTAACGATTGGTGTGCCGCTAGGAGTATTGGCGGCTGTTAAACACAACAGTATTGTAGATCGCATAACAATGTCTACAGCTGTAATAGGCAACACTGTGCCAAACTTTATTTTGGGCATATTACTAATTTTTGTTTTTTCGCTAAAACTTAGAGCCCTGCCAAGCGGACAAATAGGAGAGGGCGGAATAGAAAACTATATATTGCCTGTTATTGCGCTTTCGGTGGGTACAATTGCAAGTGTTGCAAGGCTTACAAGAAGTTCACTTCTTGACGTTATAGGTCAAGATTACCTCGACTGCGCAAGGGCTAAGGGCATAAGCGAATGGAAAGTAATTATAAAACATGGCCTTAGAAATGCACTTATACCTGTTATAACAATACTGGGCTCGCAAATGAGCGCGCTTATTGGAGGTTCGGTAGTTGTGGAAACGGTTTTTGCATGGCCCGGAATAGGTACATTGCTTGTGTCAAGTGCACAGCAAAGAGATTTTCCGGTAGTTGTATTCGGCGTTCTTTTAATTGCAGCCAGTGTAACTTTTGTAAATTTACTTGTAGATCTTTCGTACGGTTTGCTAGATCCTAGAATTCGCAATACACAGCTGTGATAATAAGTTAAAATAAAAGCACACAGAGAGGAAGTATTAAATTTGCTAAACACAAAAAAGCAAGCGCTTGTAAATAAGCGCTATCAAATTCCTGTTTTTATAGTTTTGCTGTTTGTCGGGCTTGCCGCCATTATAACACTATCAATTTTTGCGCCCACTCTATTTCCAATAGATCTTGCGGCAAATGACCTAACAAAAAAATTGGAGATGCCCATTTTTGCCGACAGTGAATCGCCATATCTTTTTGGCACTGATAAGCTAGGACGTGACCTTGCAATAAGGCTGCTTTATGCAACAAGATCTACAATACTTATATCGTTCACAGGTACCGTTATTGCAACAATAAGCGGAACAGCACTTGGCATAATTGCAGGGCTTTGCGGCGGTAAAGTAGACTATTTTATATCTTTTTTAACAGACGTACGGCTATCGATACCCACTACTTTTATAGGCATAATTTGTGCGTGTATAATGTCGGCAACGCCCACCACCACAATAATTGTTATTTCATTTACAGGGTGGTCGGCATTTTGTCGTTTAGTTCGCAGTCAAATATTCCATTTAAAAAGTGCTAAGTTTATAGAGGCTTCCCGTGCAATGGGTGGATCTCAACTTCATGTTGTGTTCGACCATATTTTAATCAACATAGCTTCGCCGCTAATAGTGCAGGCAACTATGGCGCTAAGTGAATTTATATTGCTCGAGAGTACGCTCTCTTTTTTAGGGCTTGGCATACAGCCACCCGGCACATCTTTGGGTGTTTTGGTAAGCGAAGGGAGAGATTTAATGCTTACACACTGGTGGCTTTGCATAATACCAAGCGCCGTAATTGTGCTGTTAATACTGCAAATATCGCTAATAGGCGACTGGCTGAGAGATAGGCTTGACCCAAAACTAAAAAACAAATAGAAAGAGTTGAAATAAATGAAACATAAGACATTTTGCGCGCATAGAGGATTTAATAAAGTTGCACCTGAAAATACGTTGCCCGCATTTGATTTTGCTGTGGCCTTAGGTGCAAAGGAAATTGAATTTGATTTGTGGCCGACAGCCGACGGTAAACTTGTTGTGTGCCACGACCCAACACTAGAGCGCACAACAACGGGCAACGGCACAATAGTTGAAAAAACATGTGCTGAAATACTAGCATGTGATGCAGGTGTGAGTTTTAGCCAATATTATAAAGGTGCAAAAGTACCTTTATTTGAAGACATGCTTGAAAAATACGCAAACAAAGTAGTTTTTAACATACATATAAAATCTTTGGCACAGCACAATAAAAAAGTTTTTAGTGATGCAGTAAAAGCGAGAATACAAATACTATATAACCATTATAAAAGCGATACACCGTTTGATTTACCACTAAAGCAACAACAAGCAGAAGTACTGCCGGAACTTGAAGGGCTTAATGGCATAGCGTACAACGAAGAAGTTTTTAAAACAATTGTAAAGCTTATTGAAAAATACAACTGTAAAAACTCGGTTTATATAACGGGAGAGCAAGATGTACTTGAAACTGCAATTAAACTTGCGCCTGATATTGACAGGTGCTGCCTTGAGGGACATGTGAATTATAGTATTGTGGAACATGCAATTAAGTATAGATGCAAACGTGCACAATTTTGCAAAATTGCCCTGACAGATGAAATGATTAAAAAAGCACACGACAACAACATAATTTGCAATTTATTTTGGTCTAACAACAGTGAAGAGGCAAAGGCGTACTTTGATAAAGGTATTGACGTGATTTTAACCGACAGTTTTTATAATGTTGACACACACTTTAATTGTCGCTAGCAATGTATTTGTTAACTGCGCACATAACCTAATATTAAAAAGGATAAAGCAATGAAGAAAACAATATTGAATGATATAAAGCTATTTGTTCTTGATTTAGATGGTACTTTTTACATAGGTAATAAAATATTAAATGGGTCGCTTGAATTTTTAAGCAAATTAAAAACAGCAAACAAACAGTTTGTTTTTTTAACAAACAACTCATCAAAATCAACGGAAGATTATGTTGTTAAGTTAAATAAAATGGGCCTTCATATAACAGTCGAAGACGTAATTACTTCGGGCGATGTTATGGTGCACACATTGAACAATACATACAAAAACAAAAAGGTTTTTCTGGTGGGTACACCTGCATTGCAAAAAAACTTTGCTAATCATGGTATAACACTTGTTGATGAAAAGCCGGATATAGTTGTTGTTGCCTATGATACAACGCTTACATACGAAAAACTAGAAAAAGCATGTACATACATTAGAGAGGGTGCACTGTTTTTTGCAACACACCCAGACATTAATTGCCCAACTGAAAATGGTTACATACCGGATTGCGGCGCGATATGCAAGCTGTTAGAGATCTCTACCGGTGTTGCTCCGAAATTTGTGGGCAAACCATATGCCGAAACTTTAAACTATGTATTGCACAAAAAAAACATAAATATAGATGAAATAGCTTTTATAGGCGACAGAATTTATACAGATGTAGCCGCGGCGGTAAACAACAATGCAAAAGGATTTTTAGTTTTAACAGGAGAAACAACAATGGAAATTGTAAATAGCTCTAATATAAAACCTACAATGATTTTTAAAAATTTGTTGAAAATTGCAGAGCTATTGTAACGGTGTCAAGTTCAAATTTGTTGTGTGTGGTCTTTTGAATGGTAGTATAACTTCTGAACAATTTTTTTGGACTCAGAGGAAATGCTACCA
>CAYJGU010000045.1:0-12341 GCA_964369925.1 uncultured Bacteroides sp. | reverse complement strand
ATTGGGCTTAAAATAGGCAAAGAGATGACTAAAGCCGGAATAGTGTCAAAGTAGGTTAAAATGGATAGATTAAAAGCGAAAAAACCATTATACCCAATATTGTGTATGCTACTATCACTGGCTACATTAATTTTTGGGCTATTAATGGCGACAAAAGATAATATTTACATATTTTATATAGCAATTTTTGCGCTGTACCTTGCCTTTGGCTACTACAAATCTTGTATAGCAATTATTCCAAGTTTACTAACTACAACGTTTGTTATCGGCGGCTTAACATACCTAATAACAAAGGATTTAACAACAACCTATCACTCATTTAATAGGGCACTGGCAATAACTTTTGCAGTTATTCCCGGTTTAAGTGTAAGCACCACACTTTTTGTAAGGAATTTAAGGCAACTTAAATTTCCAAAGTTAATAACACTCGGAATGTTAATCACGCTCAATTTTATTCCGCTTTTTGTAAAAGAAATGAACCAGATAAAAGACGCTATGAAAACAAGGGGAGTGAGCTTTTTTTTAAACCTCAATGTATTTTATAGGGCGTTTATTTTACCGCTTTTTGTCAGAATATTGCAAATTTCAGACACGTTATCACTCAGCGTGGAAACAAGAGGCTTTGTAGCAGATAAAGTGCAAACAACGGTATTTGAACCTATCAAATTTACAGTCAGAGACATTGTTTTTGTAATGCTTTTTGTCGGATTTATTGTAGGGGGCGTGTTAATATGAACATTGCAATTTCACTTAAAAACGTATCATTTTCTTACAATAACACTGCAAGCAGTAAAGTTCTGTCAAATGTAAATTTAAATTTATACTACGGCAAAATTGCTCTTGTTGCAGGGGCTTCAGGCCAAGGAAAATCTACGTTATTTCATATAATGAACGGCGTTGTTCCACATTCAATAAAAGGCAATTTAACAGGTGAAGTGCTGGTAAATGGTAAAAATATATCTAAACTAAATATAGGTCAAATTGCAAAAGAAGTTGGAAGTGTTTTGCAGAACGCAGAGCTTCAAATTATACACCCGGTTGTGAAAGAAGAAATAGCTTTTGGGCTTGAGAATATGTCGGTGCCAAGTGATTGTATGCACAGCATAATAGATAAAGCTTGCACTGATATGGGGCTTAATAAAGAGGATAAAACGCTTCATTTATCAGGCGGGGAAAAGCAAAGGTTAATTACAGCTACAACGCTGGCACTTAATTCTAAGATAATAATATTAGATGAACCACTTGCAAATTTAGATAAGCCGGCATCAATACTTTTATTGCAAAAACTAAAATATTTAAAAGATAAAGGATATGCAATTATAATTATTGAACATAGGCTTGATATGGTAATTGACTATGTGGATGAGTTATATCATGTAGAAAACGAGACAGTAAAAAAGGTAGATAATCTTCATGAATATATTTTGTCGAGTAGTGTGAAAATACAAGATATTTGCTTAAAAAAAGAACACAAAGAAGTGCTGTTTGACATTAAAGATTTAACATACACAATTAAGAACAAGGCTATTATTGACAAGGTGGATTTAACTATTTATAAAGGCGAAAGAGTGGTAATTCTTGGCGATAACGGCCAAGGCAAAAGCACGTTTACAAAGTTGCTTGCAAGGCTAATTCGGGCAAGCAGTGGCAGTGTTTCTCAAAATTTGAACGTCAAATTTCCTAAGGAAAAAGGAAACAAGCAATGGTTTAAGGAAGTTGCTTATGTGTATCAAAACCCAAACTATCAACTATTTATGGCAACAGTAGAAGACGAAATTTTATTCTCGGCACATTCTGTTGAGTATGCGCAAAAAGTTGTTGATATGTTTGAGATAGAACCACTTTTAGACAGGCACCCACATTCACTTAGTGAAGGGCAAAAAAGAAAGCTCAGTGTAGCTACAATGCTGTCTATGAAACCGCAAGTAATTGTATTTGATGAGCCAACTGTCGGTCAAGATTACACATCGCTTAATAACTTAGTTAATATAATAAACACCATTCACGAAGAAGAAAGCAACACAATTTTAACAATTACACACGACATAAGATGTGCCCAGGCCTTAGCAGATAAGGTAATTATTATAGAAAAAGGCAAAATAATAAAAGCAGGTGGAAAAGAACTTGTAAAGCAGTATTTTAACAAGGTATGATTATATAGAGACAAAAGGGTTGTACACATTTTTATAAAGCCCAGCCGCTAGTCGCAAACTATTATTAGTTTGCGACTATTTTTTGCTTATAACCCTTTATATATTAAAAGTATATATATTTGTTATAAAAAAATGAGGCGCTAAAAGTAATAGCATGCTACAAATTGATTTTAAAAAGCAATATGCTTAATGCAAAAAGCAGAACACTCGATACGCACCGGAGCAATATCTAAAATAAAAAAATTAAAATCAGCGGAAAAGCACGATGTTTAATAGTTATTATATTGTTATAATCTATATAAAAATTTAAGGAGCATACTTTTATAAAAGGGCAATTACTTGCTGTGTTGTGCATAGTTTTAAAATTGTAAAGCTGCCTTAAAATGTTAATACAGTAAATCATATAGCAAGTGGAATGAGTGAGACGTTCTTTAATTACCACTGTGTAAGGGGGTGGTGTTATGAAAACAATAGCGGTTTACATTCAAAACAAATTATTATCTTCGGGCATAACACATGCTATTACGGCAATGAACAATAAAAATAAAATTGAAATAATATCAGATGTTGAAAGTTGTTTAGATGTTTGTAAGAGAAGTAATGCAAACATTTTACTTGCAGAGCTAAGGGATTATTACCCGCTTACCTTAGACAATTGGTTAACAAGGGTAGAAAAAATAAAAAATGCTGTTCCGCTGTGTAAAATTGTTTTAATAGTAGATGAAGAAAATTTTCCAAAATCGGCAGCCATAGCAAATTCAGCGTTTAAAAATGATGAGATAGACATGTTTTTATACAGTTCCTCAGGGTTAAATTTCCTTGTGGATGTAATTACAAATATATAATTTAATAAAATTAATAGGAGGAAACACCATGGCTAAATGTAGTAATTGTGGATGCGATATATCGCAAAGCACAAAATTTTGCAACAACTGCGGTGCAAAAACAGAGGAGATAAATGCACCTATGCCTAATCAAAATACTTTACCTGATATGAATGGGCATGTAAAAAACGGCATGAGCAGGCAAGAAAACAATGTAAATCAAACTTATATGCAAAATAATATGCAACAAAGCGCGCAAATGCCCATGCAGGGCGGTTACAATACTGCACCGCAACAAAACCAACCGCAACCACAGCAACCACAAGTGCAATACAATATCCCTACACAGCCACAGTACCAAGGGCAAGCGCCAATGCCTAATCAATACAACAGTATGGGCGTGGCAACAAAGCAAAAAAATAATAAACCTATAATTTTTGTAGGTATAGGCATAGCAGTAGTTGTGCTTTTAATAGTTTTAATTGTTGGTATGCTTTCCGGAGGGGGATCAGACGACCCGAATGTAGGCGTATGGAATGCACAGGAAATTACAATGATGGGTATGACTATGGACCCAACTGATATTTACCCCGAAGGTATTACTTTAGAAATTAAAAACAGCAGTAAATGCATACTAACGCTAGATGGTGAAAGTTTTAATTCCGACTATGAAATTGACGGGTCAACTTTTACGCTTACACAGCGCGGTGATGAGTTTAGCGGCACAATACAGGGCAATGTTATTACAATTACAAACTTGCTAGATATGGGACTCGACATCAAGTTTGTAAAAGAAGATATGAGCACAGAAAATTCAAACAGTGCAAATGTCACTTTAAACGAGAATGATTTAACAGGCAATTATATGCTTTCAAGCATGACAACAGCCGGTGTTACAATGAACTATGATGCTATACTATCAGCAGAAATGGAGATGACACTTGTAATTGACGGTGAACAGGCACAGCTTACAGCGTATGGTAGCGCATCAGATGTTGAACTTGATACATCGGCAAAAACAATGCTTTTGCAAGGCCTAGTTATGGACTATGTTATTGACGGAGATAGCATTGTAGCCACAGGAGATAATGCAGGTTATGAGATAGTGTTTGTCTTCACAGCCGAAAATAGCCCCCTTTGGAGCGATACTTCTGGAGGCGGAATTAATGCAACAGGGTTTGTGCCACCGGGATACGGCGCAGAAGAGACAATACCTGTTGAAACACTTTCGAACCCGTCGGATTGGTACGGAATTTTAACTATAACCGATTATGTTGGCTATGACGACTTAAACGGCGAATACGAAGTATGGGGATATCTTGGTACTGATGATGTTGCACCATATTTTGAGCTGTACATTGGAGGCCCGTGGGACGATGAAAATTCAAGTGTTTTCCTTTCATTTTATATCGAACAACACGACTATACGTTTTTTCCGATAGTTGGTGATGGCTCATGGGTGCTTGATGCACCGCTAAAAGAAGAAGATAATACGTGGTTTACTCCGTCACTTATGAGTGGAATTTTAGTTTGTACGTACGATTATGACTATGATGGTGAATCATTTACAATGTCTTATGAGATTGCACAAATAGATGACGGCACACCTGCGACAGGCACTTGGAATACAGATACTTACCCAGACACTGACACAGCCGACACGCAAGAAAATAACGCAGCGCCTGCCCCGGCACCAGAGCCAGAGACAGCCACGGCAAGCTTCACCATGAATGAGCTTCGTGATGTATATTTAGCAATTCAAGACCTAAGCATTGATGAAAAATTCTCGCTTACATATGATGAAGTTTTATCACGTTATTTTAACGGCATTGGAGGAAATATTACAAACCAGACAGAGACCGTTACAGCATATCAATGGATTTCGATAGAGTCAGAGACCTCTTTGTTAAATATATCTTTTGAAGAAAATGAAGATGGTGAGTATACTTTTAGGTCAATGTCAATTAACAACATTGATTATGAGTAAAAAATATTTTTTGAAAGTAATTTGATGATGGACGGTATCGTTTGGGTTCTCACATTGAACAGAATATATTAAAAATATGTCGCTTTAATTTAATGTAACAATTGCGGTAGCGCAAAAAAACGCCTATAAGGTGCGGTTATTAACCGCGCTTTATAGGCGTTTTGTATTACTGCAGTTTTGCCAATAAATTTTTACTATAGGCAAACATATAATAGTGCTATAAAGTGTGTATGTATGTATGTATGTTGCTTTTACAAAACTATACGTTA
The DNA here is from genome assembly GCA_964369925.1 of uncultured Bacteroides sp. GTDB lineage: Bacteria > Bacillota > Clostridia > Oscillospirales > Ruminococcaceae > Ruthenibacterium. Next base: position 7,108 of record CAYJGU010000045.1, on the reverse strand, counting down.
TAAACGTATACCAAAAATATACCGCTAATACAATATTAAAATATAAAAAATAATATATGTGTTATATGTGTAGGTGTAAAAAAATGAGCAGAGCTTTGTTGTTACAACTTTTTGCCGCAAGTTATTTTGTTTAAAATAACTATACAACTTTGTAAATCAGGAAACTGATAATAAAAACAATTTTTAATTTTAAGTATATTTAAGGTTAAGAAAATATAATGTGTATGTAAAATTAAAAAAATATATAACAGCGCTTTCTAAATGCGCGAGTGCATACAAAAAATATGGCTTGGAGCTGTAATAAAACTTGGAGAGATAAGCAATGATTTGTATTTTTTTAACAATATTCTAAGCGCACTGCACCACAATAGGAGAACAACATGAATAATGTAACCATAGTTATACCGGCATATCAACCAACAAAAAAATTAGCAGCAATGCTTGAAGAACTAAAACAAAAAGGGTTTAGCAGTATAGTTATTGTAGACGACGGAAGTGATGCTTCTTGCGAAACTATATTTGAACAAGTTAAAAAGCTTGGCTGTTTGCTTATAAGGCATAAAAAAAATAAAGGAAAAGGGGCAGCTTTAAAAAGTGGAATTAAATTTGCTACCGAAAATTTAGACTTAAAATATGGAATTATAACAGCAGATGCCGACGGACAACACAAAGTAAGTGATATTATTAAAGTTGCTGAAGTTTTAAAAAGTGGCACAAATTCTCTTATACTTGGAATGCGCAATTTTAGCATAAAAAATGTGCCGTTTAAAAGTTACTTTGGTAATAAAATAACTTCTTATGTGTTTAAATCTTCAACCGGTGTTGAGTGTAAAGATACTCAAACCGGCTTGCGTGGAATACCATTTAACCTTATAAAAACAGCTTTACAAGTAAATGGCTCACGGTATGAATATGAGTATAATTTTCTTCAAGAAGCTGTAAAACAAACTGAAATTAACACTGTAAACATTGAAACAATATACTTTGATAACAATGAGCAATCACATTTTCGTCCTGTACGGGACTCTGTGTTAATATACCAAAGGCCGCTAAAATTCATTGCCAGCTCTTTTGTAGGTTTTTTAACAGATATTATTTTATTTGCTGCTATTTCTTTGCTTTTGACAATATATTCGTTAGAAAATATAATATTAGCAACAGTTGTCGCACGGTTAATATCGGGACTTGTTAATTATATTATAAATAAAAAATCTGTTTTTAGATTAAGCGGTAATGCTACTGGCAGCATAATAAAATACTTTGTTCTCTTTTTCTTTATAATGGGCGCAAGTGCAATTGGTACATCGGGGCTTAATATGCTAATAAGAAACGCTGTAGCATCAAAAATTATTGTTGATATATCTTTGTTTTTGTTTAGTTATTCTATTCAGAAAAACTTGATTTTTGTAAAGAAGATGAATAAAAATCAAATATCAAAAGTGTGGAAATCTTGTGCTGCCTTATTTTTTATTGGATATGTTTGCTTTACATTTTTAAACAGATTTGTTGTGTCGCATAATGTTATTGTTTTAGATGATTCATATATTCAGCAGCAAATAGAGCAAAATAGCTTAGATTTAGATGTTAAATTTGAAAGCGACATTGATGAGATGCAAAGTGGCAGTGAAAATGCAATTACAGAACCTATTATTACCGAAAATTCTTATATAGACGAAAACACACAAATTACTATAAGCACAATTAGGGAATATAATACCGACATATATATAGCAGAGATAATAGTAAGTGATAGCTCACAGCTTATGGCAGGCCTTGCCGAAAACTCTTTTGGTACAAATGTAAAAGAAAAAACCTCGGAAATCGCTGAGGAAAACGATGCGATTATTGCAATTAACGGCGATTACTATGGCTTTAGAGACTATGGCTACGTAATGCGCAATGGGTACCTTTACCGCGATGTACAAACACCCGAAGGCAATGAAGATTTAGTAGTGTTTCAAGATGGAAATATGCAGATAATAAACGAAAGTGATATTATGGCACAGGAACTTGAAGAACTTGGCGCAGTGCAAATTTTTTCCTTTGGGCCGGGGCTTATTTCAGGCGGTGAAGTTACAGTTACTGAGGAAAGTGAAGTAGACCGTGAAGATGAAAGCAACCCCCGAACAGCAATAGCAATGATAGAGCCTAACCACTATATATTTATGGTAGCAGATGGCAGAACTGACATAAGCGAGGGGTTATCGCTATACGAAATGGCACTTGTGCTTTCTGAATACGGCTGCGAAGTTGCGTATAATTTAGACGGTGGCGGTTCCGCTACAATGGTATTTATGGGCGAAGTGGTTAACAACCCAACAACAAACGGTAAAGATTTTAAAGAAAGGAGTGTGAGTGATATTGTTTACATTGGAAAATAAAAAAAATATACAGTTGTTTTATATTAAAAAATGGGTAAAACCGTATTGTTTTATAACACTGTTTTGCATACTGTTTTCATATGTTTACTCTCTATTTTCCCATGGGGTAAGTTCACCTTACATGACATATCTTTTTGCTTATCCGCTTATACTTGGTGTATTGGTAGGGTTGTTGCTATATGGGTTTGAGAAAAAAAGTGCAGATTATTTTTGGTCATCGCACCTTTACCATACGGGCGTTACAGCACTTATTTTAAGCTCGCTATTAAGGGGCGTTTTTGATATTGCAGGAACAGCCTCTATATACCAAACCGCACTAATGATAGGTGGAGCAGTTATGCTACTTTGTGGCGCTGTTTGCTTTGTATTTTGTAAAATAAAGCAGCGTTTGGTTTAATTAAAAAATATATTGAAATTATAAAAAGAAAAGGAGCAACTGCATGAAAAGTAAGTTATTAATAGCACTATCTCTTTCAATACTCATTTTTAGTGGGTGCAGTAAAAATAATAATGCTGTAATTGAGGGTGAAACAATAAGTGAGAGTTTATTTAGTGGGAATGAACAGGTGGCTATCCAAAACAACGAACCTATTGACTTTCCCGATGTAGATTTAAAAGATGATATAAGCACATCGCCTGAAATGATAAGCGACGACAAAATTATAATAACAGAAAGTGGCACGTATGAGTTTTCAGGCAATTATTCGAGCATTACAGTTAATGTGAATAAAGATGTTGATGATGGCGCAGTTTACCTTGTTTTGAATGGTGCAAACATCGCAAGTGAAACAGATACACCTCTAAATATTATAGAGGCTCAAGACGTTGTTATTATGCTTGAGGGTGAAAACACCGTAACGCAAGGAGCAATTGTCACCACTGATGAAGAATTTCCGTCAGGTGCTGTACATTTAAAAGCAGATACACTTATTACAGGCGGTGGAAGTTTAACTGTAAATACGCTTTACAAGGATGCAATTAACAGCCGCGATGACCTTATTATAGAAAATGCAACTATAACTGTAAACGCAGTAGAGCATGGCATTGAGGGCAAAGACTTACTTGCAATTGACAGCGCAAATATAAATGTTACTTCAGGCAGAGATGGGATTAGAACATCTAATGATGAAGATGTAGAAAAAGGTAACTTAATTATTACAAGCGGTACTTTTGTTATAAACGCATTGCATGACGGAATTGCAGCAGAGCAGACTTTGCAAATAGATGGCGGCAGTTTTAATATTACAACCGGTGGCGGATTTATAGAAGTACTAAATGAAATTACAAGGGGCGAGGGCTCTGGCAATACAATTTCGGCAACAGATTTGATTGAAGACAGTATGCGCTCGTTAAAAGGTACAAACATTAAAATAAATGGCGGCGAGTTTTTACTGAGTTCCTATGAGGACACCGTACACGCTAACGGAGTGCTTATAATAAACAGTGGATATTTTGATATTTTTTCGGGAGATGATGCACTTCATGCCGACACTGATTTAGTGATAAATGACGCAGAAGTTTTAGTTCAAAACGGATATGAAGGCATAGAGGGCGAAACGGTTACCATTAATGGAGGAGATATAAATGTTACTGTTTTAGACGATGCTATAAACGCAAACAGTGACACCGGCTTTATTAAAATCACAGGTGGAAATATATTTCTAAAATGCCAAGGTGACGGTATAGACTCAAACGGAGATTTAATTATAGAGGGTGGAAATATTGTTATAGATGTAGATGCTGTTTATTCCGGAGGCGATGGCGAGCTTGATGTAAGCGGAACATATAGCATTTCCGGAGGAAGTATAACAGATGAAAACGGTGACGAAATAACAACTAACACAAGTGCACCCGGTGGCGGAACTGTTCGGCCGAACAATCAGTCCGGTGGCAACCGCCCTAGGGGTTAATTGTAAATGTGAAAAAGTACATTTTAGCACAATATTAGAATTAAGCTTTTGCAATCATCTCACATTTATTGTGAGATGATTGTTGTTTTTTAATCAAACTTTAATAAAACTATGTTATAATACAAGCAAAAAACAAATAGGGAGGTTTCTTATGAGAGTTTTACTTGCAGAAGATGAGAAAGATATGAATAAAATCATCACAAAAAAGTTAACATCAGAGGGCTATGCAGTTGATAGTTGTTTTGACGGGCAAACAGCTCTCGATTATATAATAAGCACAGATTATGACGTAATAATACTTGATATTATGATGCCAAAGCAAGACGGTTTTTCAGTTCTTAAAACAATGCGCTCAAAATGCATAGAAACTCCCACTATTTTTTTAACGGCAAGAGATGCAGTGTCGGACAGAGTAAAAGGCCTTGATTTGGGCGCGAATGACTATCTTGTTAAACCGTTTTCTTTTGAAGAGCTGATGGCCCGTATTCGTGTTATGACAAGATTGAAATCAGAAAAAAGCACAAACATATTATCAGTTGCAGACTTGACGCTTGACATTAGTTCACACATTGTAAAGCGTGGAAAAACTGTGATAGCACTATCGGCAAAAGAGTACGCAATTTTGAAATACATGATGTATAATGCAGGAATTGTGCTATCAAGAGAGAAAATTGAAAGCCACATTTGGAATTATGACTATGAGGGCGGCACAAATGTAGTTGATGTATATATAAGGTATATAAGAAAGAAAATAGACAGCGATTTTGACACAAAACTTATTCACACAGTAAGAGGCAGCGGCTATGTACTTCGGGAGGGCTTATGAAAAACATATCGGCAAAAATAAGGCTAACGCTTTTTACAACATTTTTAATGCTTCTAATGGCAAGCGTTTTAATAGGCTTGATGTTCTCGTTAAGTGATGACATTGTTATGGCAAACAGCATGGCCGAGCTAACCGAAGTTGTAGACGATAACACTAAAGAGCTTGAGTTTGATGACGGCAAGCTTGATACCGATGATATTGATTTTTTCAAAAAAGGTGTGTACACGCTTTTGTATTCGCAAGATGGTGAGCATATTGCAGGTGATTTTCCACATGTAAGCATTTCTTCACAGCCATTTCGAGATAAAGAAACTACCGAGTTCACACTTGACGGAACACTTTATTATATATACGACAGGTTAGCGCCTGTTGAGGACTCGCGCTCATTAGTGTGGGTGCGTGGCGTTATAGCGGTAGATGAGCTAGCAAGTGCTACAAACAGTATTTTACAAACAGCACTTTTCTCTTTGCCATTTTTTGTAATTTTTGGTGCAATAGGGTGCTACTTTATTGCAAAAAGCACATTTAAGCCAATAGATAAAATTACAAAAACAGCAGAGGAAATAAGCACGAGCGAAAACCTTGCTTTGCGTATTAACTTACAACAAGCAAGCCCCGAGATACGTAAACTCTCCAATACATTTGACAAAATGTTTGAGCGTTTAGAGAGTGTATTTGAAGCTGAAAAACAATTCACATCCGATGTTTCGCACGAACTTAGAACGCCGACTGCAGTTATTTTAGCACAGTGCGAGTATGCAATGGGTGAAGAAATTACAATAGAAGAAAAAGAAGAAGCACTTGAGACAGTGCAAAGGCAAGCGAATAAGATGGCTAAACTTATTTCGGAACTATTAAACCTTATACGCATGAATAGGGGCTCTAAGCCGGCTGAATTTAAGCAGATTAATATAAGCTCTCTTGTGAGCGGGGTGTGCAAAGAACACAAAATAATTGCCCCTGAAGACGTGAAAATGACATGCGATATTGCAGCGAATATCAGTGGAGATTTTGATGAAGCGATGATTACAAGGCTGCTTGAAAACCTAATAAGTAATTCTATTACTTACAAAAAAGAAAACAGTAATGCACATGTGCACGTTACGCTAGCTGAAACTGCTACGGAAATAGTATTGTCTGTGAAAGATGACGGTGTAGGTATAGCAAAAGAGCACAGAGAAAAGATTTGGCAAAGATTTTATCAGGTGGACAGTTCACGAACAGCAAGTCAATATGGCAATATGGGTTTAGGTTTATCTATGGTTGCGCAAATTGCAAAGTTGCATAACGCAAAAATTGAACTTGAAAGCGAGCTAAACAGTGGTAGTTTGTTTACAGTAAAATTTTCAAAATAAATTTTATAGCTTTAATGTTACTTTAATATTTATGGTGTAAAATTAAAACATCAAATAAAGATAAAACAAAAATACAAGGAGAAAATATTATGAAATCAAATAATATATTTAAAAAATTCGCAGGTATATCTTGCGCAACTATTATTGCGGTAGCTCTTGCAGGTTGTAGCACAGAGGCGGCAGCACCCATAACAGCCGTAGAGAGTGAACAGCCTGTGGCAAGCCAAGTTGAAACTGCCCCGGTTAGTGCGCCTACAAATGAAGCGGAAAGTACAGCCGATAATTACATTGGCGAAGAACAAGCAAAAAGCATTGCACTTGCACATGCAAAAGTGAGCGAAACCGATGTTTCGAACATGTTTTGTAAGCTGGATTATGACGATGGCATAGCGGAATATGAAGTGGAATTTTGGGACGGAAGCGCCGAATATGACTATGAAATTAATGCACTGAGCGGAGAAATTATAGGCTACGACTACGACATGGAAAGCTACGACATAAACGCTTCTGCAACACCTAGCAGTACAAACGACTCGGCAGATTATATTGGCGAAGCACAGGCAAAAGCCATAGCACTTGAACACGCAGGCATAAGCGAGAGCGAAGCAGGTTTTATTAAATGCGAGTTTGAACTTG
>CAYJGU010000044.1:0-12468 GCA_964369925.1 uncultured Bacteroides sp. | reverse complement strand
AAGTTGTTTGATAATGCACAAAAAGTGCATTATCAAAAATGGTGGGGCTGCACGGACTCGAACCGTGGACCGACCGGTTATGAGCCGGGAGCTCTAACCAACTGAGCTACAGCCCCACGCAACATAAATATTATACACAAACTAAGTATAAATTACAAGTAAAATTTTAACTTTTAGTAATTTTTTTATTTGTTATACAATATTTTGTTGATATTTAGTATTTTTTACACAAATAACACAATATTTTATTAAACAATATTATAAGTGTTTTGCAAGGTTTATTAAGTAATCTTTAAATTCTTCGCCAATTTCTTTATGTTTTAGTGCAGTTTCAACTTGCGCTTGCATAATACCAAGTTTGCTACCCATGTCGTAGCGTTTACCTGTAAAGTCTACACCCACAATGCCACTTTTCCTTGCTATTGTAGCCATTGCATCTGTAAGTTGTATTTCACCACCGGCACCGGGTTGTGTTTGCTCTATTATGTCAAATATGTCGGGTGTAAGTAAGCAGCGCCCTAATATAGAAAACATGCTAAATTCATTGCCGGGTTTAGGTTTTTCAATCATATCTGTAATGTTGTATAAATTGTCTTTTATGCAATCTAGTTTCATTGAAGAGTACTTATGTATACTTAATGCATCAACTTCTTTAATAGCAACACAAGGTTTACCGTATTGCTCGTATGCTCTGCAAAGTTGCGCTGCTACCGGATCTTTGCCCATAATAACATCATCGCCATACATAACAACAAAAGGCTCGCCTGCAACAAATGCTTTTGCCTTTAACACCGCATGCCCAAGCCCTTTTGTTTCTTTTTGCCTTAAAAAAAATATATCTGCAAGCTTTGCGCTCTCTACACTTTCAATGTACAAGTTTGCCTTTGCACTTCCTGCACTTTTAAGTGCACTTTCAAGTTCGGGCATGTAGTCAAAGTGATCTTCTATACTACCTTTTCCCCTGTTAGTTATAATTAAAATTTCTTGTATTCCGGCACTAACTGCCTCTTCAACAATGTATTGTATTGCGGGCTTATCCACTATTGGAAGCATCTCTTTCGGTATAGCCTTTGTTGCAGGCAAAACCCTTGTACCAAGTCCTGCGGCAGGTATTATTGCTTTTTTTACTCTCATGTAACATACATTCCTTCCATGTGTAATATTATTGTTTTAATAGTATAGTTGGTAAAGTGCCATTATATTTTGAGGACCAACCCAAAGTGTAAACAAATAACTTAATAAAAACGTACCAACGCAAATGGCCGCAATTCCAATAATGCTTGGTGCACCGCTTTTAGTAAGCGTTTGTATATATTCGTTTTGAGGTAAATTTTTGCTTTTTATGTTTTGTATTTTTTTAACGGCGTGCTGCCTAAACAAATAAACTGCGTAAAGCCCAAAAAATATGCTAATAACCCAGTTTAATATCATACATACAAAAGATAATGAGTTTAAAGTGGCATCCGGCAACGACACGAAGTAATTAAACCCAAGTTGTTTTAACATTACAATTACCGAAGGTATATTAATTATAGCAACACCAAGCATACTTAAAAGTGTCCATGTCCACATTTTTCTGTATGCAAAATAAAATGGCGAGAACAAAAGAGCGCTCCAGCAAAGTGTAGTTTTTCTTTTATTTGAACTATCATCCATTCGGCTAAATTGATATAAATAGTAAGGTGCAGAATTTCCTATATAAGTGCTCCAATCTCTAGCAGTTATGCCATCGAAAGTTTTATTTGCCGCAACACTACTTAACCCCACGCCAAACAAACTGTTAAACGCACTATCCGAACCTGTATTCAATCCGCCGTACTGTGAACTGGAATTCTGCATATTCGAATTTATATTTTGTTTTGTGCTTTCGTTCAAGTTTCCAAGGTGCACACCGCAATTTTCGCAAAACAGGTTTGTATCGGGGTTTTCTGCTGCACAGTTTGCACACCTATTCATCTTTGCTACAGGCTCGGGCAATTTGTACTCATATCCATTTGCGTGTTCGCCCTCAAACACACATTTACCGCTTTTTGCATAACACTCTCTATGATAAGGCGTCCCACATTCAGGGCACACAACAATATCATCTGAGCTTTTAAATTTTTCGTTGCATACGACACAAGCCGCATTGCCAAAACTTTTCATATATAACTCCTTTTAAAAGTTAAGCTTTTTTGTGGCGCTTTATTACTGTAATATTATGTAAAATACACTCAATTTATATTTTACCCTATATTTATTAATTTGTACACCTTTACAAGTGCCTTTTTAAATAATATAATATATAAATATTAATATTTTTTAAACAAACACCGTATTTTTTTAAAATTTTATAATAATTAACATAAGGATGTAATTAATGATACTACTTGATGACATAAAACGCAAGCTTGGCGAGCTTAATATATCTGTTTTAGATTTAGCCGACGCTCTTGATATAAACCAAAACCAAATGCGCCTAAGCGAGCTTGAAAATAAAAGTTCTGACCCTTCATTTTATGATAACGCCACCGAATCTGGTAAAGTGTTTGCCGAGATGGGTGAAATAAAACAAAAGCTTGAAAGTTACAATAACTTAAAAGAAATGCTTTCTGATGCGCAAACACTTTGCGAAATGTACGAAGAGAGCCCTGAAGATGTAGACGATGATGAACTTATGCAAAGCGTTGAGAGTTTAAGCTTACAGTTTGAGGAAATGCGCCTTGTAACACTTTTAACAGGTGAATATGACAAAAATAATGCAATATTAACTTTTCACGCAGGGGCGGGCGGCACCGAAGCACAAGACTGGGCCGAAATGCTTTACAGAATGTACTCTCGCTTTGCAAATAGGCACGGCTTTACAACTAAGGTGCTAGATTACCTTGATGGTGACGAGGCAGGGCTTAAAAGTGCATCTATTTTAATTGAAGGTCGCAATGCATACGGGTTTTTGCGCAGTGAAAATGGAGTGCATCGCCTTGTAAGAATATCGCCTTTTGATTCGTCCGGAAGAAGGCACACTAGTTTTGCCTCTTTAGAGGTTATGCCCGAACTTGACGATAAAATTATAATAGATATTAACCCGGCAGACATAAAAATGGAAGTGTTTAGAGCTTCGGGTGCAGGTGGGCAGCACATTAATAAAACATCCAGTGCTGTTAGGCTTATACACGAGCCCACCGGTTTAGTTGTTAGCTGCCAAAACGAGAGAAGCCAAATACAAAACCGAGAAATGTGTATGAAAATGCTTGCAGCAAAGCTTTACCAAATAAAAGAACGCGAACACCTTGATAAAATTACAGACATTAAAGGAGTGCAAAACGCAATTGCATGGGGCAGCCAAATACGCAGTTACGTTTTTATGCCTTACACACTTGTAAAAGACCACCGAACAAATTTTGAAAATGGCAATGTTAATGCAGTTATGGACGGCGACATAGACGGGTTTGTAAATGAATATTTAAAGGCACATTCTCGAGGTGAACTTGATAATTAGTTGAAATATATGGTAAAATAAGTAACTATTATATTATTATAATTTATGGGGGTATGGTAAATGGTAACAGAGTGTGTTGCAATATTATTAATTGTATTATTTATTGAATTTATACTTGTGAGAACAAAGCATATTGATTATGCTGTTAGTGTAATGCCAACTCTAATTGTGCCATCTACTCACTTACTTGCTGTTTTTACTATGTTTGCAACGGGTAAACTCTTCTTAATATCGCGTCCGGAAATTGTTCTTGCTTTTGTAGATATAATTAGCCTATCCATTACTTGCGCTCTTTTTGCATTGTTTTCGTTTAAAATTAAAAGCAAAAAAACACGCCATATTTATTTGTGGACAATGGTAGGATACAGCATTATTTTAACAAGTGCATTTATATATCAAACATATATTAACTTAATGGCAGCACTTTAATTTTTACAATTCAAAAACATTAATAGGAGTAAAAGCATGAAAAAGTTTTTTATATTTTTAATATGTATTATTTTAATTAGTTGCATAATTTTAACTTCTTGTTCTCAAATAAACCAGTTAATTGAAAGTGCAATAGTATTAGAAACAAACGAAACTGAAGAACAAAATGATGAACATGAGCAAGGTAACGCAACTGCGGATAGTGATTTATCAAGCGCAATGCTTACACCGCTAATGGTTGATACTGTACTTGTAGAAAGTGCAGTAATGTACATTTATAGTATAAACAATGGCTTTAGAAACTATGGTCTGCCTTCTTTTAACAACATTGATGAAATTGACAACGATTTTGTTATAGGGCTATGCTTTTATGGCGACAACGATGGTACAGAATTGTTTTCTTCGATTGATCATATAGAAACTACAGCACAAAGATTTATGAACCCTGATTTCAAATTTTCGCAAGATCACGATTTTGATGATTTATACGGCTTTTTAACTTATGACGAATCACGTGGCGGTTATACATGGCCTGCTACGGGCGGCTCTGCAAAAAATTACGAAATAAAATTAATGTCGGCATATAAAATGCAAAGCGGCAAAATAGTTGTTAATACAACAGAGTATTTACTTGAGGGCGATGCCGAATATATGTGGACGTATGCAGATATAATAGTTGATGGCGAAATAGTTGGCGATGTTAAATATTATAACGATATGCTAGAGAAAGACTATACTTATTATATAGATGAGAGCGAACTTCCAATGTACACCTATGTGCTTACACCTACCGAAAATGGTATGTTTTACATTGAGAGCAAAGTAAAATATGGCGAATGATTTTTTATTCTACATATTTACTAAATTGCACATAAACTAATAAATTACAAATAAAAAAACGCTTAAACTTGGCAACAAAACCAAGTTTAAGCGTTTTTTATTATATCTATTTTTATTAAGCAATTTTTTTACTGCTTTGAGTAAACAAATGTTTTGTGCTGTTTGCAAATTTAACAAGCATAAGCATAACAGGCACTTCTACAAGCACGCCAACTATTGTTGCAAGTGCTACGGGGCTATCTGCTCCAAATAAAGAAATAGCAACCGCCACACTTAACTCGAAGAAATTTGAAGCACCTATCATTCCGGCCGGTGCAGCAACATTGTGGGGCAATTTTAATACTTTACTTGCAAAATAAGCAATTGCAAATATTAAAACTGTTTGAATTATTAACGGCACCGCAATTAGCACAATGTGCAATGGATTTTCTAATATTACATCACCTTGTGTTGAAAATATTATTGTAAGTGTAAGAAGCAATCCACCTATTGTAACATTGTTAAATTTAGGTACAAACTGAGTGTCAAAATATTGCTTACCCTTTTTGTTAATTAGTATATTCCTTGTAATTATTCCGCCGGCCAAAGGTATAACAACAAAAAGCACAACCGAAAGTATTAATGTATTCCACGGTACTGTTATACCGCTTACTCCAAGTAAAAACGCAACAATAGGCGTAAAAGCCACAAGAATAATTAAATCGTTTGTTGCAACCTGTACTACCGTATATGCCGCTTCTCCCCTTGTAAGGTGGCTCCAAACAAAAACCATTGCTGTGCATGGCGCAGCACCAAGTAATACTGCTCCGGCTAAATAGTCTGTTGCTAGGTTTTGTGGTATTAACCCACTAAAAATAACAAAGAAAAACAAATATGCAATGCCAAACATTGTAAACGGCTTTATAAGCCAGTTTGTTATCCATGTTACAAACAATCCTTTTGGGTTTTTACTAACATTTTTTACGCTTTTAAAATCAACTTTTAACATCATTGGGTATATCATTAGCCAAATAAGTATAGCTATTGGTATGCTTACGTTTGCAAATTCAAACATTGCAAGTGTTTGCGGTATTACAGGTAAAAACCTTCCTATTAACACTCCTGTAACCATACATAAAATAACCCAAACGGTTAAATATCTTTCAAAAAATGCCATTTCGCTTTTATTCTTTTTCATCATTCACCTCTCAAACTAATTATTTGCTTTCTTTATAAAATTTATGCCCACCCGATAAATTGTAAACTTCTTCAAAGCCGTTACCAAGCAAAATATTTTGTGCTGCATTGCCCGTAACACCTTTGTTACAAAACACAACTGTAGGTTTATTTTTGTCTAAATTTTCCATTTCATTTCTAAGTTTTGCATGCGGCACATTTTTTGCATTTTTTACAGTGCCTTTACTTGTATAATCACTATTACTCCTAGCATCTATAAGCTGTATTTCTCCTATATCATCCAGCTTATTTGAAGTAATTATCGGTCTTGCATTATTTATTGCATTGTCTAATATCATTCCTGTATAATGCACCGGGTCTTTTGTTGTAGAAAACGGTGGTGCATATGCTAAATCTAAATGGAAAAGTTCATCTACATTTGCTTTATATGTTATAAGCGTTGCAAAAACATCTATTCGCTTATCTACACCTTGTGCTCCTATTATTTGCACACCTAAAAGTCTGTTTGTCTTTTTATCGGCCACAGCTTTAATTGTCATTTCTTTACCGCCCAAATACTGCGGTTTATCGGGTTTAATATTATGGCACACCTGTATTTCATAGCCTAAACTTTCCGCTTTTTGCTGCGTTAAACCTGTTGTTGCAACAACTGTGTTAAACACTTTAAATATTCCTGTGCCAAGCAAGCCTTTATATTGCATATTTCCTCCGCTTACACAGTCTCCTGCAATTCGGCCTGTTTTATTTGCCGTACTTCCAAGTGGCATATATGTTGCCTCGCCTGTTATACAAGAAAACGTTTGTATGCAGTCTCCACATGCATAAACATCTTTTATATTAGTTTGCATGTTTGCGTTAACACTTATTGCGCCTGTTTCGCCAATATTTATGCCTGCCTTTTTTGCAAGGCTAACATTTGGCCTAACTCCACTTGCAATAATTACCATATCGGCACTTAAACTTTCTCCACTTTGCAAATATACTTTTTGCCCCAATATTTTTTCAACTTTTGATGATTTACAAATATTAACGCTATTTTTAATAAGAATTTTTTCCAGCATATTTGCCATGTCTTCATCTAAGTTAGGTGTTATTTTATTTGCAATTTCAACTAGAGTCACATCAATATTTTTTGCTCTCAAGTTTTCGCATAACTCAAGGCCTATAAAGCCTGTTCCCACTATTACTGCTGTTTTAGGTTTTTTATTTTTAACAAAGTCATCTATTGCAACAGCATGCTTTATTGTTCTTAAAACAAAAGTATTATCGCTATCTATTCCCTCTATTTGCGGTTTAAATGCAGTTGCTCCCGTTGCAAATATTAGTTTGTCATACGTATCGGTAAATATTTCTCCTGTTGCTAAATTTTTTACCTCAACATATTTTTCGCTTGTATTTACGCTTAAAACTTCGTGCAAAGTTAAAATGTCTATATTGTATTTTTTTGCAAAAAACGCCGGGTCTCTTGGTGTAAGCTGCTGCACATCTTGCACTACGCCACCTATAAAATACGGCATACCGCAACCCGAATACGATATGTGCTCATCTTTTTCGTATATAGTTATTTTCGCACTATCATTATTCCTTCTAGCCTTTGCCGCCGCCGATGTCCCTGCGGCCACTGCACCTATAACTACAATCTTCATAAGTAATTGCCTTTCTATAAAACATATTGATTTTTAATCATTTGTTAACATTCGTACGCTTACATATTAATATTTTTCAATGTGTAGGTTAAAATAAAATCCATCATGCCGATGGATTTTCTATTTTGTTTAAATAAAAGTTGTTGTGTGTTTGCTTTATATTTGGTGTTGTAAGCTTTTTTAACACATTTACAGCACTTTTGCATCCGTTTTCATCTATAGAGTAATGTGTCCATTTTCCGCTTTGCCTAGCATTTATTATTCCCGATTCGCAAAGAATTTTCATGTGATAAGACAATGCCGACTGCTTCATACATGTAATATCTGACAGCACACAAGCACATTTTTCACCATCTCGCAATAGTTCTAATATAGCAAGTCTTTTTTCATCACACAATGCTTTAAACACTTTTGCATCACTCTCATAATTTTTTGCCACTTTTAATCACCACACATATTTAATTTAATTGTATTTTCATTATATATTGCTCAGCATAAAATGTCAACACTCAAATCAAAAATAATTAATGTATTTATTTTTGCATTTTTTCACTTTTAAAAAAATATTGTATTATCTATTGACAAATATCAATCAAAATATTATCATATGAATATACATTCATATATGGTGGTGATAATATGACCGATAACATTAGTACCAGTGAAAACAATAGCGCAGACATTATTAACGATGTTTCATCTTTTTTAAAAATATTTAGCGATAAAACAAGAATTAGCTTGCTTAACTGCTTACTAAATGGCGAAATGAATGTTGGGCAGTTATCTCAAAGTATGCAAATGAGCCAGTCCGCAATTAGTCATCAGTTAAGAGTATTAAGGCAAAACAAACTTGTAAAGTATAGAAAAGATGGTAAAAATGTATACTACTCTGTTTATGACGAACATGTAAAATTATTGCTAAAACAATGTATAATACATGTTGCCAATAAAAAAAGGCATACACTATAAAATTGTAATTTTTAAGTGCACTTAAAGTTTTGTGCAACTTATTTTAATTAATATTAAAAGGAGCTATTACTATGGAACAACAAGTTTTCACCTCAGACAATGGCGCAATACCTGCATCTTTAAACGACCAGCACCTTGCGTGTGTACTACTGCTTGATACATCTACCAGTATGGAAAACGGTGATGCCATAGGTGCACTTAATAATGCGGTTAAATCTTTTCGCACACAGTGTATGGCCGACGATGCGCTGTGCAGAGGCCTTGACATTGCCGTTGTGTCGTTTGATACCGACATTAAAATTGTGCAAGAATTTACACCTGTAAGTTATATGGAGGTTCCCACATTAACTGCCAATGGCCAAACAAGCATGGGCGCGGGTTTAAACACAGCACTTGACATGCTTGAACAAAGAAAAACCCAGTACAAAGAGCTGGGTGTTCCATATCATCGTCCTTGGATATTTATGATTAGCGATGGCGCACCAAACGATGACTACACAAGTGCATTTAAACGTTTGCAAGACATGCAATCTCAAAAAAAAGTTGAACTTTGGGCCGTTGGTGTACCCGGATATGATAAAGAAATTATTTGTTCTATTACTAAGCGCGTAATTGAACTTGACACTAACTTAAACTTTGCGGGATTATTTGAGTGGCTGTCTACAAGTTTATCTGTTAAAGCGCAGTCTAAGCCGACAGATAAAGTTAAATACACAAACTTGCCGTCCGGAAGCAGTGTGGTGCCTGATGATTGGTCTGAATGATTTTTATGACGGCTACACCTTTTCACTTCGTGGCCGTAGCCATATACAAAGTAAAAAGCCATGCCAAGATGCACATATAGTGCACATTACCGATAATAATTTATGTTTTTTAGCTGTAGCCGATGGCGTAGGAAGTTCTGAATTTTCAGACAAAGGCTCGCAATTGGCTACAAAAACTATTTGCGATTACTTTATAAAATATTACGACGAAACGTTTACAACATCTAACTTATTAACTTTGCTTAGAGGTGGATTTTGTGCCGCTCTTGACGCGCTTCAAGATCTTGCCAAAGAAGAAAATCAAGATTTATATGAATATTCTACAACTTTAACAGTGTGTGTTTATAACGGGCAAAGCATAATAGTGGGCCACGTAGGTGACGGCGGTGTAATTGGCGTAGACGAAGCCGGAAATTATATAAGCTTAACAAGTGTGCAAAAAGGCGATGCCTACAACGAAGTGTATCCACTTTCTGTGAGTGAAATGTGGCATTTTGAAGCATTTGATGGCCCGTACAGTGCAGTAGCTTTATTTACAGATGGCATTTTAGATGTTGCTATACCGCCTATGCTTAAAAAAGAGGAACATACTCTTTACAATAGGTTTTTCTCTCTTTTTTTACCTTATAAGCAAAATACAAACCCCAAAAGCATAAAAACAAATATAACTAATCTTTTACAAAGCGACGACTATAACTTTATGCGAGATGATTTATCGGCAGCGGTAGTTTGGAAAAGCGGAACAACATTAGCCTTGCCTTGTGAACATTACCTTAAAGAGCCCGATTGGGCGCTAATTAAAAACAGAATTTACAGTAGCCTTTATCCAAACTTAAACAAAAAGGAGATAAGTGAAAATGCTGCTGAAAACGAAAACCCACAATATAACGATTAAAGACGATTATTTTGCAAAGGGCGGCGAGGGCTGTGTGCATGATGTTACAAGTGATAGGCAAAGTGTTGCAAAAATATATCATGCAAAACAGCGCACAAACGAGCGCGAACAAAAAATACTTGCTATGTTAAGCAGCCCACCCATGGGTAATTTGTCTAGGCAAGTTGCATGGCCAACAGATATACTTTACTCACAGAGTGGAGATTTTATGGGTTTTATAATGCCTAGAATTTCCGGCACAATAGAAATTAGCGAAATATACTCTTTTGACAACAGAAAAAAATACCCTTATACATTTTACATACAGGTGGCACAAAATTTATGTGCCGCTATAAATGCGGTGCACAGCGGCGGACACGTATGCGGAGATTTAAACCACGCAAACATTCATGTAGACCCTAAAACGTCTTTAGTTACGCTTGTAGACACCGACTCGTATGAAATAAAAGGCAAGCGAGGCCGTAGGTTTAGGTGCCCTGTTGGTTTGCCGGAATATGTACCTGCAGAAGTTGGCAAAGTAATGAATATGGGTGAAAACTTAAGAACAACAAGTTTACCCACTTTTAATAAGTATACCGATTATTTTGCACTTGGCATACATGTTTTCAAGCTTCTTATGAACGGAGCCCACCCTTTTGCGTGTAGTGTTACTAACAGCCAATACTCAGGGTCTGATTTTACATTAGACAAAAATATTGTTAATGGTATTTTACCCTATAAACTTGGCGAAAACAAAATTGCACCACCAAAATATGCACCATACTTAAAAAGCTTACCGCAAGGCATAGTTAAACTTGCAATGAAAACTTTTGATAGCAAGACGTATTTACCGTCTATGCGCGCTACGCCTCAGCAATGGTACGATGAACTTGACAAGCTTGAAAAAAACTTAACTCAATGTGCAAATGTTAGCAATCATCAGTATTTTAGCCTTAACAAAACTTGCCCACTGTGCGATACAGAAAATAAACTGGCAGGAGTATTAAATAAAACTACAGGTTATACATTGGGTGCAAGGAAAATACCTACCGCAACCGCACTACCTATAACTACCACTATACAAAACCCATCACAACGCTCACAGTTAAAACAAAGGTCCTTACCCGGCATGTTGCTTAGTGCATTTAATAAAAAATTTATTGGTGTTATTATAGCCACATTAGTATGGCTATTAGTTGAAACAGGTGTTTTTCTGTTAATGTCTTTAATACCATTATCGGGCTGGCTTTGGAATATAATTATTGGTGCAGTTATGTTTGCAAGCATTTATTTGCCATATTTAATTTGCGAAATATTTTTAGAGCTTTTTTATCATGCTATGCCAAATAGAAACAGCGCTTTTGGCGGATTTTATTATACGCTTAGAAAATGCCATATTTTAGCATTTATTTTTTATCCCATAGGTTTAATTGCGCTAGTTATAACAAATGTATTTCCCAACTTTTCATTTAATATAAGCGCACCAAGTTTTAATAATATTTCTTTTGCCGGGCCAATTGGTTTTATTGAAAGCTTACCACTTGTTGTAATTTTTGGCGGTGCTGCAATAATTGCCATTATTATAGTTTTTTTGCTTAGAGAAGTTACAATTGTAGGCTTTGCTGCAGGTTTTATATGTTGGGCATGTTTTCAAGTTTTTGGTTTATGGCTAATGAACGTTATAAATATAAGTGCTTGGTGGTTTTGGTTTGTAAGCTTAGCTTGGTTTACTTTGGTGCCTTTTATACCGCTGTGGATTTTTTGTATTATAGACGTTATATTTTTGCCTGTAAACACGCTTTGGGAAAACATGTGTAGTGTTTTAAACGTAAGTTATTTTTTAACAATAATTTGCTATGGTGGTTTTGCAATTTATGCTACTTGGGGCACAGGTTTATTAAATTTAATTTTAACACCTATATTAATATGTGCACCGGCAACATTTATGGTTACAAAATTCCCCGATATTACTATTGATATAATATAAATAACCCGCAGGATTATTTATTGGCATAATTGGCGGTTGCCGCATAAGAGGCGAGCCAATAGCCATAAAATAAAAGTATATTGTACGAAGTACAATATAAATAATCTCACATTCTATCTCTAACCCCTTGAAATCACTATGTTTTCAAGGGGTTTTGCTATATATTTACCCTTATTGCCCTTAAAACTTCCCTTAATAATATTTTACAAGGGAAAGTTAAATGTTTGCCACTTCATCGAGTAGCATAACAGCATTTCGCTTAGACTCGCTTGAGCCATGTGTATAAATGTTCATTGTTGTACTTA
>CAYJGU010000043.1:2006-13838 GCA_964369925.1 uncultured Bacteroides sp. | reverse complement strand
GTAAGATGCGTTAATACCATGCTTTTTACATTAGCACAAGATGCCATTTTTGCAATTTCACCAATTTTTGCATGAGACTTGTTTAAATTAGCAACAAAACTTGGCCCTCTCTCTTGCATAAATGTAGAGTTAGCTTGATTGGCGTCAAAGACAACCATATCTGCATCGCGCATAAAATCTATTACAGGCTCATTGTACATCATGTCGCCTGTAACAACAACACATTGGCCGCCAGCTTCCAATTTATAAGCTACAGTATAAGCTGTGTGTGGTACATTTAGTGTCGTAATTTTTACGCCGTCCATCTCAAAAGATTCATTTCCTTCCACTTCAACAAAAGAAACATCTTCTAAAATGCCTTTTAAAGAAATTCCTAATTTTGCACGATATGATATGTCCTTTTCAAACATTTTGCAATAACTTTCATGCATTGCTTTCGTTCCATCGGGGCCTACTACATTTAATTGTTGCCTTCCATCATGCCAACCCATAATTAAAAAATATCCATAGTCTAGTGCGTGGTCAGCATGTAAGTGTGTAAATAACACATTTTTTATACCAGCGTAATCTATACCGCCTTCAAACATTCGTCGAGAAGCTCCGTAACCCAAGTCAACGGCAAAAAACACATCGTTGTACTGCACTAATGTGCAAGGTGATACACGCTCTATATCCATTGGAGGGGCACCGCTGCCAACAGTAATAACTCTAAAGCCGTTTGCTGTAGGCAATTTTTTTATCAGGTTTGTTATTTTCATAATATTATTCCTTTTAAATTTAAGTAAAATGTAATAATAAACTAACATATCAGGTGCTAAAAGTCAAGTTTAAAACATTAATAATGCTATGAAAAACATTGAAAATTAGCGTAGAATAGTTATATTTTTTAATGTTAAATTAGTGAAATAAAAATATGCAAAATATGAAAGTAAAATTGAAAGATATGAAAGTGTTTTTTGAAAGCGAATTTTTTATTAATAAATATAGATTTTACAATGATGCTTAATGCATTAACTGTATTTAACAGCTGGCGTTGTGTATAGTGACAATAATGCATGACTATTTTTGATTAAAAAAGCGAAAATTAATTTTTTAACAATCAATTTGTGAAAATATATTGAAAATAATATGAAAATATGGTATTATTTCAAAGAAAATTTAGAAAGTAATTGAAAACGAAGACGACATAAAAGAGGAGTGTTTGAAATGGTACATGTTAGTGCAAATAAAAACAGAGAAAATAACAGCAAGACAATTTTTACAAGTGGTGATTTTTCATATGAATTAATTGCTGATTTTCCTAAATATCCAAACCCGGATTGGGAATTTAGGTTAATAGGTTCTGGATGTTGCGATTCAAATGATATTGTTTATCTTTTGATGAGAGATAGCCTTGAAATTGTAAAACTTGATTCGGATGGTAATTATTTAGGTACTATAAAACAAAACATACTTAAAACTTTGCATTTTTGCTGCATAACTCCTGATGATAATTTGCTTATAGTAGACGTTAAAAGCCACTGCGCTGTTGAAATAACAAAAGAGGGTGAGTTTGTTCGCGAGTTTGGCAACAGAGATAAGCCTAGCGATACGGGAGCAGATTGGTTGCACTGGCAAAGAGAGAGACGCCACGGAAAACTTTTTCCAACAGAGGGTATTGAAGCATACTCTAATGAAAAATGGGCCTTTTACGAAACATTAAGAACTGTTAGACGTAGAGGCGAGCCATTTAACCGCCCAACTTCTTGCGTATGTAATGCAGCGGGAGAATATATTTTTGGCGATGGTTACGGAAACTGTGCTATTCACAGATTTAGCAAAGAAGGAAAACTTTTAAGCACTTGGGGTGAGCCTGCATTTGAAGAGGGCGGAGTTTATAAGCCGGGCCCTGGTAAATTTGCTGTTGTACATGGTATAGAAGTAGACAACAAAAATAGAATTTGGGCAAATGATAGAGAGAGCGATGCAGTAACTGTTTTTAATCCAGACGGCACGATTGCTGCATATTTATCAGAAAATTTAGGTCAGCCATCTGACATTTGGTTTGACGGAACTTATATGTATGTTGTAGGCCGTGCAGGATATATAACAATTTTTGATGAAGATTTTAAAATTGTTTCCGAACTTGGTTATTTTAACAGTGATTTAAAAGCTCATGGAATGTGTGGAAACAGTAAGGGTGATTTATTCTTATTCCCAACACATGCAAATCCTGAGCACCAAGTTGTTAAACTAAAAAGAATTAAATAGGTAGGTAATTATTATGATATTTGAAAATAAAAACACAGTAGCTTCTTATGAGCATTATCCAATAGGCATTAAAAAAGCGCTTAATTATTTAGAAAATATAGATTTGGAAAAACTAGAAGTAGGGGATCATCCAATAGAGGGAACAAAAATTTTTGCAAAAATTTTTGATTTAACTACTCAAAAAGTAGAGGACACACATCCGGAAGTACATAAAGATTATATAGATTTGCAGTATTGGCAAAACGGAAGTGAACTTTTTGGCATTGCACCATATTTAGGTAATGAAAAAGTTTACGAAGAGCGCAAAGATGACGATTTATACTTTTTGGAAAAAGTAGAAAATGAGAGTTTTGTAACAGCAACTCCAGGATGTTTTGCGGTTTTCTTCCCATGGGATGCACATAGGCCCGGAATAATTTTAAATAAGCAAGCAACATTTAGAAAATGTGTTATAAAAATACATGTAGATGCACTTATGCAATAGAAAAAACTAAAGTTTATATTAGCGGTTTGCTTAGCAATTTAAAGGAGTAAATTAATGATTGCATATATTATTAAAAGAATACTATGGTTAATACCCATTTTGCTTGGGGTTATTACAATTGTATTTATTATAACAGCACTAACACCGGGAGACCCCGTAGACCAAATTGTTGGCGTTAATGCATCAGAGGAAGTAAGAGAGGCCACTCGTGAATCTTTAGGTCTTAACGATCCACTGTGGGAACGCTGGTTTAATTATATTGTAGGGCTTGTTACAAGAGGTGACCTTGGCACATCTTATCAAACAGGGCGGCCTATATCGGAAGAACTAAGTGGTAGGCTGGTAGTAAGTATTACACTTGCGTTTTCATCTGTAGGGCTGGGCGTGCTTATAGGTATACCTTTAGGTGTTATATCAGCAGTAAAGCAATACACATTTGTAGATAGTTCTATATTAACATTATCACTTTTAGCTTTATCTATGCCTAGTTTTTGGCTGGCACTACTATTAATGCTATTGTTTTCGGTTAACTTGCAGTGGCTGCCACCTACAGGTATTGCCGATCCACTTGGCTGGGTATTACCAATTGCGGTTATAGGTTTTGCAACAATGTCAAGTATTGTTCGTATTACTCGTTCTAGCATGTTAGAAGTAATGCGCCAAGATTACATAAGAACAGCAAGAGCAAAGGGTCAAAATGAAAAAATAGTTATAACTCGCCACATGTTGCGCAATGCACTTATACCGGTTCTTACAAGTATTGGTAGCAATGTTGGAACACAGCTTGGCGGCGCAGTGGCAATAGAAGCTATTTTTGCAGTACCTGGAATTGGAAATTATATTGTTACTGCTATTAATGCTCGAAATTATCCTGCTATAGAGGGTGGTATACTTGTTTTGGCAATTGTATTTACACTCGTCAACCTAGTTGTGGACTTAGCATATGTTGTTGTAGATCCACGACTAAAAACAACATTGACAGCAAAAAAAGGTAAAAAAGGTCAACTGAAAAAAATGCTAGCAAAACAGGAGATTTAACATGGCTAAATATGTAACACCACAAATGGAAAAAATTAACCGTAAAAGGTTTGATAGAAAAGGAAAACTAAAAAAATCTTCACTTTGGATGGATGCTTGGCGTAGGTTATATAGAAACCCAACTGCCATTATTGGACTTGTAATTGTATCTGTTCTAACTATTGTAGCAATTTTTGCCCCTGTTTTAATGCCTTATGACTATGCATATCAAGATTATAATGCACTAAGTCAAGCTCCAAGTTTTGCGCATCCATTTGGCACCGATCAACTTGGTAGAGATTTGCTATCACGATGTATTTATGGTGCAAGAGTTTCTATACCAATTGCTGTTTTTGCAGTAGTAGTAGCAGCAAGTATAGGTGGAGTATTAGGAACTTGCGCAGCTTACTTTGGCGGTAAAATAGATAACATTATTATGAGGTTTTGTGATATTTGGGGATCTATACCGGGGTTGCTGTTAGCAATAGCAATAGTAGCAACGCTCGGCAATACACTTCAAGTGTTAGTAATAGGTTTAAGCGTTGGTGCTATACCAAATTTGGCTCGTGCTTTTCGCGGTGCAGTATTTACTGTTATTAGTAACGATTATGTAGAGGCCTCGCGTTCTATTGGCGCTACAGACAGACGAATTATGATAAAACACTTACTGCCAAATGCAATAGGCCCAATTATTATTAATGTTGTTCAACTAATAGGTGTAGAAATTTTAAGCATATCTACATTAAGCTATATAGGCGTTGGAGTAACACCGCCTACACCGGAATGGGGTTCGCTTTTATCTTACGGTAAAGAGTTTATGAGTACACAGCCTTACATGGTTTTATTTCCGGGTTTATGCATAATGCTTGTAGTTATAGGGTTTAATCTTTTGGGCAATGGTCTTAGAGATGCACTTGACCCACGATTGAAATAGGGAGATTGACATATGCAAAACGAAATACAAAACACAGACACACCGATAGTTTCTGTAGAAGACTTAATTGTTCATTACGAAACAGTAGACGGGGTGGTAGAAGCTGTAAATAATATATCTTTTTCTATAAATAAAGGCGAAGCACTTGGTATGGTTGGAGAGACAGGTGCAGGAAAGAGCACATTGGCTTTAAGCATTTTGCGCTTATTACCAAAACCACCTAGTCGTATTTTAAAGGGCACTGTTCGCTTTAATGGCGAAGATATTTATAAAAAAACCGACAAAGAGATGAGAGATGTTCTTGGAAGTAAAATAGGAATGATTTTCCAAGATCCAATGACAGCGCTTAACCCTGTAATACCTATAGGCAAACAAATTGCAGAGGTTATTACATTACACGAAAAATGTTCAGCCGTACAAGCGCAGCAAAAAGCAATAGATATGCTTGATATGGTTGGTATACATTCAGGCCGTTATAATGACTATCCGCATCAAATGTCGGGTGGAATGAAACAAAGGGTTATAATTGCAATGGCTCTTGTATGTTCACCCGAACTACTTATAGCAGACGAACCTACAACGGCTTTAGACGTAACAATACAAGCACAACTTTTAGATATGATGAAGGAACTGCGAAAAAAAATGGGTATGGCAATGCTTTTAATTACTCATGACTTTGGTATTGTTTCTGAAATATGTGATAAATGCGCTGTTATTTATGCCGGTGAAATTGTGGAATATGGAACATTGGAACACTTATTTGAAAATCCATCTCACCCATATACAAAAGGTTTGTTTGGCTCGGTACCGAGTTTAGATGATGAGGTAGAACGCCTTACACTTATTAAAGGTAGAATGATAGACCCAAGAGAGTTGCCTGAACATTGCAGCTTTTTTGATAGATGTGATGCAGCTGTACCGGAATGTAAAAATTGTGATCCCAAATTAGCAGAAATTGAAACGGGACATTTTGTAAAGTGTATTCACGCACAGGCGGGAAGGGGTTAAATTAAATGGTACTTTTAGATGTAAAGAATCTAAAAAAATATTTCGAGGTTAGCGAAGGTATTTTGCATGCGGTAGACGATGTGTCTTTTAAATTAGAGGCAGGTAAAACACTTGGCATAGTTGGCGAATCGGGTTCAGGTAAATCTACCTTAGGTAAGGCTATACTGCGCTTAACAAATCCAACAGCCGGTCAAGTTTTTTTCGATGGCGTGGACGTTGCATCATATTCTTCAAGGGAATTTCGCAAAATATTACCCAGAATGCAAATGATTTTTCAAGATCCTTTTGGATCACTAGACCCAAGAATGTCTGTAAAGCAGTTAATTGCAGAACCTTTAGAAATATTTAAAGTTTGTAAAAGCAAGCAAGAGTTAGACAAACGCGTTAGCGAACTTATGGATATAGCAGGTATTGCGCAAATGTTTTCAAGCAGTTACCCTCACGAACTGGATGGAGGCCGAAGACAGCGTATTGGCATAGCAAGGGCTCTTGCATTAAACCCAGACTTTATAGTGTGCGACGAGCCTGTTTCAGCGCTTGACGTTTCTATACAGGCTCAAGTTTTAAACTTGCTTCAAGACTTGCAACGCGACATGGGTCTTACATACATGTTTATAACACACGATATGTCAGTAGTTAAACACATTTCAGACGAAATATGTGTTATGTACTTAGGTAAAGTAGTAGAGCAATGTAATGCAAAAGAACTATTTAAAGATAATCGCCACCCATATACAAAAGCTTTATTATCTGCTATACCTGTTCCTACAATTAAAAATAAAAAACAGCGAATTATATTAGAAGGTGAGTTATCATCGCCTATTAATCCTGTTGATAGATGTAGATTTTTATCTCGTTGTAATTACTGCAACGAGGAATGTAGGACAAAACCAACACCGCAATTAGTCGATGTAGGCAACGGTCACCTTGTTGCTTGTCATAGATTAAATGATATACCCTTAGGCACAGCATAATTAATTATATTAGGAGGAAAAAGAAATGAAAAAAAATCGTATTATTGCACTAATTATCGCACTAACTCTTTGCCTTGGCATGCTAACAGCTTGCTCTCAACCAGCAAATGAAGAGCAGCCTGCTTCAAGTGAAGCTGCTGATACAACTTTAGCAGATCCACAAGAGCCGGTAGAAACAGTTACAGGTATTTCGGATGAAACATTGGTTATCGCAACAGAAGGCGAGCCAAACTCACTTTGCCCTCAATACAGTGGTGGTAACGTAAATGCACGTGTAGACGTTCAACTTTACGATACACTTGTATATTGGAATGATGCAGAAAAAAAATCTGAGCCAGCAGTTGCTACTGAGTGGGAATGGATTGATGAATATCATCTTAGCATTAAGTTAAGAGATGACGTTTATTTCTCTAATGGTGATCAACTAACAGCTAAAGACGTTGCTTTTACATTTACAATTGGTCAAGATTTTGCATTGTCAACTTATTATGCAAAATTAGATCCTGAAAATTTTGAAATTATTGATGATCAAAACATTATTTTAGCTTTTACAGCTCCTGTACCACATTTTATGGAAATTGTTGGTTCAACACACTATGCACTACTATCTGAAAAAGCATATCAAGATGCAGGTGAAGACCTATCAGTTCTTGCACTTGAACCAGTAACTTCTGGTAAATATGTGCTTGAAGAGTGGAAACAAGGTGAATCAATTACACTAACACGTAACGAAGATCACTGGGACCAAGAAAACCTACCATATTACAAAACACTAACATTTAACATTATTACAGACGCTGCTTCACGTGTAATTGCACTACAATCAGGTCAAGTACAATTGGCTTTCAACGTTTCAATGGCTCAAGCAGAAGAAGTTGATAATTACGAAGGCTTAAGTGCACAAGTTTACTCTCAAAACGTAAGTAAAATTGTAGCATACAACTATGCAAACGAAGCATTAATGAACCCACTAGTACGCGAAGCTATTGCACTTACAGTTAACAGAGAAGCAATGGCAGCAATAACAACTTTAGGTTATGCAGACCTTGTTGATACAATTTATACACCTAGTTCTCCGGTGTATGTTCCGGTTGAAATGCCTGAGACAGACATTGAAAGAGCAAAAGAACTTATGGCAGAAGCTGGCTATGCAGATGGACTTACATTAAAAGCTATGGCTTCAGCTTTAGATCCAATACCTGCAGAAATACTTCAAGCTCAACTTGCTGAAATTGGAATCACTATCGAAATCGAAGTTAATGAGCTTGCTACTTTCTTAGGTGCTATGTTTGAAGGTAACTTTGACATTGCTGTTATACAAGTAGATAACTGGGATTACCAAAGATCTTTAGTTTCTGTTGACAGCCGTTCAGGTTATGCAGCTGCTATAGGTGGTTCTCTATATCAAGGTGACAAAGAGCAAGAATTCCACGATTTAATTGATGCTGCAAATACTGAAATGGATGATGCTGCAAGAGCAGATTTGTATGCACAAATTCAAGAATTTATTAAAGATAATCATGTAGCTGTAGGTTTGTATGCAAGCGTGCGTTGTGATGCACACTCAGACACACTTTCAGGTCTTCAATATGACGTTCGCGGTTGGCCAAATCTATTAGAGTTGCGCCCAGTAGCTTAGTACATATTATAAAACAATTGCAAGGTTTTTCTTAATTTGAAAAACCTTGCAATTAAATTTTAACACATATAGTTATTGCAAAATACATAAGGGATTTGGGAGGACAAAGTGGGGAAAGATAGTTACATAGCATGGATAGGTACAAATTCTGTGCGTAACAGTAGGGGTATTTATTGCTTGCACATAGATAAAAAAACATTAAAGCCCACAATAGTTAGTACAAAGCAGGCCTATAACACAGGAGCCTTAAGTATTTCTAAAGACGGCAAAAAACTATTTGCTGTAAGCGAGGGAATGTCGTTTGATGGATGCGCAAGTGGCGGTGCAATGTCGTACAATATTAACGAAGATGGCCAGCTTACATATGTTAGTGGTATTACTACACTTGGGCAACGCCCATGTGCAATTGCATACGACGATGAATTGAGTGTTCTTTATACAGCAAACTTTTACGGTGGCAGCATTGCTAAAATTGAAGTTACTAAACAAAATGAACTAGTAAACAATGAAATATTTGTGCAGGATAAAAAGCCTGATAATTGGTTACATGCAATGCACTGTGTTGGACTGATGAACAAAAAAAATCAATTGGGTGTTGTATCTGTTTCACAATCTCAATTTGCTGTGTACAACACAAATAGCGCAGAATGTTTAGCTACTTTTAATTGTAGCGGAAAAATTTTCCCGCGTTACTTTATATGTGTAGAGCAATATGTTTATTTTTTACTTCAAGATCCAGGTAAAATATTCGTTTTAAAAAACTGTATTGATGAAGGCAATGGTCTTGTGAAGATTCAAGAAATAGATTTACAAGCAGATAAAAATGGGTTTAGCGCGTCTTCGGTTATAAGGGCTACGCCAAATGGTGAACTAATTTTTGCAGCATCACGAAAAACAGATACAATAACAGTATATAAGCGAAATATTGACGATGGAACTTTATTTAAAAGTGATGTAATTAAACTTCCGGGATTAACCCCTAGAGATTTTAATATTTCCCCTGATGGAAAAATATTAATTGCGGTGTTACAGCGCTCAGATAAAGTATGTACATATAAAATTGATTTAAAGCAAGGTACACTTGTTTTAATGAATTCGGACTTAGAAATTCCTTCGCCGGCTTCGGTAGTTATTAGAAAGGATGATGAATAGTAATGCAAACAGAAACAGACATTGTAAAGCGTATTGAACAACTAGAAAATTTATTAAGCATTAACAATGATAAGTGCAATATTGAAAATTTAATGGCTCATCACCACTATTTATTATCTGCAGGGGCTGGAAATAGTATTATAAAAGACATGTGGGCGCAAAACATAGACGATGTGAGTATTGAGATAGGAGCATCGGGAGTGTATGTAGGCTTAAAAAAAGTAAGTACTTTTTATGAAAAAGACTGCATTGCAGGAAAAATGAATTTTTATGCACTTACAACACCATTAATTAATGTTAATGCTGATGGCAAAACAGCTAATGGCACATGGATAGTAATAGCTACAGAAACAGATGCGGGTGATTTGGGAAACAATAAGCCGAAAACAATACAAAGCGGTGAATTACTAAGTAGTAAAACACCAAAAGGCGAAAGATACCAAGCAGATTGGGTTTGGCATAGATTGTGTGTAGACTTTTTAAAACAAGATGGAGTTTGGAAATTATTGCATGTACATGTAATAGATATGCTCAGATTTCCTCAGCAAAGTGATTGGGTGTTGTTTTCTGAGATACAAAAACAAATGGATGGAATTAGAATAGATGAGATGTTTACATCCAATATACCATATAAAGATGACGAACCTCATGAAAATAATGCATCGAAAGCTACAACATATCACTGGCAGTACGATAAAAATTCATTACCACCTAAATATCCTCAAAAGTAAAACCCTAATTATAATATTTTAATTTTTTATAAAATAGAGTTTGAATTTAAAAAATAAAATTGCTTAATTTAATATATTAAAAAGTACACAAAATTATTGGAGGTTTAATTTCAAATGAACGAAACACTAAAAATTATAAAAGGTAGAAAAACATGTCGTAAATTTTCTGATAGGCAAATAACAGATGAAGAGTTTAATTACGTGCTTGAAGCCGGTACTTATGCCCCAAACGGAAAAGCAAAACAATCACCTATTTTTATAGCAATTCAAGATAAAGAAATTATAAAAGAACTTTCTGCAATTAATACTAAAATATGGGGTAATGGAAAAGATGCTTTTTACGGAGCTCCAACTATAATAGCTGTGCTCTCCAGTCCTGAAATCATTCATACTTATGATTTAGATTGCATGGCAGCTGTACAAAACATGCTAATTGCAGCAGAATCTTTAGGTTTAGGCGCTGCTTGTATTTCAAGAGCAAAAGATGAATTTGAAACAGAGTATGGCAAAAATTTGCTTAAAAAATTAGGTATAGAAGATCACTATGTTGGTATACAACATGTAGCTTTAGGTTACAGAGAAGGTGATAAACCGGCGCAAGCACCGAGAAAACAAAACAGAATATATAAATTATAATTTTTTATATTAATTTATATATTTTAATAAACCTAAGAAAATAAGATATACTTGTTTTACTTAAAATTATAAAGCAAAGAAACTGATAAAGTAAACAACAATATTTAAAGGTAGAATTTAATTGTAATTAATAGAGATATCGACACAAACTGATGTAGTTTTGTGTCGATATTTTTTTGCAAAAATAAGAACACCATAGCAAGTAATAATAAACTATAATAAACAGAGTAAGATACAAAAGAGGTTGGCTATTTGAAAACATGTTAGAATACTGCCCTTGTTAATTGCTATTGACAAAAAAGCGAATATATTTATTTTGTGACAATTATACACATATTTAGTGTAGCAAGTGGAAGAAGATGAGACTTATAAATTAAAATAAAAGATATAATGTTAATTTTGTATTGGCAATATTAAAATATTAAAAGTTTGTTAATTACTTCTCAAGTTTTTTGACTAATTGCACATAATTTGATATAATATTATTAATAATATGTATTTTTTGCACATGAAAATACAATTTTTGATTGCTTTGCGTTAAAAATTATCAAATAGTAAATAATTGTAAAATGGGGGAATGAATATTTTTTATAGTTAAAGATAATTAATTTAACATAAACTTTCTATCTGTCCGCTAAGCCACTAACCGAAGATCTTTTTTTAAAATTGTAAAAACCGTAAAGACTTAATTTAATTAAGATCGCAACCCTTCAGGTACGAAAGAAGGTACATTAATGAAAATTAATAAAGTAAAACCTCTGCTTTTATCAATTGTATTTGTTTTTCAATTTGTTTTTGGTGGGGCGTTGTCTGTTCATGCGTCTAATGCTGGTACTACAAATTCTAATGTGACAAGCCAAGTTGTAAATACAAATGAACAGCAGGACATAGATAAAAATGAAGTAATAGATGACTCCATTGCAGACACACCTGCAGACGATAGCACGAGCATACCTGCAGACGATAGCACGAGCATACCTGCAGACGATAGCACGAGCATACCTGCA
>CAYJGU010000043.1:0-1906 GCA_964369925.1 uncultured Bacteroides sp. | reverse complement strand
GACGATAGCACGAGCACACCTGCAGACGATAGCACAAGCACACCTGCAGACGATAGCACAAGTGTGCCTATAATAAGCGGAGATAGTATGCTACCTTTTGGATTTTCAGGGTTTGAGCTTTTTAATATGTTTAGGAGCTCGCCTGTTGTTTTGTCTGAAACAGGTATGGTTGCTATTGACCCTGTAGTTAGCCATATTTCTGGCGGTGTGCGCAATTTAGTTATATACACATCTATCACAAATACTGCTGAGGTAGCATCGATTATTTCAGTAGATCTTATTCCGGTTGTGGGCGGTGTTGCAAATACAGCAGGTAAAGTAACACAAAATTATGCAAGCGAAAAAGTTTCGTTTAACGGCATAGCAGAGGGCACTACTTATCAAATTCAAGTTAACTTTGCTAAAACAGATAACACTAATTCTGAAACCCTATTTTTTAGCTCTGTTCCATTAACAATTGGAAGTGCTTTAAATTACGATTATGAGGTAGTTAATGGTAATGAAGTTAGGTTAAAAACTTTTAAAAGTAATGCAGAAAAATTGGGTGGTATTGTAGATATACCAAGTGTTGTAGATGGAAAAAATGTTACAACTCTGGGAGATGGACTATTTAACAATAAAAGCATTGCCGAATTTAATTTTGAGGGCAATACGGTAACACTTATTGAAACGGATGCATTTAGAAATAATTTAATAACTCAAATAAATTTACCTACATCTTTAATTACTATTGGAAGCAATGCATTTATGAATAACGAAAACCTTGCATCAATTGTAATTCCAAATGGTGTTACAAGCTTAGGTGCAAATGCTTTTAGCAATAATACAAGCCTTAATTCGGTAACAATACCGCAATCGGTAACAGCTATACCAAGTGGTGCATTTTATAATGTGCCGCTTGAAAATAAATTAGAATGGCATAATGGTATTACAGCTATTGGAAAAGATAGCTTTTACAATAATAAAATTTCATCGTTTGTTTATGCAGATTTAGACACTTTTAGCTATCCTACCAGCGTAAAAGATACAGATAAAATGTATCGTTTACCAAACGAATTAACCTCAATTACAGAATCATCGTTTGGTGCATCTAATAATTTAAGCAAAGTCGTTTATCCCTCAAAACTTACAACAGCAACAGGATTTAAAAATTCAAATTTATATCAAACTATAATAGTTGAAGAGGGTATTGTTAATATTGCACCAGGTGTTGCCGGCAAGTTCCCAACAGAGGTTTATTTACCTGAACATTCACTAAAGTCTATTTTAAGTTCTACTTTTGCCAGTGCCGGAACAATAAAATATGTAGGATCAATAGCGGAGTATATGGACCCAGCTTATACCCCTTATAGCCAAGGGCACTCAGAGGCACATATTCCATATAGCGTAACTACAATTGGAAACCAAGCGTTTTATGGTGTTTTTAGTGAATATAAAGATGCAAAAGTATACATTGGTAACGAAACACAAGGAACAAACATGACAAGTATAGGCATAAATGCGTTTCAATCATCTGTACTAGATTTATTAAGAGTTTATACAGATAGCGCCGACTCAAGTGGAAATGTAACACTTTCAAATGCACCATGGTTTGCAAGCGTAAATTATGTAACATGGAACGATAATGAAGAAATAGAAATAGACGCAGATAATGACGGTGTAAAAGAAAGGTACTATTACGCATCAAAATCTGGCGTTTTATTAAGCTATATTGGCGGAGACACCAATATTATTGTGCCAAAAACAGCAATAGTTGCAGGCGAGACAGTTACTTTTACAACAATGGACGGATCGCTATTTAACGGAAATGATACTGTTACAGATATTGTGGTAGGTGATGGATATACTAGTATAAATTCGCTTACTTTTGCAAATATGTCTAAGCTTAAAAATTTAACAATAGGTA
>CAYJGU010000042.1:0-14074 GCA_964369925.1 uncultured Bacteroides sp. | reverse complement strand
TTATAAATATAAGACAAGTAATAATGTCTGTGTTGCCACTCTCACAATTTAATATGTCCCCAATATAAAAAGGGCATAACCAAACTTTATATAGAATGGTTAGCCCTTTTCAGATTTGATTTAAAAGTAAGGTTTTAACAGGTTTTTCTCTGTACTTTCTTTGTTCGTTCTTTGTTCAAGCTCTTTTTATAGTCGGAAAGTATTAAACCTTTCGGTGTTCACTCGGTGTTAAACCGCTAAAAGTTAAAGCTAAAAGGGTTATTGAGTTCTGCCTCTGTATTGTCGCTTATTTCGTTCTTGGGTGGAGCTTCGCCCACATTACCCCTTATCAATTCAATCGCCCTTATATCGCCTTGTAAAGCCTTTCTATAAGTGGCAAGGGCTAAACGCTCTATACCTGTTAAAACGCCGTCCTCGTCCTCTGTTTCGGTGCTATTGCTCGTATTTTTATTGGCATTGATACTATAACTGGGTTTTATACAGTTGAAGGTAGTACAATGCTTTATGATGAATTAAATGCAATTAGAGGTTTAGATGAAAAGGATTTGCAAAATTTTGTAATCGTCGCACAGTATATAGAAGCGTTGCAAAAATTTAATATGTTAGACAAAGTGATTACCGAATAAAATTAGCATAATTATAGGTATAGCTATTTTAGCCAAAGTATGCACGTAGTCGCTCACTTTATTCAGTGGGCGACTTTTTTTGCAATTTTATAAAATTATCACCGCAGTGATAATATCGGGCGGAATTTAAGTGTACGCTCAAACCGCATCTCGGCACAAACAATCATTGCCACCTGCGTGCGGCCTGCACTGAAAATAGATGAAGAGAACTCTTAACAAAAAAACACATAAATATACAACTACCACAAATGTGTAAGTGCATTTGACGATGATACTTGCAAATTATCACTTTAATTTGACATCATATCAACTTTTTTTAATTTATCTTGACTTTTTCGACAAAAATCGCTAAAATATTACATTAATAATAGTAATTTATGCTAAATTAAATTATCTTTAGGCTTAGTCATTGCTATCACAGTTACTCAAAGCGGCGCAAATAAAATGCACTTTTGGAGGAAAAAACGATGAAAATAAAAAGGTTGTTTAGTATTTTAATAGCGATTTGTATAGTAGTGGTAATGTTGCCAATTATGGCGGTATTTGCCTCAGCAGAAAACAGCACAGTGTTAAGTGAAGATGAAAACACAAACGTCGATGCAACATCTTTTGATTTTAGTAAGCCAATAAGAGTAGGATATTACTCTACTTTTGATGATATGATTGTTGATATTGATAGTTTAAACAACAAAGGTTACGGTTATGAAGTTTTCCAAAAAATCTCTGATTATAGCGGGTTGAAATTTGAATTCGTACCTATTGCCGACAGTATGCTTGAAGCGGTAGAAAGTGGATATGTTGATGTAGGTGGCTTTAATACCCGAAGCGATGAAAGACGCGAACAAGTTCTTTATTCCGAAAATCCGTTTAGTAAAACATATATTGCACTTATGACAAAGGATATGAGCACTACATACGCTGATTTAGAAGCTATTGATGGAAAAACTGTTGCAGTTTATGATGAAAATGTCGGAGTAGAAAACCTTGATATTTTTTGTGAAGAAAATGGCATTTCGGTTGAATATATTTATGGAGAAACCGAAACATATATGGAGCAAGAAGCAGATTTATTTATAACTTACTCTGAAGACCCCACATCTCATGATTTAAATAATATATTAAACCTTGGCGTTTACAACCTATACTTAATTACAAGTTATGAAAATGCTGATTTAATGGAGCTTATAGATGATTCTTTTTGGGAGGTTATCCATACAGAGGGTAACTTTTTCATGGAGCTTGAGGGGAAATATCTATCGGAAAATATTGAGGTAACCCATCGTGGCCTTACGCAAAGAGAACTTGATATATTAAGGCAAAGGCCCCTTGAGGTTGGTTACGTAACAGGTTTTTCGCCAATTTCATATGTAAATGAGCAGGGTGAGCCTGACGGTGTAATGGCAGATATACTAAATGAGTTTGCCGAGCGTTATGATTTTGAAGTGAATTACCACCCATACAGCCTTGAAGAAACACAAGAAAAACACGAAAATTTTGATATTTTGCTTACGTTATATGGTGAAAGCGAACACGAAAATGAACATTATACATCTGCCGACACATTCCATGAAATCCAGATGTACGCAATAATAAATAATGAACGATTAGATGTTACGTCGCTTCAAGAAATTGTAGAAAAATCCCCAAAAATCGGTTCTCTTCCATATCTGACTATTGACTTTGATGCGTTTATAGAAGTTAATTCGAAAGTGGAGTTCGACTTTTACAACAACTGGCATGTTTTGCTAGATGATTTAGCGGCTGGGAATGTAGACATGCTTATTTGCACTGAAAGTGCTGCTACATACACTGAAATATATTTTGAGGATTTAGACATTTCCGCAATGTACACAGATACTGTAGTGCCAATGAAATTTTTTATAAACCATAGTATTGCTGATGAATATGTTCCAATATTCAATGTCATGTCTGATCGAATTTCAGAGCGAGAGTATACTGCAATAATTGAAACAAATTCCAATGAAGCTTTACCTGAAATAGAAACCGGGTTTTGGGAATTTGCCATGGAAAACTGGTATTATTTTGCGGTTGTTCTTTTTATTATAGTTGTAGGTTTTATAGCATTATATTATAAGGGACAAATAGAAAAAAAAGAAGCATTGCTCAAGTCTTATAACACCGACCCAATGACAGGCCTAATGACAATAAACAAGTTTAGAGTGACTACCGAAGAGATTATTAAAAAGGCAAAACCGGGTGAATATGAGATGATATCATTCGATGTTGATATGTTTAAAACAATTAACACACACTTTAGCACTGATAGAGGTACAGCCGTTATAGTTGCCATTGCCGATGCACTAAAGAGAACCTTTGAGGGAACAGATGTTGTTATTAGCAGAAGAACGGCAGATCAATTTTTGATATTACGACGTGTAGACGAGTGCGGTGCAATGCGTGATATTTACAACACTGATATTTTACAGGCAATAAAGGATACCATAAATGAGAAGTATAAAGTATCCCTCTCGTTTGGAAATGTGATTGTTGACGATGTTAAGGCAAAAATTACAGCACTAATAGGACAAGCTGATAATGCAAGGCTGGAGGGTAAATCTAAGCACAAAACAACATTTATTACATTTGATGATACCATGCGTAAACAGTACGATAATAAAATTAATATTACTTTTAGAATGGAACAAGCTCTTAAAGACAATGAATTTATCGTTGAGTATCAACCGAAAATTGACTTTAACACGCTAAAACTTGGCGGAGCGGAAGCACTTGTACGCTGGGCACCAAAATTCGGAGAAAAAATATATCCCGATGAGTTTATCCCTGTATTTGAGGAGAATGGGTTTATTTCATACTTGGATTTATTTGTGTTGAAGGAAGTTTGTAAGTGTATAAAGGAAAACTGCTATAAAATGGATATACCGCGAATTTCGGTTAACTTATCTGCGCATACGGTACTTTCTAATTATATTGTTAGCCGTGTATCGGATACACTTGCTATTTATGACGTAGACGCAAGTATGATAGAACTGGAATTGACCGAGAGTGCAGTGGAAGCAAACACCGATGCATTCCTTGCAACCGTTAAGAAGTTTAAAGAACTTGGATTTTCAATTTCAATTGATGACTTTGGTGCTGGGGTTTCATCGCTCAATAGGCTATCGGCGGTTGAGGCAGACATACTTAAACTGGATAAAGCGTTTTTTGACCTTAAAGACCAAGGGGCAAAGAGCACTGTTGTTGTAACCGATGTGATTAATATGGCAAAACACCTTGACATGAAAGTTGTTGCAGAGGGGGTTGAAACTGCTGCTCAGGCACTATGGCTACAAAAAATAGGCTGTGATTATGCACAAGGATTTTATTTTGCAAAACCCATGAGTGAAAAGGATTTCAAAGAACTGCTTATTTCGGATAAGGAATACAGTATAAGTTTAGCGTAAACTATTTTTTAAAACCTACTTATTTTTAAAAATATTGTAACCCAAATTAAATAAATATTTTGATTTTCTTTAAGTTTTAAGGATATACTTTTAACTCTTTTATATAGTTAAAAGTATATCCTGTTTTTGTGCCAGATAGTAAAAAACATATAGTAAGTTATTGTTATAAAGTTGTTTAAAACTCCCTTAAGCATTAAGGCTTTTTGTATTTGTACATAAAATTAGCACAAATTAAACAAGAAAACACACTATAATTAATAACGGCGCAAAGAGATGTCATTTACAATCTATGCCTAATATGGTATAGTTAAATGCAATCCAAAGTAATAACATACTTAAAATATGTTTCTTTTTATTATATTAACAATAGTATGTTGGCTAATAATTTAAAAAATCAATAGTTGCATAAATATTTGTGTTAAATATCATAGTAAAAAATCTAACTTAAGCGGTTAAAATAATTAAATTTTACGGTACAGCATTTATGCTGTACTACGAAAGGAAAAACATTATGGTTAAAATTATTACCGATTCATCTCCGCTATATACAAAGGAGGAGGCGCAAAAATTAGGGTTTACAGCAATTCCGCTATGCATAAGCATTGATGATTGGTCTTTTCGCGATTTAGAAGTAGACACAAATAATTTTTATAAAAAAATTGAAGATGGATTTATCCCGAAATCATCGCAACCTCCAATAGGAGAGGTTATAAGCGCTTACGAAGAAAATTTAAATGATGAAATAATTAATATTGCTATGGCAGACGGATTATCTGGCACATATCAAAGCGCATGTGCTGCGAAAGAAACAGTACAAAACAGCGATAATATAACTGTTTTTAATAGTAGAACACTATGTGGGCCGCATCGATATATAGTAGATTTAGCTGTTAAAATGTCGAAATTGGGGAAAAGTAAAAATGAAATATTAAAGCAAATTGAAAAATTAGCAGATAGTGCAGGATCATTTTTAATGCCGCAAGATTTTTCTTATTTAAAAAGAGGTGGACGACTAACTCCATTAGCTGCTACTTTTGGAGGGCTATTTAATTTAAAGCCAATAATGAAACAAACACCTGATGGAAAACAAATAGAAAAATTTGCTGTTAAAAGGTCGCTTTCTACTGCAAGCGCTTTTATAATAAACTTTTTGAAAAAAAAGTGCATTGATGAAAAACATATAATATACATTAGCCATGCGAATGTTATTAAAGATGCAAACGACATAAAAGCAGATTTTGAAATTGCTTTTCCAAAAACAGAAATAAAAGTGTTTAATTTAAGCCCTGCGTTTATTACGCAAGGTGGGCCGGCATGTATTGCTATTCAATATATAAAAAAACATGCAGTTTTTGGTTAATTAGCAAAATAAGCCAAGTGCTGTTTGCCTTTTATTTTATATACGTTTTTAAATATACTAATTAAATTTAAAACTGCTAAAACAACAAAAGAAAGAGGGATTAATTTGAAAATTGCTTTTTTTGATACAAAAACATACGACAGAAAATACTTTGAAGATTTTGCAAAAGATTTTGGATTTTCAATAAATTTTTTAAGATCTAAATTAACACTCGAAACAGCACAACTTGCAAAAGGACATGATGCAGTGTGCGCATTTGTTAATGCAGACATAAACAGCGAAGTGCTTTGTTGTTTGAAAGAGCACGGTGTTTATTTGCTTTTAATGCGATGTGCAGGATACAATAATGTAGATTTAAAAGCAGCAAAATTGTATGGAATAACTGTACTAAGGGTTCCACAATATTCTCCGCAAGCAGTTGCCGAGCATGCTATGGCGTTGGCCATGGCGGCAAACAGGCGAATACACAAAGCTTATAACAGGGTGCGAGAAAACGATTTTAGTTTGCAAGGGTTAATGGGGCTTAATTTTTATGGAAAAACAGCCGGCATTATAGGTACAGGTAAAATAGGTGTTGCAATGCTAAATATTTGCAAAGGGTTTGGAATGAATGTTATAGCATATGATATGTACCCTAATAAGCAAATTGATGTTAAATATGTATCTCTTGATGAATTATTGAGTAGCTCAGATTTAATATCGTTGCATTGTCCGCTTTTTGAAAACACTCATTATATTATAAACGAGCAATCCATTGCCAAAATGAAAGATGGTGTTATACTGGTAAATACATCTCGGGGCGGTTTAATAAATACAAACGATTTGATAGACGCAATTAAGGCGCAAAAATTCCACGCTGTTGCACTCGATGTATATGAAGAGGAGAGTTCGTTTGTTTTTGATGACCACTCTAATAGTATTTTAAATACTACAACAGTTGCACGGCTTTTATCGTTTCCAAATGTTGTTTTAACTTCGCACCAAGGGTTTTTAACAGATGATGCACTTATAACAATTGCAAAAGTTACACTGCAAAATGCTAGCGATTATAAAAACAAAAAGCCGCTTGAAAATGAAGTGGTTCAATAAAATATAATACAAAAGCGCATGTTGAAAAACAACATGCGCTTTTATTATTAAAAGTTATAAAGAATAATATTCGCCAAAATAACGTGCTATTGCATGTGCAACACCGTCTTCGTTATTAGATGGCACAATGTCTTTACAATATGCCTTAACTCCATCTACTGCATTTTCCATTGCAATGCCCATTCCAACAAATTTAAGCATATCTACATCATTAAAGCCGTCTCCGCAGGCAACTGCTTGCTGTTTTGTTAAACCACAATGCTCTAATACCGCGTTAACGCCTACTCCTTTATTTACACCCTTTGGCATAATTTCTAAAAATATTGGGGCCGAAGTAAACGAGTCAACACTATCTGCAAGCTCTTTGCTAAAAATGTCTTTTGCCTTTTCAACTTTTTCTGGGCTGCCTACAGCTAAACACTTGTGTATAGGCGCTGTTATGCTTTCGTAATCTCCATCAAAAAGCTCTAGTGGCATTTTTGTAATTTGGCTTTCAATCATTACGTATTCATTGTTTACATCTTGTGTTAAAATTCCTGTTTCACTGTAAACTATTGGTTCTAAATCTGCTTTTTTAGCGCACTCAAAAACTTTTTTTAGTAATGGTTTACTTATAACTTTAGAAAATATAACTTCTTGAGTTTTTAAACTTATTACTTTGCCGCCATTATAGCATATTACATAGCCGTTACTGTTTTGTAATTCAAAATCTTCAACTACTTTTTTTATTCCAAGTTCCGGTCTACCGGTAGAAAGTACAACAGGTATATTGTGTTGTTTTAATGCGCTAATAGCTTCAAAAACTCGCTTAGAAATTTTTTTATCATCAGTTACTAATGTTCCGTCAATGTCTGAAAAAAATGCATTGTATTTCATAAAAAATATGTTCTCCAATTCTAAAATTAATTACTAAATTACACCATTGCATTATACCAAAAAAAATAATTATAATCAATAAAAATAAATATTTTATAATTGTATCGTTTATAATTGTGTGCTATAATGTTAAAAAAGTTAAATAAATAATAAACAATATAGTAATGGAGTTGCATTTATGTTTAAAATAGGATTTGATAACGAAAAATATATACAAGAACAAATTGAA
Organism: uncultured Bacteroides sp.; assembly: GCA_964369925.1. GTDB lineage: Bacteria > Bacillota > Clostridia > Oscillospirales > Ruminococcaceae > Ruthenibacterium. The sequence goes on along the minus strand of CAYJGU010000042.1, from coordinate 6,472 downwards.
CGTATAAAGCAACGAACATTAAGATTTGAAAATAAACTTTATTTGGAATTTGGCGGCAAACTTTTTGATGATTACCATGCAGCAAGAGTACTTACAGGGTTTGATGTTAACGGTAAGGTTAAGCTGCTTTGTAAAATGAAACACCATGCCGAAATAATATTATGCATTAGCGCAAAAGCAATAGAGAGCAATAAAGTGCGCTCGGATATTGGAATTACTTACGACCTTGACACATTAAGGCTTATAGACAATTTAAGAAAAATGGATTTGTATATAGGTAGCATCGTTATTACACAGTTTACAGGTCAGCCCTCAGCAGATGTATTTCGTAAAAAACTTGAGATGAGAGGCGAGACAGTTTATGTGCACACATTAACAGAGGGATACCCTTCGAATGTAGATTTAATTGTATCGCAAAAAGGGTATGGTGCTAACCCTTACATAAAAACAACAAGGCCACTTGTAGTTGTAACTGCACCGGGCCCCGGTAGCGGGAAGTTAGCCACATGCTTATCTCAACTATACCACGAGAACATTAGAGGGAAAAAAGCAGGATATGCAAAGTACGAAACGTTTCCTGTTTGGGATTTACCGCTTAACCACCCTGTTAATGTTGCCTACGAGGCAGCTACTGCCGATTTAAAAGATGTTAATATGATAGACCCTTTTCACCTTAGTGAGTATGAAATAACAACAGTAAACTATAACAGAGACATTGAGGCTTTTCCGGTAGTAAAAACTATTTTAAACAGAATACTTGGAGAAGATATTTACAAATCACCTACAGACATGGGAGTAAATATGATTGGTAAATGTATTACAGATGATGAGGTAATTAGAGACGCTGCCTGCCAGGAAATTATAAGGCGGTGGTACAATGCGCAATGTGATTATAAAAGAGGCAGATGTGATATTGAAACTTGCCAAAGAATAGAATACCTAATGAGCACGCTTGAAATAAAACCAATAGATAGAAGGGTAGTTGGCCCTGCAGTTGAAAAAGCTAAGGAATGTGGGTGCAGTGCAGTTGCTCTTGAACTTTCAAACGGAGAAATAATTACGGGCAAGTCGTCGGAATTAATGAATGATACAGCTGCTGTTGTTTTAAACTCAATTAAGGTGCTTGCCGGAATAGATGATGATATTATGCTTATTTCTCCGCTAGTACTTGAGCCTATTAAAAAATTAAAAAAAGAAATATTAGGTAGTGTTTACCCTGTTTTAAAACTAGAAGAAGTGCTACAAGCTCTTTGTGTTTCGGCTGTAACAGACGAAACTACAGCACTTGCTGTTAGTAAACTAAGTTTGTTGCGCGGAAGCGAGGTTCATTGCTCGGATATGATTACTCAATCAGATGGATCTACTTTTTCAAAATTGGGTATTAACTATACATGTGAGCCTACATTTCCAACAAAGAATTTGTATTTTAGATAATAGAACAATAAATTTATTTATAGCTATTAGATATTGTAGAAATTAAAATTGTTTTTATAAATATAAAATAAAACAAAAGGCGGAAATTGACAATGATAAAAATTGACGGTGCAAGTTTTAGTATAGAAACAAAAAACATAGGTTACTATTTATATAATAATGATTTACTTATAGAGAATTTGCACTTTGGAAGTAAAATACGTGCAAATAGCGAAATTTTAAAAGAGCAAATAGGTGTTGCATATGGTACCGATATTTCTTACGAGAAAAAGAGAAGTGAAATGTCTTTGCTACATTTGTGCTTGGAGCTTACCCCTACACAAAAAGGTGATTTTAGGCAAAGTGCAATTGATATAGAGCTAGCAAACGGCAGCAGGGTATGTGATTTTAAATTTGTAAACGCTCAAATAATTAAAGGTAATGTACCTTTACAAGGTATGCCATCATCATACGGCGCAAAAGAAACACTTAAACTTAATTTTGAGGCACAAAAAGGCTTGCAAATTGCAATTTATTATACACCATACGAAGAATGTGATGTAATAACAAAAAGAATTGAAGTAATTAACAATACAGGAGATTACATAAAAATTCACAAGTGCCTTAGCTATCAGTTAGATTTACACAGGCAAGGGCTAAAACTTTACACATATACCGGTGCGTGGTCTCGAGAAAGAAACGAAACATGTACACCGCTTAATATAGGTGTATCGGCTTTTGGTAGCACAAGTGGCATGTCCTCACAGTACTGCAATCCATTTTTTATGGTTGCTCAAAAAGATGCAAATGAGCATTACGGTGATGTATATGCTTTTAACTTAATATACTCGGGTAGCCATTACGGACATGTAGAAACAGGACCATACTTAAAAACAAGAATTATGGCAGGTATTCAACCAAGCGGCTTTTTATACACACTTAAAAACTCAGAAAGTTTTAGCACACCCGAGGCTGTTATGTCTTATGCAAATGGCGGAAAAAATGCAGTTAGTTTAAATATGCATGAATTTGTAAAGAACCATATAATAAGGGGCGAATGGAAAGAAAAGCAGCGACCTGTATTACTTAACAATTGGGAAGCTACTTATTTTGACTTTACACAAAGTAAACTTTTAAAGCTGGCAAAAGAGGCGAAAAATTTAGGAATAGAGCTTTTTGTGCTTGATGACGGATGGTTTGGAGTTAGAGACAGCGATAAAAGAGGGCTTGGAGATTATAATGTTAACAAGAAAAAATTGCCTGATGGCTTAAAGGGATTAGCAGATAAAATAAACAATTTGGGAATGAGTTTTGGGCTTTGGATGGAACCCGAAATGGTTAGCGTAGAGAGTGAACTATACAAGGCGCACCCCGATTGGGCTGTAAAAGCGCCCGGAATAGAGCCCAGTGAAGGGCGTAACCAGCTTGTTCTTGATTTATGTAAAAAAGACGTTCAGGATTATATAATAACAAATGTTAATAACACCATTAAAAGTGCAAACATAAGCTATGTTAAATGGGATATGAATAGGCCGCTTACAGATTGTTACAGCGATGCAATAGAAGAACAGGGTAGATTTGCGCACGAATGGGTGCTTGGCCTTTATAATATTTTTACACAAGTAGTAAATGCAAACCCCACTGTGCTGTTTGAGGCATGTGCTTCCGGTGGTAATCGTTTTGACCTAGGTATACTGTGCTACATGCCGCAAATTTGGACAAGTGATGACACAGATGCATACGAAAGGCTGAAAATACAAACGGGCACTTCTTATGGGTATCCGCTCAATGTTTTGGGAGCGCATGTTAGTGCTTGCCCAAATCATCAAACCACAAGAACTTCTCCAATTGAAACAAGATTTAACGTTGCATCGTTTGGGCTTTTGGGGTATGAGCTTGATGTGACGCAAATATCGGCAGTTGAAAAGCGTACAGTTATACAGCAAATTGAGTTTTATAAAAAACACCGAGATTTACTTGTGTACGGAGATTTTATTAGGCTTGAAACTGTGTTTGAAAACAGTGAGCATTGCTCGTGGATGGTGGTATCGAAAGATAAAACAAAGGCTATGGTTTTATATGCTATAGGTAGGCTTACGCCAAACCAAGAATGTGCACCAATTATTTTAAAAGGACTAGACAAAAATACAAAATACAGTGTAGCACAAAGAGAACAGTTTTTAGATATTAAAATGCTTGGCTCACTAATAAACCATGTATTGCCTGTTAAGGTAAATGCAAACGGTGTTCTTGTTAAAGTAGCTTCCGACAACTATATGTTCCCATGTGAAAAACATGTATTTACAGCATATGGAGATTTATTAATGAGCGCCGGATTAAAGGCAAAGCAAAACTTTACAGGCACAGGGCACAACGAAAATGTGCGAATGATGCCCGACTATTCATCAAGAGTTTATTATTTAGAAAAATGCGATTAATTAAATAAAATAAAAGAGATGTGACTTTTTACTTCACATCTCTTTTTTTATTATTTTTATTACCGGTTTATTTAAACCATTTAAAATAAGCTAATTAAAAATTCTTTTTCTAAAATTGTATATATAAACTCCATACATTCTAAAAAGTGCCTTATCATATATTATAAATGTAATATTACCGGCAAGTATAAACCCTAAAATTAGCAGCAAACCCTGATTGCTAAATTGAGAAACAACTTCGGTTATTGGAAAAATAAAAATAATTAATGCATATGCGCAAAATACTGCTATATTAAAAATAACTACCTTTATTGTAAACTGAAATATCTTGTTGCTTATTTTGTCTAACAAAAGTTTTGCAAAAGGATACCAGCCCAATATAAATATAAAAAGAACTACAGTTTCTTTGCCGGGTATTAAAAAAACACTAAGTATGCTTACTGCTGTGTAAATTAATATTGCTGCTTTTGTATTATACTCGTAAGCTATAGGAAAAATAAATATTCCGCTAATGGCAGGTGCTAAATATGTTGAAAGCGGTATAAAATTACCAAAAAGCAAGCTTACAAAACTTAATGCGCTAAATATGCCACAAACAGCTATTAATTTAGATGATTTGTTGCGATTGTGATTCATTTTAACACCCGCCGCAATTACAGCATAAATCCATGCACATAAAGGCGGCACATATATCGCAACAAGAACACCCTACCTGTGAGCCATACATATTATTGCGTTGACCGTAAGGGTTACCATGCATATTACCTGTTTGATTGTTTTGCAAATTCTGTAAAGCAGTTTTGTACTCTCTGTTAGTTGGGTCCATTTTTTGAGCTGTTTGAAAATAGTTTAAAGCATCGTTAACCCAACCTTTGTAATAGTAAGCGCTACCAACAAGAAAATTCCATTCAGCATTTTGCTGGGAGTTTGGTATGGCATTTAAAATGCGCAATGCTTCATCGGAGTTTCCGTGGTTAATTAAATGCCTAATATTTGAATAGTCGCTTTTAGAGCCAGAGGTTTGGTTGTTGTTTTGGTAGGTGCTAGATCCTGCTTTTACATTACCTGTTCGAAGCTGTGTCATAACTGTATCGAATGCCAAATTTATTTCGTCCATCCTACTTTGTGCATCATCTTTTAAAGGCCCTGTTTGATACTGGCTATCGCCGTATTTTTGAGCAAGAGATTTATATGCAGCTTTTACCTCATCAACGTCTGCATTCTCGTTAAGGCCAAGTATTCTGTACGCATCAGATAAATTCATAAATATCTCCATTCTGCCTAGGTAAAGGCAATTAAGTTTTAATTTGTTTATTAATATTTATTTTAGCGTTCCGTTAACGCTTTTTTGCACAGGATTACCTGCGTTAGAAATACAAAGAGGTAACCCTAAAAAAAGTATATTATCAAGTATTGGTTTATAATGTGTAAAATTAATTAAATTATAGCAAAGGCTCATTTCTGCGGCACATAAATTGCAAAGACGTTTTACTTCATCAACAGTTTGTTGTTTTGTATAATTTTGCAGTACAAAAAAATTATAAGATTTGTTCTTTATATCTTTTTCATAATCTTCAGCAGCGTCTAAATAATAAATTATTTTACCTAAAAAATAACCAAATCGATACATTTTTGTTTTGTTTTCTTCGTTTGCGGCTGCTTCAAAAAGTGTAGCAGTCATTTTAGCGCTGGGCTCTGCAATTGCATCGGCACTTTTAGTGTTTATACTTTCAACGTGTTGCTGATTTATTGTAAGCTGTTCAAGTGCTGTATCTATTTTATTATATCTATTTGCAGCTTTTTTTCTAAAATGGTTAGCAATGGGGTATATTAAAAATGAGGGGACTTTTTTAAAAAATCTGTCATCATTAATATTGTCTTTTATTTTATAAAAAGCCGTTAAAACTAAAGCGTCTGCAGCAAGTGATAACCCATTTGTACTATTACATGTAATTTGTTTTTGTAATGGGTTTGCAATACAACGTTCTTTGCCAAAGGCAATATCTTCGCTTTGCAAACTATCGGCCGCCATTGCAAGCAGTACAAAGTCGTAATTTAAAAATAATCTTGCTATAAAACCATATTTTCTTTTAAGTTCTTTACAAAGGCCGCAATATACCGCTTTATATGTATACCACTGGCTAACTTTTAAGTCGGCCTTATGGGGCAAAACATAACCAAACATAAAAATCTCCGTTTCGAAAAAATTTGTATAAAAATGTAAAACATTAAAGCGATATATACTATGCTAGATTATACTATGTTTTAACTAATTTTTCAATTTATAATTGTCAAATTTACTTTTCGTACATAAATGTTACAATTAATTTGCATTTTAATATAATAATAAATAAAAAAATACAAAATAATATATAAAGTGTGTGTAAAACGTATATTAATAAAAATTATTATAATTTGTATTGACAAATGCAACTAATATTGGTATACTAATTTAGCGCCAATGTTAAAGACTTAGGCCAAGCAAATTTAAGAGCCATTAGCTCAGTTGGCAGAGCACCTGACTTTTAATCAGGGTGTCCGGAGTTCGAATCTCCGATGGCTCACCACGTCGTCGCGGACTACATTTAGTTCGCGACGACTTTTTTTGTGAAATTATAAAA
>CAYJGU010000041.1:0-14728 GCA_964369925.1 uncultured Bacteroides sp. | reverse complement strand
GCGATGAAGAGATGTACATGACAGTGACAGAAGACGGTTATTCTGCAAGCTCTGACGGATTTGTAGAGCCGTAATATTATAGCAAATTCCTTTTAAAAAAACGAAACTATAGTTTTACGTATTATTATTTATAAAACTCGCTAAGATAGCAGAATTATTAAAAATTAGCACAAAAAAGAGCAGTTAAAGCCTCTCAAAAAGGCTCTAACTGCTCTTCATTTTTAACATCTATTTTGCATATCATAAATTTGTATTAGTTGCAATTTAGAAGTTATTAATCTTAATTAAATATCACACTACATCCCTCAAATTTGCACTTTAAATAAACATAATATTTCACATTTAAGTGTTCAAATTTGTTAGTTTTTTTAATTATTAAGTGTCTATATTGTTTTTTGGTAGCATTAAATTATTAATGCGACAAAGTGCCTTACTCACATGCATTTTTCCGTTATTTAAAGCTATACAACCATGTGCAGGCAACAGTGCATCAAAGTTAACTTTACTTAATCTTTTTATTGTTTTAATGTATTTTGCTAAATCACAGTCCCAAATTGCTTGCAAAGCAATGCTTCCTGTACACTGCAATACATCTCCAACAAACAAGTATTTTTTATTGCCATCATTTAACAAATAGCTTGCGTGCCCCGCACAATGTCCATCAGACTTTATTACGCTTAGAGTTAAGCCACCTATATCAAAAATATCTTTATGCTTTATAGCAGTTACTTTACATGCGTTAAAAACAAAGTTTTTAGGGTAAACGCCTGCCTTTATTGCATCTTTTAGCGATAAAGCTTTAATGTTTGCATCTGATACAAATTTTGCCGTGCTTTTTAATGCAAATACTTTTGCCCCACATTTATCTGCTAAAAATGCAGCCCCGGCCGCATGGTCTCCATGTCCATGCGTTAAAAATATTTTTTTAATTTGGGTTGGCTCAAATCCATAACTTTTAATTTGGTCTATTATTAATTGTGGCTGCAACCCACAACCTGCATCAATTAAAGCACATTCATTTTTACCACTTATTAAAAAAGCTGTACAATCTAAAGCATTTGTAATGCTAAACGCGCTTTCCCCCGATGCCACAATGTATATATTTTTTGCAATTTGCATAAATTTATCTCCTTTTTTAAACACTTTTTCCCCTGGCATCTATATGCAAAGTGCATGCTACGTTGCTGTTTTTTACGCCATAAACTGTATTTGCCAAATTTGTTATTACACATGCATGGTTTGGTATAATTTCAATTTTATCCCCTATTTTAAGTGGATTTTCCTTATTGTTTGTTTTTAAAAAAGCATGCTCTTCGTTTAAAGAATAAATTTGAACTTCGGGATAATTTACTATGTATCCAAAACCTTCCCTATAATGGCATTTATCACTTGTAAGCGTTTTTGTACCTACATCTGCAATAACTGTAAACTCATCTGGCTTGCAAACAACAGTACTTACAACTGTTAGTGCACAATCGTCAGGTGTTGCAAGCCCAACATCAAGCTGGTTACAATCGTTAAAAATATAGTGTCCGCTCCTTATCTCGTTAATATCTTTCATTATTTCTGGTGTTTTACCTGTTAAGCTTGAACCCGCACTTAATACGTCCATACAAAAGCCATTTTGTTTTAAAAGGTCTGCTGTGTTTATAACATCGTCATTTTCAGTTTTGCTATATTTTTTAACTTCATCAATGTTTTGCGCATTATATGCAAGGCCACCATAATACATAATTCCGCAAATATGTAAGCCTTTAAATTTTTTTATTTCGTTTGCAAAAGCAAGCGTGCTTTGCATTGGCTTAACGCCGCCCCTGTTTAACCCGCCGTCAACCTCAATTAAAACCGGCAAAACCATATTGTGTTTAACAAATTCATCGCTTAGCGCCTTTGCTCCCACAACACTGTTTACCACTGTGCTAACCTTGCATTTTTTTGCAAGCATTACTAATCTTGCAATTTTGTCGTCTCCTATTAAAGAATAAGCAACAAATATATCATCAAGTCCGGCGTCACACATTACTTCTGCTTCGCCCAACTTTGCAACTGTTATTCCTTTACATCCCGCTGTAATTTGCATTTTTGCCAGCATACTACACCTATGTGTTTTAATATGCGGCCTGTGGTTTATACCATACTCTTTCGCACGCTCTACCATGTCGATGATATTTTTTTCTGCTATATCTAAATCTACAACAACTGCAGGTGTTGGTAAATTTTTAATGCATTCTTTCAAGTTATTCACCTTTCTTTTTTTGCAAAGACATTAAAAATGTCATGCTTTTTATATATTAAGCACTAAATTTACTAACTTAAAATTATCTTAGCAATTTCATAATAACACTCAAGCGCCATTTCTAGCTCTTTGCAATCTACATACTCGTTTTTAATGTGTGCAACACTTAAACTGCCAGGCCCAAAAACAATTGCTTTTGTGCCATTTTGTGTAAAAAAGCATTGCTCGCAAGATGCATCAAACGCAATTGGCTTTTGTTCTCTTGCAAGCAATTTCTGTGTTATTTCACAGCATTTTTCAACAAAATTGTCTTTTGGCGATACTTGCGAGCCATACATAAAATTGCACAAACTTATGTCATAATTATTTATACCCTCTTTTGCTAAAATTTGCTCTAAATGCATCTGCGCCGAATTATCACTTTTATCAGGGTGCAGTCTATAATCTGTAAGAATTCTTACATTTGCAGGTATTATATTATCCTTTTCATAACCATGTACCAATGTTACGCTAATGCCTTGTGGCGGCAAAATGTCGTGCTTAATATTTTTAAGCTCTTCGTTTGCTTTTTGTATTGCAAGTATAGTTTTTGCCGCATTTGTAACAGCCGTATCTGTCGTAGGTTGCAATGCTGCATGCCTAGCTTCTCCCTTTATGTCTATATAGTGACGTGCTATTCCCCTACTTGCTACTGCAATGTTTAAATTTGTTGGCTCGCCAATAATTGCCATATCAGATGGCGTATATTTTTTTGTATATGCTTTCACACCTAAATTTAAGCATTCTTCATCTGCAACAAAAGAAAGCCTAAGTGTGCCTTTTAAATTTTGCGCACTTTCTTTTAAGGCAATCATTGCAGCACACATGCTTGCAATACCGCCTTTCATATCAGTTGTACCCCTACCGTATAATAACTCGCCAACTTTTGTTATATCCAGCGGTGAAGAATCCCAGTCATCTGTAAAAGGCACAACATCTAAATGTCCGTTAAATTCAAGGCAAGGCTTGCCTGTACCAATTTGTGCAATAACATTTGCTCTATTATCACCTAAGTCTTGTATTTCACAATTAATGTTATAACTGCTAAACAAATTATACAGTATTATTGCAGCATTTTTTTCATTACCCGGTGGATTTACAGTGTCTGCCGCAACAATATTATTTAAAATATTATATAATAGCGTTTTATATTTTTGTTGCATTTTTTTACACCTATGCTTTGTAAAGCTAAATAATTAATAATTTTCGTAAATAGTTCTCATTGTTTTGTATAAGTTTAAATACCTTTCCATTTGTCCTTTGTAAAACTGTGTTAGTTTATCATCACAATTAATTGTGCGCTCTATTTTTTGGCTTAATTTCGACACTTTTTTAATATCTGTAAAAATACCTGCTCCCACTCCGCCTAAAATTGCAGCGCCCACTGCAGAGGCATCTTTATTGGAAACAAAATCTATGCTTACACCAAAAACATCTGCAATAATTTTTGGCCAGCCTAATACATTTGCTCCACCTCCACCTAGTAAAACGCGCTTTACGCCATCGTCTATAAGTGTGTCAAACACATATTTTGTTTGTGCTAAATTATATGTTATGCCCTCTAGCTGGCTGCGGAATAAATGAGCCCTTGTACAGGCTGCACTGGCGCCTATAATAGTTTGCTTGTCTTTGGAGTCAAAATAAGGTGATCCACTGCCAGCTAAAAATGGTAATGACATAACACCGTCACACCCAGGTGGTATTTTTAATGCTTCTTCACACAATTGGTCCATTTTTTTAAAGTTAATCTCACCGTCATCGCTAAGCATGGCAGTTATCCAGTTAACACCAAGGCCACCGTTAAAGTGTGAGCCCAAAGCATAATATTTATTTTCAATTGCATGCAAATGAAAAGTAACACTTCCATACACACTGCCATCAAACTTAGGCACAGGTGTTAAAAACGTTGCACAAGTGCCAAGAGTTAATACAGCTTCACCATCTTCGTACATAGCCATACCAACAGCACCGCACGCCATGTCTGCGCCGCCTGCATATACGTTTACACCCTCGGGCAGAAAAAACTCTTGCGCAGCTTTTTTTGTAACTTTACCGGCTAATTCTGCAGGTGCAAGTATATCAGCAAATTTATCAATTTCAAGGTTTGCACCCTTTATTATTTCTTCACACCACGAAACAGGCTTGCCAAAAGCACAAAGAGAATTATACGCATCTGTATAATCTGTAGCAATTTTGTTTGTTAGGCAAAAGCGCAAATAGTCTTTTGCACACACCCATTTATATGTTTTACTCCATATTTGTGGCATATTTTGCTTTAGCCAAACAAGTTTTGGCAATGAAAATGCATTTATCACAGGGTTTCCTGTGTACTTTTTTATTATTTCTCCAACATTATTTTGCAATTGTTTTGTTTGCTCTTCACTTCTTGTGTCTGCAAGCATAATACAGTCGTGCAACACTTCTCCTTGCTTATCTAACAATACAACAGAACTCATGTGCCCGGAAAAGCATATACCTGCAATATCTTGCACATTACATTTTTCACTCAGCTCTTTCATTCCTTGCTGTAATGCAATGCGCCACTCTAAAGGTTTTTGGCTTATAAAACCCTCGTTTTTCGCATATGTTTCATATCGCTGTGTTCCAATATAAGTAACTTTGGCTTCTTCGTTTAAAAGCAAAAGTTTAAGCTGCGTGCTACCTAAATCTAACGCTAAAATACTAGGCATATTATCAGTCCTTTTTAAGTTAAATGTTTTACAATTGTGTTAACAACACTATCTATAATTGCCTTGCCTTTCTCATAAGTTGCAACTGTTGCATCACCTAAAACAGCCGTTTGCATAATTTGTGTCCACGGTGTTGGTGTAATGTCAAAATCATCCGGAAATTCAGGGTATTGGCAAATTGCTTTATCCATATCTACATATTGTGGGCATAGATATAGCATATAAGATGTCTCTATTTCGCACGCGTGAAAGTAAGATTTATGTGCCCGCTTTGACGTGCACACTTTTTTAATTTCCTCTTCGGCACCCGGGTAATTAAAAATATAAACCTTCATATCACACTGCGCATAAATTACCCGTGCAGCAGCTTTTATAGCATTGTAATTACCTACGTGTGCGTTAATAAATGCAAATTTTTTAACGCCCATACGGTGCATGCTCATTGCTATGCTAACAAGTAGCGGCGTTAAAACATCGTCCGGCACATCTATTGTGCCCGCAGTTTGCCTTAAAGACCAAACTTGACCATAGGGCAAACACGGCAAAATTAGGCATTTTTCACTTGTCAGTTTTTCTTCTACTTTATCTGCCAATGCACTGGCCAATAATGTGTCTGTTCCAATTGGCAAGTGGTCTGCATGTACCTCTGTTGCACCAATAGGCAAAATAGCAACTACATCATTTTTTACTGCTTGTGCTGCCTGTGATTGGTTAAGATATGCAAGTTTCATTGCGTGTCACCTCTTTTTAAACGTAAAGCATTCTCTAGGGTTGTTAACAAATATATCTTTAGCCAACTTGTCGCCGTCTATTCCCATTTCGTTTGCCTCTTCTATTAGTCTTGGCATCCATGTATTTATTATATATGGCAAACCCACCGCATAGCAATAAGAATAATAATAACTTTTGCGTGCGGTGTCGCCACTTACAAGAATTTGTTTTTGGTGTCCTGCCTTCACAAGGTCTAAAATGCACTTTATTCTTACGCTCTCGGCGTTGTACTTAACTTTTGCTATACCATCAAAGCATAAATATGCTCCGCTGTCGGCAATTTTTCTATGCATATACGCATCCGGGTTTCTGTCCATATGCCCAAAGCATACATTGCGCATATCTATACCCTCTTCTATTAATATTTGCGATTGCTCAAGTGGCATAGTTCCTGCCTCTGTGTGAGCATGTATTGGCGCACCCGTTTGCAAATGTGCACGGCTAACTGCACGTATTGTTTTAACTTCGTTTGGCGTTATTATGTTATATTGTGTGCCAAATTTAACTTGACCGCCTCTTACATTTGTTCCGTTCATGCCTTTTTCTACTTCACCAATAACAAAATCAGCCAAACTGTCTATGGAAGAAGATTCTATCCATTGTGTAAAAGTTCTATTTTCACCTGGCATTTTTGCACTCCACAAAAAACCCTTATTAAAACCAGCAGTGCCAATTATATTAATGCCTGTTTTTTTAGATATCTCGCAAACAGCCCCCGGGTCTCTTCCATAGTCAACTGCTGTTGCATCTACTATACTTTGTCCTCCTGCATTTTTAAAAAGAATAACTTCATTTTTACTTTTCTCAACATCGTCCAAAAGCAAATCATCTGCCTTTTTTTCAACCCAATACGGCGGCCTACAAACTATATGTTCGTGAGAATAAGTAAATCCTAATTTTTCCGGAGCTATATCTCCGAGCATAGTTCTTATAAATGACATACCTGCCTCCTTTTAAAAATATAATATTATTATTTATTGCGCTTTTGCATTTGGTTTACTGCAACCATACCAGCAATAACTATACCTTGCATAATAAATTTACCCGCCTCGCTAATTCCTATAATAGTCATCATACTTTGTAATATTAAAATAATTAAAACACCGGGAAATGTACCTTCTAAAGAGCCAATTCCACCTATAAATGATGTTCCGCCAATAACAGTTGCCGCAATAGAATCTAATGTATAGTTGTTTCCAACACCTGTAGATGCCGTACCAATATATGCCGACAACATTAACCCTGCAAGGCCTGCAAGCAAAGAGCATATTACATATGCGCTAATTATAATACTTTTGCTTTTATAGCCTGACAAATGAGCTGTTCTTTGATTGCCACCAGTAAAATATAATTTATAACCAAAAGTTGTTTTTTTAAGCACAACCGATAACATAGCCCAAAGCAGTATCCAAACAATGCCTGCAATTGGCAAAATGCCAAACCAACCCTCAGAAATAAGCCTAAACGAATCGGCAATATTTCCTTTAGCAATACCTTTAGTATATATAAAGTAACCGCCCTCTACAATAAGTGTCATAGCCATTGTAACTAAAAATGGTTGCATTTTAAAATTTGCAACAATAAACCCGTTTACAAAACCTATAACAGCACAAAGAAATAACGATAGCAAAACAGCCGGCAAAATATTTTCACTTTCACCTACCATTATTGATGCGGTTACAAGATTAACCATGGACATTGTGGCACCAACAGACAAATCTAAACCGCCAACAAGCATTACAACTGTTTGTCCCATTGCAACTATTCCAAGCGGTGCTGCTTGCCTAACTATATTTAACAAGTGCGATGGTGATATTGTGCCTTGTGTTGCAATAAAAAACGCAATGATAACCGCAACTAAAAGCGCATATACACCAAACGGAAAATCGGAAAATCTCATTTTATTTTGTAAATTTTTAATGGAGGTTTTCATGAGCGTTTTCTCCTTTTAATTTGAAATATCATAATACTTATAACAAGAATAAGCCCTTTTGTTATGTATTGATAATATGGCGAAATATCGATGTTATTTATTACGTTATTTATAAGTGTCATTATAATTGCACCGGCAAGTGCACCAACAACGCTACCTGTTCCACCATTCATGGAAATACCACCAACAACAGCAGCAGCAACTGAGTCCATAGCATAACTGTCGCCTACAAGCGGGTTACCTGTGGCAATGCGAGTACTTAAAACAATACCTGCTACCGCAGCAATTACGCCAGAGATAACATAAGTTTTAATTATAGTTTTATTAACTGCTATACCTGATTGAGATGCATAAATTTCTCCGTTACCAACTGCAAAAATTTGTCGCCCAAAGCGTGTGTAGTGATACATAACAAAAAACAAAATATATAAAACCACAGCCATTAAAAAAGCTACATTAAATATTCCAAATTTTGTTTTCATTAATGCCGAAAACTCTGTGTTAACACTGCCACCGGACTCTGGCATTAAAATTAGACATACACCTTTTAAAAATGCTTGTGTAGATATTGTTATAATCATTGCAGGTATTTTAAAATGAACAACACCTATACCGTTAACTGCACCTGTTATAGCACCAACAAGTAAGGCTAAAGCAATACCGGCCGCAAGCCCAATTGAGCTGTTTGCACTAAACATAGCAACCATAATTGTGCTAAAAGAAATTACGCTTGAAACAGACATATCTATGCCACCAATAAAAAGAACATTGCTTTGTGCTATTGCCACAATTGCCAGTACTGTGCACTGTGTAACAATATTGCGGTAATTGCCTATTTTGCGAAATGATGGGGATAAGATAGAAACAATTATAATAATTGCAATTAAAATAACGTATGCCGGTATTGATTGCTTTAATTGTTTTTTTACACTACCGTTTAACATTACGCACCCTCCGTTTCTTGTTGCATATTGCGCGTGCTTAGCTGCATAATATTTTCCTCATTTGCATCGGCACCATTAATTCGTCCCGAAATTTGTCCCTCATACATAACATAAATTTCATCAGACAAACCAATTAGCTCTAAAATATCGCTTGTAAATACAACAACACTTACACCTTGTTTTGTTAACTCTCTCACAAGTGCATAAATTTCAAGCTTGCTTTGCACGTCTACACCGCGTGTTGGCTCGTGCAAATACAGTATTCGCGGTTTTGTTTTTATCCATTTGCTAAACACAATTTTTTGTTGGTTACCGCCACTTAAATACTTTACTGCTTGACGTGGCGAGGCAACTTTTATTTTTAGTTGTTTTATTCCTTCTTCTACTTCTTTGCTTGCACTTTTTTTATTTACAAAACCAAATTTGCTAATTTTGTCCAGTATTAACGACAAAATATTGTCATAAACTGAGAGTGGCAAAACTAAACCCTCTGCTTTTCTGTCGTCTGGAACAAAACCTATTTTATTTTTTACTGCATCTTTTGGAGAGTTTATTTTTACAGGCTTGCCATCTATTTCATATGTTCCTGATGTAAACGGTGAAATTCCAAAAAGTGCGCGGCTAAGTGTTCGCTGACCTTGCCCTTCTAGCCCACCTACACCAATTACACTGCCCTCAGGTATTTCAATATTTACATTTTTTACCTCTTTGCCAACACATACATCTTTTAGCCTAACACGAATGTTTTCGTTTCTTACATCATTTCTTTTTGGGTATATATTTTTAAACTCTCTTCCCACCATGCTGCTAATAAGCTCATCTTCGTTAGTCTCGCTTATTGGTTTATCTAATACAAATTCACCATCTTTTAATACAAAAGCTGTATCACAAGTTGTAAAAATATCATCCATCCTATGCGAAATCATTATTACCGATACGCCTTTTTTCTTAATTCGATGTATAAAATCAAATAATTTTTCACATTCTACTTGGTTTAAGCTGGATGTAGGTTCATCAAAAATTATTAACCTAGGCGCACAAGACCATGCTTTAGCTATTTCTGCAATTTGTTTATCCGATGGTGATAAGTCGCACACCATGGCGTAAACATCCAAATCAAATCCTATATCGTTTAAAATTTGCTTTGCTGTATTATGCAGCGCTTTTGGGTCAATAAACCCGCGTTTAGTGGGTTCTTTTGTAAGCATAATGTTTTCGCCTACTGTCATTTCTTCCATAAGGCTCATTTCTTGGTGCACAAAAGCAATACCCTTGTCTTTCGCTTGGTGCGATGATGTAAAGTTAACTACTTCTCCATCAACTTTAATTATGCCATTTGTTGGCTTTAATCCGCCGCTTATTATATTCATTAATGTGCTTTTTCCTGCACCGTTTTCTCCAATTAACGCAATGGCATTGCCCGCCTTGCAATTAATAGTTACATTTTGCAAAACAACATTGCCATTAAATTCTTTACTCAAAGCCTCGCCTTGTAGTATGTATTCTGATTTACTCAAAAGCTCCTCCTTTGGGTTTACGTTTAATAAACCTTGTTTTGTAAGAACACTTTTACACCTATTTTTATTGTTTTAATAAAAGAAAGGATGCAAGTTATGCATCCTTTCTTGCAATTTTAAACACTATATATACACAGCTTTACAGCCGGTGTGTATTAAGGTTTTTATAATTAGCCAAATATTTCTACTAAAACGTCTTCAGGCAACTCTGTTCCGCACCATACATCGTCAGATAAATCAGTGAATACGTAATCAGGAATTTCTTCTGTAACTATGGTTTGAACATCATAAATTTGATCCTTTTCAACTTCTTCGCCGGCCATCATTGCAACCGCACTTTCAAGTGCCACGCGTGACAACCATGTAGGTTTAGCACAAGCAATACCTTCGCTTCCTAGCTCGTTCCATTTTTTCATAAGTCCATTGTTGTCTTCACCTGTCATAGGTACAAGCTCACGATTAGCTGCTTCAAATGATTCAATAGCACCTAAAGTCATCGCTCCGCCTTGAGACCACACAGCGTCAATTTCAGGATACGCTGCTAAAAGGTCGCTCATAACTGTTTTACTTGTTGCATAATCCCAGCTTGCATCTTCTGCTGCTAAAATTTCAATTCCTGGGTTTGCGTCAAAAACAGCTTTTGCACCTTCATAGCGTTGTTCGCTTGTTGCTATGCCCGATATACCATTAAGCGCAACTATTTTACCCTCGCCGCCAAGTTGCTCTACAAGCCACTCTGCACCAATTCGGCCAAATTCTACTTCGTCAACCGTTATTACAGTATCATAAGAATCGCCCTCAATTGTTGAGCATAATAAAATGACTTTAATGCCGGCATCTCTTGCCTCTTGCAACGTTGCATTTAGCGCTGTTGCATCGTTCGGCGTTGTAATGATAACATCAACTTCTTGTGCTATCAAATCTTCAATGTTTGCTATTTGTTTGCTTATGTCGCCCTCGCTCTCAACATAAGTAACATCTACTTGGTCTGCAAAATTGTTTTCAGCATTCCATTTAAATTCTTGGTATAGTTGCACCGACCATGAGTTACCAAGGAAGTAAATGTCGTAGCCTATTTTAATTTTTTCGCCTGTAGCTTCAGCCGCGTCTTCACCTTGCGCTGTGCTCTCTTGTGTTGCAGGCTCTGCAGGTTGCGAACATGCAACAAATGCAAATGTTAAAACAAGCACCAATAACAACATCAAAATCTTTTTCATAGTACACCTCATAAATTATTTTATTTTGCAATATCGTCATATTCTTTGTATAGACAGCCACTGCAATTTATGCTACAATAATATCACGCAAAAGTTGACTAGTCAAGTTAATTTTTAAAATTTAACTTTTTAAATCGCCGAAAAAATTAACGACTTTTTGTCATTTTTCACAAAGCAAGCCATTTTTGCGCTAAAAAATCAGCATTGAACATTACACAAATTAACAACACGGAGGATTTGCAAATGAAAACAGACGTATACAAAAAAATTAAAGAATTAGGTGTGGTTTTACCTACCCCACCGGCAAAAGGCGGCGTTTATTCGCCTGTAAAAAAATTTAGCAATAATTTGCTGTATTGCAGTGGCTGTGGCCCCAAAATTAGCGATACTGAAACTGTAGTTGGCACACTAGGGCTTGACCTTACAGTTGAGCAAGGAGGG
This sequence comes from uncultured Bacteroides sp., assembly GCA_964369925.1. Taxonomy (GTDB): domain Bacteria; phylum Bacillota; class Clostridia; order Oscillospirales; family Ruminococcaceae; genus Ruthenibacterium. The sequence goes on along the minus strand of CAYJGU010000041.1, from coordinate 2,940 downwards.
AAAGCAGCGTATAACTGCATGCTAAATTTACTTGCTAATTTGGAAAGAGAACTTGGAGATTTAAACAAAATAAAAAGCTTTGTAAAAGTTCTTGCATTTGTTAGGTCTACAAATGACTTTGTTGATCAACCGGCAGTTGTAAATTATGGTAGCCAATTACTTGTTGATATTTTTGGCGATGAAGCAGGTTTGCCTGCACGCTCTGCAATTGGCACTAATGCACTTCCCGGCGGCATAGCAGTAGAGATTGAAGTTGTTGTTGAAATAGAGTAAAATAATACTTAAATAAGATAAAATTGAACTACCGCTCTTATAACATTTTTTTAAGTTTATTAAAAATATTTGTATTAAAAAAATAACGCTTACAAAATTGTAAGCGTTATTTTTAATAAACTTAGAATATTAAAGCTGGCTAAGTGCAACTTTAGCCCATTTAAGATGTGCAGGTGGTATTAAACCATAATTATAAAAAACAAATCCGTCTACACCAAGTTTATTTACGGTTTGCACTTTTTTAACAAATTCTTGCTCATTTTTATATTCCGGCATAAAAAGCCGCATGCCAACAAATAACTTTGTCTTTTCTGAAAAGTCGCTTTTACATTCTGTAATATCTTCAAATGCTTTTGTTTCATCGCAATCATAACTGCAAACCAGCACGCCATCACAAATTCGCGAAATCTCTTTTAAATCTACGCCAAAAAGCCAAGAACCTGAATGAGGCAAAAGGCTTAAAAAGTGCACCTTGCTTCGCTTATTTACACTTTCGCATACTTTTTTAACTAATGAAGTAACAGAGCTTGAACGCCATTGCAAGTATGCGTATAGTGGATCATCATTTTTAAAAAATGCAATGCCCTCGCTTAAAAACTGTTTGTCTGTTTTTGGCGGTGTATCTTGGTTGCACATATCGTTTAGCATTTGTTTAACGCAACTCTGTGCTTTTTTAATATCTACCCCGTGCTGCGTTGCCTTTTGTACACAGCTATCACAAAAGCAAAGAGAAAGCAAAAAATCTTGCAAGGCTGTTAGCCCAATGCCATCTTTTTCATGATGGAACTCGTGCGCATGTCCCATATAGTTCATGCTTTCAAGCTCTATTGCATCAGGTTTTACTTGCTCGCATATATCGTTTACAAGTGCACACATATATTTGCGTGCGTCCTCGTTAGACGGACACTGGTTGTAATATACTACATCTCCATATGCATTATGCACACAAGTCGATGGATACTCCATACCTATTCTTGTATTGTGCAGGCAAACTGTCCATGCATTTATTGCCATATCTCTTTGTTTTGCCTCCCGGTGTAAGTCTTGCCAAAAATTTTTATTATCTTTAACAAACTCAGCTACTTTAGGCTGTATCTTCAAGTTTTTATAATTATCTAAATTCGCTTCATAATACAATACACCGTCTTCGGGAAAATAAATTTTTCTCTTTGGGCTTCTTACACATAAAAAGCGCCCTGCGTGGTAGCTTGATATTATGCTAATGCTGTTAAAACTGTTTTCTTTTAATTCATCTAATACTTTTGAAATATTACAATCTACTAAATCCCAAGGATAACACCACATTGAATTATTCATTTTCCAGCCTCCGTATATATTTTTATTTCTTAAATAATATCATATCGACATTTTTTTAGTCAACTATATTTTTGCAATTTAAAAGTTATTGACTATTTTAAATGTATGCTATAATATTTATTATGAAATATTATTGTAATGATTTGCAAGCTATAAAGGAATTAACGTATGAGTGAACAAAAGCAAAATGTACCAAGGTATATTGAAATAAAAAATTATATAAAAGACATGGCAAGTAAGCTTAACGCACACGACAAAATACTAAGCGAGCCGGAGCTTTCTAAACTTTTTAACGTAAGCAGAGGTACTGCAAAACAAGCTGTTGTTGATTTAGTATACGAAGAGGTTTTGTACAGAAAGCAAGGCAAAGGTACTTTTGTATCTCCTGCTAAAATGACCCGAACATTTAACGAGTTACCGTCTTTTACAAATGATATACGTAGGATGGGCATAAATCCTAAAACAAATATAATTAGTATTAAAAAAATAACACCAACACATAAAATTGCTAAACTTTTTAATTTGGCTTTAACCGATTATTTAATTAGAGTTAAAAGGCTTGTTTGCATAGATCATGAACCTGTAGTAGTTGTTTATAGCTACTTAAACCCACATATATATCCAAATTTATCAAAAGATGAAATTGATCAAAGCCTATATGCTTCACTACAAAAAAAATACAACCTTGTACCTACCAAAGCCGAAGATACGTATAGCATAATTAGTATGCCTTCAAAAATTGCAGAGTACTTATTGAGTAGCAAAAGTGACAGTGTTTGTTACTCACAGCGCATAGCGTACCTAGAAGACAATACAAGTGCCGAATATGTTGAAAGTTATATTAAGAGCGATCGATTTAAAATTAGTGTTAATGTTGGTATGGGCTTAAGTGCAAATAGTAACAACGACAAACAAGTTATAGAGCCTAACAACTGCTCTGTGTTTGACTTAAACTTCATTGCAATTACTAATAACTAGCTAAATATATAATAAAAGCTTCATTTCGCAATAACGAAATGAAGCTTTTATTTTTATGTGCTGTTGCAATAAGGTATATCCATTTTGGGGTGTTTTGTAAGTTGATGTTATCACGCTCCTTTTAAATTATTTTTTGTTGATATTATGTGCAATTATGCTATAATAAAAGAATATAGTTTTAAGTTTAGACTGAAATAAAATATACGCTATTCGCAATAAAAAACCTGTGCAAAACGTATTATATACACAAGGCTTAAAAAGAGAGGGTTATTATGATGAAAAAACTACTAGCTACTTTGCTATCGCTGATTACTGTACTGTTTTTATCAGCATGCACAAATGAGCCCACTGCACTTAGCAATTTTGAGCAAG
>CAYJGU010000040.1:0-16225 GCA_964369925.1 uncultured Bacteroides sp. | reverse complement strand
TCCCTTCCTAGGACGTACGGGCTCCCATTAAATAATTAGTAGGATTAACGTGGCCACAACAAATCGAACAGGGTAGGTTGAGGTATTTAGTTGTAATATTAACAGTTTTTAATGCTATTAACTTAGCAACAACCATTAAATATATTGTACTTCGTACAATATACTTTTTATTTTATGGCTATTTGCTCGCCTTTTATGAGGCAACCGCCAATTATGCCAATAAATAATCCACAAGGTTATTTATATTATATGCATAAAAAGTAAATTTTATTATAGCAACTTGCGTTTACTAATTGTTTAAATTACTCTATCTCTTCTATGCCTTCTTCAATCTCATAAAAACTTTCAAGCCTTTTTGTAAAAACAGCTTGTATATCGCTAAGTTCTTCTTCATCTAAAACTTCATCGTAAATTTCTTCTTCATCTTCCATTGTTATTTTCATAAACATTAACATAGCATCATTTTCAAGGCTCTCCTCGGCATCTTCGTTAAAAGGTATAACTGCTAAGTATTGTATATTATTATGCTCAATCATATCTATTACTTCAACACAATAAATATCGCCTTCTTCATTTTCAAGTGTTATTATATCATTTTCAAATTCTTCTTCACAGTCAGCTTCATTATTAAAATCGTTATCTTGTACCATATTGTTGCTCCTTTTTGCCTACTTTTGGCAATTGTATTTTTATATCTTTAACTATATTTTATACAATACTAACATTATAGTCAAGCATTTATAACTTAAACTATGTTTGACAAAATTTGCAATGACGTATTATAATTATATATATTACAGTATACAGTTATAAATGGAGGATAAATGAAAAAATTTGCATTAATTATTATTTTTGTTAATATTGTGTTTTTAACATCTTGCTTTAAATCTCCCGGCGATATTAACAGCGATAGAAATGACTTTAACAATAGTGAAGAAATACAATTTGCAGCTCCTGAGATTGGCGAAGAAGTTGCTGTTATTAGTACAAGTGAAGGGAAAATATATATTAGACTTTTTAGTGAATACGCACCAATGGCAACAGAGAATTTCACAACTCTTGCAACACAGGCATATTATAATAACACACAAATTACCAGAGTCGAAAAAGACTTCTTAATTCAAGCAGACACCGAAAATTCTACTATTTTTAATAATGCCGCCTACCCTGTTGAAATAAACGACAATTTGCACCACTACACAGGTGCTGTAGGTATGGTAAAGCAAAGTAATAATGAAGAAAATTTAAATGCAAGCTCGTTTTATATTATACAAACTGCAAAAAACAGCGTACCAGGCAGTGACGCGCACAATTTAACAGACCAAGGCATGCGTGAAGATGTTGCCGACGCATATAAGGCTGTTGGCGGTGCTCCCTATTTAGACAATGAGTACACTGTTTTTGGGCAAGTTTTTTACGGCATGGATATTGTAGACAAAATTGCAAATGTTAAAAGTAATGATAACGGTGCACCCATTGAACCTGTTATTATACAAAGCATTGATATTATACCTTATACAGAGCAGTTAACAATACCTATAAGCGAGTAGTTGTTTTAATTTATATTGTACTATATGCAGCACATTTTTTATTTTTTTGGAAGGGAGGCCTTGCATTTTGAAACAATTTTGGCGCGTTACATTATCCCGAACTTTTTTAATCGGTGTTTTAGTGTTAACGCAAATTGTATTTTTGTCAACAATATTTTTCACATTAGATAGAATTAGTGGTGCTCTTTATACATTTATCGTTTTTGTCAGCACTATTTTATCTATGATTATTTTTGAAAGAGACAATTTAAGTGCAGGTTATAGAATGATGTGGCTTCTCATTATTATTCCCCTTCCTGTTTCCGGGTTAATATACTATTTAATATTTGCAAAGCGCCCATTAACACCTAAAAGAAGCAAAGAATTGCGTGAAGTTGAACTTCGAGCTTCATCTTGTATAGAACAAGATTATACAAATATAAAGAAATTATTGGACATCGATTCATCCGTAAAGCGTACAGTTGAATACCTTGCTACTAACTCTGCTTCCCCAATATACGTAAACACAAAATGCGAGTATTTTGCAACAGGGCAAGATTTTTTTGCTCATTTTTTAGAAGAACTTGCAAATGCCAAAAAATTTGTTTTTATGGAGTTTTTTATAATTGAATATGACAGTAAAATGTGGCAGCAAACACTTCACTTGTTAAAGCAAAAAGCAAGCGAAGGCGTTGAAATAAGAATATTATACGATTCTTTCGGTTGTTTACCTAGGTTGCCAAATAATTACCATTTATATTTACAAAGTTTAGGCATACAGTGTTTTCAATTTAACGAGCTTCATTTTACTATTCATATTGCCGACTACAAATTTTTCAACCATAGAGACCATCGAAAGTTAATTATTATAGATGGCAACATTGGCTACTCTGGCGGGGTAAATTTTGCCGATGAATATATAAACGAGATTCAGCCTTTTGGTGTTTGGAAAGACACTGCATTTTGCATTAAAGGCCCTGCTGTTTTTAAATTAACAACACTTTTTTTAACACTTTGGGATTTTACCGCAAAAATAAAAACAAATTTTGAAAACTATAAATGCAACAAAAATTATGAATATAGTGGGTTTGTTCAACCTTATGGTGATTCTCCGTTAGACAACGAGCAAGTGGCAGAAAATACTTACATGAGTGTTATTAATAACGCAAAAGATTATGTTTTTATAATGACACCATACCTAATAATAGACAGTGAAATGATACATTGCTTGTCGCTTGCTGCAAAAAGCGGTGTAGATGTAAGAATTATAACACCTGGAATTCCTGATAAACAATATGCTTTTCATGTTACTCAAAGTTATTATAAAAGCTTATTGAAAGATGGAGTTAGAATTTTTGAGTTTTCTCCTGGGTTTTTACATGCTAAAATGCATATTAGTGATGACAACGTTGCAATAGTAGGAAGCGCTAATATGGACTACCGCAGCCTATACTTGCATTTTGAAAATTGTTGTGTTTTTTATCACAGTAATTTTGTTAATGAAGTAAAAGATGACTTTATTAACACTATATCTCAAAGCAAAGAAATTACATTGCAAGATATGGCTAATGTTCCGCTGTATAAAAGAATAGCGCGAGTATTTTTTAGATTTTTCGCACCATTAATGTAATGCAAAAAGCTGTAACGAAATAATTATTTCGTTACAGCTTTTTATTATTCATACTCTACTAAGCTAATATATTATTTATAATAGCAAATTCAATTCCTTTTGCGACATTTTATATTCCACATATGTAATTCCAACCATATCAAACATGCGCTTACTTGCTTTTACAGCATCTGTATCAGCATATTTATCACAGTAATATATTATTTTAGATATTCCGCTTTGTATTATGGCTTTTGCACATTCATTACACGGAAAAAGTGTTGTATATATTCTAGCACCTTTAAGCGTACTTGCCCCACCATAATTTAATATGGCGTTAAGCTCTGCATGGCAAACATACATATATTTTGTGTTTAGTTGGTCGTTGCTTTCTCTTTCCCACGGCATATCATCATCAAAGCAACCTGTTGGCATGCCATTATACCCCATAGATAAAATTTTATTTTCACTGCTTACTATACAAGCACCTACCTGCGATGAATTGTCCTTACTTCTTTGTGCACTTAAAAGTGCAATACCCATAAAATATTCGTCCCAAGAAATGTAATCGCTACGTTTCATTTTTATTCCCTCGTTTTAAAATATTTTTTGTAATTTTCACCTTTATATCAATTATATAATAAAATATACAAAAAACAACATTTTTCTAATATTTTTATTCGGGATAATATTTTTTTCTTGTTGCTATACCGCCTCTTAAATGGCGTTCTTCTTTATTAATTTGCAAAACTTTTCGCACTTTTTTATACAAATTTTTATTTACATTAGGCAACCTATATGTAACATCTTTATGTACTGTACTTTTAGATATATTAAACTTTTTTGCTGTTTGCCTAACTGTATCACCTGTTTCTACTATATGCTTTGCACATTCAACTGCGCGTTCCTCCGGTAAGCCTTTCATAACAATCCCCCCTTAAATGTCATACTTCATTCTATGACATTTAAGGGGGGATTATGTTATTTATTATTTATTCAGCCGGTATTACAGTTACATCGCTATCTTGCGCTAGCAAGTGCTTCAAATAACCATATCCCTCTTCCACCATGGAATTATAATCTACAAACCTAAGCGAAGAACCGTTAATACAGTATCTTAACCCGCCATCTTCTTTTGGTCCATCACCAAACACATGTCCAAGGTGGCTTAACCCAGAGCGACTTTTTACCTCTATTCCAAACGTTAATGTGTCGCCCGCATTTTCTACAATAACTTCCTCGGTAATTGGTTTTGTAAAGCTTGGCCAACCAGTGCCCGAATCATACTTATCTGTCGATAAAAACAGTGGTTCGCCTGTTATTATATCTACATAAATACCAACTTCTTTATTGTCATTAAGCTCGCTTGTAAATGCGCGTTCTGTTCCTTCTTGCTGTGTTACCCTATATTCTAAGTCAGAGAGTATCTCTTTTAGTTCATCATCACTTGGCGATGTATAATCTGTCGCATCAATTGTATCGTCTTCTGTTGCTAACTTTAAATTTATGTGGCAATATCCATTAACATTTTTTTGCAAATAATCTTGATGGTATTCCTCAGCATCGTAAAAATTATCTAGTGGTAATACCTCTACAACTATATCTTCTATATATTCTTTTTCCAATTCTTGTATTACATTTTCAATAGTTTGCACGTCTTCTTCATTTGTATAATAAACACCCGATCTATATTGTGAGCCCATATCGTTACCCTGCTGGTTAATGCTTGTTGGGTCCACTACCTTAAAAAATTTATCAAGAAGTTCTTTTAAAGTAACTTGATTTGAATCATATACAACTTTTACTGTTTCAGCATGACCTGTGTTATCATATATAACATTTTCATAACTTGGGTTTTCTGTGTTACCGTTAGCATATCCCGACGTAGCATCATAAACACCCGCTATGCGAGACATATACTCCTCTACACCCCAAAAGCATCCTCCAGCTAAATAAATAGTGCTTAAATTTTTCTCTTCAATTAAGGCATCTATATCAACTTTTGTTTCTACTACGGTTGCTTTATAGCTTTTCATTTCATCCTCATCCTGTTCTTGTTGTGTGCTATCAACTACAAATGTATTACATGCACTTAAAGTTAACGCACCTATAATTAATATTATAAGTATTACTATAAAATTTCTTTTCATGTTAAATGCCTCCTTTGCATTATTACTCTCTGTAAATATAATATACTACATAGTAATTGTTATTAATTAAACAAACCATATCTTTATTGTTAACAATATATTAATTATAAAAATTAAATGAATTATCGATAACTATTATATAAACTAAATATTATAATGCTAAATATATGTATTTTTTAAAAAATACATTGAACATTTTAAATAAAATTGATATAATGTAAAAGTAGTTTATACGGACAGTTAGCTCAGCTGGTAGAGCATCTGCTTGACGTGCAGAGGGTCAGGGATTCGAGTTCCTTACTGTCCACCACTTAGCCTCAACACTTTTAATATGTGTTGAGGTTTTAATAAAGCTTTAAAGTCATATAAATAAGTAATATTTTCCATTTTTATTTTAAATATATTATTCTTATTATTAAAATGAAAACTATGTGTTAACAAATTACACTTGCTATTGCACTGTTAACTTTGCAGGTTTATAATAAATGTAATAAATCAACATAAAGGGTGTTTCTTTTATGAAAGATAAATTTCAACGTTTTATGAATGGAAGAAATGGACTGGATAGTTATGGGCGTTTTTTGCTTGTTTCCTCTGCCGGTTTTATTTTGCTTGGCTTTTTAACACTAGATGTTTTAACCACTGTTAACTTATTTTCTCTTGTTGGCATTTTACTTTTACTTTACGGATATTATAGAATGTTTAGCCGAAATACACATCGGCGTATACAAGAAAATCGTGTTTATCACGGAATCAAAAACGAAGTATTAATTCATTTTCATCGGTATATAAAACTTTTTTCATTATGGCGCACACACAAAGTGTTTAAGTGCCCACAATGCAAGCAGGGTCTACGTGTACCTCGCAAGCGTGGTAATATTTTAATTACCTGTTCTAAGTGCAAAAATGAATTTAAACGAAAAAGTTAATGTTTATTGGAGGTTTGTATGCACGACGCTTTATCTCGTAGCGAGCCCATACTTGGTAAAAAAGGCATACAAGCACTGCAAAAATCTCATGTTGCAGTTTTTGGAGCCGGTGGTGTTGGTGGCTACGCAATAGAAGCACTTGCTCGTTCTGGTGTTGGAGAAATTACGGTAGTAGACAATGATAACATTAGTATTAGCAATTTAAACAGGCAAATTATTACAACACAAAAAAATATTGGCCACAGTAAAGTTTTAGAAGCAAAAAAAAGAATATTGTCAATTAACGAAAACTGCACAGTCCATACAATATCTACATTTTATTTACCTGAGAATGCTCACGAAATAAATTTAAGTAACTTTTCGTACATTATAGATGCCATAGATACTATAACAGCTAAAATAGAGCTTATTGCAAGAGCTTATGAATGCAAAACACCAATTATTAGCTGTATGGGCACAGGAAACAAAATTGACGCAACACAGTTTTGTGTTGCAGACATATATAAAACAAGTACAGACCCAATAGCAAAAATATTAAGGCGCAAACTTAAAGAGAGAAATGTAAATAGCTTAAAAGTTGTTTATAGTAAAGAACCCAGAATTTATAATACTACAGATACAGAAAATGCTGACTCTACTAATTTGCGTGTTCCTGCAAGTGTTAGCTTTGTACCCGGAGTAGCAGGACTTATTTTAGCAGGCGAGGTTATAAAAGACATTTGCCAATTAAATTAAATATTTTAATAAAGGTTAAAACATGTTATCTGTTTTAACCTTTATTTTGTTTTTAACACTTTCTAAATATATTTACAAATGTTAACAAATTTTTACAATATATTTACTATTGTTTGATAGTATAATATGTACTATCAAACAATAGTAAATATAATTATTCTAGTGAGGTGCGCCATGTACTATTATCGCTTAAAAGATTTGCGAGAAGATAATGATTTAATGCAAAAGCAAGTTGCAGATATTTTACAAATAAATCAAAGAGTATATAGTAATTACGAGACAGGAAAACGAGAAATACCTAGCAGATTTATAATAAAACTTGCCCAATTTTATAATGTAACTACAGATTATATTTTCGGACTTTCTAACGAATGCTAATTTTCCAATAACTAACAGAATATTGTTTACTTTTACGTAATATTATGCATGCAAGTTACAGATAAAAGTTTCAATGCGGAGGAACAAAGTTGAAAGAACTTATTTTAGAGAGGCTATTAAGCACAAGTTTATCCCTTTCCAGTGAAAAGAATGGTGATAATTTACTTGAGCACATTCTTACATCTGCTATGGACATATGTCGTTGCGATGCAGGTACTTTGTATATTCGAAACGGCGATAGATTAGATTTTAAAATTATGATAACTAAATCTTTAAATATTTATCAAGGCGGTAGATTTAGTGAAATTACTTTGCCAAGTGTTTCGTTAACACCCTATAATGTATGCGCTCGCAGTTTAATAGAGGGAAACATAATTAATATTGAAGATTTAACCCAAAACACTGGCTCTACATATGCAGGCCCAAAAGTTTACGATGCTATGTTAGGTTATCAATCAAAATCTATGTTAGTTGCGCCACTTGAAGATAACAATGGTGAAAAAATAGGCGTTTTACAGTTAATGAATGCACTTGATTATAAAGGAAACATAATACCTTTTTCTAAAGATATTGAAGTTTATATTTCGGCACTTGCATCACAAGCTGCTGTAAGTGTTGTTAATTTACAACATAAAAACGAAATTCGTCTTCTTTTAGAATCTCTTGTAGGTGCGCTTTCTACCGCAATATATATAAGAACACCTTATAATGTAACACATACTCAAAATATGGTTAGGTACAGTGAAAATTTTATTGAATGGCTAAACAAAAGTAACTCTTCTTGGAAATTTGATGACGACAAAAAACGTGAATTTATTATGAGTGTTTGGTTACATGATGTTGGTAAGTTAACTGTGCCACTTGAAGTTATGAACAAAAAAGATAGACTTGGTACCTCTTATGAAAAAATAATGGCACGATTTGACTTAATCACTTGCCTGTCTATGCTTCAAGATAAAAATAACGAAACATTTAATAGTGATAATATAAAAAAACAAGTTGAACATGCAAAAAACTTAATAGATTACATTAATACCGTTTCTTTTTTAGATGATAAGCACGAAGAAGAAATAAGGCAGCTTGCAAAAAACACCTATATTGATTTAAACGGACAAACTAAAAAATGGGTAGAAGACAGTGAACTACTTTGTTTAACAATAAAAAAAGGCACATTAACTTATGAAGAACGTCTTGAAATGGAAACGCATGTTGAGATGACTGATAAAATACTTGAAAATGTAAATTTTGGTAGCGATTATAGAAACGTGCACAAATGGGCCACTAGGCATCATGAGTTTGTAAATGGCGAAGGATACCATAATAAACTTACATTTGAAACACTTGATAAGGAATCTATGTTACTTACTATAATTGATGTTTTTGATGGACTTAGTGCTAAAGATAGACCTTATAAACAAGCAATACCATTAGACAAAGTTATTGAAATATTAAAAGCCATGGTAAAAGAAAAAAAGCTAAACGGCGAAATATTAAATTTATTTTTAGAAAGTAAGGCATGGGAAGACAATGAAGGATAAAATAATACTATTTATAAAAAACATTAGCAATTATTTAAAAGAAATTTATGAAACAAAAATTATTAAAATATTAAATCAAAAAAAACACACAACCATATTAGCTTATTTTGTGTTAGCTTTAGTTAGTATTATAATGTTAACTGCTTATATAGAAGACCCTATAGCAGCTATAATACGTATAAATCAAACTAATGGTGATGTAAGTTTAATTGACAATGAGGAAAACGAACTTGATATTATTGCAGATATGAAAGTTTACGATTTATACACACTGAGCACTGGTGATGATGGTAATGTTTATCTAGATTTAGACTCTACAAAGATAGCTAAATTAAGCTCTAACAGTGAATGCGTGTTTAATAAGCAACAAAATAAACTTTCTATAGATTTAAAATATGGTAAAATGTTTTTTAATATAACAGAACCTCTTAAAGATGAAGAGCTGTTTAACATTCAAACATCTACTACTGTTACAAGTATTAGGGGCACAAGTTTTGCTATTGAAGCCTTTTTTAATGGAGAAACTCATATTAGCACATTTACAGGCGCTGTAGAGCTAGATACAATTAACCCCGAATTTGCTAAAGATACAAACATAACTGTGTTGGCTGGGCAAAAAGCTATAGTAACAACAGACAAACATAATAATTTTCAAAGTGTTGAAATTATAGATATAGATTTTTTTGACTATGATAGTTTTATAATTAACTCTTTATCAGGGGAAGAAGAACTAATTGAAGAAATTGGTCAAACACTTGAAATAAACGATTTCAAAGCTTCATTATATAATATTGCACTTAATAATTATAGTAATACTTCTAACGACACTTCAGGCGTTGGTAATAGTAATGAAAATAATAATAGCGTTAATAATTTTAATAATAACGACAGCAATGATGATGATGATGATGATGATGATGATGATGATGACAATAGTAATAGTGGTGACAATAGTACTAACAGTAATATCAATGGCTCTAATGGCGCTAGCAACAGCTCTAGTGGCACTATTAACAGCTCTAATAGCTCTAACAATAGTAGCAGCAATAGTACTAACAGTAGTAATAATTCTAATGATGATGACGATGATGATGATGGCGATGATGATGATGACGATAACGAGGGTTCAGAGTTAAATAGTTCTACTAATTCTTCATATAGTTCCGGCAACAGTTCTAATTATACAGTTAATGCAGGAAATTCTACAAATGCGTATACTCCTGCACCTACGTACACACCTGCACCAGCTCCTACACCTGCACCAGCTCCTGCTCCTGCTCCTGTATATGACGACGATGATGATGACGATTACGATGATGACGATTAATATAATAAAGGTAAACTAATATACTGGTGAATAATGAATAATTTAACAATAAAAATATCGGCAGTACTTATGTTTGCCATTTCCATTTACTCAATTATGTATTCAGGAGTATTTTATTCTTTTTCTAACAATGTTAGCGACAACATATACCAGAATGAAACCACACCAGACAGCAGAATTGTAATTATAGGTATTGATGATAAAGCTTTATCTGCTTTTGGGGAATTTCCTTGGGATAGAGAAATTTTTGCAGATGCCATAAACTATTTAAACAAAGATGAAGATAATAAACCCGACATTATAGGTATAGACGTACTTTTTTCCACTTTAAGCGACAATGATGATGAATTAATAAGCGCTAGCATAAATTATGATAACGTAATATTATCATCTTATGCTGATTTTGGCGTTGGAATTGAAATGGCTGATAACGGATCATTTTATTTAAATAATTACATGGTTAAATCTTTTCATTTACCGTTCGAGGGACTTTATTCTGAAATAAAAAGTGGGCATGTTAATGCCATGATGGATACTGATGGTATTTTACGTCATGCAATTTGGCAAATTGAACTTGAAAACGGAGATGTAGTGCCTTCTTTTAATAGTTTAATAGCAAGCGAGTATGCTAAAGCAAACAACCTAGAACAAATTATTACTCCTCCTTTAGACGCAAGACAGCGATGGTACGTTTTACAGCAAGCCGGTCCCGGTGCATACTATGATAGTGTGTCTGTGCTCGACTTAGTTAACGAAAACGTACCAACTAGCTACTTTGCCGATAAAATTGTTCTTATAGGGCCATATGAACCAGGCCTTTTAGATGAATACAGCACACCTATTTCAGCATACGAAAAAATGTATGGTGTTGAATTTCAAGCAAATGCTATTTCTGCACTATTAAATGGCAATTTAAAACAAGAAGTTTCTTTTTTTATTCAAACTATTATTACCATATTAATAACTTGTATATGCCTTGTATTATTTTTTAAATTTAGGTTTTTTCATTCACTATTGCTTTGGGCTTCCACTATTGCTTTTTGGCTTGCCTGTTGCATATTGCTATTTAATTTAGGCTTTGTTTTCCAGGTAATTTATGTACCTGTATTTGTATCTGCATCACTTCTTTTTTCTACAGGGCTAAATTATAATAACGAGCGCACAGCAAAAAACAAACTTGCAAGTACTTTTAACCGATATGTTGCACCTGAAATAGTAACTGAAATATTAAAAGAGAACAAACGCTCATTACAACTTGGGGGGAAAGTTGCAAATGTTGCAGTTATGTTTGCAGATATGCGCGGATTTACACCTCTTGCCTCTAAACTTCCACCCAAGGTTGTTGTTGAAATAATAAACAGCTATTTAACTGTATTAAGCGAATGTATATTTGAGCACAACGGCACACTTGATAAATATATAGGCGACTGTACCATGGCCTTCTGGGGTGCACCTTTGCCACAACAAAAAAGTGCACAAAAAGCCGTAATGGCAGGTATTGATATAATTAGGCGTTCCAAGGCAATTGCTAAAACAATTGAAAATAAGTATGGATGCTATATAGAAGTAGGTGTTGGAATTAGCTACGGCTCTGTAGTTGTAGGAAATATTGGATGTTCCTCTCGAATGGATTACACAGTTATAGGCGATACTGTTAATATAGCCTCAAGGCTAGAAAATGCTGTGCCAGGAGGCCATATTTATGTTGATGGCAGTATTTTAAACGAACTGGAAAATAAAAACATGTTTGAAAAGCTAAATGAAAATATTAAATTAAAAGGTAAAGATGACGGATTTGAAATTTACAGTTTAAAATCGGAATATATGTAATAAAAATAAACACTAAAATTATGGGGGATTTAATGAAACTAATTTCTATTGTTGTTCCATGCTATAACGAGCAAGAGGCTTTGGAAATATTTTATAACGAAACTTGCAAAATAATAAACACCATGAACGATATAACAGCCGAGTTTATATTTGTGGACGATGGTTCCAAAGATAATACATTAAATATAATGAAAGATTTGGCAGCAAAAGACGAAAGAGTTATTTATATTGAGTTCTCTCGCAATTTTGGTAAAGAGTCTGCAATGCTTGCGGGCTTAAGCGCTGCTAAAGGTGATTATGTTGCCGTTATGGACGCCGATATGCAAGATCCTCCGTCTTTATTACCTGAAATGTACAGTACAATTACAACCTCCGATTATGACTGTGCTGCTACTAGGCGCGTAACAAGAAAAGGCGAACCGGCAATTAGAAGTTTGTTTGCTCGTATGTTTTATAAAGTTATTAATAAAATTAGCCGAACTGAAATTGTTGACGGGGCTAGAGATTTTAGATTAATGACTCGTGCAATGGTAGATTCCATTTTAAGCGTTGATGAATATAACAGGTTTTCAAAAGGAATATTTGGCTGGGTAGGGTTTAAAACAAAATGGTTAGAATATGTTAATGTGGAACGTGTTGCCGGTACTACAAAATGGTCGTTTTGGAAGTTGTTTTTATACTCATTAGACGGTATTACGGCGTTTTCAACTGTACCGCTGTTACTTTCGGCATTTATTGGTCTATTATTTTGTGTTCTTTCATTTTTTATGATAATTTTTGTTTTTGTTAGAGCTGTTATATGGGGAGATCCTGTAAGTGGATGGCCTAGCACTATATGCATAATTTTATTTGTTGGTGGTTTGCAGCTTTTTTGTATAGGCATACTTGGGCAATACTTTGCCAAAATGTATATGGAAGTAAAAAAACGACCCCACTATATTATAAAAGAAACAAACAAAAAGTAATTATAAATACAAATGCTTATGCAATAGTATAGTATTGTTTTATTTAGTATTGGAGAACCATTAATGCAAAAAATATTTAATAGCGAGAAAATACTTAATAACAAAAAGGCTCTTTTTTTTACAGGCTGCTTAATTGGCTTTATTGTTTTTGTAAGTATTTTTACATTTAGCACTTTAAATGTTACAAACGACACTTTTTTTACACAAGGCTTTATTGAAAAAGATGTTGCGCAACATTATTCAGGGTGGATGCTCTTTCGGCAGTCTGATTGGCAATTTCCTTTAGGGCTTGGTGAAAACATGGCTTTTCCTTATTCAAGCAGTGTTTCTTACACCGACTCTATTCCGTTGTTTGCTATTTTTTTCAAATTACTTTCACCTTTATTACCGGCTACATTTCAATATTTTGGCATATTTGTTTGTTTATGTTATATGCTTATGGGTGGCTTTAGCGCGCTTCTTATGCACATATTTACTAGCCCGTTTTCCATAAGCTGTTTATCATCTATAATATTTTGCTTTTCTCCTGTTATGGCCGAGCGAGCTTTTAGACACACTGCTTTAACTGCACATTTTTTAATTATTGCAAGTTTGTACTATTATTTTAAAAATAAAGGTAATTGGCAATTTAATAGCACAATACCATTTATAATTATTAATTCACTTGCTATAACAATTCACCCTTATTTTTTGCCATTTACATTTGGTATTTCATTTGCGTTTTATTTACAGTGGGTGTTTGCTAAAAAACAATTTATAAAGCCTTTTTTGTTTATAGCAATTAGCCTTGTTTCTACTTTTATTACCGGATACTCTATTGGTGCATTTCACAGCATAGGTAGTGCCGGAGATATTGGATATGGGCTTTTTTCTTTAAACTTAAATTCTTACTACAACCCTTTAAGTCCTAAATTAATTTGGTCCAACTTTGTACAGCCTCGCCCTTTAAACACGTCTTACCAACAAGAGGCTTTTAATTATTTAGGACTTGGATTACTATTAGCACTTTGTCTTACTGTTTTGCTTATAGTTTTAAATAAAAATATACGTAAAATTGTTTTTAACTATATAAAAGAAAATATAGGGCTAATAGTTGTTACAGCTATTTTAACCATATTTGCACTTACAAACACTGTAACATATCATTCAAGCATTATTTTTAATATTAATCTACCTTCTACTATAATGTCTTTGGCGTCAATTTTCAGGGCAAGCGGTAGGTTTGGCTGGCTTTTACATTATATAATTTATATTGTAGTAATTTTTGTTATTTCAAGTATAAAATTAAAAATAAAAATCTTACCACAACTTTTGCTTTTTGCTTTAATAACTGTCAATATCTGCGATATATACCCCGTTTTAAGCCTTAAAAACAATTACTTTAGTGGCAATGGTTATGATGGTGACTCTCACACAATGCACTCTGTTTTAACCGATAACTACTGGGATACAGCTACCGATGATTTTGACAAAATAATTTTATTTGAAACAAACCTTTATCAGGGCGCTATAGATATAGCCATACTCGCCGGAAAAGCAAATAATGATATTAAAGTAAATTTAGCTTTTGAAGCTAGGGCCGAAAACGATAATCGCCATGAGTTTTTAAGTGCTGTTCACAATGATTTAATTGACGGCATTATTGATGAAAGCACTTTATATGTTGTTACAGATGTATACGACTATGAAGAGCATTTACAGTCGGGTGAATACCAGTTAATTAAAGTAGACGGACAACTTTTAATGTTTAAAACCAGGTACACTGATAATGAATTACAAGAATTTGATAATAGCAATAGTTTTGAAATTGTAAATATAAATAATTTGCCATTAGAACCAGTTAATTAGCAAAAACAATTATTAAAATTGTTTTATTAACTAATATAAAAATAAAAAAAGCAGTGTTACTTAGTAACACTGCTTTTAATTATATAACTAATATTAATTAGCCATTAATTTTTGTAACGATGCCTGAACCTACTGTACGTCCGCCTTCACGGATAGCAAAACGTAGGCCTTCTTCCATAGCAATAGGAGTAATTAGATCAACTTGCATGTCTACGTTATCTCCTGGCATGCACATTTCTGTGCCTTCTGGAAGTGTAACTATACCTGTAACGTCAGTTGTACGGAAGTAGAACTGAGGACGGTAGTTGTTAAAGAATGGAGTATGACGTCCACCCTCTTCTTTTTTAAGCACGTATACGTGGCCATCAAATTTTGTAAAAGGTTTAATAGAACCAGGTTTTGCTAAAACTTGTCCACGCTCGATATCTTCACGTGTAACACCACGAAGTAGTGCACCTACGTTGTCGCCTGCTTGAGCATAGTCAAGAGTTTTACGGAACATTTCAAGGCCTGTAACAGTTGTTTTGCTAACTTCTGCTGAAAGACCAACAAGTTCAACTTCTTCGCCTGTTTTAATTTCGCCACGCTCTACACGGCCAGTTGCAACTGTACCACGACCTGTGATTGTCATTGTATCTTCAACAGGCATTAGGAAAGGTAGATCTTTAGCGCGCTCTGGTGTAGGAATGTAGCTATCTACAGCAGCCATAAGCTCTAAAATACAAGCATATTCAGGTGCACTTGCATCTGTAGCACTAGACTCTAAAACTTTAAGTCCACTGCCGCGAACGATAGGTGTATCGTCGCCTGGGAAATCGTATTCTGATAATAGATCACGGATTTCCATTTCAACTAAGTCAAGTAACTCTTCGTCATCAACTTGGTCTACTTTATTCATAAATACAACAATGTAAGGAACGCCAACTTGACGTGAAAGCAAGATGTGCTCACGAGTTTGTGGCATTGGGCCGTCTGCTGATGAAACAACAAGGATAGCACCATCCATTTGTGCTGCACCTGTAATCATGTTTTTAACATAGTCGGCGTGTCCTGGGCAGTCAACGTGAGCATAGTGACGATCTGCTGTCTCGTACTCAACGTGAGCTGTGTTAATTGTAATACCGCGCTCTCTTTCTTCTGGAGCTTTATCGATATTTGCGTAATCTGTGAATTCTGCACTACCATTCATTGCAAGTACTTTTGTAATTGCAGCTGTAAGTGTTGTTTTACCGTGGTCAACGTGACCTATTGTACCAATATTAACGTGTGGTTTATTACGTTCAAATTTTGCTTTTGCCATTCTAATATATCCTCCTTTATTTATAGACCTTTATTATTAATAGTAATTTTACTAAATACTGATAAAAAATGCAAGCATTTATATATA
>CAYJGU010000039.1:0-16261 GCA_964369925.1 uncultured Bacteroides sp. | reverse complement strand
GCATAAGCGAGAGCGAAGCAGGTTTTATTAAATGCGAGTTTGAACTTGATGACGGACGAGCTGAGTATGAAGTGGAGTGGCAAATTGGCAGGACAGAATATGACTATACAATTAGTGCAACAGATGGCTCAATTTGGGAACATGATGTGGATTACGATGATTAATTTTAAATAATTAATAACAATAAAAAAAGCCTTTATGCTATAACTTTAGCATAAAGGCTTTTTATGTATTAAAGTAATTTAAAACATATATTTTCTTGCGTTTTAGCGAAAAAAAAGCATGCAAAAACTTAGAACAAAATAAACAAAAAACTTAACAAAGCGCAGAATTAGTAGCAATTAGAACGTTATTATAATTTTAAAATTTTAAGTATATTTAAGGTTAATTTAATATTATAAATTATAAAAAGTTATTAACACTTTAAAAATTAGGAGTATTTTATGAAAAAAACATTTACCGCTTTACTAATTATTATATGTTTATTTTTATGTGCGTGTAATGAAGTAACCAGCGAGATACAAGACACGCAAAATAGCACACAGGCTGACATGCAAACAGATGATGTTAATAATGCACAAGAAGAATCACTAACAGAAACGATGTATTTTAACAGTCCAATTGTTACAACAGGGCAAGCAGAAACATACGATGCAGATGGCAATATAATTGATACATCAAATGGCTTTAGCGGCCAAGATGCAGACTATGAAAAATTAGATTTTGATTTTAAATTAAATGATGACGGTACAACTTACGATGCTAACACGGGCTTAACTTGGGTTTCAATTCCCGATAGTGGAAAAATGACTTGGGAGCAAGCTGTAGAATATTGTGAGAACCTTACATTTGCAGGGTATGATGACTGGAGATTGCCTGATGCTAAAGAACTTCAAAGCATAGTAAGTTACGATGGATCGTATCCGGCAATAAATCAAAATTATTTTACATGCACAGAGCTTGAAGAAAACGAAAATTACTACTACTGGACCAGTACCTCAGCATACTTTAGCGATATGGCACCGGAATATGATTCAGCGTGGTATGTGGCGTTTGGTTATACTTCTCATGGTGCGGGTGCGGTAAGGTTTTCGCCTAAATATGTTGGTAGCGATGCAATTTCAGAGGGTGGAGACAATACATTAAACTCTGTGCGTTTAGTGCGCACTATTAGTTGATAAACATATAATTAAAGCAAGAGCTTTTGAAAAGTAATAATTAAATTGTATTTTTAAAAGTAAATTATAATCGGCCATGTTTTACGTGTAATAAGGCAAGTGGGCAGTTATTTTTAAAATAGAAACTACCATAATATTGTTGCAATATGTTAACAAGAAGGTTATAATATTAACACTAAAATATTAATTTATACTGTTAGAAAATTAAGATAAAGAGTTAAACTTTTAATATAAATCCTAGTGGAGTTGTTACTTTACTTTAAAATTTGGCTTGTACATAAAAAGCAGTGTATGCAAAGCATAAAAAATTAATAAAAGCTTTAATACTTTAATTTAATATTCAAAGAGGTGATTGTTATTAGTAACGTTGAAAAGCAACTTCCGCAAAATCCATATCATCACATAAGAAACTGCATATTTGGAAAATGGAAGATGACTATTTTGCACCATATTTATAATTATGGCTCTATAAGGTTTAATCAAACATTAAATATACTGCCTGTATCTGAAAAAGTTCTTAGCCAACAGCTTAAAGAACTTATAGATGCAAATATTGTGAAAAGAATTGTGTACGATTCTATACCTGTAAAAGTAGAATATACTTTAACAGAGTCTGGGCAAGATATTATAAAAGCCATGGATATTTTATTTGTGTGGGCTATTAAAGATATGAAAGAAAAGGGAATAGAAATTGACCCCGATGCTTTTGTTGTTCACACACATGAAAAGTATAAAACTGCACTAAACAGCATTGTAGATTATGATGACTATATAGCTAAAGCACAAAAAGCTGTTAAACAAAATGAATATGTTATTAATGATAGAAATAAAAGTAAAAAGGATTAAACAAAAATGTCGACTTTAAATAGTCGGCATTTTTTTCATAATATCAATTATTATTGCCGTTTTAGGCTGTTAATAATACTATATATGTTAAAAAGTAGAAAAAAGTTATGTGAATTTATGTAAAACATATAAAATGTTCGGTAAGGCGATTTTTAACAGGTAAACATTACCATAATTACTAGTTTAAATTGTGCAAATTAGCTAAAACATTTACATACCAAAAAGTAAGTAATTACCTTTTGGTATGGTAGTGATTTAATTATCAGCATTGTTTTAAATTAAATTTAAATATAAACTAATTCTGTAAGTTATTTTCTCTAGCAGCATATTTAATATTTTTGGAGGTTTTACAGTGATTAAAAGAACATTATCTGAACTAAAAGCGTATGATGCGCCACTACATTATGGATCTACAGCAATGAGAATACATGGCAAAGAAGAGACAAATGCCGAGAAATTTTGGGTAGGGCTATCTACATTTTTACCCGGCGGCGGAGCCGAATATGCATACAATGACAACCCACTAGAAAAATTTTATTACATATTAGAAGGTGAAATTACTGTTACAGATGATAATGGTAAAAAATATGTAATGGCAAAAGACGAGTCTATTTCTTTTGCACCAAACGAAGGTAGAACACTGAAAAACGAAACAAACGCACCTGTAAGGATGTTAGTTGTTTTTAATTATCCCGAATAAAAAAATTATTTAATGGAGTTATATATGGAAATTACAAAAAATTACATAGAAAATATGTTTTCGATAAAAGATAAAACTGCAATAGTAACAGGTGCAACAGGTGCACTTGGAAAAGCTGTAGCAATAGGTTATGCACTGTTGGGCGCTAAAGTTGTAATAACGGGCAGAAATATGAATAAACTTTTGGAGTGTGCTACAGAAATAGAAAAATTAGGTGTACAAGTGTCTTGTTTTGCAGCAGACCCTGCAAATGAAACTGATGTTAAAGCGCTTGTTGATTTTACGGTAAATACATATGGTGAAGTAAATATTTTAGCTGTATGCCATGGCTATAACAGCCCAAAACCTATGCTTGAGCAAACAGTTGATGAATGGCAAAAAATTATGGATGCCGATTTAAAAAGTGTGTACATTGTTTCAAAGCTGGCAGCTCATCAAATGTCAGAGCAAGGGAAAGGCGGAAAAATTATTATCACTTCATCTGCACGCTCAAAAGCGGGTATGGCAGGATACACAGGTTACTGTGCCTCGAAGGGTGCATGCGATATAATGGCGCAATCAATGGCGTGTGAGCTTACAGCAAAATATGGTATAAATGTAAACACCGTTAACCCAACTGTGTTCCGTTCTGATTTGACAGAGTGGATGTTCGACAAGGATTCTGCGGTATATCAAAACTTTTTAAAGCGTTTGCCAGTGGGCAGGCTTGGCGAGCCAGTAGATTTTGTTGGAATGTTTGTATTTTTAGCTAGCGGTGCCTCAGACTTTTTAACAGGCGGCAATTATGATGCAACAGGCGGTTATTGGGGGTGCTAATATGGCCGTAATTAAAAACGTTGCCGTTATAGGCAATGGCCTTATGGGAAATGCCATTTCAATAGTTTTTGCATCGCATAAAAGCATAACTGTAAAAGTTAAAGCAGTTGAGTGGATAAAAAACATGTATGGCAAAATGCAAGAAGATTTTGATGTTATGATAGAAAAAGGTCTTTATACAAAGCAAGAATCAGAAGAAATATTAAGCAGAATTACATTTTATAAAGAAGATGCAGATGTTTATACAGATGCTGATTTTGTAATTGAGTGTGTTCCGGAAGTAATGAGCTTAAAGCAAGATGTGCTTTCTAATGTTGAAAAATATTGCAGTGATAATTGCATAATTGCAACAAATACATCTGTTATGAGCGTTACGGAAATTGCGCAAAAATGCAAAAACAAAACAAGAGTTGTAGGTGCGCATTTTTGGAACCCGGGGCATTTAATACCACTTGTAGAAGTTGTAAAAACTGAAAACACAAGTGAAGATGTTATAGAAAAAACAATGGAACTGCTGAAAAAGGTTGGTAAAAAGCCAATTTACTGCAAAAAAGATGTGCCCGGATTTGTTGCAAACAGACTGCAACATGCGTTGTGGCGTGAGGCATTTTATATGGTGGAAAACGGAATTGCAGATGCGCAAACCGTTGATGAAGCTTGTAAATTTGGTCCGGGATTGCGCTGGCCTGTTTTAGGTCCTATGGAAAATTCCGACCTTGTTTCAATTGAGCTGAGTTATAACATACACAATTATATTTTAAAGCATCTTGCCGATAACCACGAGCCGTCAAAATGCTTAAAAGAAATGCTTGATGAAGGTAAAAACGGATTTAAAACACTATCGGGCTGGCAAAACTGGACACAAGAAGAAGTGTCAAACATTAATACAAAACTAAAAGAATATTTAATAAATTATAATAAAAACAATTAAACAAGAGGAGAAACAAAACCATGTCTAAAAAAGTATTTATTGATTTAACACACCCATTCAGTGCCGACACACCTCGTTGGCCTTATTTTCAAAAACCGGTTATAGATTCAATGCACTCGCTTGCAAAGGGCGGTGTTTTAACACAAAGAATAGATTGCGTGCAACACACAGGTACACATTGTGATGCTCCGCGCCACGTTATGGAAAAAGAATTTGATGGCAAAAGAGCGAGATATACGCACGAAATGCCTGTAGACGCATATACAGGAGATGCAATATGCCTTGAAATTAATGCAGCTAAATGGGAGCTTATTACAGATAAGCACTTAGAAGATGCTTGTAAAAGAGCAAACATTAAGCCATCAGAACTTGAGGGTATGGTTGTGTGTTTAAATACAGGTATGCATCGCCAATTTGATGATTCTAAAGATTATTATCATTATTCATGCGGTACAGGTGTAGATGCAGGTAAATGGTTTGTTAAGCATAAAGTTAAATGTGTTGCTATGGATATGCAAGCACTAGACCACCCACTGCACACAGCTATGGGTGTAAACGGCGCAACAAAACTTAACTTAATGGGTGCATCCGGTAGGCCAATTACAGAAGAATACGCAGAGCAGTTTGGCAAAGAAGCATATGCAGAATTTGATAAAGAGCTGTACATTGAAATGCATGGCCAAAAGGCTTACGATGAGAAATTTGGAGAACTTGAGGCTATTGGCTGCTGGGGAACATGGGAGCCTTGCCATAAATTAATGCTTGGAAACGGTATTGTAGGCGTTGAGAATTTAGGCGGCGATTTAGATAAAGTTTCAGGCAAGCGCTTTAGATTTTTCTGTTTCCCAATTCGCTGGTATATGGGTGATGGCTCAATGGTAAGATGCGTAGCAGAAATTGACGAAGATGAAATTAACAAAGATGTACCTGACAGAAAATATACGTATGCAGGTTGCATTTAATAATGCTTAAAACACACAAAGCGGTGTAGTTGTAATTATATATAAACGGGGAGTAGTATGAGCAAAATAATAAACGTTGAAAAAGCAGTAGATTTAATTCATGACGGTGCATGCATTATGGTTGGCGGTTTTATGGGGTGTGGAAATGCACATACATTTATAAATGCATTAGCGCAAAAAGGCACTAAAAATCTTACACTAATATGCAACGATGGTGCATTTGCAGGCGGGCCTGACGGTGAAGAATATTATGGTGTTGCTAAACTAATACATAACAAACAAATTAGCACTATAATTGCAACACACGTAGGGTTAAACCCTGAAATAGCTACACAAGCATTTGTGGATAAAACACTAACAACACATTTAATACCCCAGGGCTCTTTTGTTGAAATGATAAGAGCAGCAGGTTATGGCCTTGGTGGAGTACTAACACCAACAGGTGTTGGAACAATAGTGGAAGATAGCCCATTTTGCCTTGGAAAACAAACAATAAACGGCAAAGACTATTTGCTAATGCAACCACTAAAAGCAGATTTTGCCATAATTTATGGCGAAAAAATAGACGAGCATGGCAATGTGTGGTACAAAGGTACTACAAGCACTTTTAACACCTCTATGGCAATGGCAGCCGATACAGTAATTGCAGAGGGTGCACAAATAGTAGACTTTATAGTCCCCGAAGATGTGCGCACAAATGCAATACTAGTTGACTACATTGTTAAGGGAGGTATGCTAAATGGATAAATCTGAGATAAAAGCATTTATAGCGAAAAGAGCGGCTAAAGAACTTAAGGACGGATATGTTGTTAACTTGGGTATAGGTATACCCACATTAGCGGCAAGTTACATTCCAAGCGGAATAAATGTAACAATACACTCCGAAAACGGCATTATGGGTGCAACAGCGTGTACAGCCGAAAACGAAGACCCATTTAATGTAGTTGATGCAGGAGGAAGACCGGCGGCAATTATGCAGGGAGGAAGCTTTATAGATTCGGCATTGTCTTTTGGCCTAATAAGGGGTGGCCACATAGATGTTACAATTTTAGGCGGACTGGAAGTTGACAAAGAGGGCTCGCTTGCCAACTGGATAATTCCCGGTAAACGCATGCCCGGAATGGGTGGCGCAATGGATTTGCTTGTAGGGGCAAAGCATGTAGTAGTTACAATGGAACATACAGCAAAAGGCGCTTTTAAAATTTTAAATAAGTGCAAGCTGCCGTATACGGCAATTAATTGCGTAAACACAATAATAACCGAAATGGCTGTTATAAATGTAAAAGAAGACGGGTTGCACATAGTAGAGTATAACCCTGAATATACTATTGAGCAAATTCAAAATGCCACCGAGGCACAATTGATAATTAGCGATAGCTTAAAACCAATGATATAACTAAAAATTGTTTTTAAAGAGGATGCACAGTATGAGTAAAACAAAAACTATTATTACCGTAGCGCCAACAGGTGCGTGGCCCACAAAAGAGCACAACCCAAACATTCCTATGACGCCTAGCGAAATTGCAAAAGATGTTTACGAGTGTTGGAAAGCCGGTGCAGCAATATGTCATTTACATATGCGAGATGATGAAGGCAAAGGCACAATGAGTGTGGAAAAATTTGAGCAAACGGTTAAATTAATAAAAGAGTACAAAGATTGTGACATATTAATTAATTTAACAACTTCGGGAGATTTAAACGCAACAGACGAAACAAGACAGCTGCATTTAAAAAGGCTAAAACCTGACATGGCCTCTTACGACTGTGGATCTATGAACTGGATGCACAGCAGCTTATTTATTAATCATCCTAAGTTTTTGCAAGAGCTTGGCATGACAATGCAAGAGAATAACGTTAAACCTGAAATTGAAATTTTTGATGCCGGCATGATATATAACTCATTCCATTACCTTAAAAAAGGTGTTTTAAAAGCACCATGCCATTACCAACTTGTGCTTGGTGCTGCGGGTGGCTCAACTGCAACAGTTGAAAACATGCTTTATTTAAAAAGCTTGCTGCCGGAAGGCTGCACGTGGGGCGCACTTGGAATAGGCAAAGGGCATGTGCCAATAATGCTTGCCGCTGTTGCAACAGGTGGTCATTTGCGTGTTGGAATGGAAGACAATGTTATGTTTGGTGCAGGCCAACTTGCAGAATCTAACGCTCAAATGGTAAAAAGGGCAGCTGATATTGTAAAAATTGCAGGAAATGAAGTTGCTACACCTAGCGATGCAAAAGAAATTTTAAGCATTAATAAATAAGACAAATACGTTAAATAATAATTTTTATTATATTTATCAATGCAGTGAATATCAGATAGGAGCAAAAAATGAAAGTAGTTTTAGCAGGCGCTTGCCGTACAGCACTTGGCAGTATGGGTGGGGCTTTAAGCGAAATGCCAGCAGCAGATTTAGGTGCTGTTGTAATAAAAGAAGCTATTAAAAGAGCGAATATTAAACCTGAGATGGTAGATGCAGTTTACATGGGATGCGTTTTGCAAGCAGGACTTGGGCAAAATATTGCAAGACAAGCCTCTATTAAAGCGGGCATTCCGGTTGAAACTCCGGCAACTACAATTAATGTGGTTTGTGGTTCGGGGCTTGAATCAGTAAATATGGCTGTGCGATTAATAAAATCAGGTGAAGCTGATATTGTTGTAGCCGGTGGAACTGAAAATATGTCTATGTCACCTTATATATTAGATAAAGCGCGTTATGGATATAGGCTAGGTGACGGTAAGATAAAAGACAGCATGGTTAACGATGCATTGACTGATGCATTTAACGATTACCACATGGGTGTTACAGCCGAGAACATTGCCGAAAAGTGGGATATTGCTAGGCAAGAGATGGACGAATTTGCGGCAAAAAGCCAACAAAAGGCGTGCAAAGCACAACAAGAAGGCAAATTTGATGACGAGATTGTGCCAATTGAAATAAAAACCAGAAAAGAAACTGTAATTTTTAAAACAGATGAAGGCGTAAGACAAAACAGCACGGCAGAGGGTCTTAGTAAATTAAGAGCTGCATTTAAAAAAGACGGAAAAGTTACAGCAGGTAACTCATCTACTATAAACGATGGAGCCGCTGCAGTTGTTGTAATGAGCGAAGAAAAAGCTAAACAATTGGGCATAAAACCTATGGCAACATGGCTTGCAGGTACACTTGCCGGTGTAGAGCCTGAAATTATGGGCGTTGGCCCTGTTGCATCTACAAAAAAACTGTTAGAAAAAACAGGCCTTACAATAGATGATTTTGATTTAATAGAGGCCAACGAAGCTTTTGCGGTGCAAGCAATTGCAGTTGGAAAAGAACTTAAAATTAATGAAGAAAAACTAAATGTAAACGGCGGTGCTATTGCACTTGGGCATCCGGTTGGTGCGTCGGGCTGCCGCATACTTGTAACACTGTTACACGAAATGCAAAAAAGAAACGCAAAAAAAGGCCTGGCAACTTTATGCATAGGCGGAGGAATGGGCTGCTCGCTTGCAGTAGAATGTGATTAATAACAAAAAAGCACAACATATATTTGTTGTGCTTTTTTGTTATATAATATTATTTTCCGTTTAGCATATTGCAAACTAAATTAGCTAGCATTACATCATTTTTATGAAAATAATCGCTTGTGAAGTTTATAATTTGTTCTAAGTCGTTAGTTAATGGCCTTCCTTTTTTTGTAACAAGGTAAACCTCTCCGTTTGTATCAAAGTCACTTATAGGCAAAAATTCAACACTGTCATCATGAACCATTTTTGTGCCATCAATAGCGCGCCTGTGCCTATCGTACAGCATGGGCATGCACAAAACAACACCCAAACCTTTTGCGGCTGCCTCAAAAAGAAAATCTTTTGCATCAAGTTCAATTATTTCTATGGCAATTCCTTTATCAATAAACATTTTTTCAACAATTTTTTTTGTGTCACCAAGTTTGCTGCAAAACAGCCTGTATTTGCTAAGCTCTTCTATTGAAATTCCGTTTATTCTATTAATTATGGTTCCCTTTGGAAAAGCAGCACAAAACCTGCCTTGCATTATACATCTGTTATTAAGGTTGCTGTCATTTATTAAAGATAAGCTTAAACCAAAATCGGCATCCTCTTTAATAATTTTTTCATGAATTAACCGGTTATTATCAAGTATAATATTTATATTAATTCCGCTGTTATCTTTTAAAAACGCATTCATTATATGATCGGTTATACCAAATGCAGATACAACAGTATAACTGCTTTTAAGTGTGGTCGATAAACTTCTAACCTCTTTTATTGAATTATCTAATATTTCAAGAGATTTTTTTGAACTTTCTAAAAACAATTTTCCTGCAGATGTTAAAACAATTTTGTTGTTATAACGTTTAAAAAGCTTAACACCTATATCGGCCTCTAGCCTGTTAATTGCTGTGCTTAATGCAGGCTGAGAAATAAATAGTTTTTTCGCGGTGGCAGTTATATTTTCAGACTCGGCAACTTTTATAAAGTATCTTATTTGTGTAAGTTCCATTATACATTTTCCTTATTTACATATAGTTTGTTATTTTGTTGCAGCCAAATATTAGTTGGTTTGTTTGTGCAATTTGCCATATATTTTTTATAATAAAAAAATATATGGCAAATAATAATAAAAAAATTATTATTTAATTATAACGCTTGCAAAGAAAAATAGAAAAAATAACCATATATAGATATTTTTTAGTAAATATACATTGTGGTATGAATAAACTTAAAAACCATCTGAACGTATTATAGCACATTTGTTTGCATAATACAAACATTATGCAAAAGCATAAATTATATATATTTTACAAGGTGCAATTGCGCATGTATGCTAATAATATAGGTAATTTAACTAAATCATTATTTAGTGTATAAATTCAATATTATATTAGGGGGCGTATCTGTGGTTGTAAGCACTTGCGATGCTAATCGCGATAAAAAACAAAAAACCTACTATTCGAGTGGAGCATTTGAGTACGAATATATAGCAGACTTTGCAAAAGGTTTACCTAAAGATGTTGCAAAAAGCAATGTTGCCGGAGGTTGTTGCGATAAAGACGGAAATATATATTTAGGTGTACGAGCAAATCCAAGTAGAGTGGTAATGTTAGACAATAGCGGTAATTATATTAAAAGTTTTGGAGAAACACTGTTTGGAAATTATTTGCACTTTATGAAAATTACACCTCAGGGCAACGTGGTTTGCACAGACACACATCATCACATTGTTCGTGAGTTTAATACAAACGGAGAACTAATTCGCGACTTTGGTCAGTACGACAAACCAAGCGATTCGGGACTGGACTTTGAAACTCTTCCAAGAACAAGAAGATGGGGAGGAATTTACCCAACAGAGCCTCATATGGGAATAGTAAATATGTGGGCGTTTGGCGAGGCGATGAAAACTGTAGACCGAGTTGCACCACCCTTTAATATGCCAACAGACGTTGATATGCTGTCTACAGGCGAGTATGTGTTTGCAGATGGATACGGAAATAGAGCGGTACATATTTTTAATGCAGATGGCACTTTGAAAAAAACTTTTGGCGGTGTAGGCGTTTGGGATACAACAACAGAAACGCCCGGTAAATTTTTAGTTGTACACGCTTTAACAGTAGATAAAAACGACAATATCTGGGTGTGCGACAGAGAAAAAGATGCAGTACATGTTTTTGACAAAGATGGAAATGTAGTAGCATATTGCAGCCGAAATATGGGACAGCCGTCGGGAATTGATACAGACGGAGAATATGTATATGTAGTTGGCCGCGGTGGATATTTAACAATTTTTGATTTACAATTTAACATTGTTGCACAACTTGGAACATTTAACTGCGACTTAAGGGCTCACGACTTAGCAGTAGATAAGCATGGCAACATATATTTATTCCCAACACATGCAAACGAAGATCATCAGGTAATACAACTTCGCAAAATAAATAAATAACAATGTAATTAAAGCGATTTCGCTTTATAAATAAATTAATTTTTTGGAGGAAAATTATGAAAAAACTATTAGCATTTTTATTAATTATGATTATGGCATTTACAATGGTAGCTTGTTCTACTCCGGCAGAAGAGCCAGCTGTAGAAGAGCAACCAGCAGAATCTGCAGCAGAGCAAGTAGAAGAAGAGGAAATGGTAGAACTTACAAAAATAGGTTTCTCTTCAGACGTTTTATCAACTAACTTTACAAGTGGCTTGGCTACAAACTTGCAAGAACAGTGCGATGCACTAGGTATTGAAGTTGAAATGCTTGATGCTAACCGCGATATGAACCTACAAATAAGCCACGTAGAAAACCTTATAACAAACGGCGCACAAGCAATTATATTAAAACCTTACGACGTAAGTGCTTGCGCACCTATAAGTGCAGCTTGTGAAGAAGCAGGCGTTCCACTAATTGTTATTACATCAGCTATTAGCTCACACTACGATGTATCTGTTATGGTTGATAACTTTACAATGGGAAGACAAAAAGCAGAAGCACTTGTTGAAGCTATTGGCGGTGAAGGCAACGTAACAATGATACTTGGCACATTAACACAACAATCTTGGGCAGAGCAAGCAGAAGCTGCAAGAGAAGTATTTGCTGCAAACCCAGGAATTACAATTCTTGACGAACAAGTTGCTGATGACAATAAAGCTGAATTAGCTCTTTCTATAACAGAAAACTGGATTACAGCAGGTTATGAAATGGATGCTATTTGGGCAGCTCAAGATACAGTTGCAATTGCAGCAGGACTTGCTTGCCAAGAAGCAGGCCTAGACGTTTACATAGTTGGCGGCGGCGGCATGGAAGATGCACAAAATGCTATTAACGATGGCACATTGTCAGCTTCTATTTACTTGCCATCATCTGTTTACATTACAGGTGCAGTAGATGCAGCAGTAGCTATTTTCAACGGTGAAGAAGTTGAAAAAGACATTTACATGGAAACACCACTACTTGATGTAGACAATATCGACACATTTGATTTTTACTAATTAATATTACTTATTTAACAGTGGAGTGTTTATGCACTCCACTGTCAGTGCAAAAAGGAGCTTACCAAATGAACGAAAATGATATGTTGCTAGAAGTGACAGGTGTTTCAAAAAGCTTTTCAGGTGTAAAAGCACTTGATGACATTAAATTATCTGTTAAAACAGGTACTGTGCATGCACTAATGGGTGAAAATGGAGCGGGTAAGTCTACTTTAATGAAAATACTTACCGGGCTTTACACTAGAGATAGCGGTGAAATAAATTTTGAAGGCAAAGCACTAAATACAAGCACTATCCAACATGTTATCGAGCAAGGAATATCGATGATTTACCAAGAGCTTAGCCCTATAAATAGTATGACAGTTGCCGAAAATGTATATTGCGGAAAAGAAGTATGTAAGGTGAAAAATTTATGGATAGATAAACGTACTATGGAAGCAAATGCTCAAGCCATTTTAAACGATATGGGACACAAAGATATTTTAGCAGCTGTAAGAATGGAAAAACTTAGCATTGCACAAAAGCAAATTGTTGAAATAGCAAAGGCGATATCAAATAACTCAAAGTTAATTATTATGGATGAGCCGACCTCGGCAATTACCGAAACTGAAGTAGAGCTACTGTTTGATACAATTAAAAAATTAAAACAAAGCGGAATTACATTTATTTATATTTCTCACAAACTTGATGAGATTTTTGCAATTGCAGATGAAGTGACCGTTATGCGAGATGGTAAATATGTAGATACAAAATCTACTAAAGAAATAGATAGTGATGCACTTGTTACTATGATGGTAGGTAGAAAATTATCTGAATTTTACCCAAAAGAGCCTGTAGATATAGGTGAAGCGTACTTAAAAGTTTCAAATTTATGTTCTGGCAAAGCAGTAAAAAATGTTAGTTTTGAAGCAAAACGAGGTGAAATACTTGGATTTGCGGGGCTAATGGGTGCAGGCCGTACAGAAATAATGGAAACTATTTTTGGGGTAAGAAAAGCAGATAGCGGTGAGATTAACATTGGTGGTAAAAATGTTACCATTAATAAACCGGCACTGGCAATTAAACATAAAATTGCATTTATTACCGAAAATAGACGCGAATCGGGATGTTACCTCACAACAGACCTTTATAATAATGTAATGATGTTATCTTGGGAAAAAGTTAAGAATAAACTGACAGGGATTAGTCATACAAAAGGTAAAGCTGTTTGCAAAGAACAAATAGACTTGTTTTCTATAAAAACCAGAGGAATAAAACAAGATATGACTGAACTGTCTGGTGGTAATCAACAAAAAGCACTTTTATCGCGTTGGTTATTAACAGAGCCTGAGATATTTATAATGGATGAACCAACAAGAGGAATTGATGTTGGAGCTAAATATGAAATTTACAGAGAAATTATAAGGCTTGCAAAAGAAGGTAAATGCATTATAATTATTTCTTCAGAAATGCCCGAATTACTTGGAATGTGTGACAGAATTGCTGTTATACATGAAGGTGAAATTAGTGGAATATTAAATGTTGGTGATGCATCGCAAGAAAAAATTATGCGATATGCAGCAGGACTAGAATAGGTAATGGGAGAAAAAAATGGGTAATAAATTTAAAAATAAAAATTTTAGCTTTAAGGCTTTAATTACAAACGAATCTATTGGAGCATTACTTATTTGGCTTGTAGTAGTGCTGGTTTTAATTATTACAACTGGAGACACTTTTTTAACAACAAGAAACTTTATTAACCTTAGCAGATACGCGTCTTTTTATGTAATGGTTGGCCTTGGAGTGTTAATTATATTTACAGGTGGCGGCATGGATCTTTCGCTTGGTGCAACTATGGGTATGGCCGGTATGGTAACAGCATATCTTACAAAACAAGGTTTGCCGCTAGTAATTGTTATAGTTGCTGGTTTGTTAGTTGGTCTTGTTATTGGGGCATTTAATGGTTACATAATTGGTTATTGGAAATTCCCTGCTATGGTTGCAACATTAGGTACACAACAAATTGTTAGGGGTTTACTAAATGCAATAACAAAAGGATACCCAATAGATCAGCTTCCAGACAATTTTACTATTATGGGTACAGGTAGCTTTTTAGGAATTTCATTACCTGTGTGGATAGTTGCATTTATGTGTTTACTTACTTGGTATGTGTTAAACAAAACTGTTTTTGGTAGACGAGCAGTAGCAACAGGTGGTAACGAGCAAGCTGCAATTGTATCGGGAATTAATACAAAAAAAGTACGTATGCAAGCTTATATGTACGGTGGTATGATGGCTGCGATTGCAGGTACGGTTTTAACAGCTCGTATGACAACAGCCCAAACAGCAACAGGTACAGGTTTTGAGCTAGAGGCAATTGCAGGTGCTATTATTGGCGGTGCAAGCGTTGGCGGCGGTAAAGGTACTGTTTTTGGTACTCTTTTTGGTATTTTAGTTATTTATACAGTTAAAAACGGAATGAGCTTGCTATCGGTTAATGCTTACTGGCAAACAGTTGTGCAAGGTACTATAATTCTACTTGCTATATTCTTAGATATAGTTAGAAGAAATTCTCATAAAAAAGAATAGTAGTTGCATTAATAACAAACAACAAAAAAAGCACAATACTACATTTTGTAGTATTGTGCTTTTTTATTACCAATTGTAAATACATTTAAGTTGTTTCTCTTTTAATAATTTCACAAGGCAACATTACCTTTTTTGCGCCGGCGTTTTTTATCATGCATCCAAATATTACCTGAGCACTAACCCAACAAAGCTCAGTTGTTTTAGTATCTAGCGAAGTAATGGAAGGTGTAACAAGTTCGCTTGTAATTGAATTGTTTAAACTTATAACAGAAATATCGTTTGGAACTTCTTTATTCAATTCTTTTATTGCGCGCAAACCACCCGCAGCTATAACAGATTCGGCAAACATTATTGCGTTTACTTGTGGAAACTGAGCTAAAAGTTTTTTTGTAGCTTTGTACCCTCCCTGAATGTTTGCCTCGCTATTTATAACACAAGTGGAATCGGACAATCCCCAATCTGACATGCCTTCTTCGTATGCTTGAAGACAAAATTTAGAGCCAAGTAATTGTTTATTAATAGTTATTAATGCGATATTTCGCTTGCCTTTACTCATAAATAACGAAATACAGTCTTTTATACCATGCTGCATATCTGAAAGAACTCCATAAACATTAGGTAAATCCATATATCCATTGCACATAACAATAGGAATATTAGAAAAATAACGTTGAATTTGTTTTTTTACATGGTTGTTTTGAAATGCAGAGCCCATTAATACAATACCGTGTATTGTTTGGTTGCAAAGCATATCTATATACTCTTGTTGCATTCCTTCTTTACACGACAGTTGTATCATAATACTAATACATTCGTGTTCCCACAAATACCTTTCAACTAAGCCGGCAACGCCAAAGTTTTTAAAATCTTGGGTGTCATTCATTAAAATGGCAACAGTACAAGCTTGTTTTTTTACCGGAGAACCAGGATCGTTAGGGTGGTAATTGTACTTGCGCATTATTTCTTCTACTTTTTTACGAGTAGCTTTTTTTACGCCTTTTTTTTTGTTTGTAACTCTAGAAACAGTGCTAATTGAAACACCGGCCTCTTTTGCTATATCGTAAATATTCATAAGCAAGACCTCTTTAATTATTTAGTATGGTTAACGTTTACTATAACATAAAGTTAATCATACTTCAACAGAAAGCATATCATGAGCAACAATTATTTCGCCACTATATGTTTTTGATATTTCTTGAACCATTTCTCCAATAAAAGTACCTGGAGTAAGATGCGTTAATACCATGCTTTTTACATTAGCACAAGATGCCATTTTTGCAA
>CAYJGU010000038.1:0-17624 GCA_964369925.1 uncultured Bacteroides sp. | reverse complement strand
AAGTTTTATCAATTTCTTCATTTATAACTTGCTCGTAAAGTCCGTCTTTTAGCATGTTTTAATACCTCTAAACGTTAATTAATGTTACGCACAGTATCTAATTTAATTTTCAATATATGTTAATTATCATTTTACACCTATTGCTAGGTAATAGCAATAAGTGCGCTCCTATTTTTATGGGTGCAAATTTTGTTTTGATAACGGAAATAAGTTAATATAAAATGTATTTGCTTTTAATATCTTATTATATTTGACGTTATTATTAAAACCTTTTATAATCATAATAGACGCGCAATAATAAGTTAGCATATATTTTGAGGTAGTATTATGGCTAAAGGTTTATTCAACTTATGATTGAGCACTTTACATGATTAAAAATATAACCGAAAGCAAACAACGCAAAACCCTTATATTACACAAAGCTTTAAGCAATTGTAATATAAGGGTTATTTTATTTTGCATATCATGTTGTAAATTACATTATATCATCATTTTTATTTAATAAAAAATTATATAATTATCCCGTTACAATGGTCAATCTCATGCTGTATAATTTGCGCTGTAAAATCTTTAAACGTTTTTATTCGCTTTTGCATTTTCTCGTTTTGGTACTCTACTTTTATGCTTTTGCAGCGCTTTGTGGGGCGTGTTCCCTCCAGTGATAGGCACGCTTCTTCTGTGTTAAAAGGCTCTGCTGCTTTTACTATAACAGGGTTAAACATAACAAAATAATGGCCATTATCGTCTACCGCTATTATGTTTTTAAGCTCGCCTATCATGTTGGCGGCAAGTCCTACACAGCGCTCTTCATTTGCCTCTAGCGTATCAAGTAAATCAGTGGCTATGTGTAAATCGTCAGCAGTTGCCCGTGTGCTTTTTTGCGATAAAAACATTTCATCTCTTATAATTTCTTTTACCATTTTGTTTCTCTTTTCGTGTTTATTGTTTTTATTATAGCATAAAACGCGCGGTGTCTACATTAAATAAAGGCTTAAGTTTGCGCAAAATTGCAAGTTTATTTAAGGTTTTCTTTGGCGGCTTTAATTTAAAGCCTTTGATTTTCAGTCTTAATTCGAGGATTTGTTTGCATGGGTTTAATCTAGCAATGCCGCTTGCCAAATTTCGCACTTTTCATCAAACTTCATCTTTGCGTTTGCCGGGCTTGTAGCGGGCAGTAAAATTGAGGACACTTTAATATAGCTAAAATGCTTTTTAAATAAAGAACCTGCCTTACCACCTTACCCATTGTTTAAGCAATAAACCTCTATTGCCTGCGATATAAACTGCGCTGTGCCCTCGCCGTGTTTATCAACGTTGTTCATAAATCGCTCATCGGCAGTGTACATTTCGCCAAGGCCCTGTAAAATTTCATTTGTACAGGTATAAAAATTGTCTGTTATATGATTTTGCCATGTTTTAACAAGCGCCTGTGCTTTTTCATTTTCCGGCGTAGTGCCGCTTTTTTTCAGCTCAGCAAACTGCCCAAAAATTTCTGCCATTTCCTCGCTTATGTTTTGCCAATCAGCTTTCGTGTATTTATCAGTTTTTGCCTTGCTTTGGGCGTATGCATCGGTTTTACCCCATTTCTCTTTTACTTCTTTTGCGTACTGTTTTTTTGCGTTTTCTATCTCGCTCATATCAAATTGTTTAAAGCTCATGTCATTTTTTCCTTTCAATGTGTGCTCGCATAAATCTATTAATGTGTTTAGCCTATCACGCTTTTGTTTTAAAAGCTTTTTGTGGTTTTTAAGCGCCTTTATTTTGTCGTAATTTTCATCGCTCATTATCTGCTTTATATTGGCAAGTGAGAATTCAAGCTCCCTAAAAAATAAAATCTGCTGTAATTTTTCAAGGTCTTTTTCACTGTAAATTCGGTATCCACTATCGGCTATTTTGCTCGGCTTTAATAGATTTATCTCGTCGTAATAGTGTAGCGTGCGCACCGTTACACCACTTAGTTTAGAAGCTTCATTAATTTTCATTTTCATGCCTTTCGTTGCTTTTTTTGTGGCTAACCATATTAATATAATAATGCATAACGTAACGTTAGAGTCAAGTATTTTTTTAAATTATTTTTTAACATAAATAAAATTTTCCCATATCAGCAAAATTTGCGTTGTTTTACTAATTAAAAACACAATTTTAGCCCCACATTGCACTATACATAAATGTATAGTGCAATGTGGGGCTTTGATTTTTCTCATTGCATAAATTAAATAAGTTGTAAAAGAAATTATTAAGTGATACAATTTGTTTGTTAACATAAATTTGCTTGTTTTTTTTACAAAATAAATAGGATATGAAGAGAGAAAATGATATTTAACCATATTAGAAATGCAACCAGTTTAATAAAATATGCTGGAAAAACTTTTTTAATAGACCCAGCTTTTGCAAATAAAACAAAAGAGTTAAACATTAAGCAACTTTACGTACCAGAAGACAATAGTGAAGTAGTTTTTTTTAATTCTACACTCTGCTTTTTTTGCTCTCGCGTTTAGCATTATACATTTTACTGTCAGCATTTTCTATAACTTTAGCAAGGTTTTCTCCATCAATATTTGATATAGCATATCCATAACTAAACTTAATTGTTAAATTAACATTCCCTATAGTAGAAATAGAAGTGGTTTGAATAGCTTCTAACCTCTGACAAAAAGCAGAAATATCCTCATTGCTTATTATTTTAGACAAAATAATAATAAATTCATCTCCACCCATACGCACAATAAAATCTGTATCTCTTGTAACACCTTGCAACATCCGGCTAAAAGTAATTAATACCTCATCGCCAACATCATGTCCATATGTATCGTTTATTGGTTTAAAGTCGTTTAAATCTATAAAAAACACGGTGTAATCTGTATTATTAACCGAAAAATCGTTTTGCAAATGATCTAATATTTTTCTATTATTAACTCCCGTTAATTTATCAAGATAAATTTCTTTATTCGCTATTGTCAGCTTTTTTTCTATTCTTTTAATATATTGTGAAACTAAAATTGAAAGCAAATATCCTACTAACAATATCGCTAAAACTATTATGTAAAGCCTATAATTATTATTTTGTTCAATTCCAAAATTCCAGATTCCATTTGGTAGCTCTATTTCAACCCATTGTGCCCTATCTGCATCAAAATTTTCCGATACACTTATTATTTTAGTCTCTAAACCATTAACCGTAGCAGAAAATTGATAATTATAATTAGAATTATCAAAAGCAGATATATTAATTTTTTCAAGTAAAATTTCTTTATCAATAACAACTGCAATAAATCCCCAAAATTCATTATGTATAAAAATAGCTTTGCGCGCAATAAAAGCTTCTCCACCTTGAACAATTTCGTAAGGGCCAGACAATATACTCTCCTTAGTATCAAACGCCAAATTTGCTTCAATAGCTCTATCGGCAATTTCAAAAACATTGTCGCCAATTACAACTTCATTTCCCTCAACGGGGTAAACATATTCCACAATACCCTCTGGTAAAATTGAAATATTTCTATAGCCCAAATTTTCTATTAAAGGAGAAAAAATAGCATTCAATGTTTCGGTATTCCCGTATTCGGCAATTGTAATTTGCTCAATAATATCTAGGCTATTAGATAAATCATCTAAAATTGATGTTATCTGTTTGTCTGTTTGAGAGGCTAATGCATTTAATCTATCATTGTTGTAATCAAGTTGCATCTTCAATATGCTATATGCAAAAAAACTATTTGAAATTATTAAAATAACCAGTATCCATCTTGAAATTTGAAGTTTCTTCATTATATAGTACCACCTTTATAATGTTTTTAATTAAAAAGTAAAACAAACTATACACGAAATTTTTCAACATTATTATTTATACAATCAAATATTTTTTTTGCAAATTTTCATAAATTATACCATATATCTTTATAATAATTCAATATATCGAAATAACTAAATATGTAAAAGCATCAAAATATTTATAACCGTATTTTATTGATTTTAGTTTAATTTTTTTGTTTTTAAAATTATAACCCCTATATTACAATGTGCTTTTAAGCTTTGTGTAACATAGGGGTTAGTATTATATTATTTTTAATAAGTTAACAACAATTTTTTTAATCTATTTATTATATTTAATACATGTTCTCCCCTATTTAAACTAAGTTTTAATTAACTAGTTACAAAAGCCTATTTACGGCACATGCTAAATAAAGCACTCCCGATTCCGGCATTTTATTAACACTGTAGCCTAATCTTTCAGATATCTGCTGTATGCGATATTTCATTGTATTGTTGTGAACAAACATTAGTTCTGATGCATACTTTATATTTTGCTGTGCATCAATAAGGTAAACTTCCAGCGTTTCGCTCGCATCAAACCCCGTCATATTTCCTGTACCTTTTAAAAAGTTTATCGCAGCCATTGCTTTGTTAACTTCAATTTCACCACTGCAAACTATGTTGTTACATTGTATGGCAAAGTTAATTTCATGAAGTGTTAATATATTAGATAATTTAAATATTTGCTTTGCCATAGTAAGCCCTTTTTCTATAGCAAGATAAGCATTTCTAACATCCGTTGTAGTAAGAAGATCTGTTGCCACAACAAAATCTGCAGGTAACCCATTCATATCAAGGCACTTGTAAAGCTCAAGCGGCACAGTATTTGCATGCCCTACAAGCGATTTATTATCTGAAAATATAACAACTGAGTTATGGTAAACGTCCATTACAAGTGATTGACAGTAATGCTCCATTATCTCTTTGGCAATTGCAGCTATTCGCCTAAGTATCGTCTGCATATCAGTGTTTTTTGTATTTTTAGGGTGCAACACCCACATGCTGTTTATTGAGGCAACGTCAACTTTAAAAAATTCTGCAAGGCGCCGCATATTATGTGGTTCATCGTTTAAAATTGCACGTACAAGCTCACTCAACATAAACTCTGAGTGATTTCTACTAAATAAATTAAGAGATATTCTTATTATTTCTGCTGCTTGCCTTACAAAATCTACCCTTTCCGGAACATTTTCTTTTACAACCGATAACACAAGTTGCGAACCTGTGCCGTTAGATATAACAGATGAGGTTATATAAAGATTCTTTCCACCGCTCTTTATGCTTATAGGTCGCTGCACATCTGCTTTTATATCTATATTACTTACCAAATGGGCAATATCCCTTTCTACACCTCGTGGCCATACAACAGAGTTTAATATTTCCTTGTTAAAGTTTGTTAACAATAGCGATGAGTGTATCCTGTCGCTAAGCATTTTCATTGTAGTTTCTATATTTTGCTGATGTGGCGGCAACTGTGAAATACGATTTAATATTTCACTTACAAAATATTCGTTTTCAGATTGATCCTTAAAAATTGCTTCCATAGCCTCAACAATAACTTCGCTGTAACGTATATTAAATCGGTTTTCAGGCATGGCTATAAGCACAAAGTCAAGCTCGTTTGCAATTTCTATTAGTCTTTTATCTATTTTTGGTAAAAAAATACCTACATAATAAAGTATCATCCCTACTTCGCCCACAGCCGCTAGTCTTCGTATGTTGGCACACTGAGCATCAACGTCGTCTTTTATGTTTATAAGGCCTGATATTACAAGCTCACTGCCAAAAAACGCATTATTTTCAAACAGTGTGTCTTGCAAAACTCCCACACTGGCATACTCTAAAACAGTAACTGATGTGACAGATTTGTCTAAACCACCCTC
Source organism: uncultured Bacteroides sp. (assembly GCA_964369925.1). Lineage (GTDB taxonomy): Bacteria > Bacillota > Clostridia > Oscillospirales > Ruminococcaceae > Ruthenibacterium. The sequence continues at coordinate 11,928 of CAYJGU010000038.1, read as the reverse complement.
ACCTGCCACTACTTGCGCTTCACCCAAGCAAGGTAGTTTCATTAAATCTCTTACCGATACACTCATAACATACTCCTTGTTAAAAACAACAAAAAAAAACAAAATTTATTTGTAACTCTGTTTTTCTATAAATTGCTATATTCCATAGTAATATAAACACAATTATATCATTCGCTTATATTATTTGCAACAAACCCTTAATTTCTTTTGTCCATTTCAACAAAATCAACTTTGATTTTTTTTATTTTTCACTAATTACCTATAATTCAAATTGTTATATAATTATTAAGGACAAAATTTTTATATCTTAGGAGGTTTATCATGTCTGAAAATAATAACACCACTACATCTACAGGTTTTGAGGTAAAACCTGAACAGCGCCAAAGCTGGGTTAGCCTTACCATGATTTGGGTAGGAAGTATGATTTGTGTTCCTTGCCTAATGGTTGGCTCGCTTGTTGCAACCGGGTTTCAACTTGGCGGCGTTTTTTTATGTATCATACTTGGTTATTCTATAGTATGTGCTTACATGTGTTTTATGGGAATGCAAAGTTGCGACCTTGGTCTTCCCACAGTATCAATGGCATCTGGCCCACTGGGCGAAAAGGGTGCACAGTTTTTAATTAGTTTATTGCTAACTATTGCATGTATAGGCTGGTTTGGTATTCAATCAGCAGTTTGCGGTGCTTCTTTCTCTGCAATGATTGCAGGAATGACAGGATTTGTAATTCCTGTTCCTCTAAGCAGTGCCGTTTGGGGCATTTTAATGCTTATAACTGCAATTTATGGCTACAAAGCTTTAAAATTTCTTAACTATATAGCAGTTCCTGCACTTATAATTGTAATTGTTTACGGCATATTTGCGGCAATAACACAAAACGATGGCATGACAAAAATTTCAAGCTATGTTCCGGCTGCAGAAATGACTATAGTTACAGGTATATCATTTACAGTTGCTTCGTTTGCGCTTGGCGGTGTAATAAGCGGAGATTACTCTCGTTTTGCAAAAAGCCGTGCAGACGTTGTTAAGTCTTCTGTTATTGGCGTTTTCCCTGCCGGACTTGCAATGATGATGGCAGGTGCAGTGCTTACTATCGTTACAGGTCAGTTCGACATAAGCAATGTGCTTGTTGCTGTAGGTGTTCCGGCATTTGGTCTTGTTTCTTTGGTTCTTGCAACATGGACAACAAACGTTGTTAACGCATACAGTGGCGGTATTGCGGTTTCAAACCTATTTGGCATGAACGAATCTCGCTTTAAGATTACAACTGGTGTAGCAGGTGTTGTTGGTACAATTTTAGCAGCAGCAGGCCTTATGTCACAGTTTGAAAGTTTCCTTACAATATTAACTGCATTTATACCACCTGTTGCCGGCGTAATAATGGCCGATTACTGGATTTTAGGCAAAGGCAAAAAGGAAAACTTTAAAATACGTAAAGGCGTTTATATGCCTGGACTTATTGCCTTTATAATAGGCGCTGCGGTAGCATATCTAACAGGCAATGTTCCGGGATTTATCTTCTTTGTTGGCCCTGTAAACGGAATTATTGTTTCTATGGTTCTTTATGTTATTCTTTCAAAACTTATTAGCAAAAAATCTGCTTAATTATTTAGGAGTTATTTAATATGAGAAAGATTGGATTACAGGAAATTGAGGATATAGCGCTGGGTGCAGCGCTCCTTGGGGCCGGCGGCGGCGGCGACCCTTATATTGGAAAACTTGTTGCAATGGGCGCAGTTAAAGAGTGCGGCGAAGTTACCATGCTAAGCCCAAGCGAAGTTCCCGATGATGCATTAGTTGTGCCTATTGCAATGATGGGCGCACCCTCTATACTTGGCGAAAAAGCAGTTGGCGGCAACGAGTATAAATCGCTACATGAGATGGTATCGCGTTTTTATGGCAAAGAAATATTTGCGCTTATGCCAATAGAAGCAGGCGGAGTTAACAGTATGTTGCCAATAGCAGCTGCTGCACGCCTGGGCTTGCCAATGGTAGATTGCGATGGCATGGGTAGAGCTTTCCCTGAGCTTCAAATGGTTACTTTTACTATTGGTGGAGTTAAAGCAACACCTATGGCGCTTGTAGATGAAAAAGGCAACAGTGTTATATTTGATACTGTTACAAATAAATGGACAGAAGAGCTTGCACGTGCAGTTACTATGAGTTGTGGCGGTTCTGTATCAATATCGCTTTACTGTATGGACGGCGCAACCATGAAAAAGTACTGTGTTAAAGATATAGTTACACGCAGTGAAAACCTTGGCAAGGCAATAAGAACAGTTAAAGACAGCGGAACAAAAACACCGGAGGAAAACTTTTTTGAGTTTACCGAGGGATATAAACTGTTTAAAGGCAAAATATGCGATGTAAAACGTGAAGTTAAAGGCGCATTTAACGTTGGTAATGTTATTCTTGATGGCATTGGAGAGTTTAAGGGTAAGAAAGCAGACGTTGAGTTTCAAAACGAAAACCTTGTTGCAACGGTAGACGGAAAAATTTTGGCAACAACACCGGACCTTATTACTCTTGTAGACACCGAAACATTTTTGCCAATTACAACAGATGCATTAAAATATGGCAAACGCGTTATTGTTGTAGGGTTAAAGTGCTTTGAAATGTGGCGCTCTCCTGAGGGCATAGAGCTAGTAGGGCCACGTTACTTTGGGTGTGACACTGATTACATACCAATTGAAGAACGTTGTAAACAGGGGGAACAAAATGTATAAACTTGGAATAGACGTAGGCGGCACTAATACCGATGCCGTTTTAATAGACGAAAAGCTGAACATTGTTGCCGAACTTAAACAGGCAACAACCGATGATATATATGGTGGCATTTTAAATGCCGTAAAAAATATTTTAAACAGCTCTGGCGTAAACCCTAAAGATATTAGCCGTGCAATGCTTGGAACAACACAGTGCACAAATGCCATTGTAGAGAGAAAAAATCTTGAAAAAGTTGCAGTTTTGCGCATTGGAGCACCGGCTACCACCGGTATTATACCTATGGTAGACTGGGCAGATGACCTTGCCGCAATAAGCGAGGAAACACAGGTAATTGGCGGCGGATATGAATATGATGGCAAAGAAATAACTGCCTTTGACGAAGAAGCAGCCATTACATTTTTTAACAAGATAAAAGGCAAGGTTAATGCTGTTGCCATAAGCTGTTGTTTCTCGGTTGTTCGCAATGAACACGAAAAGAGAGCAAAAGAGCTTTGCCATGAAATACTTGGCGATGATGTACACGTATCACTTTCAGGAAACATTGGCTCTATGGGACTTGTAGAGCGTGAAAATGCAACTATTCTTAATGCATCGCTTTATAAGGTGGCAGAGAGCTTTACCGATGGCTTTGCACGTAGCTTAATGGATATGGGAGTCACAAACGCACAAGTTTACATATCACAAAACGACGGAACATTGATGACAATGGAAGAGGCGAGAAAACATCCTATTTTAACAATAGCATGTGGACCTACAAACTCTATAAGGGGCGCTTCATATTTGTGCGACATTAAAGATGCAGTTGTAGTAGACGTTGGCGGTACCACAACAGATGTGGGTGTAATTTCAGGAGGTTTCCCAAGAGAGAGCTCAGTTGCTGTTACAATTGGAGGCGTGCGCACTAACTTCCGTATGCCGGACGTTGTTTCTATAGGCCTTGGTGGTGGTTCCATCGTGCGCGAAAAAGATGGCGTTGTTACAGTTGGTCCTGACTCTGTAGGATATAAAATTACCGAAAAAGCACTTTGCTTTGGCGGAGATACATTAACAGCTACTGATATTGCAGTATTCCTTGGCATGACTGATATAGGCGATAAAAACTTAGTTGCAAATATTGACCCAAAACTTGCAGAAAAAGCAATGCAAGTTATTAAAGAGCTTACCGAAGATGCGCTTGACGCTATGAAAATATCTTCCGATGATGTAGAACTTATTTTAGTTGGTGGCGGATCTGTTATACTGCCAAGTGAAATACAAGGAGCAAAAACTGTATTAAAGCCTAACCACTTTGGTACAGCCAATGCTATTGGTTCTGCCATATCAAAGCTTTCAGGCACATTTGAGCAGCTTATGAACTATGATGAGACCCCAAGGGAAGAAGCACTTGAGTACGCAAAGAGTGAAGCTATAAGACTTGCGGTTGCCTCTGGCGCTTGCGAGGGCACTGTAGAAATTATAGATATGGAAGACGTTCCGCTTTCATACTATCCTGGCAATACTAACCGCGTAAAAGTTAAGGCTGCCGGAGATTTAATGTAAATAAATTAAAGTAATATAATTAACACCACTTGCTATAACTTTACAAAACATTCCAAGTGGTTGAATATTAATTTAAATTAACAAAACAGACATCACTTAAAAGTGATGTCTGTTTTGATGTACTTTTTCATAAATCATTAATAATCAATTATATCTACTTGTTCTTTTCCGTATTCATCTGTATATATACGCATATATGCACCTGTTTCATTACCGTCTTTGTCCTTATATTTTTTTATTATAGAGGTTTCTTTTTTCTCCTCTTTAGGCAATTTTTCTGCTTGTGCTTTTTCTAAACTCGCCAAAACATTTTCCTTCATTTTCTTATACATTTTTGCATGTTCATGCAAGTTTAGTTCTGTTAAAAGCTCTGTATATTCATCACTTAACTCGCTATACTCTTTTGCCCTATCTTCATTCTTTCTTGCACCTTCAATGTATTTATCGTCTACCATATGAAAGTAAAGAGCATCACAAAGTGCATCTGCGGCGCTTTGCTTATCATTCAATTGCTTAAAAATATCTGCTCTTTGTTTGTAAAGATTTACAATTTCAAAGTTTTTGTAGCAGTACATTTTACAATGTATGGCACCTGTTTCTTTATCTTCAAATGTATAATGTTTATGCAAAAACTCTATTTTCATTTTGTTGCATTTTAGCGCACTATCAAGTTTACCTTTTTTTATGTACATTTCAACCATTTGCTTATATAAATCGGTTTTCATTTCTTCAATGTTTTTTGTCTCGTATTCTGTTTCACTTTTTATCTCTTGTGCTGTTGCATCTTGCTTTGTGCCCATCAAACTTCGCATCTCTTCATTTGAATTCATCAAAAAATGTTCATAATTATCAATAACCTTATCAAAAAGCCTTATCCCCTCTTTATAAAACTTCTCGGCATTTTCAAAGTCATCTATTTCATTGTAAAAATTTGCCACTGTTGTTATGGCACCAACCGCTAAAAATTTATTAAAATAAAAATCTCCATTGTCTATTTTATTTGCAAGCTCAACTATAATTTGCTTATTTATTTCAATTCGGTCTTTATTTCTTTTTAGCATATGTAATGTGCTTGAAATATCATTAAGGGTAGCTATTGCACCATATGTATTTGCTTCTGAAAAACCCTTGGGCAAATTTTTCCCAAGTTTTTTATAGAGATCTACAATTTTATGTTGAATTTTTAATAATTGTTCATACTTCTTAAAGCGGCTTAACTGTTCTGCTAAATCTTTATACTTCCCAATTAATCGATGTTGCAACGCTTCACCGTCAAAATTATTTGCCATATACTCATGTGTTTTAGTTGCAATCAGTTCTTTTTCAAGCTTTTCCTCGCTAATCACTGAAACAAAATCCATTTCGCTCACACCGTATTTTTCATAAAAAATATCATAAATCCGCTGTTCTTCTGTTATATACTCGTTCACAGGGAAGTTTCTAGTTATAATATCTGCTAATTTGTAGCACTCTCTGTAATCCTTAATTGCTTTTTCTCTGTCGCCCATTAATTCATTACAATCTGCTCTATATTCATACGAACGTGCAAGCGAAATATAACACTCATAGCTTCCTATAGAGGCTATAAAATTTTCGCATTTTTCTATGCTACTTGTAAAATTTTCAATTGCTTGCTTATACAAGCCCGCTTGTTTTTGGTAAAGTCCATAATACCTGTGAGTTTTCGCATATAACAGGTAGTTCTTTACAAACGAACCTTGACGAATTAATTCTTCACAAATATCTAGTGCTTCCAAAAAAAACGAAGGTGCTTTTTTTAGTATATTTGCCCTAAAATATGTATCTGCCAAATTTAGAGAAGCAGCCGCAAATTGTGCTACACCAATATTTTTTGTTTTGTACAAATTTTTAGTTAGAGCATATGCTTTTTCTGCTATTGTAACAGCGCTGTCATAATTTTCAATATAATAATCAGAAAAGCGTACACAATAGTTAATATACATTTCTAATACACTATAGTCGCCGCTATTTATAAGGTTTTCATAAGTTTCTATAGCACAAATTTCAAACTGCTCAGAATTCATGCCAAGTTCATTTGCATAGCTTTCAAAGTCTACGTTGTCCATGTAATATACATAATAGTAATTTAACTTTGATTTCATCGAGTTATATTTTTTCACAAGTTCTAAAGCTGAATTTTTACATTTTTCTTTATATGCATAATGTGTCTCATAACAGTCATCACCTGTCAAATCGTCATATACATTGTTCCCATCGTGGGCTATTGCAAGCACTGCATAGCATTTACAAAGGTTAATCTCTAAATCTTCGTTGTTGCTCACCTTCTGTGCCAACTCTTGTGCAGATATTACAATTCGTTCTAAAAACATGACAGCAATATTTCTTTCAAGGTCAGAGCCGCCTAACGTGTTATAAAAATCATTAATAAAAAAATTTAGCAACTTGCAATTTCGATGATATTCTTCTTCCATACTTGTTCTTTTATTATATGCAAGCAACAACCCATTAACATAGCGTGCTTGCGTAACAGCCATTGCATACATTTCATCTGCAGTTATTGCTTTTTCTGCACTATTTATTGTCTTACTTGCAAAATCAATTTCCAAAATGTGGTCCATTGTAAAATTATAATCTTCTTGCATTAATGAATGGTATATTGTTTCTGAAAGTCTTAGTCCATCATAAATGTGTATTTGTTTTAACAATTCTAAAATTTGAGCGTTATACTTTTTAAAGTCAATTTGCTTTAAAAACCCAAGGCGTATTGTACGATGTGTGAAGTCAATTCGACCATCGTGCCTTTGAATAAAAAACGGCTTTAAATATTTAATGTAGCTGGCAAAATCAACGCTAATCCAATTTTTGTTGTTAAGTTTAAATATTTCGGCAAGATCCTTTTCCCTAAGCCCCCTTCGTGAAGTTGCAATTAATGCCGCAGCGTGTAGGCATAGGTCTTCATTTATTCTCTGGCTCGCCTCACGCAAAACCTCTGCCGACATTTCCTCAACATTATTAGGTGTTGAGTTTACAGTATCTGTCAAAAATTTATTTATGGCGTCCATATCGTTACCAAACTGCTCTATTACTCCAAAATCTTCGCTATCCAACATTATTAGCCGCTGTATCATCATACTAATATACAGTGGATTTGTTGCGCCCTTCGCTGCAATAAGCGCATTTACAACACCACTATTAAGCTGCTTACTGTAAGTTTTCAATATTCCATGCACAACTTTTTTTCGCTCTTCATCGTGCAAAGGCAAAATTTCCTCTTTTGCACATTTGTCATGCAATGGGTGCATTTCGCGCGTTTCATAGTCGCTCAATGCAGACACTACGAAAGTAACATTATATGGTAAATTATGTGGTAAAAATTTCAGCCCACGCGTATCTTCATCTTGCGCCAATTGGTCAAGCGCATCAATAAAAAACATAAGTGGTTTTTTATTTTTTTTGCCATATTGGTCGCATAAATTTTCAAGCAAGCTTGCCCACTCAGCAAAAGTATGCTTTGGCTCGTTTTCTCCCTCACCGTAATGTGTAGTCAAATTTAAAAGCGATTCAACAAAATGTACGGCTCCTCGCACAATATCAAACGATGTTTGAGAAAGCGATGTGTTTCCACAACTAAAGAAAAACACGTTAGCATTTTTTACTAAATCAAGTGCAAGTTTTGACATGATTGTACTTTTTCCGCTGCCGGGTTCACCACGCAAAAAAAGCAGGTTTTTATCTTGCGACAAAATAATTGATGCATATTTTTCAAGCAAATCAAAACGTGCTGCAAACTGCAATGCTTTTTGTTGTGCAAAAAGCATTGCAAAAACTTGCTCGCGTTCAATAGGCTTTAAATTTTTAGTTTCCTCAAAATCTGCTGCAAAAAGTTCTTTTATATCATTTACAACCATATCACAAAAATCTTGTGGTATATTAATAGATTTTTTCTTATCATTCCACTGTACAGTATAGTGCTTTGTTTTACCACCTGCACTTTCTATGCGACGCTTCAAATGCTGCAACTTATTCTCAAGCTCAATATTTTTTTCAATATACACAGCTTTAATTTCGGGTGGTATTTTGTTTTTTGGCAGCGGCTCTCTAAAATAAAATAAACAGTTTTTAAGGTTTCCTTTATTTCCAAGTGCGCCGTACTCAATTTCAAGTTCGGTAACACTTTTCTCTACACTTTCAAGCATGTGTCCTTTTTCTTTAGCTACACGCCGCATTAACTCTTTGTCTTCTGGTACCCAGCCATACCTCTCACCTATTAAAATAATCATGTATGGGCGTGTTTTATCTATCTCGTCCAGGCACACTTTCAGCACTTTTCGGCTACTTTTTTCTGCACTCATATCGGTTGTATTAACGCCCCAGCGCAAATCTACAAAACGAATATTTTGTCCAAAGCTTGCAGCGTATGTGTCAATTTCGGGCACAACGTTTAAAACAAGCGCGTCACGTTCTGCCTGCATATCTCTAAATGTACTTGAAACAAATATTGATTTCATATTTACCTCCAAATTAGAAGTTAGAATTTAAAAACTAATGCTAAAAATTTATTATTAAATTATTACTAATATTTTACCACACAACGCAATAATATGTAAATTATAATAATTAGTAACTATAAATAAACACGCTTAAATATAAGCAAATTTCTTATATTAGTTATCTTCATAAAAAATACGTTATAAATGATTTATAAAAATGAATTTTGCTGTTATACCCTGTTTAGTTTTTTTACACAATACTTTTTAAATACAGTATATCATTTAAGCTATAAAACACTATCTTAAACTTCCTATAAAAGTTTTAAACTTTGCAAAATATAAAAAACCGTGCATACAGTTTTAATGCAACTGTGCGCACGGTTTTAGCTGTTATAAAAACATATATATGCTTTTTACTAAAGCTTTATACTGCGTTAAAAGGCAAATAAGCAATAATTAAACATTAATACTTATGCTATTTTTTCCAATTAATAAGCTACTACACCTTTATTATTCGCATCAAATATCTCTTGCTCTGTTTCTCCTTTTTCAAAGTTAAGTATTATGCCAAGTACAACAGAAATTAACCCTAACACTGCAAATACTATACTATAGCTATCAAATATCGCCATTGGTTGTTTAAAGTCTTGTGTTAATAATAACAAAACCAAACTACTAATTGAAATAATAATGCTAAATGCAAGTACTAAACGATTTTTGCGGCGAATTGATTTGTTTTCATCTTCTTTTTTACTTTTCTTTACAGCAACAGCATATAAAACAAATAATGCAGCACATAAAATTGTCATAATTAGGTCAAACAAACTCCAAGATTTATTGTTCATAGTAGCAGCAAGCGGAATACCGTTATCTGTAATTACATTGCTACTAATAGTTTGATCTCCATATAAAATAGTAATTTCGTGCTCACCATTTTCCAGTCTTTCAAAAGCCTCCGGTGATATGCTTACAACTCCGTCTTCTACTGTATACTGTGAATTATCAATCGATTCTCCGCCGATTTGCACATCATCAGGCACTCTGTCGGTAATGTTTGTGTCTACATCGACACCACCCTCAGGTGTAACATCAACTGTGGGGCCACCACCGCCGCCACTATTTCCATTTCCGTTATCACCTGTACCTCCACCAATACCACCATTTCCACCTTCATCGGTGTCTATGTCTGTATCTTCATCGGTATCGCCGTCTGTATCACCATCAGTGTCGCCGTCTGTATCGCCGTCTGTGCCACCGCCACCTGTGCTTCCACCACCTGTGCCACCGTCACCTGTGCTTCCGCCGTCTGTGCCACCGCCACCTGTGCTTCCACCACCTGTGCCACCGCCACCTGTGCTTCCGCCACCTGTGCTTCCGCCACCTGTGCTTCCGCCACTTGTGTCATCAGTAATCGTAAAGTCTGCGGTCAGTTCATACTTAATAGTATAATTTTTATAATCTTCCAGCTTTACTATCTCATCATGCATGGCACTCTGGTTATCCCATCTTACTTTATGAGAACCCGCAACACTGCTGTCGGCCGGAAAGCCGGTATAAACCGCGCTAATAACATTTGGGTCTGGCGTTAAAGTTTCGCCTGGAAGAACACCTATATAATCTAATTTTGCTGTAGGCAAAGTTTCTCCAACTTTTAATGAGGTTTTGTTAAGCACTACTTTTATTGTTGCTGGAATTTTAGTAATTACTATATTAACTGTTGTTTTTATTGGCGGTACACTCGTATCATTTGGGGTAAATGTAACATTTACCTCCCTGCCGCCGACGTATGTAGCATTTGTAATGTCTTCTCCATCATCAAACGTCCATGTTCCATCCAGCGTACTGCCGTTAAGCACAACTTCGCCTATAATTTTGTCATCCGGTATTTCTTTTCCGTCGTATTGTTTACCGTTTCCGTTAGGATCAGCACTTGTAGCATTTTCTACTATTGGCCCTGTAACAACAGGGGTTGTGCTCCCTCCTGTACCACCGGTTCCACCTGTTCCACCTGTTCCGCCTGTGCCACCTGTTCCGCCTGTTCCGCCTGTTCCGCCTGTGCCGCCACCATTATAATAAAGTTTGGTATATTTTTTATCAGCGTCACTTAAACTACCATAAACAAGAAAATCTTCTTCAGCACTCTTTGTCAAACTATCTTTTGCAGGTCCATAGTCCATCAATCCATCAGTAGCTTGACCCGGGTTTACACCAAGTGCAACATTTGCTCCTGTAGCCTCAATATATCCTGTTTTTGTAGCAGATGAATCTACATCAAAGCCATAGAGAGCAACTGACCCTTGTATAGCATTGTTTACATAACTTATAACTTCCACAAAACCACCGCTAGAAGTAACTGCGCCTTCTACTCCATAATTAGGCGATCCATCTGTTGTTGCGTTTGTTGTAGTGGCTTTAACTGTTATTTTAGCATTTGTGTAAGCATCAATACTTCCATAAATACCATCTGCTTGAGTGCCTATAACATTTATAGTACAATCATCGGCTGTAACAGCCCCAAATATTCCTGTTGTGCCTGTAATATTAAGTGTATCTGCCATACTGCTACCACTTATCACAAACTCACTTGTACTGCTACTTCCGTAATGTTCAAAGTTAAGTCCTACGCCTATGCTGTTATTAATAACACTTGTACCTTTAACTGTTATATTAATTTTTTGATTTTCAAGTGTTGCATCAGCAATAAATCCACCTTCAATTGTTACATTGTCAAAAATTACTGATATATTTTCGCTTATTTCAACATCTCCTGTTATGTCTGCCGCCAAAGATGAATTTGTATCACTTAGTGTCAACACTTTTGTACTGTCATTGTAGCTTACCGCTGGATATCCCCCAATATTATCGGGAGTAAGCGCAACACCCCCTATTGAAATGTTATATGTAACCATTGTTGCCGCAAGCATGCTTATAGGCATCATAACACATACCATTGCAAGCGTAACGGTTAACGCAATTATTTTTCGAATGCCTTTTTTCATAAAAATCCTTTCTTTTTTATGATGTAATATTAAAATGTTTCTTCGTATAAAATTTTCATTCAAAAAAGTCAAATCACCTCTTAAATATTTCCAAAAAATGTGAACTGTCGACTTACAAAACCCTTGTACTTTTAAATTTTATTTATGCAAATAATAATATTTGAATATAAATAGAATATATGATACAATGA
>CAYJGU010000037.1:0-17804 GCA_964369925.1 uncultured Bacteroides sp. | reverse complement strand
AACTTTAGAGAGTTTTTACATGGGTATAGTTGGAGGTGGCAAACATGAATAATTTGATAAAAGCCAATTTTTTAAGACTAAAAAAAGATAAACTATTTTACGTTTTAATTGCCTTTATTTTGGGCTTTGGGCTTTACAGTACAGTTGTTCCAATGATAAATATCGAAAACTTACCTGCTGATTACACTTTTGAAGATGTTTACTTCTTTTTCGCTCCTATTATGTGCGCAATAATTGCCGTTTTTTCAAGCATGTTTTTTGGCACAGAACACAGCGATGGTGCTTTGCGAAACAAAATTATCGCAGGGCAAACACGAACAAAAATATATTTAGCTAATTTTATAAGTAATATTATAGTATCAACATTTTTCACTGTTTTATTTTTAGCACTGGGTATGATTGCTTATAGCACTTTTGGCGGTTTTACGCTAAGTTTTGGCACTTTAGCTAATTATATTTTAATAATACTTTTTTCAAACACTGTGTTTTGTGCACTTTTTACTTTTATAGCAATGCTTTGTCAAAACAAAACGTTTATTTTGCTTATAAGTCTTGCAGTTCTTGTATTTATTGTTACTTTTTCAAACTACCTATACAGTGCCATAAACGAGCCTGAATTTAGTCAAAGCATGGTTTTAATAACTGAAGGTGATGGCGCGCCTTATCTAAGCAACGAAGACCCTGAACCTAACCCACACTATATAAGCGGCACACAGCGAACAATTTATGAAAATTTGTTCACGGCCTCTGCGTTTGGGCACGTTATGAAAGTATCTTGGGTTGAAATTAGCACTAATGCAGAAGCAATTGCAATGTTAGTTTTTTCAACGCTTAATACTATTATTTTAACTGCTTTAGGTCTATTTTTGTTCAATAAATTAGATTTAAAATAACATTTTATAGCCTACATAATATTAATTTAAAAGGAGAACTTATGGCTGTTTATTTTTTATTTGCAATACTTATAATAATTATTCTTGCGCTTATTGCAAAAATAATACACATGCAAAAAAGTATTGATGATATAAATAAACAGCTTAATTTTTATTTAGAAAACGACACAAATGTTCTTATTTCAACTTCATCAAATGATAAGCATATTAAAAATTTTGCAAATGAACTGGGCAAAAAATTAAAAATACTGTGCAAACAAAAATTACAATACATGAATGGCGACAGAGAAATAAAAGACGCCATAACTAATATATCTCACGATTTGCGCACTCCGCTAACGGCAATTTTGGGCTACTTGGATTTATTGAGGCAAACGAACAATACTGTCGAGCATACGCGCTATTTACAGCTTATTGAAAACAGAGCAACTGCACTTAAAAAACTTACCGAGGAACTATTTTGCTATTCTTTAATATCGTCTGAGCCGGAGCAATTAATATTAGGCGCCGTTAATATAAACAGCGTTTTGCAAGAATGTATTGCAGGTTTTTATGCACAGTTAAACAAAAAGGCTATCACTCCCAAAATTACAATGCCTGAAAACACAGTTATCCGTGAGTTAAACAGCAATGCGCTTTCAAGGATTTTTAATAATATTATTGACAACGCCATAAAATACAGCGACGGTGATTTAGATATTAGATTAAAAGAAAATGGAGAAATAATATTCAAAAACACTGCAAACAGCCTTAGCGAAATTGATGTGGGCAAATTATTTAACAGATATTTTACTGTAACGTCGGCAAAAAGCAGCACAGGTATTGGGCTTGCAATAGCTAAAACCTTAACAGAGCAAATGGGCGGTAAAATTAGTGCAGAACTATTAAATGGCAATTTGCTTGTTCGTGTTGTTTTATGCGAAGCTTAATATTGTTATTATGTATAATTTTGGTTAATAACCATAACTAAAAACTTTATTTTAACTTGACATACAAAAAGCACCATTATACAATATACCAGCGGTATATACCGCTGGTATATTGTAGTTAAGGAGGCATGAAATGGAAAACCACAGTGAAACAAAACTAAAAATATTAGAAATTGGTAAAGCCGAATTTTTAATGCATGGTTATAAAGATGCTTCGCTTAGGCAAATTGTTGCTAAAGCTGGATTTACCAAAGGGGCTTTTTATGGCTACTACAAAGATAAAGTTTCACTTTTTTACGATCTGACAGACCCGTGTGCAAGCATTTTTTTAAATAGCTTTAAAAATGCACAAGCTACTTTTTTTGATATAGTTGACACTGATGAAACAGCGAATTCCAATTCGCGCTCGGCACAGTTTCTATTTAACTTTGTTGAGTATGTGTACGAAAATTATGATGTGTTTAAACTAATACTATGTAAGAGTGCCGGCACAAAATATGAAAATTTTGTGCATGACTTAGTAGATTTACAAGTGGATAAAACCTTGATATATCATGAAAAGCTTAAAGCACTGGGAAAAATAGAGGGCGAAATCGACCGAATTTTATTTCACATATTAACTTCAGCTTATTACGATAGCCTTTTTGAAATAATTAGGCACGACATAAAAAAAGAAGATGCAATAGGTTATATAGAAAAAATCTCTACTTTTTATACCGCTGGCTTTGAGACGGTTATAAAATATCTTTAGATATTTGCAGTGACGAATAAGAAATTTGACAAAATCTTTTACAAAGCAGATGATGTGATATATGGCGACTTAAAAGGTGCACAATGGTAAAAACAAAGACAATTGCAAACGGAAATTAACAATGCAACTTTAAATTTATTAGATAGTTTTAACACGACTGTTAAGCAATAAAGCAAACTACAAAGTGTAGCATATAAGTGCCTTTTTCAAAAAATGCACAGCATTTGAACTGAATACTAAGTTATTAGCAGACTAAATTACGCACTAGTTAGTTGAAACTAATTAGAGGTAACATGGGTTGAATGTGTTTTAGTTGCTATTCCATTTCTGTTTCTCGCACTTTCAAAAGAGCTACTTCCGGCAATAAAACAGAGTTTATTTTACATAGTGCTTTTACTCGCCGCATTATTTTTAGCACCTATTTTGCCCACAAGCATAGGCAGTGTGGTTTTTCTTTTCAGCGGGTTTGCGCTCGTTAAATATGCAAAAAATAAAAGTACCAAAGCCGCAAGTTGTAACTAATGATAATTCAGTAGTTTTTAAACATATAAACTTTTTTTATAATAAGAACACACCGATACTTGATAATATTACTTTAAATATAAAAAAAGGTAGCGTTGTGGGTTTAATAGGTAAAAACGGTGCCGGTAAAAGCACACTTATGGATATAGTTTGTGGCTTGCAAAAGCAAAGAAGTGGTGAGGTGTATTTTGGTGAAGAGAAACTAGCACCGAATAAGCGCAGTAAAGACAGCTATCTTGTTATGCAAAACAGTGACTGCCAATTATTTACCGAGAGTGTACACAAAGAATTGTTTTTAGTCAAAAAAACAACAACAAAAGAGCAAAAAGATGCGTTTAGAACACTTGAAAATTTAAACCTTGATAGTTTACTAAAAAGACACCCGGCTTCCCTTTCTGGCGGACAAAAACAGCGGCTTTCAATAGCTCTATCATGCTTTAAAGATACCGAAATTATTTGCATGGACGAACCTACAAGCGGCCTTGATTTCGATAATATGATGAGAGTTTCCTGTTTCATTCGTAAGCTATCCAAAGAAAAACAAACATTTCTTATAGCTTCACATGACTTTGAATTTTTAGCGTGTACATGTACAGATATTTGTTATTTAGATGACGGTGAGGTTAAAGATTTTTTCACTCTTGAAAAGAATACTTTGCCAAAAGTACTTACACTTTTGTTTGAGAGGTAAAAGTGCTGTGTAAACAAAAAAACTTTTATTACTATTAGCACTTTTAGCGAGCATTTATCACAATAAAACCACTAGCTCACAGTAGCTAGTGGTTTCTTCTATTTAAAACAACAGTTAATAATTGGTGTTGTCCATGTTATATGTCAATTTTTCCTTATAAATAATAAAGAGATAAAGCGTAATATGTGCGTTTTTAGTCAAACTAAAAAACATAGCACTCATAAAACTTTATCTCTTAAATTATATTATTTTTTTTACAGCATCTCTGCCATTAATTCTTCACGGCTCTTTATTGAAAGATATCCAGGTGCTATATCAAATGCTGTTTTGCAACCTATAACACCCTCTTTTGAGAGTTTGTATACTGCTCTTGCATAAGCAATCATAACGCTTGAAGTGAACTGCGGGTTTGAATCAAGCTTTAAGCTGTATTCTGCAACATGAGTTGTGTTTTCATCGGTTTTTCCGCTTCTTATAACAAAACCACCGTGCGGAATGCTAGCATGTTTTGCTTGCAATTCCTCAACAGATATAAAATTAACTGTTGTATCGTAGTCTGCAAAGTAGTTTGGCATATTAACAATTTCAGCTTCAATTTTGGCTTTGTCAGCGCCATCAGCTACAACTACATAGCAATCTCTTAAATGCTTCTCTCTTGTTGTAAGTGTCGGGTTTTTGCCGCTTCTCGCAGCTTCAACAGCCTTTTTTACCGGTATTGTGTACTGCCTTGCATCAAGTACGCCATCAATTCTACGAATTGCATCGCTATGTCCTTGAGAAACACCTGGTCCCCAAAATGTGTAGTCCACGCCACAGGGTAAAATAGAGTTTGAATATAGTCTGTTTATCGAAAACATACCTGGGTCCCAACCTATAGATATAGCCGAAACGTTTTTGCCCTCTTTAGCAGAAGCATCTACCGCTTTAAAATATTCCGGTATTTTAGCGTGTGTATCAAAACTGTCCACTGTGTTAAAAAGCTTTGAAAACAAAACCCCTTGAACAGGCAAATCGGTAGCCGACCCACCACAAAGAACTGCAACGTCTATGCTATTTTTCATCTCTTCTGCTTTTTCAACCGAATAAACCGGCACACCAGCGGTTAGCGGTTTTAAACTATCAGGTGAGCGCCTTGTGAATATCGCTACAAGTTCCATATCTGAATTATTGGCTATAGCTTTTTCGCAACCAACGCCGAGATTGCCATATCCAATTATCGCAATTTTTATTTTTTCCATTATATTCCCTCACTTTCATATAACGATATTTTACACGCAAAAGATTTTTTTTGCAACTAAATATATGGTTTTTACTATAAATATTAAATGTTATAAGCATTCGTTTAACACAAATCTTTTCTCCCCTACTATTTGCTAAACTTTTGCCTTATTAAATATTGCTTTTGAAGATATTAAATATAGCACAAGTACAAGTGCAAAAGATAAAACATCGGCGACAGGCTGCGCAAGAACTAATCCAAATTCTCCCCATATGCTGCCCAAAATAAACACTGCTGGAATAAATATTAGCCCTTGACGACTTATATTTACTATTAAAGAAGATTTGGCGGCTCCCATTGCTTGTAGCGCGTTAATAAGTACAAAGAACATTCCAAAAAGCACAGCAGTTGGAAGCCTTATCATAGAAAAACTGTAGGCATAATCAAAAGCCTCGGGTTCTGATAAAAAGCCACCTACAATACTTCCTAAATTTAAGTAACAAATAATAGTTAAAAAGCTACTAAAACAAAATGCAAATATTAACGAAAACCTCATCATTTGTTTGTATCTTGTTTCGTTTTTAGCCCCAATACAGTACCCAAGTAGCGGCTGCACACCTTGTCCAAGTCCAATAAACAACATGCTTGTCATCATTGACACTTTTGTGGCAACGCCAATTCCTGCTACAGCTAAGTCACCGTAAAATGTCATTTGGCTATTTAGCGTAATTTGAGAAATGCTCATAAGCATTGTTGAGAGCGATGCCGGTACGCCAATAGCCAAAACATTTTTAATCATTTCACTATCCAGCGATACGTTTTTGATGTTGCCACTAAGCGATGATTTTCCTTTTAGAAGATAGAAAACAAAAAAAAGTCCCCCTGATAAATTTCCTATTAAAGTAGCAATGGCAGCGCCTTCAACACCTAAGTTTAGCCCCAATATAAAAATTGGGTCTAAAATAATATTTACTATATTACCAAGCATCATACCTATCATAGCCTCTTTAGCTTTGCCCTCAGCCCTTAATAGGTTAGACATGCAAGATGAAATCATAATAAATGGTCCGCTTATGGATATAATTTGGATGTAATTTTTAACCATCGTTGATACTTCTTCACTTGCACCAAGTAAATTAACAACACTATCAATATTTTAAAAAACAAGTATAGAAACAATAATTCCTATTAAAACACTAGACCAAAAACAAAATGCCGAAGTATTTTTAACACTATCCTTATCACCTCTGCCAAATGCCTTTGAACAAACAGTTGTTCCGCCTATACCAAACACATTGCCAAACGACATAAAAAACAAAAATACCGGTGTTGCTAAAGAGACCGCCGCTACTTGTAAAGTGTCACCTGTTTGACCTACAAAAAATAGGTCGGCTATATTATAAATTAACATCATAATCATAGCAATCATAGCCGGAATCGAATTGGATAGCACTGACTTCCACGCCGGCAGCGAATGTAGTTTTTCTAAATCTTTGCTCATGTTATACCTCTGTTTTACTTTCTAAATACAAATTTATTTTTCCTAGCAAACGCATTAACTCATTTGCATCATTTTCACCTAAATTCTCTAATAATTCAGCCAAAAATTTAAGATGTCTTTTATGGTTTGATTCAAAGTGTTTTTTTCCTAGATCTGTAAGCGACAATAGTTTTGCGCGTTTATCTGTGGTTGACACTACTTTTGCAAGCAAACCTTTTTTTATTAGTCTGTGAGCAAGTGTTGTTACTGTTGCCTGTGAAATTCCAATTACATCACTTATAACAACTAAGGTTGGGTCTTTACAATATTTTTTATTATAATGATAAACAAATCGAATAACGGAAATTTCCCCTGAATGAAGGTAGTCATCATTCTTAAGTATATTTTTTTTATTTTTTTGCAAGCGCTTTTGAAGCTCTTCAAGCTTGTCGTTTAATTGACTTATGTTGTCCAATACTCACACCTCTAATATATTTCATTAAAATTTAATTAGTAGTACTAAGTAAATATATAGTGCTTTGTTTTATTTGTCAATTATCAAAAAATATAAAAGCCTGCATTCAATAGAATGCAGGCTTTTTATTTAACTACAAACGTAGCGCATCCACGCGCTTTTTCAAATACAACATAGATCCACTGTCCATACTGTATTTATAAAAAATACAAGGTTTTTCCTTTAGTATTTTTGCAATTGTCGTTTGTTGCTGTACATCACAAAAATACTCGTATCCAAGTGGCAAAATAATTACATCGCACTTCGCAATATAATCAATGCGCTCGGCCATTTCGCCAAACAAGCAGTGTCGCACCTGCATACTTTGTCCATTCAGTCGCACACATCCATCTTGTACAATTTCAGCAAAACGATGGCTCTGACACAAAACCATGACCGTGCTGGAAGGCTCTAGCTTTGAAAGCTCGGCAATTGTTCGAAAACCTACGCCCAACACAACTGGCACAATTTTTCGCGAATCGGAGGCAAAGCACTCCAAAGCATGTTGATGCGTTGGTGTTGTAACAACAATATCCACCTCATCATCCAAGGTGTACGGCTTTTTCATTAAATCATCGAGCAAAACCTTATACACACCGGATGGAACAAAGGTTTCCACTTGCGCCTGCATTATTTGCAGTACCTCAGGGTTACAGTCTGCCAGCAAAATTTTAAAGCGTGGCGCATCATCCTCGCGTGCATCAAGCTTAAGTTGCAAAAATATTTCAATGTCTCGCGTGGTAAACGATAGTTCATCCAATGTGTCAAACATCGTGTCAATTGCCTCCATGGCGCGCTCTTTTCGGGTACGCGACAACTCCTCGCTTGTAATAAACGTACCCTTGCCCTGTTGCATTTCAACAAGTCCGGCCTGCGCTAAGTGCTCATAAGCGTGCTTAACCGTACCCTTTGCTGTCTGCAATGAAACGCTCAGATCCCTAACTGTGGGAAGCTTTTGTCCGGGCAACAAAATTCCCTGCTCTATTTGACGCGTAATTTCGTCTGCAATCTGCAAATAAATAGCACGTTTCGCTTCCGGTTGCAACGATAATATCATAAGTGCACCTCCTCAGCGCAAACTTTCCAAGTAGTCTTGCCTGCCAAGCTGGTATAAATTTGCACCTGTACTGTCAATGATTACAGTGAGCGGCAAATTCTCCACAGATAGCTTTCGTATTGCCTCCGCACCAAGGTCCTCATATGCAACAATTTCAGACGAAACTATGCAGCTAGAGAGCAATGCACCTGCGCCACCGATAGCACCGAAGTAAACGCCACCGTGTGTTTGCATTGCCTTAACAACCTCCTCGTTGCGCTTGCCCTTTCCAATCATGCCACGATGCCCCAAAGCAAGAAGTTTTGGGGTATAGGCATCCATGCGGTAGCTCGTTGTGGGTCCCGCAGAGCCAATAGCCTCTCCTTCACGCGCTGGGGTTGGCCCTACATAATATATGATGCTGTCTTGCAATTCAAAAGGCAATGGTTCTTCTGCTTCAATGCATGCCACAAGACGCTTATGTGCGGCATCTCTGGCTGTATATATTGTACCCGAGAGCAAAACACTGTCGCCTGCTCGCAACTTACGTGCTTTTTCCTCGGTAAATGGTGTTGTCAATTTAATATCCATACGGTTCGCCTCCTTAAATAACCACGCTCTTGTGGCGGCTTACATGGCAGTTAATATTCACGGCCACAGGCAAACCGGCAATGTGCGTTGGGGCAGTTAATATACTAACTGAAAGCGCAGTTGTTTTACCGCCAAGTCCTTGTGGTCCTATGCCTTTTTCATTAATTCTTTGCAACAGCTCTTGCTCCATCTGTGCGTAATACTCATCTTTATTTTGTTTATCAAAGTCGCGCAAAAGCGCTTGCTTTGCAAGTAGCGCCGCCTTATCAAAAGTGCCGCCAATACCTACACCCACCACAATAGGCGGACATGGATTTGGCCCGGCCTGTTCAACAACTTCTAGCACAAAACTCTTCACCCCTTCCTCACCGTCTGAGGGCTTAAGCATTTTAATTTGACTCATGTTCTCGCTTCCAAATCCCTTTGGTGCGAGAGTGATATGAAGACGGTCTCCATCCACAAAATTGTAATAAATCATTGCCGGGGTGTTGTCCTTTGTGTTCACACGGCGAAGTGGATCTCCCACCACAGACTTACGCAAAAATCCTTTTTCATAACCTCTTCGCACACCCTCGTGCACAGCCTCTTCAATATTACCTTCTAAAAAAACATTTCGCCCAATGTCTAAAAACACACATGCCATGCCTGTGTCCTGACATATTGGCAGATTTTTCTTCTCGGCTAAGGTATAGTTCTCAATAAGTTTATCTAAAATATCTTTTGCACGCGGAAATGGCTCATCCTCTCGGCATTCCTGCAGACGCTCACGCACATCCACCGGTAAGCGTACACAGGCTTCTAAGCACAATTGCTCCACAGCATCACGCACCAAATCAACCGATACAATTCGCATTATTCATCTATCCTTTCCATGCATTCGTCTAATATATCTACATATTAGCACATGTGCACCAATTAATCAACCAAAATTCAGCAGTATGACAACAATTATTAGTTGACAAATGAACTAGTATAATATATTATATAGATATAGTACATATAAAAAGGAGCATTAAGGTAAATGGAGAAGAAAAAACTGGTCATCGGTGTTATTGGCGCAGATGTACACGCAGTTGGCAACAAAATTTTAGACGCAGTTTTCACGGAACAGGGTTTCGATGTTACAAACCTCGGTGTGCTTGTTTCACAACAAGAATACATCGCTGCAGCTCTTGAGACGGATGCGGACGCGATAATTGTCTCGTCGCTATACGGGCACGGCGAACTCGATTGCATGGGCTTTCGTGATCGTTGTGACGAGGCCGGACTCGAGGGCATTTTGCTTTATGTCGGCGGCAATATAGTCATCGGCAAGCATCCATTCGAGCCTGTAGAAAAGCGCTTTTTGGACATGGGCTTTAATCGCGCATTTCCGCCAGGAACAGACCCGCTCGTCACCGTGGCTTGCCTCAAAGAGGATTTGCATATTTAGGGGGACGTCATGGAACATACTATACTGGTGGATTTCGGCAGCACCTACACAAAGGTTACAGCGATAGATTCATCTTCAGGGCGTTATATTGGCAGCGCAAGTGCACACACAACGTATACAACAGACATAAACGAAGGACTAAGCGAGGCTTTAACCCACTTAGAACAGCGATCGGGCACATTGAACATTGCAAAGACATATGCCTGCTCCTCTGCAGCAGGTGGGCTACGAATGATGGCCTGTGGACTTGTGCCGGAATTGACTGCACAAGCAGCAAAAATGGCAAGTTTAAGTGCAGGCGCAAAGCTAATTAAATCATACGCCTATGAACTGACCGAAGACGATGTGGATGAAATTACGCAGGCAAAACCGGAAATATTTTTACTAACCGGTGGCACAGACGGTGGTAACAAGCAATGTATACTGCACAACGCGCAGATGCTCTCTACATGTGAAGTCGACTTCCCTATTGTGATTGCCGGCAACCGTAGTGTGGCAAGCCAATGCGAAAAAATTTTACACGGAAAAACCTGTCACATTGTAAAGAACGTAATGCCTCAGTTAGACACATTGCAAATTGAACCTGCACAAGAAAAAATTCGCGAAATTTTTTTAGACCGCATTGTCAAAGCTAAAGGCCTTAGCAAAACGCAATCTCTAATAAACGGCATTTTGATGCCCACTCCTGTAGCGGTTATGCGAGCTGTGGAACTGTGCGGTGAGATTATTGGCGAAATGCTGTGTTTTGACGTGGGAGGTGCAACTACAGATGTTTACTCTGTAGGCGATGGTATGCCTTCGCAGGCCGGTGTGCTTTATAAAGGACTGCCCGAACCGTATATTAAACGTAGCGTTGAGGGCGACATAGGCATGCGGCACAACGCAAAAGGCATTGCAGAGGCCACTGGATTGGACTGGCTTTGCCGTGTTAGCGGCCTACATTCGAACGAAGCCTTACCTATGCTAGACGAGCTCACATCAGAAGTTTCGCGCGTGCCCGACAGCGATGCTTGGCACGACCTTGACTTTGCATTGGCCGCAGGTGCCATTACCACAGCGGCGCAAAGGCATGTAGGCACTATTCAAGAAGTTTATACCTCTACAGGCATGGCACTTGTTCAGCGAGGTAAAGATATGCGCAAAACGTCCACTGTTCTGTTTACAGGAGGCGCTTTATTGCACACAAAGCGCGTGGCGGCACTATTACCTTATACATTATATAATAAAGAAAAACCACAGGCACTTTTGCCAAAGCAAGCACATTTTATTATTGACAAGCACTATATTTTATCAGCCATCGGTCTGCTTTCGCAGCACGATAAAGAGGCTGCACATAAATTGATTCGAGAGGAATTGTTACCAAATGGAAGTACAAAATAAGAAATGGACCCTTGATAAATTTAATTCACAGCGCGAAGAAGTTCTATCTCATTGGAGCACAGGCAAAGATGTTTCATTGGATGACGCGTTTGCCTACCACAGCACACTAAAAGAAGACAAAAACTTTTCCCATAAGTTGGCCGAAGCCAAAGACGCCGGCATTACTCTCATCCAGCCGCGTGCAGGCGTGGCTCTTATAAACGAGCATATCGAGTTGCTTACGCATTTACAAAACGAGGGACAGGCAGACCTTTTGCCTACTACAATTGACAGTTACACGCGCCAAAATCGTTTTGACGATGCACAAAAAGGCATTACCGAATCCATTGCACAGGGAAAATCCATGTTGAACGGTTTCCCTGCTGTTAACCATGGTGTAGCGGCATGCCGTAAAATTATCGATTCTTTAAACGTACCTGTTCAGATTCGCCACGGCACACCCGACGCGAGATTGCTCGGTGAAATTTCCTATGCAGGCGGCTTCACATCGTTTGAGGGTGGCGGCATTTCCTATAATATTCCCTACACTAAAAATGTTACGCTCGAGCAGACCATCCGTGATTGGCAATACATTGATCGCCTAACAGGTTTGTATGAAGATGCCGGCATTCGCATAAATCGCGAGCCATATGGGCCTTTGACAGGTACTCTTGTGCCACCGTGCATTTCCCATGCCGTGGCTATAATCGAGGCACTTTTGGCTGCAGAGCAAGGTGTTAAAAACATTACCGTTGGCTACGGCCAATGCGGTAACCTGGTGCAGGACGTCGCAGCGATAAATGCTTTAGGTCCACTAACAGAACAGTACCTACAAGACAACGGCTACAAAGACACAACAGTAACTACCGTGCTTCACCAGTGGATGGGAAGTTTCCCTCAAGATGAGTCACAAGCCTTTGGTGTTATCTCATGGGGTAGCGCCGTTGCCGCACTTTCTAATGCAACAAAGGTTATTGTTAAAACACCGCACGAGGCCATGGGCGTACCAACCATGCAGGCCAACGCACAGGGACTACGTTGCACAAAGCAGGTGCTGTCTATGCTTAAGGAGCAATCTATGAAAAGTTCTGAGCTCGACGCAGAAATGGAGATTATTAAAGCCGAGACAAAGTGCATTGTAGACAAATGCTTTGCTCTTGGCGAGGGCGATTTAGCCGTTGGCTCTATACGCGCGTTCCAGGCCGGCGCAATCGACATTCCGTTTGCCCCAAGCAAGCACACCGCCGGAAAGTTGCTTCCGGCTCGCGATAACGATGGCGCTATTCGTATTTTAAATCCCGGCAATCTTTCTTTGAGCAAAGACTTGATAGACTTTAACCGAGAAAAAATTGAAGTGCGCGCAAAATTTGAAAACCGCGCAGCAAACTTCCAAATGGTTATTGACGATATATATGCCATCAGCAAGGGCTCGCTTGTGGGCAGAGCACGCACTAAATAGGAGGCTATTAACACATGAAAATTGTAGATCTCATCTGCGCACCGGCGAAAACAGGCTTTTATTTTGACGACCAAAAATCTATAAAAAGCGGTGCACATGCAGACGGTTTCACATATGTCGGTGAACCTGTGACAGAGGGATTCACCTCAATTCGCCAAGCAGGAGAAGCGATTTCGCTGCTGCTAGTTTTAGAGGATGGGCAAATTGCCCATGGCGACTGCGCAGCTGTTCAATACAGCGGTGCAGGCGGACGTGATCCTTTGTTCCTTGCAAAAAATTTCATTCCACTAATTGAAACACACATCCGTCCTCAGCTTGTTGGCAAGGAACTAGACAGTTTTAAAGATCTTGCAGATTTTGCTGAAAATATTGAAGTTGATGGCAAACTCCTACACACTGCTATACGCTACGGCGTAAGCCAAGCTATTTTGGATGCGGTGGCCAAAGCGAAGAAAAAAACCATAAGCCAAGTAGTTGCCGAAGAATACGGCTGCGAACTCGCAACAAAACCGCTGTCGCTCTTCACTCAGTCCGGCGATTCGCGCTACGACAACGTGGACAAAATGATTATAAAACAGGCCGCAGTTCTTCCTCACGGCCTTATTAACAACGTTGAAACGAAACTGGGAAAAAATGGTGAGCTGCTCGAGGAATATGTTCAGTGGTTACGCGATCGAATATTTGCTTTGCGCGCGTCATCGCAATACGAACCCGTTTTGCACATCGATGTCTATGGCACCATCGGCATGGTGTTTGGCAATGAAAACTACGAGGCTATGGCAAATTACATCGGCGTACTTAGCCGCAAGGCAGAGCCATTCCTTCTACGCATTGAAGGACCCATGGATATGGGAGAGCGCGATGCGCAAATGATTGGCCTGCGCGAGCTAACAAAGTGTATTGATGCAAAGGGCATTCGCGCAGAAATTGTTGCAGACGAATGGTGTAACACTCTTGAGGACGTGAAATATTTTGCCGACAATCGCGCAGGGCACATGTTGCAAATTAAAACACCCGATTTGGGCGGTATTCAAAATACTATCGAAGCTGTGCTTTATAGCAAAGCTAAAGGTGTGGGTGCATACCAAGGCGGCACTTGCAACGAGACAGACCGCTCTGCTCAGGTATGCGTGGCTGTAGCAATGGCTACACAACCCGTGCAGATTCTTGCAAAACCCGGCATGGGAGTTGACGAGGGCTATATGATTGTATACAATGAAATGCAACGCTTGCTCGCTTTGCACGAAAGGAGTAAACGCAATGAAAAAGGAATATAAGATTTTATCGGCCACTGCCATTTTAGGCTATGGTTTCCCAATGGCCGCCTTTGAAGAGGGCATGAAGCGAAATCCCGACGTTATTGCCGTCGACGCAGGCTCTACCGACCCCGGGCCCTACTACCTCGGCGCAGGTGAGTCTTTTACCGACCGCCAAGGCGTAAAGCGCGACCTTGAAATTATGCTTGAGGCAGGTATAAAGGCAGGTATACCCGTTGTTGTTGGCACAGCAGGCGGCAGTGGTGCACAAAGCCATTTGCAGTGGTGCGCAAACATAGTAGAGGAAATTTCAAAGGAAAAAAACTTACATTATAAACTTGCGTTAATCTCATCAGACTATGACAAAGATACAGTTAAGGCCGCGCTGCGTGCAGGCAAAATTAAAGCGCTTAGCCCTGCGCCAAAGCTTACAGAGCAGGCAATTGACGAGACGACAAATATTGTAGGCCAAATGGGCGTAGAACCATTTATTCGCGCGCTTGATGAAGGTGCTCAGGTAATTCTTGCCGGCCGCGCTTATGACCCAACTGTTTTTGCTGCGCCCGCACTGCGCGCCGGATATGACAAAGGCCTTGCACTGCATCTTGGCAAAATTTTGGAGTGCGCAGCAATTTGCTGTCTTCCAGGAAGCGGCTCCGATTGCATGTTTGGCTATTTGGGCGAGGACTATTTCCGCCTTGAGCCACTTAGCCCAAACCGCAAGGCCACAACTACCTCGGTTGCGGCGCACACGCTGTATGAAAAATCAAACCCATATATTCTTCCCGGTCCGGGCGGTCATTTAGATTTAACCGACTGTGAATTTATTCAAGACACTGAGACTACCGTAACTGTAAAGGGCAGCAAATATGTGAGCGCAAAAAACTACACCATTAAACTAGAGGGTGCAGCGCTTGTCGGTTACAGAACAGTGTCAATTGCCGGCACAAGAGATCCCATTATGATATCGAAAATCGATGATATTATTAAAGGTGTAAAGGCGCGTGTTGCTGATAATTTCGAAGGAAAACAGTGGAAATATTATTTAAACTTTAATATTTACGGCAAAAACGGTGTAATGGCAGAAATTGAGCCTAAGCCCAATACAAGCGGAGCACACGAACTTGGAATCGTCATCGAGGCCGTTGCAGACACACAGGCACAAGCAGATACTATCTGCTCGTTTGCACGCTCAACCATGCTTCATTTTGGCTACGAGGGGCGTGTGGCAACAGCAGGTAATCTCGCCTTCCCGTATTCTCCAAGCGACTTCCACGGGGGAGAAGTATACCGCTTCACTATGTGCCATATTATAGACACGCCCGACCCCTGTGCGCCATTTCCTATCGAATACAAAGACGTTTAGGGAGGAATATAATGAAAACAAAATTAACAGACACAGCGCACGTTATACGAAGTAAAAACGCAGGCCCCTATGAACTTACTCTTGATATCATGTTCAAAACGAGGGAACTGTTTGAAGAAGCCATTGCAAAAAACGTGTTTAACAAGGCACGAATTTGCGAGCTATACGGCATAAGTGAAGAAAAAATACTGAGCATAGTGGAATTTTTGCCAGCAAACGCCATAAAGGTTACCATTGAGCGCCCAAGATGCTCCGGCGACATCGGCGAGACCGATGTATACGGTGCACAGCAGCACGCACCCCTGCTCAGTATTGAATACTAAGGAGGTGACAGCTTGATAGAGCGACGCGGCCAATTGCGCAACCATCTGTACAGCACGTTTTTTGCTCCTCGCGGCAGTACACGCATGTATGCGCTCGGCAATCAGATTGCACAACAGTATCTCTCGCCTAACGACCTCCTCATTGGTGTCATAGGCGAGGCGGGCTCGGGCAAAAGCATGCTAATTAAGGGCATGTTCCCGGGGTTAGAATTGACAAACGATGACAGTGGTCTCAACATCAGGCCACTTCCACTCATGG
Organism: uncultured Bacteroides sp.; assembly: GCA_964369925.1. Lineage (GTDB taxonomy): Bacteria > Bacillota > Clostridia > Oscillospirales > Ruminococcaceae > Ruthenibacterium. The sequence continues at coordinate 1,724 of CAYJGU010000037.1, read as the reverse complement.
ATTTGGAAGCGGGTGGTTTTTTTAAACCGCACACCTTCCATTTAGATGTTCGCTTTGAGAGTGCCTTTTACCAGATGTATGAACTTGCCGATGCCATTTCTGCAGCTATTGAGAATGGTAGACGTGTCATCGTTGAGCATTACGAACTTGTTTATCCCCTGCTAAAGCGCAATGCGAATTTGCTTATAGGCATTGGCTCGGAGATCATCATAACGCGACCCACCATATTCGGTCCACTGCCGGGAGACCTCGCAGACCATGTTCTGCCCTCGATAGTCTTTCGCAAAATGGCACACTCTGCAGAGGATTTGGTTGAGATTTTTTTACCAAAGGAATTGCGCGACATCTGTGAGCACGGTGACATACGACATGGTTTTTTGATTACATTTCCATTTAAGCCACAGCTATGCATCCAGGAACTGGAAAAGCAAGTGCTTTCATTGATAGAACAAGATTTATCCATAGACTATATAGACGATACGCATGTTAAAATAGGCGAATTCCTTCATCCCTGCACAGGCCCACGCACCCACATGGTGAGCACAGGCAAGATAGAAAAATTTCATTTACTGCCTGAGTTCTTCTATGACCCTAACATTGATGCGCATCATCTCGTCGGTCTTGTGGGGGATGAACTCAACCTACGCGACAACGACTATAACAAAATATTACTTTAATGTAACACCTTGCATACAACAAATTAATTAGAAATATGACTGCTAATATAGCTATTACTATATATTTAGCCAAATAAGCTAATAATGGTAGCTTATAATAAACCCACTGCAAATTTGCAGTGGGTTTATTATTTTATATAACGTAAAACCATTAAATTAAACACAAAAGCTATTTTTAAATTAATGAATTTAAACTTATATATTATATGAATTGCACAAAAACCATGCAAATATATACACATATCACACAGTAATTAAAAATGTCACAAAATTACTGTGCCAAACTTAATTTTCTTTGTATTGATTGCATAAAACCTGTGTGCTATACTATGCACAAGATGATAGATGAGCTCATTAAAAATCACTAAAATAATTTTTAGTAGGTGTTACAATCATGAAAAATAAAGTTCAAGGATTTGGAAGATTTTTAAGCGGCATGGTTATGCCAAACATAGGCGCTTTTATTGCTTGGGGTTTAATAACAGCTTTATTTATACCTGACGGTTGGTTCCCCAACGAGGCACTTGCCACTATGGTAGGGCCAATGCTCTCTTACTTATTGCCAATTTTAATAGGTTACACAGGCGGTAAAATGATTGCCGATGTAAGAGGTGGTGTTATTGGCGCAATTGCCACTTTTGGCGTTATTGTTGGCTCTCCCGACACACCAATGCTTTTAGGCGCAATGATTTGCGGACCTTTAGGCGGCGTAGTTATTAAATACTTTGATAAATCTGTAAATAATAAAATACCAGCAGGCTTTGAAATGATAGTTAACAATTTTTCAGTAGGTATTTTAGGTGCAGGTCTTGCAGGAGTTTCGTTTTTTGGTATAGGCCCACTTGTTGAAATAGGAACACAGGCACTTGGTAGCGGTGTAGAAGCCCTTGTATCTGTAGGCTTATTGCCACTTGTTTCTATATTGGTAGAGCCGGCAAAAGTACTATTTTTAAACAACGCAATAAACCATGGTGTTTTCACACCGCTTGGTGCTCAAGAAGTTTTAGAGACAGGTAAATCCATTTTTTACATGATAGAGTCTAACCC
>CAYJGU010000036.1:0-17834 GCA_964369925.1 uncultured Bacteroides sp. | reverse complement strand
TCATCTCTGCAAGGTTTGCACCTTTACCACCAAGTAGCTCGCGCATTGTGCCGTTGCCTTCTGAAAAAAGATAAACATATTTGTTGCTCAAAACTTTTACCTCCAAATTTTTGTGTGGCCGCAATTTATGTAAATGTATGTTATTTACAAATAGCCACATATTTTCTTTTACCTTTACATAAATAAGATTATAACAAACACATGTGAAAAATACCAGTAAATTAAAGTAAACATTTATATTAATGAAACAAAAATACATATAATTGGTTGTTTAAACCATAAAATAAACTTAAAATTTTAATACATCTTGCAAAACAATTGAATAAGCTTTATACTTAAAACAATAATATATTTAAAACTTTAAGAGGTAATGTAAATGAAAAGCGAACATTATTTAAATGAATATAAAAAAACTTGCGAAAAATTTAATGCGTGCTTTGAAAAACATGTTAGAGGCGGCGTTGTATTTTTGTCTGATTACGGTGTTTTTATAGACGATGAAGTAGAAATAGAACAAGGTGCTACAATATTGCCGGGAACTATACTTAAAGGTAAAACAAAAATAGGCGCAAACAGTGTTATAGGGCCTAACAGCGTGCTTAGCAATGCAAGTGTAGAGCAAAACGTAATTTTTAATGCCAGCCAAGGGTATAATTGCATAATAAAAGATGGGGCGAATATTGGACCATTTTGCCATATAAGGCCCGACAGTGTTATAGGAAAAAACGTGCATTTAGGAGATTTTGTTGAAATAAAAAACAGCACAATAGGAGAGGCAACAAGCGTAAGCCACTTAACTTATGTAGGAGATAGCGATGTTGGAAAAGGTTGTAATTTTGGTTGTGGTGTTGCCGTAGCAAATTACGACGGTGGCGGAAAAAATAGATGCATAGTAGAAGATTTTGCATTTATAGGTTGTAATACAAGTTTAATTTCTCCTGTAAAAGTAGGTAGCGGGGCATATACAGCGGCAGGAAGCGTAATAACAAAAGATGTACCGCAAGGTGCACTTTCTATTGCAAGGCCAAAACAAGAAATAAAAAGCGATTGGGCAAAGAACAAGCTAGGTAAGTACATTGAAAAACAAAAAGGGAAAATGAAAGATACAAACGAAGAGTAATTGTTTTGTATTTGTGTTAATTAATGTTTACATTAAAAATTAAAAGCTTTGTAAACAAAAATAACATTTACCATTAAACAATTATTTTAAGTTGCAAGTTGCTGTTGCGTAAAGTAAAAGGAGTGTATTATTATGAATATTCATGGCAAGGATATAAAAATTTTTGCAGGTAATTCCAATAAACCTTTGGCTGAGGTTATGGCGGCTTGCTTGGGCCTTTCACTTGGTAAAAGCAACGTTAGCCAGTTTAGCGACGGTGAAATTCAAGTTTCTATATCAGAGTCTGTACGCGGAAGCGAAGTGTTTATTGTACAAAGTACTAGCAGCCCGGTTAACAGAAATTTAATGGAATTACTTATAATGATAGATGCAATGAAAAGGGCGAGCGCTGGGCACATTACAGCAGTTATGCCATATTACGGATATGCAAGGCAAGACAGGAAAAGCCGCGCAAGAGACCCTATTACCGCAAAACTTGTTGCAGAGCTTATAGTTGCAGCAGGAGCAAACCGTGTTTTAACAATGGACTTACATGCAGCACAAATACAAGGATTTTTTAATATTCCACTGGACCATATGCAAGGAGCTTCTATACTAATACCATACTGTGAGCGAAATATAGCAAAAAACAACTTAGACGTTGTTATAATGTCTCCGGACCTTGGAAGTGTGGGCAGAGCAAGAACATTTGCCGAAAAACTTGATGTACCCCTTGCAATTGTGGACAAGCGCAGACCAAAAGCAAACGAGAGCGAAATAATGAATATAATAGGTGATATTAACAATAAGCATGTAATTATTGTAGATGATATGATAGATACAGCCGGAACACTTGTAAATGCGGCCGAGGCAGTAATGGAGCGAGGGGCAAAAAGTGTAAGTGCATGTGCTACACATGGAGTATTAAGTGGGCCTGCAATAGAACGCATAAAAAACAGCGCATTATGTGAAGTAGTTATACTTGACACAATAGATCTTGCGCCTGAAAAGAGAATAGATAAAATAAAAGTGCTAAGCGCGGGCAATTTGCTTGGAGAGGCAATAGCAAGAATTTTTACAGACAAACCGGTAAGTGCACTTTTTATATAGTTTTAATGAAATGGATTTTGCATAAATGTTTTTTAGTAAAAAAAATATAAAAAAAATAGTAGTGGGACTTGGAAACCCGGGAAAAAAATACGACAATACAAGGCATAATATAGGATTTTGTGCTATAGATGATTTAGCTGAAAGTTTAGGCGTAAAAATAATAAAATCGAAGTTTGATGCGCTATATGCTATTGCCGAAATTGACGAGCAAAAAATACTATTGTTAAAGCCTCAAACTTATATGAATTTATCGGGGCAAAGCGTAAATAAAGCCGCTAAATACTATAAGCTTGAAAGCAAAGATGTTATTGTAATATATGATGATGTATCGCTTGATGTAGGTAAGCTGAGAATGAGGGATCAGGGAAGTGCCGGAGGACACAACGGCATAAAAAGTATAATAGATTATATAGGACAAAACTTTCCAAGGGTAAAAGTAGGCGTAGGAGACAAGCCCAATCCAAACTACGATATGGCAAATTGGGTGCTGTCAAACTTTACGCAAAGCGAAAAAAAAATAATAAATGCACGGTTTGACGATATTCGACAAGCCGTTAAACTTATTATTGAAGATAATATTAAGGAGGCACAGAGTAAATTTAATGGATAATAAAAATATAAAACGACAATATGAAATAAAAATGATTGTAACTGCCGTTATTTGCATTGTAGGATATTTATTTACATTTTTTAGGCCAAATATATTTGTAGTAATACTATTTCCTGTTATTAGCAGTGCGTTTGCACTTACTGTGTGGTACGTATTTGCGAGATTTTTTTTATGCAACAAACATAAAAAAATGCGCGATAGAACATTTATGCAGTCAATAAGATTAACGCTATTTTCTCCACTTTTTATTGTGGGGCTATTTATTCTGCTTAGCATGCCAGATGCACCAAATGCTCAAATGGCACTAACAGAAGATGCATTAACTGTAATTGCACTTGCATTTATAGTTATAATATTACCGTTAACTGTTATTTTAACAATAGTGCTTGGCGCAATAGCGTTTGCAACGTCAATACACCACATGAAGCGCACACCGAAAGATGAGGGCGCTCTTTATCGCAAAGGTCCGCTATTTTTTACGTCAGGTGTTTACGTATTAATAGCAATTTCAATTATAATATACATAGCTAGTGTATTAATTTAGCAATATAAAAAAACAAATGTAAATTTAAAGGTAAAAATATGCTATTTCATACAATAAAGCAAAGCACCGAATATAAAAAACTAATTGCTACTTTAGACGATAAACCGTCTGTGGTGGCACTTTTTGGTTTGCCGCCTGTTGCAAGGGCACAATTTATGGCAATGGTATGCAAACAAACAAATAGGCCGGTGCTTGTTATTTGTAATAGCGAGGGTGAGGCAACTAGGTTTTGTGACAATGCAAAACAATTTGGAGCACAAAGCGAGGTTTACCCTGCAAGAGATTTTGTGTTTAGAAATATTGAGGGGCAAAACCACGAATACGAAACAAGAAGGCTCAGTGTTCTTGGCAATATTGTTGGTAAACGAACAAATATGGTTTGTGCTCCTATTGAGGCTGTGTTGCAATACACAGTGCCAAAACAACAATTTTGTGATAATACGCTTACACTAAAAAAAGGCATGCAAATTAAGCAAAGTGATCTTTTAAATAAACTTGTATCTGCCGGATACTTGTCTAGGGGACAGGTAGAAGGACCGGGACAATTTAGCCACAGGGGTTCTATAATAGATATATACGCACCAGATATGGTAAAACCATGCAGAATTGAACTTTGGGGCGATGAAATAGACACAATTCATACATTTGATATTATTACCCAGCGCAGAGATGCAAAACTTAATAAAATTTATTTATCTCCTGCAAGGGAGGTTTTATTTAGCGATGCACATGAAGGCGCACAGATTTTAAAAGCAAAAATAGAACAATGCAATGTTGATAAAGACAAAAAAGCGCTTGAAGAAGCACTTAGGCACGATATACAATTATTAGAAAATAACATTATGCCCGTTAGCATGGACAAATACTTGCATATTAGGTACGAAAAAGCAGGGCTATTACCGGAATACTTTGAAGATCCTATTATATTTTTAAATGAGTACAGCGCAATTAAAGATGCAGTTAATTCGCATAATACAAGGTTTGCGCAAGAAATTGAAACATTATTACAAGAGGGTGTTTTATGTAAACACCTAATAGGTTTTTACAACGAGCAAGGTCTTTTTTTACATAAAGTTGAAAAAAACGGAGTAATTGTGTGCGAAAGTTTTATGAGGAGCACACATGATTTTAAACTAAAAGAAATAATTAGTGCACCATCTCACAGCATACCGCCATGGAGCGGTGAAATTAAAACGTTGCTTGAAGAGGTTCAACCGCTTATACGGCAAAATTATTGTGTGGCAATACTGTGCGGCACAAAACGCGCGGCCAATGCACTTGCAAAAGATTTACGAGCAGAAAATTTAAATGCCGCCGTATACAAAATCGGTGATGCAAATGATGTTCCGTATGGCAGTGTGGCTGTATTTGAAGGACATTTGACAACAGGTGTACATTACCCATTTGCAAAGCTTGCAATTTTTACAAGTAGGCGCCATACAGATGAGTCATCAAAAAAGCCGGTTAAAAGTAAAAATAAAGGTTTATCATCTTTGTCCGACATTACACAGGGCGATTTTGTTGTGCACCAAAACCACGGTATTGGCCAGTATGTGGGGGTACAGCGCCTTGATATGCAGGGTGTTGTAAAAGACTATTTGAAAATAACGTATAATAAGGGCGATACTTTATACGTGCCTGTTACCCAACTTGACATAGTTAGTAAGTACACAGCACCAGGAGATAGCGATAAGGTTAAACTTTCGAAATTAGGCGGCGAAGCATGGACAAAAACAAAAAGCAGAGTTAAAGCAGCAACAGCCGAAATGGCAAAAGAGCTTATAGAGCTTTACGCAAAAAGAGAAAAGGCGCAAGGACACGCTTTTGCACAAGACAATGAATGGCAACGTGATTTTGAGTTGCGTTTTGCTTATGATGAGACAGACGACCAGATAAGAAGCGCACAAGAGATAAAAAAAGACATGCAAAAGCCCACACCAATGGATAGGTTATTATGCGGTGATGTTGGAGTGGGCAAAACAGAGGTTGCGCTTAGAGCCGCATTTAAATGCATAATGGACGGTAAGCAATGTGCAATTTTAGTGCCTACAACAATACTTGCATGGCAACATTATAATTCTATTATTTCCCGAATGGAATCTTTCCCTATAAAAGTTGCATTACTTTCTCGTTTTAGAACAAGCTTGCAGATAAAAAATTCTATTAAAGGGCTTAACGACGGTACAGTAGATATAGTTGTGGGTACGCACAGGCTTATACAAAAAGACATAAAGTTTAAAAACTTAGGCCTTGTAATTGTAGACGAAGAACAGCGTTTTGGTGTAAAGCACAAAGAACGTTTGAAAGAAATGTTTGTTGGTGTAGATATGCTTACACTTTCGGCCACACCAATACCTCGCACACTTAATATGGCGCTGTCGGGACTTAGAGATATGAGCACAATTGAAACACCGCCAATTGAGCGACGACCTGTGGAAACATATGTGCTTGAATACGATGATATTTTAATTGCAGATGCGATTAAAAAAGAACTTGGACGAGGCGGGCAAGTTTATTACTTGCACAACAGGGTAGAAACAATTGAAAATTGTGCAATAAAACTAAACAATATGGTTCCCGAGGCAAAAATTGGAATCGCACACGGTAAAATGGACGAAGCGTCACTATCTAGCATTTGGCAAAAACTTGTAGATGGAGAAATTGATATACTTGTGTGTACAACACTTATCGAAACGGGTGTTGATGTGCGAAATTGCAATACGCTAATAATTGAAAATGCAGATTATATGGGACTTGCACAACTTTATCAGCTTAGGGGAAGGGTAGGCCGAAGCGGACGAAAAGCATATGCTTACTTTACATTTAGAAGGGATAAAGTGCTTACAGATGTAGCCTCAAAGCGATTATCGGCAATTAGAGAGTTTACAAGTTTTGGCAGTGGGTTTAGAATTGCAATGAGAGATTTGCAAATAAGAGGAGCCGGAAACTTACTTGGTCAAAGTCAACACGGACATATGGAGAGCGTTGGCTACGACATGTATGTAAAACTATTAAACAGTGCAATTAAAGAGCAAAAAGGCGAAATAAATGTTAAAGATAAGAGCGAATGTCTTGTAGATATAAGTGAAGATGCCTATATACCGCACGAATATATTCAGCAGCAATCGGCAAGAATAGAAGCATATAAACGCATAGCGGCAATAGAAAGCAAAATAGATGCCGAAGATGTAAAAGATGAATTAACAGACAGATATGGAAAAATACCTAAAAGTGCGCTTGGCTTAATATTAATAAGCGTTATTAGGGTAGCGGCAACAAAATTGGGTATATATGAAATTACACAAAAAGGCGATACACTTATTATGTACTCGGATATGATAGATGTGCAAAAAATTAAACCGCTTTTAAAACAAATGAAAGGCATGCTGTTGCTAAATGCAAGTACAAAACCATATTTGTCGTTAAAAGTGGAGCAGCCGCAAAATTCAATGAAATGCCTTGAAGAATTTTTAGAAAAGCTTGAGCAAATATATACAGAAAATTTATAATGCTTTTACAATAAGTTTTTATAAAAGTATTGTAATAAACATTAAAAAAATGTATAATATCTAGGTAAGCGCCATAAGGCAAATAACTTTTTGCGCCATTTAAAACACATATTTTGTGTTAAACAAATATATCGGAGGTATTCCTTTTGAAAACAATAAAAAAATTAGCAGCTGTATTAATTTGCATAGCGGTATTATTTTCTTTTACTGCATGTCACATTACTACACCTTCAACAGTACTTAACGTAAATGGTACAGACATTCCTGCAGGATTGTACCTAATGTACCAATACGAAGCATACAGAAATGCTGCTTCAGTTTACAGCGAAGAGCAAGCGATGCTTTCGCAAGAAGACCAACAAGAAGGCGACGTTGATATTTTACGTGCAACGATTGAGGGCGTTTTAGGAGAAGAATGGATTGCAAATGAAACGATTAGACTTATTAAACGCCATATATGGATAGATGAAAACGCTACTGGTGAAAATGCTATGGAGCAAGCTGAAATAGACGAAGCATTAAACTTAGCGACTGAGTATTATGAGTATGATGATTTGCTTGATGATAATGGAATTGGTGTAAACAGCTATGCACAACATTATTTAGCACAATCAAAATACTATAGCATGTCTAATACTTTTATTGAAGCGGAGAGCGAAAATATTACGGCACAAGAAGCCAAAGATTATATGGACGAAATATACTCTAGAATACAGGCGGTAACATTGCCGACAACTGACGAAACAGGTATGCCGCTTGATGACGAAAAAAGTGCGCAGGTGCAACAAATTGCAGATACACTAGAGCAGGATTTAAAAGATAGCGACGATGTAGAAACCCTTTGCCGCACAGCGTTGCAAGATGCTTTTGAAGTTTGTGGAGTTGAATATAACGAAGATTTATTTACACAATATTACACAACATATTTTGTAACAGACGATGTTAACTATTACATTGACATGCAAACAGCATCGCAAATTAGACAAATGGACATAGGCGATTCAGGACAAGCTGTTGAGAGTTCAGACCCATTGGTTTACGTGGTTATACCAAACTACGAAAGCGATGAACAATTTGAAGAAGATTACCAGTACAGCATGGCAAGCGCTATTTTGCAAAAAGAATTTGACGATACAATTGTACAAGAGTGTGAAAGCTATGAAGTGATTGAACTTGGTAACGCCACAGAAGTTTATAGTGCAAAAAAAGTAAAAATAAACTTATATTATTAAAACAAAATTAAAAGCGGTGTGATTTTACTCACACCGCTTTTATATATTGTAATTTGTATAATACACTTTTTGTTTTAAATTAATAGTTTTCGGCTAAAATTTCAAAATGAGCTTTTGGATGATCACAAACAGGACATTTTTCAGGTGCGAAATCACCTATATGAATATGCCCACAATTTGCACAGTGCCATGCTTGCTTAGTGTCACGTTTAAACACTTTGTCTTCTTTAACGTTGTCGGCAAGTGTTTTATATCTCTCTTCGTGTGTTTTTTCAATGGCGCCAACCATCTCAAAAAGTTTCGATATTCTGCTAAAACCTTCTTCTTTTGCAACCTTTGCAAACTCAGCATACATTTCTGTCCACTCATAATTTTCGCCTGCTGCTGCATCGGCCAAGTTGTCTAAAGTACATGGTACTGCACCGTTATGCAACTCTTTAAACCACATTTTAGCATGTTCTTTTTCATTGTTAGCGGTTTCTTCAAATATGGCTGCAATTTGGTTGTAGCCCTCTTTTTTTGCTGCTGAAGAATAGTATGTGTACTTATTGCGTGCCTGGCTTTCACCTGCAAATGCAGTCATCAAATTTTGTTCTGTTTTACTGCCTTTCAATTCCATAATACCTTAACTCCTTTTTAATAATATGCTAAATGTCAACACGCTTTGTGTTGACATTTAGTTTTTAACATTGTTTGCCATATTAGCTTAATTTATGCTTTTTGTGCAGTTTTTGCATATACCCGAATAAACAATTTCATGTGTAACGCATTTAAATCCGGTTTTCTCGCTTATTAAATCGTCTAAATTGTTGCTTTCAATAAGCGGTGCATCTTCAAAAGCTCCGCAAACACTACACCTAATGTGGTTATGATCATGACAAGAATTGTGATCAAACCTATCGGCACCGTTATCGGTAGGTATGTGCCTAATTGCACCACTTTGTGCAAGGCCTGATAAATTACGATAAACCGTAGCCTTACTTACACTGGGGTGTTTTTTAACTACTTCAGTGTAAACAGCTTCTGCTGTTGGGTGGTTTGCCAATTTATTTACTGCATCAAGCACAAATTTTTTTTGCACAGTATTTCTTTTTTCCATTGTACTGCTCCTATTAAAATTGTAAAATAGTTCTAAGCACTTAACAAAATTAGTTGCTTAATGATATTATATATCATAAAGCTGGAATTGTCAATTTTTTAGTCCAATTTGTAAATAATTAACAAAAGCAAATAAAAAAATTATGGTTTAGATTTTTTTAACACTTCGCGAATGTTTTTTAACTCCGAAGAGCTTTTAACCATTTGTTCCTGTGTTACTTTTAATAAGTTATCGCAATACTTCACCATTTTAGTCGAAGTTAAATTTGCTTCCTCTTGAGCTTTTACCTTGATGTCTTTTGCGTATATTTCGGCGTTTTTAACAACCTCTTGTTGAGAGATAAGTTTTTTAACATGCTCTTGTGCGCGTTTAATAATTTTAGAAGATTCGTTATTGGCCTCGGCTATTATTGCGGCTCTGTCGGCCACAATATCCTTTGCTCTTTTTATTTCTTCCGGCATATTTATTCGCACATCATCAAGTAAATCGCGCACTCTGTCAACGTCTACCATGCGTTTGCCACCTGTAAAAGGTACGCCTGCACTTTCCTCTAGTGTTTCATCAATTAAATCAAGTAATTCATCAATTCTCACTGCTTATACTCCTTTTTTCATTTACAATTTTTTGTGTTACTTCGTCGTAAATTTCATCAGGTATAAAATCTTTTACGTCGCCTCCAAAGCTTGCAACTTGCTTTACAACACTAGACGATAGGTACATGTAGTTGACATCTGTTATCATAAACATTGTTTCAAGGTTTGGGTTTAGTTTTTTATTTGCAAGAGCCTGTTGAAACTCAAACTCAAAATCGGTAACAGCGCGCAAACCCTTTACAAGAGTACAAGCACCTACATTTTGTGCGTAGTTTGCAAGTAAGCCCACGTAAGAATCTACCTGAACATTAGGCAAGTTTGCAGTTACGGCTCTAATATGCCTTAATCGATCTTCTGATTTAAACATAGGCTTTTTTGAGGGGTTAATAAGTACAAGTACAATAACTTTGTCGAAAAGCTTACAAGAGCGCTCTATTATATTTAAATGTCCTTTTGTTACAGGGTCAAAACTACCCGGGCAAATTGCTATGCGCATAAAAAACTCCGTTCGTTTATATAATATTAAATTATGTTTTTTCGTATTTCGTAACACTTATACTGCCGTATTTATAAACTTTTTTTACAACTAAATTATTAATTTTTTTTGGCAAAATAGTTGTGGTAGATGTTTCGGCAATTATAATAGCTCCGCTTGAAGATAGTTTATTTAGCGCAGGTAAAATTTGCACGATTAAATCGCTGTTAATATATGGCGGATCTAGTAAAATTAAATCAAAAATATCTGTACAGTGTTGCAAGTAACTTTGAGCTGTTTTGTTAATTACGCTTGCATTTTTTGCTAAGCTTGTACTATTTAAGTTTTGTTTTATTATATTTATTGCCTGCGCATTTTCGTCTACAAATGTGCAATGTGCAGCCCCGCGAGATAATGTTTCTATTCCCATTTGTCCGCTTCCGGCAAATAGGTCTAGCACATTAGCTCCCGGTATAATAAACTGTATTGCACTAAATATGCCTTCCTTAACTCTGTCTGTTGTAGGGCGGGTAATTTCGTTACCGGGTAAGGTTTCAAGCTTTATTTTGCGTGCTGTGCCGGATATTACTCGCATTATAATCTCTTTTCTTTATATAATTTGTAGAATTTAAGGTTTTTTCATTTTAATTTTGCCCCAGTACTGTTTTGCCGCTTGTTCTGTTTTGTTTTTTCCGTACTCGTAATATGTTTTGCAGGCTAAATCGTCTGGCAAGTATTGCTGAAAAACCCAGTTATTTTCATAGCTGTGTGGGTATAAATAATTTTGCCCTTTATTGGCATTGTCTTCGCCGTCGTAATGTTTATTTTGTAAAGCGCGAGGTATACCGGTGCCTTTGCCGGAGCGTAAATCTGTAACGGCGGCGTCGTAAGCGGTATACGCACTATTGCTTTTAGGCGAGGTAGCAAGTAAAATTGCGGCATTAGCTAAGGGAATACGCGCCTCGGGCAAACCCAGTTGTAAAGCACTGTCTACACATGCCTTAACTATTGCTATTGCCTGTGGATATGCAAGACCAATATCTTCGCTTGCTATAACAAGTAGCCTTCGGCAAGCACTAAGCATGTCGCCACCCTCTAAAATTTTTGCAAGGTAGTGCACAGCAGCATCGGGGTCCGACCCACGTATGCTCTTTTGCAACGCCGAAATGCTGTCGTAATGCGAATCATCACTTTTATCATAATGCATGCCGGATTTTTGGCTTACCTGGTCAATCATATCTTTTGTAATAGTGCCGCTTGCAAATTCTTGCGTGTTTGTGTAAAGCGATGCAAGTGTAAATTCAAGTGCACCTATTGCTTTGCGCATGTCTCCGCCGCAAGTAGAGCTCAATAAATCCAGTGCATCATCATTAATTTTAATATCTATATTGTCTTGTTTGCAAATTTTTGCAAGTAGTTTTTTTATGGCAGGTTTAATGTCTTGTGCACTTATGCTTTTAAATTCAAAAACTGTACATCTGCTTAATAAAGCACTGTAAATATAAAAATATGGGTTTTCGGTTGTAGAGGCAATAAGTGTAATAGAACCGTTTTCAATGCACTCAAGCAAACTTTGTTGCTGTTTTTTATTAAGGTATTGTATCTCATCAAGGTATAAAATAATTCCATTTCGGCCGCTTAAAGTATCAATTTCACTTATTACAGCCTTTATATCTGCAGTACCTGCACTAGTGCCGTTTAGCATGTGCAAGTGCCTTTTGCAGTTTTGTGCAATAATTTTTGCCACTGTTGTTTTGCCAACACCCGAAGGCCCGTAAAATATCATGTTTGGTATACGTGACGACTGTATTACTCGCCTAAAAACCTTGCCGTCATCCAGTAAATGGTGCTGGCCGCAAACATCATCTAATGTTTGCGGTCTTAGCCTATCTGCCAATGGCTGATACAATACTCTCACCTCAAAACAGGTATATTTAAAAATTGCTAAGTTATGTCATAATTGTGGGAGTGCAATTCCAATCGTTATGTTTTAGCTGCGCATAACCTTCGTTTATAAAGTAGTCAAAAGCATAAACAAGGCTTCTGTCCCAAACTTTCCATTCGTGGTTACCGCCCCATTTCATGTATTTTAAGTTAGCAAGGCTTAAATCTTTTATGTGGTCATAATATTTTTCGTTTTGTGGTGTTATATAAAAAGGTGCAAAGTCATCATCACCACAAGTTATTAGCAATTTTGGCTGGTCTTTCTTATCAAGTTTTGCCACATTTTCTGCCAATTTAAATAAGTTTGCACTCTCAGGTAATGTGCCGTTTTCTATGTTAAACAAAACCTTGCCCATAATTTCCATTTCACCTGTCATATTGTTAGCAAATTGCTGTAAATCAAGCGCGCCGGAAAAAGATGCACAGCCTGCATAAAGGTCGGGTCGAGACAGACCAAGGTGAAGAGCACCGTAACCGCCCATAGAAAGCCCTGCAATAAAATTGCGTTCTCTTTCTTTAGGGAAAACAAACATGCGAGATAAATACTCAATCATCTCTTCAGTTATAAATGTTTTATATGCACCAAACATAGAGTCTTGATAAAAAGAATTTTGTGCAGAGGGGCAGATAAGTACAGTGCTGTTGTCTGCAGCATATCTTTCTGCGGCTGTCCAAGAAAACCAACTGTCGCAATCGTCAGTATATCCGTGCAATAGTGTAATTGTTGCTTTCGGTACATTGCTGGGTTGACCCACGCCTAAATCGCAGGGCATGTAAATGTTTATATCTACACAAGTTTTTAAAAGTTCACTTTTAATTTTACATTTAATTAATGCCATAACTACACCTCTTTTATAAATATATCACTATTATAATACATTTTTAACTTATGTTCAATGTTGTTTTGTTTGTTTTAAAAAAATTAACAATAGTTTTATTTATTGCACTTTATTTGTTGGCATGATATAATTATTAAGGCTATTTTTGAATTTGATTGTTTATATTTTACATTTATTTTTTATAAAAGGATTGAGGGTGCGTTTTGATGGAAAAAGGGCTTGTTCACATATATTGCGGAGATGGAAAAGGCAAGACAACTGCCGCAGTAGGGCTTTGCATACGTGCGCTTGGATGTGGTAAAAAAGTAGTTTTTGCACAGTTTTTAAAGGGTGCAAAATCGGGAGAAACGCAAAACCTACAAAAACTTGGAGCACAAGTTTTAACAGGTATGTTTACTACCAAGTTTGTATTTGAAATGACAAAACAAGAAAAAGAAGAATGTGCAAAACAGCAAACAGAAACTTTAAGAAAAGCCATAGAAATTGAATGTGATGTGCTTGTGTTAGACGAAATATGTGCCGCATATAACCTAGGGATATTAGATGAAGAACTTGTTAAACAAGCGGTGCAAAATAAACAGTACGAAAAAGAATTAATATTAACAGGAAGAGACCCGGCTGAGTTTATGGTAAGTGCTGCAAATTATATTACCGAAATGAAATGTATTAAGCATCCTTATAATGAGGGCATGCCGGCAAGAAAAGGAATAGAGTTTTAAAAAAAAGTATTATCAATAAGAAAAGGAATGACAAAACATATGAAGCTAGGCATAGTAGGATTGCCAAACGTAGGTAAAAGTACACTTTTTAATGCAATAACAAACGCAGGAGCGGGGTCTGCAAATTATCCGTTTTGCACAATAGAGCCAAATGTAGGTATAGTACCTGTGCCCGATGCAAGGCTAGATAAGCTTGCCGAAATATGGCAAACAGACAAAAAGACACCTGCAATAGTAGAATTTGTAGATATAGCCGGACTTGTTAAAGGTGCAAGTAAAGGTGAGGGGCTTGGCAATAAATTTTTAGGAAATATTAGAGAATGCGATGCAATTGTGCATGTTGTGCGTTGTTTTAGCGATGATAATATTATACACGTAGATGGCGATGTAGACCCAATAAGAGATATTGAAACAATAGATACAGAACTTATTTTAAGCGACCTTGAGCATGTTACTACAAGAAAAGATAGGTTTGCAAAGGCAGGAAAAACAGGAGATAAAAAAGCACTTGCAGCCTCGCAGTGGTTAGCAGAGCTTGAAACACACTTAAGCGAGGGTAAAAACGCAAGAAGCTTTAACTTTGACGAAGAAAATGAAGACCAGGTAATTGTTGTTAAAGAGCTTGGCCTTTTAACGGCAAAGCCAGTAATATATAGCGCTAATATGAGCGAAGATGATTTGATGGAAGGAATGGAAAACAACACAAGCTATAAAAAAGTGTGCGAACTTGCCGCTATAGAAAACGCTATGTGTATACCCATTTGCGCTAAAACAGAAGAGGATATAGCAGCGTATTCTGATGAGGAAAAGGCAGAATTTTTAAGTGAAATGGGCATTAAACAAACAGGTCTTGATAAGTTGATATCGGCAAGTTACGATATTTTGGGCTTAATAAGCTACTTAACAGACGGTAAAAAAGAGTGTAGAGCATGGACTATAAAAAAGGGTACAAAAGCACCGGGCGCAGCAGGCAAAATTCACTCTCACTTTGAAAATGCATTTATACGTGCAGTTGTGGTTAGTTACGACGACTTTGTGAATTGTGATTTTAGCATTGCAAATGTTAAGGCAAAAGGTATGCAAAGAACAGAAGGTAAAGAATATGTAGTGCAAGACGGCGATATTATTGAGTTTTTATTTAGTCCTCAGTAAGGTTTAAAATAATAGGTTTAGGCGAATATAAGCGCTAAAAACAATAATATACATAAAGGAGAAACAATGATGTTTAATACAATTGGTATATTGGGTGCGATGCCAGACGAAATAAAATTTACATACGAACAACTTACCGATAAAAGTGAAGAAAAGCTTGGAGGCAATACTTTTTATACGGGTAAAATGGCCGGTTCTAATGTAGTGCTTGTGTGTGCCGGAATGGGCAAAGTAAATGCTGCGGCGGCAACACAGCTTTTAGCAACAAATTATAATGTAGATGCAGTGATTTTTAGCGGTATAGCAGGAAATATGACAAGCAAAATAAGTGTTGGAGATGTGGTAATAGGCGAGTGTGTAGAGTATCACGACGCAGAAAACAGAATGATAGCTGAGGCCTATCCACATTTGCAAAGTTTTAAAGGTAATGAAGCACTGATAAAAGTGGCACAAAAAGCTTGCAGTGAAGTAGGTGTAAAATACATAGTTGGTAAAATAGCAACGGGAGATATTTTTGTGGGTGACTCTCAAACAAAAAATGCTATTGCACAAAAGTGCAATCCCGATTGCGTTGAAATGGAAGGTGCGGCAGTTGCACACATTGCTGCAAAAAACGATATACCTTGCCTTATTATTCGCGCTATGAGCGATGATTCGGATGAGGAGGCATTTGAAACACTTGTGGGTAAACCATTTGATATTAGCGAATACTGTACAACTGCGGCAAAAATTACAAAGGCAATACTTAATAATTTAAACGTTTAACATTAGTTTTAATTACAGTAAAAAAATACCTGTGTACGGCTATAATTTTGCTAGTACACAGGTAAAATAATAGTAATGCAATTAAAAGGTTATGTTTATAAAAAAGACGTCAACTCGTTTCTATATGAACTCTCGGCGTTTTCAAGGCGCTGGGCAAGTGCAATTGCACCTTGGTTTGCCTCGTTGCTCTCTACTTGTGCTAGCGCCTTTTGCATATCGCGTATGCCCATTTTACTGCCTTCAATTAGCATTTCTGCCAATTTTTTAGAAGATGTGTCGGTTAGTGTTTTCATTCGAATTCCCAATTCGGCACTAAATTTAGACATGGGATTTTGTTCTTTGGGCTGTGCACCTTCTATGGCAAGCATTGCGTGTGCTCGTCTTGATAAATCTTCGTATGTGAAAAGTTGTTTTTGCAAATGATGCAACATAGTAATATCTTTAGTTACGCTCATCAGTTGCCTTGTTGTATTTTTACCCATCTCAGCATTTTTCGATATTTCGTTTAATAAGTTAATTGTTTGGCTTTCCATAAATAATAACTCCTTTGAATTTTTATTATTATTGTTGCCAAAAATTTAAATAATACACATAAAAGGACATTTAAAATGGAATCTGTTAAAGAACTTTACAGAATTGGCAAAGGCCCATCCAGTTCTCATACTATGGGGCCTTGTTTTGCATGTGAATATTTTAAAAATAAATACCCAAATGAAAATAAATTCAAAGTAACATTATATGGTTCTCTTTCTAAAACGGGAAAAGGCCATTTAACCGATAAGGTTATAAAACAAACTTTAGGTGAAAATTGTACGCAAGTAATATTTGAAAGCGATGATAAAATAGAGCTTAAACACCCAAATACAATGGTACTGCAAACTTTGGATAGTAATAACTGCGCTACAAATACACAAACGGTGTATAGCGTTGGCGGCGGTAAAATTGTTATAGAGGGTAAAGAATTACCGGGTGCAAAAAGTATATATAAACACAATACTTTTGAAAGTATAAAAGAATATTGTAAGCAAAAAAATATTAGACTGTGGGAATATGTAGTAAAAACAGAGGGCGATGAAATACTTGACTTTTTAATGCAGGTGTATACGCAAATGAAAGCCACAGTGCAAGCCGGAATAAAAACAGATGGTGAGCTAGAGGGTGGTTTGAACGTTCAAAGGAAAGCAAAACACCTTTACAACCAAAGGCATATGGATGAATTACCCGAAACAAGAGAAAACAGGCTAGTTTGTGCTTATGCATTTGCAACAAGTGAAGAAAACGCAAACGGAGGCACAATAGTAACTGCGCCGACATGCGGTGCATGTGGTGTATTGCCTGCTGTTATGATATACATGCAAGAAAAAAGAGGCTTTAGCGATGCAGATATGGTTAAAGCACTTGCAACTGCAGGGCTTATAGGCAATTTAATAAAGCATAATGCATCTATTAGTGGGGCGCAATGCGGCTGCCAAGCAGAAATTGGCAGTGCATGTTGTATGGCAGCGGCAGGCCTTGCCGAGCTGTTTTTAATGGACCTAGACCAAATTGAATATGCCGCTGAAGTAGCGATGGAGCATCATTTAGGTTTAACGTGTGACCCCATAAACGGGCTTGTGCAAATACCGTGTATAGAGCGCAACGCTGTAGGCGCAATGCGAGCAATTAATGCAGTTAATCTTGCAAATTTTTTAACACATACAAGAAAAATATCGTTTGATATGGTAATAAAAACAATGTACGAAACAGGCATTGATTTGTTTAGCAAGTATAAAGAGACAAGCGAGGGTGGTCTTGCTAAGTTTTATCACGAATGTTAAAATAGCAATAAAAATGCGTGATATTTATGCAAAATTAATTTTAAAATATAGTATACAAAACAAACGCTTGAAATAGGCTTTCACCTATTTCAAGCGTTTGTTTTTACTATTTGCCGTTTTTAAAATCGTACATTTTAGAATCTGCGCTTGCCATAATTAAGTTTACACTCATTATGTTATCGCTTGGCACATGTACAGCACCAAAACTAATTTGCATGGGGTAAGGGGCACTTATTGTTTTTAATTTTTTATTTACATTTTGCATTTTTGTTATAACATGCTCATAAGCGCAACCTATAAATATAGTCGAAAATTCATCTCCACCTA
>CAYJGU010000035.1:0-19231 GCA_964369925.1 uncultured Bacteroides sp. | reverse complement strand
TCAACAGCTAGTAACGTTGTTTATCAGTTTAAAAGTATCTATTATTTGTTTTTTTTAACAAATGTACTTAAAATGGACGTGCTTGTTGCAGGTACAATACTTACAATAGGAACAATTTGGGATGCAATAAATGATCCATTAATTGGATTTTGGGCAGTTAACAAAAAATTTAAAAGCGGAGAAAGATGTAGGCCACTTGCACTTTGGTTTTCTATACCTTGGGCGGTTTCGGTTGTACTGTTATTTACCGATTTTAACACAGTGGGAACTACAACTGTTGTAATATCTTTAATTGTTTATATACTATTTGAAACGTTCAATACATTTGTAAACATACCGTATAACAGCATGGCAGGACTTGCTACAAAAGTAGATGCAGAGCGACGTTCAATTAATATGTTTAGAAATATAGGTGCAACATTAGGTGCTGCAATAGGTGCAGTTTCTTGTTTGCCTTTATTACAGTTTTTCGGTGCAATAGGTAGCGACGGTAACCTTGTAGATGCCTCAGCTTCTAATGGATTTTTGTACACTGCTATTATAATGGGCTTTGTGTGTGCATCCGGTGGATTTATACACTACTTTACATCAAAAGAACGTGTAAAACAAATATTAGAAGTAGAAGATAGACTTTCGGCCAAAACAGTTTTTAGTATGCTTATAAAAAGTAGAAGTTGGATATTGAATACTATTTATATTTGTTTATATGGCGTTACAAATTTATTGCTTATGAGCAGTGTTACATACTATGCTACCTATGTTTTAGGGAAAACGTCGGCAGCAACACTAATACAAGCGGCATACCTTGTTGCCTCACTTGGAGCATCATTTGCAGTACCGATTATAGATAAAAAAATAGGGCGCAGAAAAACAATGATTCTTGGCGCCGCAATTGCGATTTTAGGAAAAATTTGGTTTATGATTAGCCCATTTTCGGTTTTAGGTATTTATATAAATGCAGTAACTGTGGGTATAGCGGCAACTATTGCATTTATTATGTTTAATACAAATAGAGCAACTATTGTAGATCTTATAGAGTGGAAATCATCTAGGCGTTTAGATAGTATGGTTTCTACAGCCGACAACCTTGCATCTAAACTTGCAAGTGCGGGAGCTACACAGTTAATAGCAATATCTCTTTCTGTGGCCGGTTTTAATGCTGCTATTGACACACAGCCAGATACAGCTATAAATATGATAAATAATATGCTTGGCTGGGTTCCGTTTTTCATATCTATTTTAATGCTTTGTGTTGTTTACTTTTTTAATATAGATAGAGATATGGAAAAAATGAAAATGGAAAAACAAAAATTGCATAAAGTTGAAACTACATAATTAATATTAGATTTGCTATTATAACTGTAGTGTGCCTATTTTACGCTATAAATTTACAATAAGAGTATATTGTACTGTGTACAATATACTCTTTATTTTATAACTTTTGGCTTGTTATTTACACTGCAACTAACAATTAAATTAATAAATAAAAATAGTGTTGACAAAAAAGAAAATATGATTTATTATATACCCATACCCCCAATGGGTATAGGTATATTTTTTGTACTGGTTTTTAAGCAAGTTAAAATTATTATGTCGATAAGTCGGCAAAAGGAGCGCATTATGAACAAGTGTATGGATGTTGACAATATTAAAAAGAGACTTAAGCGAATAGAGGGACAAGTAAAAGGCATAAGCAAAATGATAGATAACGATAAGCCATGCGAGGATATTTTAATACAAATAGGTGCAGTAAAATCGGCACTTCATAAAACAGGACAAATTATACTAGAGGGGCATATGCACCACTGTGTAATAGACGGCATAGTAAGTGGAAATGAAGATAAAACAATTAGTCAGCTTATTTCTGCTTTAAATCAATTTTCTAAAATAGTTTAGTAGTAGGTGTAAATATGAAAAAAATAGTAGATGAATTAAATACAAAACGTATGCTAATAATTTCCGGAGTGTGCTTAGCTATTGCTTTTATTGCAGAGTACATATTACCTATAATGGGAATGTCTTTTGACGTTGCGGTAAACTTAACTTGGATTACTATTGTATTATCGGGTACACCGCTTGCATATTGGGCTGTTGTAAATACACTTAATAAAAAAATTACAACGCCACTATTAATAACAATTGCAATGTTAGCTGCCATTTTTATAGGAGATGTTTTTGCAGCAGGCGAGGTTGCATTTTTAATGGCATTGGGTGAATGGCTTGAAGAAAAAACAGTAGATAAAGCAAAAAAAGGCATAGAAAAACTGTTGAATTTAGTACCGGCACAGGGAAGAAGAATTACAGAAAATGGAACAGAAACAATAGATGCGAAGTTTATTGTTAATGGAGATATTATAAGAGTTTTACCAGGCGAGAGTTTTCCGGCTGACGGAATAATAACAAGTGGAGTTACAACTGTTGATCAGAGTATAATGACAGGGGAATCTTTGCCGGTAGATAAAAAGGAAAACGACGAAGTATTTACAGGCACAATAAACAGGTTTGGCAGCGTTGATATAAAAGTAACACAATCTTTTGAAAATTCTTCGCTTCAAAAAATGATAAAGCTTGTAAAAGATGCTCAAAACCAAAAAGCCCCCACACAAAAAATTGCTGATAAGTGGGCAGGATATTTAGTACCTATTGCGCTTTTAATTGCTATAGTAACTTATGTAATAGTTGCATTTGCACTACAAAGCCCAGATATTGCTATTGTAAGGGCTGTAACAGTACTTGTTGTATTTTGCCCTTGTGCATTGGCACTTGCAACTCCAACGTCTATAATGGCTGCAATAGGACAAGCTACAAAAAATGGCGTGTTAATTAAATCGGGCAAGGCGTTAGAGCAAATGGGTGGCATTACTGCCGTAGCATTTGACAAAACAGGTACACTAACACATGGTAAACTGGAAGTTAGCGATATAATTGCAATGACCGTTAAGGAAGATGAGCTGCTACAACTAGTCAGCTCAGTGGAAAGCCACTCAGAACATCCGATAGGTAAAGCCGTTTTAAATTATGCGCAATCTAATAACATAAAAATAAACGAAATTAAAGATTTTGAGATGATACCCGGTATGGGCGTTAAAGCAAAAGTAAATGAAAAAACAATTATTTGTGGAAATGAAAAATTAGTTGAGGACAGTGGGATTACTAATATTGATACTGTTACAAACCAAAAAATTATCGAGCTTAGAGAACAGGGAAAAGCTATTATAATTGTGTCGGATGGCGAAAGTATTTTAGGTGTAATTGCCCTGGCAGATAAAATAAAAGAAAATAGTAAGCAAGCGGTGTCTTCTTTGTTAGATGCAGGTATTACAAATACTGTATTGCTTACAGGTGACAACGAAAAAAGTGCCGCATTTATTGCAAACAAAGTTGGTATAACTTCTGTTAAATCATCGCTTACACCAAAAGGAAAAGTAGATGCAATAAAACAAATGATGGAAAATTCAACGGATATTTGTATGGTTGGAGATGGTGTAAACGACGCTCCGGCACTTAAAACTGCAACTGTAGGCGTTGCTATGGGTACTATGGGTAGCGATATTGCAATTGAAGCTGCTGACATTGCAATAATGGGCGATGACATAAGTAAAATTACATATTTGAAAAAATTATCTAAAGCAACTGTTAGCTCTATAAAAATTAATATAACACTTTCAATGATGATAAATTTAGGTGCAATTATTTTGTCTGTGCTTGGCCTATTAAACCCGGTTTCCGGTGCTTTTGTGCATAATGCAGGTTCTGTAGCTGTTATTTTAAATGCAGCAAGACTGTATGATAAAAAAATAAAATAATACAGCTAATAAGTTAATAAAACAAATAACCCACATATGCTTTAACATATGTGGGTTTATTTATATAATGCGTTGCATTATATAATTTTTATTTTATGGCTATTGGCTCGCCTCTTACGTGGCAACCGCCAATTATGCCAATAAATAATCCTGCGGATTATTTATATTGAAATAATTTAAACTAAATAGTATAATTACAACTATGTTATTTTTAAAGGAGATATTAAATGTTAGGTACTATTGTTAATTCGGTTGCAATAATATGCGGCGGTTTATTTGGGTTAATGCTAAAAAAAGGAATAAATAAAAATTATGAAAAATCGTTAAATATAGCGTTAGGCATAGCTGTTTTAATAGCCGGATTAAACGGAATAATAACAACGATGATAACCATAAACAGCGATGGCGCTTTACAAAGTAGCGGAGAAATAATAATTATTATTTGTCTTGTTTTAGGTGTGCTTATAGGCGAAGCTTTAAAAATAGATGACAAACTATCAGGTGTATCGGAAAAAATAGAGAAAAAACTTAATTTGTCGGGTTTTGCAAAAAGTTTTGTAAGTGGATCTTTAATTTATTGTATAGGTGCAATGGCAATTATAGGTGCAATAAACGATGGTTTTGGAGATCCATCTGTTCTTTACATAAAAAGCATGCTCGATGGCATTTCGTCAATAATTTTATCGGCGACACTTGGTCCTGGTGTAATTTTTTCAGCCATACCTGTGTTTTTGTACCAAGGTAGCATATCGCTGCTAGCAGAATTGTTAGAGCCTATATTACAGGGAGAGCTTTTAACGCAGATATGTAGCGTAGGTTATTGCCTTGTAATATGTATAGCATTAAATTTTATTGGTGCGGCAAAAATAAAAACGGCAAATTTTTTACCGGCACTGCTTTTACCGCCAATATGGGCAGTAGCACAATACTTATATAGCTTTTTAGCATAATTTATATGTAAATATTATGTTTATAACAGAAAACTAATAGCTTGCAGTGTTATTAGTTTTCTGTTTTTTTAATTCAATCAAATAATTAATTGCACTGCTAAAGCCTTCGCCAAAACATTTTTCAGTAATATATGCCGGCAAATGGTTTAAAGTAGGCAAAAATGGCTTTATATTTGCAACAGCACAAGTAAGTGGTAAAAACTCAAACATAGGCTCATCGTTTGGAGAATCTCCAAAAAACATAGCGGTTTTACTTATATTGGGCTCTTGCAAAATTTTATTAAAAAATAAACTTGCCATTTCAACTTTATTGTAATTGCCAAACCAGGTGTTTACGTGTATACTGCTAACTTTGGCAACAGCACCCATATCCTCACAAATGTGTTTTATTTTGTCGGCAGCTTCAAAACCCAAATACGGTGGGTCTTCATTAAAATCAATAGCAAGGTCGTAAATTCTGCTAAATTGATCTTTGGCAACTCTGCATCCCGGTACACCTTTTAAGCATGCTTGCTTTACACTTTCTAACTTTTCGCGTACTTCTTTTTCTGCCACAGATGGATGTGTAAAAGTTTTAATTTGGCCATGCTCATTGTAAAATACAAACGCACCGTTTTCACCTATAACGGCATTTACGGGCCACTGTCTAATAATCATATCGCACCAGCCAGCAGGCCTGCCTGTAACAGGTATTATTTTATAACCTGCTTTGTATAAATGCCATAAGCTTGAATAAGCGGTGTCTAGCAATTTGCCGTCTTGCGTAATTGTATCATCAATGTCGCACAATATGTACTTTATATATTTTATATCTTCGTACTTTAAATCGGTAAAATTCTTCATTTTAATTTCCTCTCTAAAAACATAGGCTTTTTATAAAACTTAAATTAAATTTATGTTTTTAGTATAAAATAAACTTTATAGTAAGTCAAACAAGCTGCATATGATTATATTGCAATGTTGTGGCATGCACAGCTACATGCCAACTAGTATTAGTTAAAATAATATTAATACCCGACAAGTTAAATTAACATTGTCGGGTATTTTGTGTTAATAAATTTTATGCACAAACAAAGTTGTTGTTATTGTCAACATCAATGGTAATAGTGGTATCGGGCTCAGGGTTATCTTCAATAATTTTTCGTGCAATAATAGTTTCTATGTTTTGGCTTATAAATCTTTTTAACGGCCTTGCGCCGTATGCAGGGTTATAAGCAGTTTGGGCAATAATTTTTTTTGACTTATCGGTTATTTTAAATACAAGCTGTTTGTTTAATAACCTTTGTGTTAAGTTTTCAAGCATTGTTTCTGTTATATTATAAATCTCTTTTTCGTTAAGTGGTTTATAATATACAATTTCATCTAAACGGTTTAAAAATTCAGGTCTAAAACTGTCTTTTAATAGCTTGTTTACGTTGTTTATTGCGTTTTGGCTTATCTTACCATCTTTAATACCGTCTAATATATAATTGCTTCCTAGGTTACTTGTTAAAATTATAATAGTATTTTTAAAATCTACAGTAAGGCCTGTGCTATCTGTAATTCTGCCGTCGTCAAGAACTTGTAATAACACATTAAACACATCAGGGTGTGCTTTTTCTATTTCGTCAAAAAGTATAACACAATAAGGCTTTCTCCTAACTGCTTCTGTAAGCTGTCCTCCCTCATCATATCCAACGTATCCCGGTGGCGCTCCTATCAATCGGTTTACCGAAAATTTCTCCATATACTCGCTCATATCAATGCGCACCATGTTGTTTTCACCATCAAATAAACTATGCGCAAGCGTTTTTGCAAGCTCTGTTTTGCCAACGCCTGTTGGACCTAAAAACAAAAAGCTACCTATAGGTTTAGACATATCCGCTATGCCCGCTCTGCTTCTTAAAATTGCCTCGGACACTTTTTTTACTGCTTCGTTTTGACCTATGACCCTTTTGTGAAGTATTTCTTCTAGGTTTAAAAGTTTCTCTCTTTCACCCTCCATCAGCCTAGCAACAGGTATACCTGTCCACTTGGCAACAATTTCAGCAATCTCGCTTTCGGTAACTTTGTCACGCAATAGAGAATTTGTGCTTTTTGAATTTTCAGCTTGTTCCTCAACTTCCGACAACTGTTTTTGTAAATTTGGCAATACTCCATATTTTAATTCGGCAGCTTTATTTAAATCATAATTTTGCTCGGCTTGTGCAATATCAAAGCTGGCTTTTTCTATTTCTTCGCGCAGTTTTTGTACTTTGCCTATGCTAGCTTTTTCATTATCCCACTTTGCACTCATAGAGTTAAATTGTTCTTTTTGCAATGCAATTTCTTTCTTTAACTCATCAAGCCTTGCCTTGCTTAATTTGTCTGTTTCTTTTTTTAGCGCTGTAATTTCTATTTCATTTTGCATAATTTTTCGTCTAAGTGCATCCATCTCCTCCGGTGAAGAGTCGATTTCTGTTTTAATTAAAGCGCATGCTTCATCAATTAAATCAATAGCTTTGTCAGGTAAAAATCTATCGCTTATATACCTGTTAGATAAAGTAGAAGCTGCAATAATGGCACTATCATTAATTTTAACTCCGTGATAAACTTCATAGCGCTCTTTAAGACCCCTTAATATTGATACTGTGTCCTCAACACTGGGTTCTTGAACCATAACAGGTTGAAAGCGTCTTTCAAGTGCGGCATCTTTTTCAATATAAAGCCTATATTCGTTAAGTGTTGTTGCGCCAATACAATGCAATTCACCCCTAGCTAACATTGGCTTTAACAAATTGCCAGCGTCCATCGCGCCGTCAGTTTTTCCGGCACCAACTATTGTATGCAATTCATCAATAAAAAGTATAATTTCTCCATCGCTCTTTTTAATTTCATCAAGTACACTTTTAAGGCGCTCTTCAAATTCGCCTCTGTACTTTGCACCGGCAACCAGTGTTCCCATATCTAAGCTAAAAACTTTACGGTTTTTTAAGTTGTCTGGCACATCACCGCGTACTATTCGAAGTGCAAGCCCCTCGGCAATTGCGGTTTTGCCAACGCCCGGCTCTCCTATAAGCACAGGATTATTTTTAGTTTTACGACTTAGTATGCGCACAACATTTCTAATTTCTGTATCTCTGCCAATAACGGGGTCAAGCTTTTGTTGTTTTGCCAATTCTACAAGGTCTTGACCGTACTTTTTCAATACATCGTACGTAGCTTCGGGTGTATCGCTTGTTACACGTACATTGCCCCTTACATCGGCAAGCAGTTTTAAAAATTGCTTTTTATTTATATTAAACAGCTTAAAAATTTCACTAAGTGCTTTATTTTGTTCATCAAGCAATCCAATCATTAAATGCTCTACCGACACGTAGTCGTCATGCATATTTTTTGCAGATTTTTCGGCAGAATTTAATGCTTTGTCCAACTCAGGGGTGATATAAATTTTATCGGCAGGACGAGAGCTGCCATTTACATGTGCAATTAAAGATATCTTTTTTTCTATCTGCTCCAATACATCGTGTGAGTTTATCTCAGCTTTTTGTAATAGCTGAGATATAAGCCCGTTTTCTTGTGAAAGCAAAGCAAAAAGTAAGTGTTCTTGATATAATGCCTCATTAGCATGTTCTGTTGCAAGTGTCTGTGCGCTTTGTATAGCGCTAATAGAATTTTTCGTTAAATTATGTGTGTTCATAAAAATGCTCCTTTCAAATTTGTGATATTCTATAATTTAGATTGTTAATGTAAGTTTGCTCTGTTAAAGCGGCTGTATCTTCGTTGTTGCTAAGTGCATAAAAATATTTTTTTAGGCATTTGTCTAAAAGCGAAATATACTCCACAATAATGCTTGCCATGTTATCGCAAGTTAAGTTGTTAATATCTGGCGTATTAAACTCTCTTTTATATTTGGCTGTTTCTATTTCGTATTTACTATTAAAATTAGGTAAATATTTTTGTTCGCACATTTGCCATATTTGAAAAAAATTATTTAAACATAAAAGTAAATTTTTATTTTGCGTGCGCATACTAACATTTAAAATTCCACAACAATTGCTGTTAGGTGCATATACCTCAAGCGAATACTTAATACTAGGGTTATATTTATATTTTACCGCACTGCGCATACACATAATAGTATCGCTTGCCGATACCATTTTATGTAAATGTATGTGGTCTGTTATAATTTTGTCTATTTCACTAAAAACATTTTGCATATGTTGTTCAGGAAGTGAAACATTAGCATACTGAGCTAAAATTCTGTTAATCATATTACTGCGGCTTGTGCCTTCGCTATATGCTATTCTATCAATTTTCGATACTATATCGTCCATTAAAACAATGCTGTATACACTTTTCTTCATTATAATGCCTCGCTTACCCATTAATAATATTTACTTACAACATAATTGTAGCATAAAAAATATAATTTGCAATTAAAATTATATAATATTAACAACAAGTTTATAATTTGTACAAAATTATACTGTTAACATAATAAAATATATGTTATAATACAATTAAAGCAAAATTTTCGTTGTAATTTTTATTTGAATTTTAATTAAAAGGGAGATGCTGTCATGAAAAGACGCGTAGGAATATTAACCGCAGGCGGCGATTGCCCGGGCCTGAACGCTACCATAAGGGGCGCAGCCAAGGCGCTTTACCAAAGGTTTAATGATGATGTTGAAATAATTGGGGTAAGAAATGGTTACGATGGACTTATCAGAGGTGATTACAGTGTAATGAATCCACATGATTTTTCGGGTATATTGACAAGGGGTGGCACAATACTTGGTACAAAAAGAACCCCTTTTAAACTAATGAGAATTGTTGGAGATGACAAGATAGACAAAGTTGAAGCGATGAAAAAAACATATAAAGAAGCTAAACTTGATTGTCTGCTATGTCTTGGCGGAAACGGAACACATAAAACCGCACATATGCTTAGCGAAGAAGGACTTAATATTATTGGTTTACCCAAAACAATAGATAACGATATTTGGGGAACAGATGTAACGTTTGGGTTCCACACAGCGGTAGATATTGCAACAGAAGTTATAGATAGAATTCACACAACTGCTTCAAGCCACAGGCGCTGTATTGTTATAGAGCTTATGGGTAACAGGGCGGGGTGGTTAACGCTTTATTCGGGAATAGCCGGAGGTGCCGATATTATTTTAATACCGGAAATGCCATATAATATTGACAATGTTTGTAAGTCCATAGGTAAAAGGAATGACAATGGAAAGCCTTTTTCTATTATAGCTGTTGCAGAGGGTGCATATGATATAAAAGAAGCAACAATGAAGAGAAAAGAGAGACTTGCAAAAAGAAAAGAAACTGGTGAATTAACTGCAACTAACAGAATTGCAAGAGAGATAGAAAAAGAAACAGGTTTTGAAACACGTGTATGTGTGCCAAGTCATATGCAAAGGGGCGGTAGCCCTTCAGCTTACGACAGGGTTTTGGCAACACGTTTTGGAACATATGCCGCAAAGCTTATAGAGGCCGAACACTATGGAGTTGCAGTAGCTATGAAAAACAATATTGTTACTGAAAACACACTTAGTGAAGTTGCAGGTAAACTTAAAACTGTGCCAGAGGGCTCGGACATGATAAATGTTGCAAGGCGTATGGGTATATCTTTAGGTTAACAGGTAGGATTTTTAAAAGCTTAAACTTGACAATAACTTAAAAGCTTGATAAAATACGAGAAAATAATAAAATATTAAAATGCGTTGATAAAGAGTTTGCAATACGTTGTTTTTTTAGCGAGTCGGCGAGAGTGTAAGGCCGATAAAACTATATTGCATTGTCGCTTTGGAGCAGAAAAGGTGAAATGAAATTAGCCTTTTACGGCTTGCTCTCGTTACCGGGTAAAATAAACTTGCTAATTTATATTGTCAAGTCTATTTGTCGGTTTAATATCGATATTTCGAGTGGTTTTACATTTGTAAAACAATTTGGGTGGTATCGCGGTACTTTAATTTTAAAGCGCCGTCCCATATTAATGGGGCGGTGCTTATATTTTTTAAAAATAAAATTTTTAACAAGGCGGTTAAATACATGAAAGAGTTAAATAAAACTTACGAACCTAATTTAGTGGAGGATAGAACCTATAAAAATTGGATGGATAGCGGTTACTTTAACACTAAAATAGACAAAACAAAAAAACCATATACAATAGTTATGCCACCACCAAATATTACAGGTCAACTTCATATGGGGCACGCTATGGACGAAACATGGCAAGATATACTTATTAGATTTAAACGTATGCAAGGGTATGCGGCGCTTTGGGTACCAGGAACAGACCATGCGTCTATAGCAACAGAGGCTAAAATTGTAGAAAAAATGAAGAAAGACGGCGTTACAAAGTTAGACATAGGCCGTGATGGTTTTATGGTTCGTGCATGGGAGTGGAAAAACACATACGGAGGAAAAATTGTAGAGCAGTTAAAAAAACTTGGTTGTAGTTGTGACTGGGACAGAGAACGCTTTACAATGGATGATGGATGTAGCAAAGCTGTTTTAGAGGTATTTAAAAGATTATATGATTTAGGCCTTATTTATAAAGGCGAAAGAATTATAAACTGGTGCCCTTATTGTAAAACATCAATTTCCGATGCAGAGGTAGAGTACGAGGAAAAAGAGGGCAATTTTTACCATATTAAATACCCAATACAAGGCAGTAACGAATTTTTAACAGTGGCAACAACAAGGCCGGAAACAATGCTTGGAGATACAGCTATTGCAGTTCATCCTAAAGATGAAAGATACGAAAGCTTGCAAGGCAAAAAAATTATATTGCCACTTGTAAATAGGTTAATACCAATTGTATACGACCAATATGTAGATAAAGATTTTGGTACGGGAGCTGTAAAAATAACACCGGCGCACGATCCTAACGACTTTGAAGTTGGAACAAGACATGGCTTAGAAGTAATAAAAGTTATGACAGATGAAGCGAAGATGACAGATGAATGTGGCAAATACGCAGGTATGGACAGGTATGAGGCCAGAAAAGCAATTATAAAAGATCTTGAAGAACAAGGGCTGCTTGAAAAAATAGAACCGCATAATCACAATGTAGGAGCTTGTTATCGTTGCTCTACAACAGTAGAGCCAATGGCAAGCGAGCAATGGTTTGTTAGCATGAAAGAGCTTGCACAACCTGCAATAGATGCTGTGCGCAATAAAGAAATTAAGTTTTTCCCTGAAAGATTTGATAAAAACTATTTCTTTTGGATGGAGAACACACGCGATTGGTGCATAAGCCGCCAGTTGTGGTGGGGACATAGAATACCTGCATATTACTGTGAAGATTGCGGCGAGGTGCATGTTAGCACAGAGCCAATTGAAAAATGTGAAAAATGCAGCGGCAACGTTGTGCAAGATGAAGATACACTAGACACATGGTTCTCGAGTGCTTTGTGGCCGTTTTCTACACTTGGCTGGCCAAACGAGGACAGTGAGGATTACAAATATTTTTATCCTACAAACACACTTGTTACAGGGTATGACATTATTACATTTTGGGTTAGCCGCATGATTTTCTCCGGTTTAACATATACAGAAAAAGCACCATTTGAAAATGTGCTTATACATGGCCTTGTGCGCGATGCAAACGGCCGCAAAATGTCTAAATCATTAGGTAATGGAATAGACCCGCTTGAAATTATATCCGAATATGGTGCAGATGCATTGAGGTTAACTCTTGTTATCGGTGCAACACCGGGCAACGATACACGTTTTTCAGATGAAAAAGTTAAAGCTAGCCGTAATTTTGCAAATAAGCTTTGGAATGCGGCAAGATTTGTTATGATGAATTTGCCGGAGGATTTTGAGTTATCTGAGCCTAAAAACTTGACAATGGCAGATAAATGGATTATTGGCAAGTTAAATACATTAATAAAAAGTGCAAGCGAAAACTTAGAAAATTTTGATTTTGGACTTGCGGCACAAAAAACACAAGATTTTATTTGGGATATTTATTGCGATTGGTATATAGAAATAGCAAAATTGCGCCTTAACAGCGATGATGAAGAGCAGGCAGACAGTGCAAGGCAAGTACTTGTAAATGTTTTGTGCCAGGCATTAAAGTTATTACATCCGTTTATGCCTTTTATTACCGAAGAAATATATACAACATTACTTCAAACCGATAACACAATTATGATGCAACAATGGCCAGAGTACGATGCTAAAAACAATTTTGAACAAGAGGAAAAACAGTTTGAGCAAGTTATGGAACTTATTAAATCGGTTAGAAGTGTTAGGGCAGACATGAATGTTCACCCTACAAAGCGCGCGCCAATGATAATACAAACAGAAAACGCCACACCATTTGAAAATGGGAAGCAATATCTGGCAAAATTTGCTTTTGCTACCGATATAGAGTTTACAAACAAATTTGAGGGTGACACTAACGGGACAGTTCAAGTGGCTACGGCCAATGCACTTGCGTTTATTCCAATGGCAGATTTATTAGATATGGAAAAAGAAATTGCAAGGCTAGAAAAGGAAAAACTTGCCTGCGAAAAAGATATTGCTATGTTTAATGGCAAACTAAACAACGAAGGCTTTATTAGTAAAGCTCCGGAAAAAGTAATACAGGAAATAAAAACCAAGCATGCAGCTGCAAGTGAAAAATTGTCTAAAATACAGCAATCTATACAAACAATGAAACAAAATTAAAAAATATGTATAAAATAAAATAATTGGTACAAAATAGTTTGCATGGGGGTGCAAAATATGTACGATTATGATGAGAACAAATACAAATCAAGTGATGACTTTTCAAACGATTTTGACTTTGATGATGAGGCATTTAACGATTTGTGGGCACCGTATGCAGATGAAGCAGAAAATACTGACGAATAGTAAAAAATATCTGTATAACAGCCAAAGCTGCCTTAAGCAAAAAGCCTTTTATAATTAGTAAATAATTAAAAAGGTATTAGCAAAAAAATAAAGCACCAAAACACATTTATCTTTGTGTTGGTGCTTTATTTTTGTTTACATTATATTTTCAAGGCCAATGTTAAAGTAGTAATCATATTGCATTAACATAGTAGAATAGTTTTGCATATCTAAAGTTTTGTTAAACATTTCAAGCACGTAATCATCACTAATAGTAAAGCCACTATTAGGCGTAAATGTATCTGTAGCGGCATTGTAACTGCCTTGCGGTGTAATAAAACTTTTATTTGCAAAAACAACGTGTGCCTGTGAAGTGGAAAGTATATCTTGACCGATTAAAAGCCTTGAGTCATAATCTATACCGAAAAGATTGTATAGTGTAGGTAAAATATCAACTGAAGAACAAGGTTTTTCTATGTGAATGGCTTCTTCCATATCACCGGAAAACATTATAAGTGAACTGCGATAAACCTCAAAGTCCATATCTATATTTCCACCATAAAATTCGTTTAAAGCTTGCTGAGATAATCCGTAAGGGTAGTGATCGGAAGAAATGCATATAACTGTGTTTTCGTATTCACCTGCGGCTTTAAGCTCATTTATTATATGCTCAATAGCTAAATCAAGTTCAATTTGGCAAGCAATGTATGCTTTTGCCTCTTCGCTCATATCTAAGTCTTCAACATAGTGTGCATTTTTATTGGATATGTAATTGCCGTTAAACGAGTAATATAAATGTCCGCTTATTGTCATGTAGTAGTTATGAAAAGGTGTGCTATTAAAAAGCTCGTCGTTAACTGTAATTTGCATCATTTCAAGGTCCGACTCGGGCCATGTTTCTTGAACATTTAATCCGTTTCCAAGGCCGTAATACGAATAACCCATATTTGGATGTGTTATGTGTCTGTTGTAGTATGTATATGTGTGGTTGTGGTATGCAGTGCTTGTATAGCCTAAGCTGTTAAATATATTACCTGGTGCAAACGGCAAATAGTTGCTAGACGATTGCTGAAAAGAATTAATGCTACTTGATGGCAGTATACCCATTGTGGCGGCAAACTCACCGTCGGTTGTAGAGGCCCACCAAGAGGGATTATAAAAGTTTTCAAATACAAAACCCTCGTTTGCAAGTTTGTAAAGTGTAGGGGTATATTGTTCGTTTACAGCATAATTCCAAAATCCTTCTGCTGTTATAAATATTAAATTTTTACCCTCAAACATTCCGGTATATTCATTTTTATAGCTAGGCTGTTGTGTGCTAAAATATTTGTGAATATTAATAATATTTTCATCGGTTTCGTTTTCTATAAGCGTTTCAAAATCAATGTTTAATATATTAGGCTCATAATCTACTGTGGGGTCGGCTTCCTGCACCGGTGCCATAGCGGCAATACTTTGTTGGTCGTCGGTACTCTGTGTTGTTTGCAAATTTGTATTTATGTCAAATACAAATGGATTTAAACCAATATTATATTGAATATCAAGCTTTGTAGTTGTTGCAAGACCGAAAACAGATACTGAAAGTTTAGGCTCGTATGCTGTTGTATAAATATTTTTAGCCGACATTATACCTGTATTAAACATACTTACATATAGCACTGCACATTGAAAAACAATTATTGCAGTTACAAAAATTCCCAAAAGAGAATTTTTGCTTAACTTAGAAAAAGTAATATTGCGAAATTGATGTAATAACGGTAAAATACGTGTGTTTGTAAATGGAAAATAATATGTAACTATAAATAAAACTATAGGTAAAAACATTAATGATATTGTGATATAACATTGTGAAATAGCAGTTATTGTCTCTCTATAATAATTAGTAAATGCAGAGGGAGCCATATAAACAATTTCTGTTGTATAAAATGTTTTAAAA
Source organism: uncultured Bacteroides sp. (assembly GCA_964369925.1). Lineage (GTDB taxonomy): Bacteria > Bacillota > Clostridia > Oscillospirales > Ruminococcaceae > Ruthenibacterium. Next base: position 3,713 of record CAYJGU010000035.1, on the reverse strand, counting down.
ATAGTAAAATAAATGGCCTGAGATATAAAGTATGAACTAATTATGCATAGCAAAATTAAACTAATTAACTTGTTTACTTTATTATTTGCAAAAGATGTTAAGAGCGTTAAAATAAGAGAAAAAGGTGCGCTAAATAAAAAAACAAATGTTAAATTATTAAAAAAACTGCTACTAAAACACAATTGTTTTAGGCAAAGCTCAAGCCATATTATAAAAATATAAAAAAGCAAAAATCTAAACGAGTGCCTAATTGCTTTTTTTAATTTGTCGTTATGAATAGTCAAAATTTAAGTCCTTTCCGTGCTTTTTGCTGTTTTAAGATATGCTTTTAAAGTAATTTGACAATCCTGATAAATAAGCCTGTGCAAGAGTGTCTAAATACGTATCGCTTGAAAGTAGTTCTCTGTCTTTGTCGTTAGTATGATATCCGTTTTCTATTAAAACACAAGGGGCGTTTGTTTCTCTTACAACCATAAAATTTTGGGTATAAAGCCCGTTGTTGTGCATTCCGGTGTCACTTATTTCATTAAGCATTATGTTAGAAAATGCAATTTCTTGTATATTGCTGTCGTAACTTTGAAAATAAGTAAAATCACTTCCCATGTTATTGTCCATATAATATATTTCAACACCGCTTACTAAATCGTACCTGTTAATTAAAAGTGCGTTGCTGTGAAGAGAAATTGCAATAAAATTTTGACGCAATTGTTCATCATCTTGCAATTCAAACAAGTTTAACATTGTTTGAGTAATTGGGGTGTTTTCATTGTATGGGGAGTTAAAATATATGGCTCCGTTCTCTATAGGATCGTTTATAATAGATTGCATAATGCCAGTATGCATTTCTATAAGTTTAAAAATCTGGTCATCTGCACTTAATCCAGAGGCTATTTTTAATTTTTTAAGTGTATCAAGGGAGGCAATATTAATAATTGCAGCCCTTGCCTCGTTAGCTAAGTAATTGCCATTTTCCCGTGTCATATAAACGGTTGCACCCGCGCTTTCAAGTAGTGGCTTAATTTTTTGTGCAAGCCTTAACATGGTTACGCCCTCAATATAGTCCATAAACACATTACTTGTGTCATCATGGCCTGCGTCTAGAACAATTGTTTTGCCATATAAGCTTAAAGATTCTTTAAGGTTTATTGTGCTCTCTATACTGGTGCTTGCTTTATATTCATAACTGCTATATGCTTGTTGTGAATTAATAAAATTAGTTTGAAAATGATTAAGCGCATTAAAAAATATATAGATGCACATAATAAATAGAAATATTATAAATTTGCTAAAAAAATTAAACTTTATCAAGTAATTCGGTTTACTTTTTTTGTTTAAATTTTGTGTTTTGTTTTTTAAATTGTTAAAATATTTTCTCGTATTATCAAACAATATTCAACCCTCTTACCAAAAAAATATTTGCAAAAATTACAGATAAATTAACATAAAATAAATTAATTTTAAATTATATCATATATTTATGATAAATAAAAGAAATTGCACAATTTTGTAACAATGTTGCACAAGTAAGCCATTACTTAATACATTTGCACAAATATTGGTGTCAATATTGCTATTATCTTGATAAATTTAGAAAAATATTGTATAATAATAGTACTAATGCAACCTTGCATTTTAGCTTGAAAGTTTAGAGGTAATTATGGAACCCATATTTTTTGAAAAAGATACCAGAGCATGTGAAGTAATTTTAAGTGCATATAAACACAAGCCTTCTGCGTACATACAAACGTTCGGTTGTCAACAAAATGTAAACGACGGAGAAATTATTAAAGGTGTGCTTGAAGATATTGGTTTTACCATTAGCGATAAGACAGAAAATGTCGATTTGGTAATATTTAATACGTGTGCAATTAGAGAACATGCAGAGCTTAGAGTTTTTGGAAATATTGGTGCTTTAAAACCTTTAAAGGAAGCAAACTCTAAAATGATAATTGCGGTTTGCGGTTGTATGACACAGCAAAAAACAGTAGTAGACAAAATTAAAAAAAGTTATCCGTACGTAGACATTGTTTTTGGTGTTAATAAAATTAATAAATTTCCGGGGTTACTTGCAAATAAGCTAAAACTTAAAAAGAAACAGTTTGAGCCTTTGCTTGAAGTGCCTGATATTATTGAAGGTATGCCAATACACCGCGACTCTACAATTAAGGCTTGGCTTCCAATTATGTATGGATGCGACAATTACTGCTCGTACTGTATTGTGCCATTTGTTAGGGGCAAAGAGCGTAGCCGTAACAGTGAAGATATTTTGGCAGAGTTTAAAAAACTTGTTAGCGAGGGCTATAAAGATATAACTTTACTGGGGCAAAATGTTAATTCTTACGGTAAAGGTTTAGATGCAAAAACTAAGGTAGATTTTTCTGATTTGCTTTTACAAATAGATGCAATTGAAGGAGATTTTAGGGTTAGATTTATGACTAGCCACCCAAAAGATGCAACAAGAAAGTTAATAGACACAATAAAAAATTCAAAGCATATTTGTAAGCATTTACATTTGCCTGTTCAATCAGGTTCGGATCAAGTGCTATGCAATATGAACAGAAAATATAACGTGGCTGAATATTTAGCGTTAATTAACTATGCTAAGCAAACAGTGCCGGAGCTAACATTTTCAAGCGATATTATAGTTGGTTTTCCGGGTGAAACAAACGAAGATTACGAAAAAACATTAGAGCTTATAAAGGAAGTTAGATTTACACAGCTTTTTACATTTATTTACAGCAAAAGAACAGGAACAAAAGCAGCCGATATGCCTGATTTTACAACAAGGCAAGAAAAAACAAACAGAATACAGCAAATTTTGGATATTCAAGAGAAAATTGCTAAAGAAATTACACAAAGTTATGTTGGCACAAAACACAGAGTACTTGTTGAAGATGATGGCCGTGAAGAGGGTACAATGTGCGGTAGAATGGACAATAATTTAGCTGTAGACTTTGCAGCTGATGAAAAAATTAAAGGTGAGTTTGTTAACGTTAAAATAACGGGAACAAGGGGAGCTAACTTAATAGGTGAAATTATATAATTTTTTCTGTAAAGAATAATAAATATAAATTTGATAAAAATAATAAAAATGAAACTAAAATGGAGAATAAAAATGCAAAACGACGCAATATCAATGTTTAAGCAGGCTGCATTAAGCTTGCAAAAAGAAGAAGCATACCTAAACTATGTAAAGGCAAAAAAAGAAAATGATACAGACGAAACACTGCAACAACTTATTGGTGATTTTAACATAGCAAGAATTAGTTTGAATGAGGAACTTACAAAAAGCAGTGATAAAAAAGACGAGGAAAAAATTAGAGAGCTAAATAAACATGTTAGCGATTTGTACGCAAACATTATGACAAGCGAAAGCATGAATGCTTATAATACGGCAAAAAAAGAACTTGATGACATGATAAATTATATATATGCAATTGTAAACACAGCAACAAATGGTGATGACCCAAATAGTGTTACAGGTGCACCGCAAGAGGGCTGTGCAGGTAGTTGCTCGTCGTGTTCGGGTTGCGGTTAATTTGTAAAATGTTATAAATCGCGCCGATTAACAGTTGTAAAAGCAATGTAGTCGGCGCTATTTTTATTTAACTGTATATAAAATTATACTTATAAGGTGTGTGACAATAAAATGGCTCTATCGCCAATGATGCAACAATATTTGGAAATAAAAAAACAACACCCGGATAAAATTA
>CAYJGU010000034.1:0-20599 GCA_964369925.1 uncultured Bacteroides sp. | reverse complement strand
TACTCCACATTTAGCCATTTAATCACCCCTTAAAATTATTAAAATATAGCAAAAAGAGCGGTAAAAACCGCCCTTTTAAGTGTTCCTATTATAGCCAAAGTGTGACTACAAAGGCGTTTTTTAGGTATAAGGTGTTCACTTTATACCCCATTGGTGGAGATGACGGGAGTCGAACCCGTGTCCGAAAAAAAGTCTACGACAGTATCTCCGGGTGCAGTTTGTTATTAAAATTCCCTACATACCAAGCGAACAAACACGCCGGTATTTCGGTAGCTTCATCAGTTCATGGCGGCAAACAAAGCTTGATGCCGCTCACGTTCAGTGCCTAATCGACGCCTTGACCCTGCGCGGCACTATCGCAGGCAAGACGAGCGGCTAAATTAAGCCGCTACAGCTAATTTATTATTGTTAGCTATTTTTTTTGAGGCGTTTTTAGTGTGGCCCCACCACTACCCGCTGCTCTCGCTTCGTTCTCCCCGTCGAAACCTTTACATCCCCATATATAAAATTATCCGCCAAACAAAAAGTCTACTACGTTTTCACTTGTAGATACAGCTTTTTTGTAAATTTCGGTATAGCCGCAATTTGTACAGCTTACAGTGTAAAAACGTTTATTTTGAATGTCAAATAATTTTGCAAATTGTCCGCCAGTTGCCCTAAATTCGTCTGCTTCACAGTTTACACATCCGCACTTTACACAACTATAATTCATTACTTTGCCCTCTCTTTCATCGCCCTATCAATATCTCTTTTAGCGTCTCTTTGAGCCAAAGTTTCCCTTTTATCGTAAAGTTTTTTACCTTTGCACACTCCAAGCTCTAATTTAACTTTACCATATTTATAATACAGTTGTAAAGGTATTAGCGTATATCCTTTAAGTTTTTTCTCTTGTTCAAGCTTTCTTATTTCGCTTTTGTGTGCCAAAAGTTTCCTTTTCCTTGTTGGGTCAGTGTTAAAAATATTGCCTTTTTCGTACGGGCTAATATGCATACCAGATACATAAAGCTCACCGTTTTCAACATCTACCCACGCATCTTTTAAATTAACATTGCCAAGCCTTAGGCTTTTAACTTCCGTTCCCACAAGTGCTATTCCGGTTTCCAATGTTTCAAGTACAAAATAGTCATGTCTTGCTTTTCGGTTATAAGATATAACTTTTGTAGTGCCTTTTTGCGACATTTTAACACCCCCCTTTACTTATAATAATATGTTTAATGCACAAAAATTGTTGCTTAATGCATTTTTTTATTTACAGTTCTGCCCTGTTTGCAAGAGATCGCGACAACGTAACCTCATCGGCATATTCTAAATTGCTGCCAACCGGCAACCCATATGCAAGCCTTGTTGCCTTTACGCCCAGGGGCTTTACAAGTTTTGCAATATACATTGCTGTCGCCTCGCCCTCTACCGTTGGGCTTGTTGCCATTACTATTTCTTTTGTTATATCATTATTTAGCCTTGCTAATAACTCTTTAATATAAAGTTGCTCTGCACCTATGCCGTCCATTGGAGATATAAGCCCGTGTAGTACGTGATACAAGCCTTTAAACTCTCTTGTTCGCTCAAATGCCGCTATATTTCGTGGTGTTTCAACAACACAAATTACAGTTTTATCTCTGCTTTCACCCGAGCAAATACTGCATATTTCGCCCTCGGTAAAATTTTGGCATACTGTACAGCGCCTAATTTTATTGTGTGCGTCCTCAATTGCGCGCGCAAAATCCAGTGCACTTTCTTTATTCATAGCAAGTACTTGGTATGCAAGCCTTGTTGCACTTTTTCTTCCTATTCCCGACAGTTTTGAAAATTGCTCTATTAATTTTTCAAGCGGTTGTGCGTTATATTTCATTATGTCACCGTACTTTCGCATTTGCAATTGCGCCTTAGTTTTGCCTATAATAAGTTAATTTTGCAAAACATTATTTTACAGCCCTGGTATGTTTAACCCACCTGTAATACCGCTCATTTCTTGCTCGTTTTTCTCATCTACAGTTCTTATTGCTTCGTTTACAGCAGCTGCAACCATATCTTCAAGCATCTCAATATCTTCTGCGTCTACAATATCCGGGTTAATTTTCATTGCTGTTATTTGGCGTTTACCTGTAATTGTAATTTCTACCATTCCGCCCGATGGCTTAACTTCATATATTGCCTCATCTAATTCAGCTTGCTTTTTTTCCATTTCTTCTTGCATTTTTTGTGCTTGTTGAACTAAATTATTCATGTTTTGTTGTTTTCCGTATCCCTGTGGTAGTCTTGCTTTCATAGTATTCTCTCCTTATTCATCATTGTACACTACGTTCACGCCGTACTGTTCAAGTTTTTTAATATTTTCTTCAAGTGTATTATCTTGCGCTATTTCGTGCTGTTTTTTATTGTAAGGGCCTATCGGGTACTGCTCTCCTGTAATTTCGGCTATTGTTTTTTTAATAAGTGCGTTCGAAAACTTATTTTGACGCATATAATCTAAAAACAAGTTACTTCCCTGTATAAGCACACGTTTGCCATCAAAGTATGCGTGCGAGCCTTTCATGTTTGCGTAAAGCAGTTTGTCTATGCTTTTCATCTTATTAATAACTTCATCCCATTGTTCAAATGTTTTAAAATCATTAATATCGTCACTAATTTGTTCTGTTGCTTTATTTACTTTAATTGCCGGCTCTTCAATGTGTATCGGTTTCTCTTTAAGTGTCGGCTCTAATACGGGCATCTCATGTTTATTTACAACTTGCTCTACAACATTTTCTTCTATTTTAGGCTCAACATATTTTTGTTGTGCTTGGCTGTTTAAATCAGTATTGTCGTAAACATTCGCTCTTTCATCTACATTTGTTTCGCTTTTATTTTTAACATTGTTATTAATTACAGTTTTCTCAATTGGCCTCACTGTTTCTTTTGTTTTAATATGTTCGCACTCGTTGTTTAAATCTTCGCACATTTCAATTATTGCTATTTCAAATTCTATTCCCACATTTAAGCTTTTGCTCATTTTGTCTGTTGTGGCGCTTAATATTTTAATGTTATTTACAGCTTGTTTTCGCGTTATTTCTTTACTTTTTTCTTTGTAGGTTTCTATGTCGTCATCGCTTATACCGGCTTGTAAATCAAGGTTTCCTGTAGCCCTTGCAATTAACAAATTACGGTAATGTATTATTAACTCTCCACACAACCTTTTAACATCTATAGATTTCTCGTGCAACTTTGCAGTTAGCTCTATAGCACCTATTTCGTTTTTGCTCGCTATAAAGTCGCTTAACTCAAAAAGGTAGCTTTTATCTGTTATGCCCGCCATTTCTCGTACAGTTTGCACATCTACTTTTTCATCTTTGCCAATACATGTATCAAGTATCGAAAGTGCATCTCTCATAGCTCCGTCGGCCAGGCGAGCAATTAAACTTGCCGCTTGTTCACTAAGTGTTATTTTTTCCTCATTTGCAACATACAACAGTCTTTTTCTAATTTCTTCTACTTGTATGCGCATAAAGTCATATCTTTGGCACCTAGATAATATTGTAGGGGGTACTTTGTGTATTTCAGTTGTTGCCAAAATAAAAATTATATGTGGTGGCGGTTCTTCCATTATTTTTAAAAGTGCATTAAATGCCGCAACCGATAACATATGAACTTCATCTATAATATAAACTTTATACTTGCCAACACCCGGTGTATAAATTGCACTGTCTGTTAAATCTCTTATATTATCTACGCCGTTATTACTTGCAGCGTCAATTTCCACAATATCTAATATATCTCCGCTTTGTGTACCTTTGCACACTTCGCATTCTTTACAAGGGTTTGCACCATTAATATTTTTACAATTTACTGCTTTTGCAAATATTTTTGCACAAGTTGTTTTACCTGTTCCTCTTGTACCTGTAAAAATATAAGCGTGGCCTGTTTTATTGTTAAGTATTTGGTTTTGTAATGCATTAACAATATTTTCTTGTCCAATCACATCGTCAAATGTAACAGGGCGCCATTTTCTGTATAGTGCACGATACATATTAAAAGCCCCCTTTTCAACATGTTGTGTTAATACTTACCACTAAAAATTAATGTACATTTCAGTACACAGAAGACAGACTTACTGCGGCGCACAAGGATATCCGCTTAATGCTGCTCGGTTCCCCGCCTGACATGGTTCACAGCACCTCGTCGCACAGGGCCAACCTTCTGTATACTGAAATGTACACAATTACCGCCGATATTATTGTATTTTTGAACACGGTACTATATATTATACAATATTGAATTAATATTGGCAAGTGGTATTTATTTTATTATATTACATAGTAAATATTTTTTAAAGCCTTGCCCAATAATATATAGGCAAGGCTTTATTGTTTTATTTATTATGCTTTAAAAACTAGTAAAATGTAACTCCGTTTTTATCTATATACGCATATATAAGTTTACTTTCCGGTGGCTTTTCGGCTTTAATTGTAATTGCATTTAAATAGCAGCTATATGCCGCATTTATTTTTTGCTCATTATCTGAATACAGCGTTGCAAGCACATCGCCTTTTTTTATTTCATCGCCTGTTTTTTTGTATATACTTATACCTGCTGCGGGGTCAATCTCGTCTTGCTTTTGTTCTCTTCCCGCTCCTAAAATAACGCTACTTTTACCTATACTTTCAGTATCTGTCTCGTATATAAATCCGTTTTCTTGCGCAAGCACTTGTTTTGAATATTTAGCCTTTTTAAATTTTTCAACATCTTTTAAAACTTCAATATCTCCACCTTGCATTTTTACCATGCTGCATAATTTTTCAAATGCAATGCCACTTTCAAGTGCATTACTTACTGCACTTTTACAATTTTCATCATCACCATAATCGGCTATACTTAACAATTTTTCGCATAATATTTTACATACATGTGTTAAGTCTTCAGGTCCATTTCCATTTAGTGTTTTAACAGCTTCTGCTACCTCTAGGCTGTTTCCAACATTTTCTCCTAGTGGTGTTCCCATATCTGTAATAACAGCAGCAGTTTTTCTATTATTTCTTGTTCCTATATCTACCATTGCCTTTGCAAGCTCTATAGCCTCATCAAGGTCTTTCATAAATGCGCCGTTGCCAGTTTTAACATCAAGCAAAATACAATCGGCTCCGCTTGCCAGTTTTTTGCTCATTATACTGCTTGCTATCAACGGTAAGCAAGACACAGTTGCCGTAACATCACGCAATGCATACAGCTTTTTATCTGCAGGAGCTAAATTGCCTGTTTGGCCAATTACAGCAAGCCCTATTTCGTTTACTTGCTTTGTAAAATCTTCACTGCTTAGTGCTATACTTGCACCTGGTATACTCTCTATTTTATCAAGCGTTCCACCTGTATGCCCAAGCCCTCTTCCGCTCATTTTTGCAACTTTAATGCCACATGCCGCTAAAATAGGCGCTATTACAAGTGTTGTTTTATCTCCAACGCCACCTGTAGAGTGCTTATCTACTTTTACACCCGAAATACCCGACAAATCGACTAAATCTCCGCTTTGAGCCATAGCGGCAGTAAGCAAAGCTGTTTCTTGTGTGTTCATTCCCTTTAGGTAAATTGCCATACACAGTGCCGAAGCTTGATAATCGGGAATATCACCTTTTGTGTACCCATCAATAAAAAAATCTATCTCTTGCTTTGTAAGTTCATAGCCGTCGCGTTTCTTTTCTATAATATCGTACATTCTCATAATTATATTGCCTCCGGTTTTATGTTACCTAACACCTTTGTCGTACGGTAAGCCTGCTGCTTTTGGCGCTGTAGACTTATGACTTGTAAACGCAAGTACTATAAGTGTAACAATGTAAGGTGTCATTTTATATATACTGTTTGGTATTTCTAATGCCGACAAAAAAGATAATCCTGAGTTTGCCGAGGCTATTGTTTGCATAAACCCAAAGAAGAATGCCGACATTAATATTTTAACAGGCGTCCACTGCCCAAAAATAAGAACTGCGAGCGCCAAAAAGCCGTATCCTGCAACTGATGCGTTAAAGCTAACAGAAGTTGGTATTATAAATACTAGGCCGCCTATACCTGCAAGTGCCCCGGATATTGCAACCCCTGCATATCTCATTTTCGCAACATTTATGCCAACACTGTCGGCAGCTTGCGGGTGTTCTCCGCAAGAGCGAAGCCTTAAACCAAAACGCGTTTTATTTAATACAATATTACTTGCAATTAAAATTAAAATACCTATTAATGTTGTAATATAAGTGTTTTCAAAAAACATATTGCCAATAACGGGAATATTGCCTAAAACAGGTACTGTTTCTACTCTAAACACATTTTTAAAAGGCACTTGTTGTGCGCCTAAAAACATACGTGCAATAAATATGGCAAAAGCAGGTGCAAACATATTAATTGCAGTACCGCTTATAACTTGGTCTGCTTTCATATTTATACTTGCATATGCATGAGTTAAAGAAATAATAACACCACAAAGTGCCGCAACAAGCATGGCAAGAATTAGCAATAAATGTGGGTTAATAGCTATTGAAGCATTTTGTACTGCATGTATAAACATTGTACTTCCAAATGCGCCTATTATCATAATACCTTCAAGCGCAATATTTACAACGCCGCTGCGCTCGCTAAACATTCCACCAAGTGCAACAATTAAAAGCGGAATAGAGAAAAACATTGTTTGTTGTATTAAGAAATATACTTCACCTACAATTTCATTCATTTTCTGTATCCTCCTTTTTCTCATTGTTGTTTTGTGCAGTTGTATTATTATTTGCTACTTTATTTTCTTTTGGCTTTTTAAGCAAGTATCTTTTTGCAACCTCTCGCATTACAAGTGCAAATGCCGAAAAGTAAATTATAATAGATGTTATAATTTCTATAACTTGTGGTGCAAACCCATACACTTGCATGTTAAACCCGCCTTGATTAATGTATGCAATAAATATACCTGCAAATATAACACCTATTGGGTTATTCATACCAAGAAGTGCTACCGGTATACCTTGAAAACCCTCACTTGCAATAACGTCCACAATATCCATGTATTTGCCCGAGCCTGCAAGGTACAAACACGCACCTCCAAGGCCTGCAATCGCACCCGAAATAGCCATTGTGCTAACAATGTTTCTATGGGCGTTTATACCTGCATATTTTGCAGCATCTGCGTTAAAACCACATGCTTTAAGCTCGTAGCCAAATTTTGTTTTTTCTATTATATAATAAACAATAATACCGGTAATTATTGCCACAAATATACCTGCATTAACACTGGAAGCTGTATTGCCGTTTACAAATATTAAATCTAGCCCCAGTTTTGGTGCATTTGCATGTGTTGCTACAGGCATAGATTGATTTCTCATCGAATTGTAAACAAACTCAACAACAAGTTCGTTAACAATATGCATACCTATATAATTTGTCATTATACAAGCTATAACAATATTTACATTTCGTTTTGCTTTTAAAATACCTGGTATAATACCCCAAAGCGCACCGGCAACCATTGCAGCAAGCATACTTACTATCCAAAGTAGCGGCCCCGGTATAAATGCACATTTTACACCAACTAAAATGGCTGCAAATGCACCAAACGTAAATTGTCCCGATGCACCTATATTAAACAAACCTGTTTTATACGCAAAACACACAGAAAGGCCTGTTAGTATTATTGGTGTAGCCGCATAAAACACTTGGCCTAGGTCTCTCATATTGCTAAAGCCGCCAATTAAAATAGCTGTAAACCCACCAAGTGCATTTGCAGGATTTGAAATTAAAAGCAATACAAGGCTAATAATAAGCCCACATAAAATTGCAAGCAAGCTTGATATAAAGGCCCAAATTCCGTTGCTGTTAACAATTTTATATAAAAACTTGTTTTTATTTTCCATTATACTTGCCCCCTTTTACTGCCTGCCATATACAGTCCCAATTCTTTTACTGTAACTTGTTTTGGGTCTAGTTCTGCAACAACTTCCCCTTCATACATTACTAAAATTCTGTCAGAAAGCTCCATAACTTCATCAAGTTCTAGGCTAATTAAAAGTACAGCTTTACCCTCATCTCTTTGATTAACAATTGTTTTGTGTATATATTCTATTGCGCCAACATCAAGTCCACGTGTGGGTTGCACTGCAATTAGCAAATCAGGGTTGTTTTCTATTTCTCTGGCAACAATTGCTTTTTGCTGGTTGCCGCCCGACATACTGCGTGTAATTGTTTTAGCTCCCTGTCCGGAACGTATGTCGTATTTTTCAATTAACTCGTTTGTATACGAATAAATTTTATTAAATTGTAAAAAGCCTTTTTTAGTAAATTCTTCTGTGTAGTATTTTTTAGAAACGCAGTTGAATGCAAGCGGATAATCCAGCACTAAACCATGTTTATGCCTGTCTTCCGGTATATGGCCCATGCCGCTTTGATTTCGATTTCTTATACTGTATTTTGTTATATCTTGCCCGTTTAGCTCTAACGAACCTTTATACATGTCGGCAAGACCGGTAAGTGCATATACAAGTTCGCTTTGTCCGTTGCCATCTATACCTGCTATACATACAATTTCGCCTTTTTTAACATCAAAACTTACATTTTTGACTTTATCTTTTGTTGTATTCTTTTCTTTTACACTAATATCTTTTACTCTTAGCACTGTTTTTGTAGGGTTTGCAGGCTTTTTATCTACACTAAAGTTAACTTGCCTACCTACCATCATTTCGCTCATTTGTTCTTTTGTTGTGTCGGCTACATCAACCGTTCCAATATACTTGCCTTTTCTTAGCACTGTACAGCGCTGAGCAATCGCCTTTATCTCGTTTAACTTGTGTGTAATAAACAATATGCTTTTACCCTCTTTTGTTAGGTTTTGCATAATATTCATCAGTTCTTCAATTTCTTGCGGTGTTAAAACAGCTGTTGGCTCATCAAATATTAAAATATCGTTATCTCTGTAAAGCATTTTTAATATTTCTACGCGCTGCTGCATACCAACGCTAATATCACTTATAACACTGTCTGGTTGCACCATAAGCGCATATTTTTTACTTAGCTCTAGCACTTTTTCTCTTGCTTTATCCATTTTAAGCAGTCCGTTTTTAGTTGTTTCGGCACCTAAAATTATGTTTTGCAAAACTGTAAAATTTTCTACAAGTTTAAAGTGTTGATGCACCATACCTATACCGTATTTTGTTGCATCTTTTGGGTCTTTAACTTCAATTTGCTTACCGTTTAGCATTATTTTTCCCTTTTCGGGCTTGTACATACCAAAAAGCACGCTCATAAGTGTGCTTTTACCTGCACCGTTCTCTCCTAGCAACGCATGAATTTCACCTTTTTTTAATTGCAATGTGATATTATCATTTGCAATGATACCAGGAAATTCTTTTGTAATTCCAACCATTTCAATAATGTAACTCATTTTTTCACACCCAATCTTATTTTTATTTGTTTATCTCGTGAAGTTCAAGCATTTCTCTTGCATTTGCAAGTGCTAAATCTGTTAAATTGTCTCCGGAAATCATTCGTGCAATTTCTTTTATGCGCTCTTTTCCTTCTAAATCATGTATTTGCGTATATGTTCTGTTTTCTGATACATTCTTTTTAATTAGCAGGTGTTTATGCGCCTCTGCGGCAATTTGCGCTGTGTGCGTTATGCAAATAATTTGTCGGCCATTTGCTGTTTGCTTTAGTTTATTACCTATTCTCGCAGCAGCAAGTCCCGATACGCCCGTGTCTATTTCATCGTAAATAATAGTTTGTATATCGTCTTTATCTGCCATTGCACTTTTTACTGCTAGCATTATACGTGAAAGCTCTCCGCCTGATGCAATTTTTGCAAGAGGCTTTGCGGCCTCTCCTGGGTTAGTGCAAATATAAAATTCTACTGTGTCTTGCCCTAAACCTGCAAGCGGGCCTTTTTTATGCTGTAGTGTAAAATTTATACCGGGCATATTTAAAAATGCAAGTTCACTTGAAATTTGCTTATTAAACTTTTCAAATGCGCTAAGTCTTGTTAATGTAAGCTCGTCTGCAAGTGTTTTAGCAAGCTCATAAAGTTGTGTTTGTTTATCGTAAAGTTCATCTAAACGCTGTGTTCCAAGTTCTATTGCGTTTAATTCTTCGCTAGCATTTTGCGCATAATTTAATATGCCAACTATATCGGTTTTATATTTTTGTTTTAGCTTATAAATTAAATCAAGCCTGTCTTGTGTTTGCTCAAGTTCATACTCGTCAAAATTGTAATCGTTAAGCTTACCGTTAAGTTCGCTTGCAATTTCCTTTGTTTGGTAAAACAAATCGTTTAATTTTTCGCTTAAACCTGCAATTTGTGATGTAATACTCGTAACACTGTCCAGCGCATTAGCCGCACTTCCCAAAAGCTCGCTTGCGCCGTTAACGTCGTCGTCTCCGCTTAATAAATTATAAGCGCTGTTAAGCTGCTGTGTAATTCTTTGCGAATTCATCATTATTTGTACTTGTTCTCGCAAAACTTCTTCTTCGTTTTCCTTTAAGTCTGCTTTAATTATTTCGTCGCACTGAAAACGTAAAAGCTCTATTTTTTTTATTTTCTCATCTTCATCCATAGACAGTGCGTCTATTTCACGTTTTACTTTACAAAGTTCTCTGTAAACTTCATAATATTTTTTATGCTGTTTATCATTTTGTGCAAATGCATTAAGCATATGTATATGGTTTTGAACATTCATTAAACTTTGGTTGTCGTGCTGTCCATGTATATGTATTAAATCGCTACAAACATCTCTTAACACTGCGGCAGTTGCCGGCATACCGTTTATTCTGCAATTGCTCTTACCGTCGTGTGTTATTTCTCTGTATAGTAAAAGGTCGCTGTTTGCCTCGTACCCTGCCTTTTGCAACCTTTGTACAGACTTTTCGCATATGTTGCTGAACGTAGCCCAAATGCACGCTTTTTGTGTGCCTGTACGCACAATATCTTTCGATGTTCTGCTACCCAAAATTGCGTTAATAGAGTCGATTAAAATACTTTTTCCCGCACCTGTTTCTCCCGTTAAAACGTTTAAGCCCATGCCTAAATTAACGGTAGCTTTTTCTATTACCGCAACATTTTCAATTTTAATTTCACAAAGCATAAATAAAAGCGCCCCTTAACGTGCTATAAATTTAGAAACTTGCTGAGTTAGTTTTTCTGCTGCTTCTTCTGTGCGCATTAGTACAAAAAAAGTATCATCTCCCGACAATGTACCAACAACATCGCTCCACACCATAGAATCGAATATTTCGCATGCAGCATTTGCCATACCTGTAAAGCACTTAACAAGTACTGTATAGCCCGCATAATCCACACTTATAACCGATTCTTTAAATATAGTTTCAAATTTATCGGGAGAACGACTGTTTTTATTCATTGCTTGAGATGCAACATACCTGTACTGACCATTAACCGATGTTTTTACAAGTTTAAGCTCACGTATATCTCTCGATACAGTTGCTTGCGTAACATCAAATCCATCTTTTTTCAGATATGCAAGCATGTCTTCTTGCCTAACAATCACATAATCTTTTATAAGGCTTAAAATTCTTGAGTGTCTTGTGTTCTTCAAAATATTTACCTGCCTTTCAGCTTTTTATCTATTGCCATAAATTGTTGCGCTTTATTAAAGTTTATAAGCGTAATATAGTTTTTAGATACCGATACATTAATTTCATCGTTTTCAAACAACGGAAATTCTGTTTGTCCGTCACAGCTGTAAAGCATATTGCTTCCAGTCGCACAGTTTGCTTTTACCTGCAACTTTCTTGAGTGCGAAAACACAAGTGAGGGACTGTTTAAACTATGGGCACAAAGTGGCGTTACAACAATGCCTTTTATTTTAGCGTCTAGCACCGGCCCACCAGCCGACAAAGAGTAAGCGGTAGACCCTGTAGATGTAGAAATTATTACACCGTCGCCTCTATAATCACTAACAAGTGTGTTATCACAATAAATTTTTACATCTATTGTTTGCGCAACACAACTTTTACCTATTACAACATCATTTATTACCGTTTGCTTATTATTTACATCGTTATTTTTATATACATCCAATATACTGCGCTTTTCAATATTGTAGTTGCCAGTTATAAGGTTATTTAAAAGGTTTAACTCGTTAGGCTCTACAGTTGCCAAAAAACCAAGCCTACCAACATTTATTCCCAAAATCGGTTTGTTGTACGGCAAACTTTTTCGTGCAGCTTTTAGTATTGTGCCGTCTCCACCAACAGTTATTATTACATCACAATCGTTTAATGCCTGTTTCTCAGGTATTATTGTCACGCCTGCAATGTCTGTTTCATTGTCGTTTTCTTGCATAGTAACATTTGCACCACTTTTTATTAAAATATCAGCGGCGCTTTGCGCAACTTGTTTTGCGCTATTTTTTAAGTTGTTAACTACTAAATAAGTTGTCATTTAATTACCTTTTGTTTTATAGTGTTGTGTGTGCAATGCTAACAATTTCCTCTATGTTTTGCAAACTTTGCATTTGTGGCTCTAAACTTTTTTCAATATACATTAAAAACTCCATATTTCCCTTAGGCCCTTTTATTGGAGAATAACTTAACTTTAATACACTAAATCCATTTTGCACTGCCATATTACAAGTGCTTTCTATAACTTGTATATGTATTTTTTCATCTCTTACAACGCCGTTTTTACCCACATTTTCTCTTCCAGCTTCAAACTGCGGTTTTATAAGGCAAACTCCACTTGCATTATCGCTACTAATTGCATTTGCAACAGGCAATATATGTTTTAACGATATAAACGAAACATCTACGCTAAAAAAATCAATTTTTTGCTGTAAATTCTCTAATGTAACATTTCTAATATTTGTGCGCTCCATATTAACAACACGCTCGTCGTTTCTAAGCGTCCACGCCAGTTGGCCATATCCAACATCTACCGCAAATACCTTTTGTGCATTGTTTTGCAACATACAATCGGTAAATCCGCCTGTAGATGCCCCAATATCCATACACACTTTGCCTTCAATGTTTAAAGAAAACTCGCTAATTGCCTTTTCTAATTTTAGCCCACCACGGCTAACATAAGCAAGCGGTTTTCCCCTTACCTCTACATTTGCATCTTCATTAACAGGTGTGCCAGGCTTATCTTGTTTTTCGCCGTTAACATATACTATGCCTGCCATAACCATTGCTTTTGCACGTTCTCTGCTCTCGCACAATTTATTTTGAAACAAATAATTGTCAAGGCGTATTTTCACTTACAGCACTCCCGATATTTATTTTATTGCTAATTAGATTAGCTCTTGCAGGCTTTTTTCATCAAGCTTATACAATTGTTTTAATTGCGGTATACTTGCATGTGTTAGGTTGTTAGAATTAACACCCACATGTTTGTACTCGCCTTTATACCCCTCACTTATAAGCTTTGACAAAACGTGCTCGCCTATACCGCCGCTAGTAATACCCTCTTCGGCAAATATTATTTTTTCGTATTTTAATAAGTCGTTTACTAACCCTTCAGGCAATGGATGAACGCGCATTAATTTGTATATATGAGCATGCTTGTCTTTTTTTTGTGCAATACTCACAGCATTTAATACTTCAAGTGTTTGACCACCATAAGTAATAATTGCCGTTTGAACGTTATTATTTTCGCCTTTATATACGTCGTATAAATTGCCAGTAACACCTAACTTTGCAAGCTGCTCATTTTGCGCCCCTCTTGGGTATCTTATTGCTCTGGGGTTTTGCTCGTTTATTAATTTTTTAAGCCAATATTTAAGCTCATCGTAATTACATGGAGAGTAAACGCTCATATTGCTTATTTGGCTTAAAAATGCACAGTCGTATACACCTTGGTGCGTTTCACCGTCTCCTGGCACAAACCCTGCTCTATCTATTGCTAGTAACACGTTTAGCTTTTGCAAGTTTATATCGTGTATTATTTGGTCGTAACTGCGCTGTAAAAATGTTGAGTAAATGCAAACCACTGGTTTAAATTTGCTTGCTGCAAGGCCTGCTGCAAATGTAACCGCATGTTGCTCAGCCATACCAACATCAAAAAATCTTTGTTTGTGTTGCCTATAAAAATATTGTAGTCCCGTGCCATACTTCATTGCGGCTGTTATGGCGCATATTTTATTGTCGCTACTTGCAAGTTCTGCAAGTTCCTTGCCAAATACACTCGAATATGAATCGACATCAGAAAAGTCAGGGTCTTGTATGTCATTCACATCAAAAGCTGATACACCGTGAAATTCCCCCGGATTTTGCTCAGCCGGCGTAAAGCCTTTTCCCTTTGTTGTTTGCACATGAATAAACAGCGGTGCACTTTGTTCGGTTTTATAAGCTTTTAAAAGTGTACATAGTTCTTTTACGTTGTGTCCATCTATTGGCCCCACGTACTGAAAACCCATATTTTCGAACATAGTTGAGTGATATAACTTTTGCCTTAGCGTTGCCTTTACACTTTGCAAATATTTTCTTAATGCCGTTCCAATTAACGGTATACTGTCTAATAAAATTTGCAAGTTGCGCTTAAATTTAAAATATGTTGGGTTTGTTCTTAAATGTGTTAAATACTGTGCAACAGATCCCACATTTTTAGATATAGACATTTTATTGTCGTTTAAAATAACAATTAAATTGCTAAGGTCGTGCACGTTGTTCATGCCCTCGTACACCATACCACCTGTAAATGCGCCATCGCCAACAACGGCTATAACTTTGCCGCTGTCTCCTTGAATTTTTTTTGCGCTCGCCATTCCTATTGCCGCCGAAATAGCTGTGTTTCCGTGTCCCGAAATAAACGCATCGTGCTCGCTTTCTTTAGGAGAGGGAAAACCAGATAGTCCGTTTAGCATTCTAAGCTTATCAAATTTTTCTTTTCTTCCGGTAATTATTTTATGTGTATAACATTGGTGTCCTACGTCAAAAACAAATTTATCTTTTGGTGTACAGTAAATACTGTGCATTGCAATTGTAAGCTCTATTGTACCCAAGTTGCTAGACAAGTGCCCACCTGTTTTAGATACACTGTCAATTAAAAACTCTCTAATTTCTTCGCACAAATTTACAAGTTCGTCGCCTTTTAAATTTTTAACGTCTTGTGGTGTGTTAATTTTATTAAGGTAATTGTACATATAAAAATTATAAGGCTGCGGGAACAGGTATTAAAATTGCAATTAATATTCCGAACAATGCACCCGAAAGCACCTCTAGCGGTGTATGCCCTACTTTCTCCTTTAGCTTTTTTAATTTGGCCAAAGAGCCGTCTTCATCGTTGTCTTCTTCATCATCAAGCCAGTCGTCTAACAGTTTATTTAGCACTTTTGCCTGCTTGCCTGTTTCGTGCCTAACACCCATGGCGTCGTACATAACAACTGCTGCAAGTATAAAGGCAATTGCAAATAAAGGAGAGCTAACACCTTCACTTCTTGCAGTGGCCATAAACGCACTGCATACAAATGCCGAGTGAGCACTTGGCATACCCCCTGCACCGTAAAGGCGCTCGGGGTCAAACTTACCCACTAATAAATAGTTAATTATTGTTTTGGCAATTTGCGCCCCAATCCAAGAAATGGCGGCCACAGTTAAAATGTAATTACCAAATAATATATTTTGCAACTGCATACAATTCTCCGTTCTGCCGCTCATAATTATTTATATAAATCCTCTATGCGGCAGATGAAGATTTACTTTTATATTATTAACAATTAAACCAATTTACATTATAAATACATTTATTTTACTTTTAGCAATTAAAAACTAGCTTGTTCTATGTGTAAGTTGTTTTGCAAACTCTACTAAAAATTCACATTTATCATCAAAATTTTCTTGCAATTTTTCGCACATTTCATTTGTATATTCTAACATTAACTCTCTAGATTTTTCAACCCCGTACAATTTTACAAATGTTGTTTTATCACTTTTTTCGTCTTTTCCTGCGCTTTTTCCAAGCTGCTTTTTATCACTTGTCGCATCTAAAACATCATCTGCTATTTGAAATACAAGCCCCACGTTAAGTGCAAAACTACATATAGCTTTAGCTTGTATTTCACTAACATTGTTTGCAGCAGCTATTCCAAGCTGAGCTGAGGCCTTTATAAGCGCCCCTGTTTTATTTTTGTGTATTTCATAAAGCGTGCTCTCGCTAACACTTTTTTTCTCGCTCTCAATATCCATTTCTTGTCCATATATCATGCCGTTTGCACCGGCCGCACGGCTTAAGTTTATTGCGGCATCTATATTTTGCTTTGGTTCTCCGTTTGCGCTGCTTATCACCTCAAACGCACCTGTCAGCAAAGCATCACCCGCTAAAAGCGCAGTTGCCTGCCCATATTTTTTATGGCAAGAAAGTCTACCCCTTCTATAGTCGTCATTATCCATACATGGCAAGTCGTCATGTATAAGGCTGTAGCAATGTAACATTTCTATAGCACTTGCATATTGTGCAGCTAAGCTTAAATTACCGCCCAGCATGTCGCAAACTGCCAAACAAATAACAGCCCTAACACGTTTGCCACCACCCATTAATGAGTAAACAGCAGCCTGCGCAACTTCAGATTTCTGTGTATTATAAAAAACTTTACCCACAGTCTCATCAAGTTGTTTTTGAGCCATATTTAAATATGTTTCATAAGTTTGTTTATAATTCATTAACCATTATCCTTTTGTAATTGCGCGCTAATCTCTTCAACTTTAATTTGCGCTTTTTCAAGTGTGCTGTTGCAAAAAATTATAAGCTCTGCCGCTTGCGCATAATATTTAATACTGTCTTCCAGTGCAACGTCCTCGCAAGACATTTTTTCAAGAAGCTCATCAAGTTTTTCACTTGCTTTTTCGTATGTCATTTTATCTTTTTGCATTTATTCATCACCCTTTATATTTGTAACTTTACATTCAATTTCACCGCTGTGTAATTTTACGTTAATATCATCGCCTACGCTTACACTTTGTGCTGTTTTTACAATATAATTATCTTTTTTTACAATGCTGTAACCTCTTGCCAGTACACCCATAGGATTAAGCGAATCTCCAAGCGTTGCGTAATGCAAAACGCTTTTTTTAGCCTGTTTTATTTTACTGTGCATGTTTTGCATTATATTAAATTTAATGCTATATATATGCGCCATTTGTGTTGCAGGGTATTTTGCCACCTGCTTTAAAACATAATTATTTGCATAAAGTTTTGTTTTTTCTTGGCACTCTAAAAGGCGGTTTATCATTAAATTTTTTATGCTATCAAAAATTAAGTTTGCATTTTCAAGCTCGTTTTGCATGTTTGGCATTACAATTTCAGCTGCAGCACTTGGTGTTGGTGCGCGCAAATCTGCTACAAAATCCAAAATACAAAAGTCTGTTTCGTGCCCAATTGCCGAAACTATAGGTGTTTTGCATTTATATGCTGCATTTGCAATTATTTCACTGTTAAAAACATACAAATCCTCTATGCTGCCTCCACCCCTTGCAACAATAATAACATCGCATCGTTTACTTTTGTCTAGCGTTTGTATTGCAGCGGCTATTTCGTTTTCGGCGTAACTGCCTTGTACATTTACACTGCAAAGTAAAAAATTAGCACTTGGGTTTCGCCTAGTTGTAACGTTGTAAATATCTTGCACAGCCGCACCGGTTTTAGACGTTACCAGCCCTACGCATTTTGGAAATTCGGGCAACATTTTTTTTCGCTCAGGTGCAAAATAACCTTTTGCCTCCAGTTTTTGTTTTAACTTTTCAAATGCAATTTGTATAGTGCCAATGCCGTGTTCAAACATTGCATCGGCATTTATTTGAAACGAACCCTGCGCCTCGTATAAAGTAATTTGCCCCCTAACAATAACGCTATCGCCGTTTTTCGGCATAAAATTAATGTTTGCCGTGTTGTGCCTAAACATAACAACTTTTACAGTACATTTTTCGTCTTTTATGGTAAAGTAGTAGTGTCCCGTTTTTATGTGATGCGAAAAATTTGATATTTCACCATTAATTGCAACGTCAGTTAAAACAATGTCTCTTTCAAGCAAATTTTTAACATATGCATTTAATGCCGATACACTTATTACGTCTGTCACCGCTACCCCCTTACATTAATTGTCAAGTAAAATATTATATATTTTTGTTATATTGCCTTGCCGCAATTAAGGCTACGCCCATTGCGTTATCGCTAGAGAACTCTCCGCTTACAAACTTAATTTGCGGCATTTGCTTTTGAACGTATTGTTTTATAACTTCACTGCTCATAACACCACCTGCGCAAACTATAGGTTCGTTTATATAAGTTTTTTTTGCATTTTTAATTACGTGCAAAACTGTTTTTGCTATTGCCGTCAAGCAATATTTTGCAACGTAAGCATCACTTTTATTGTCACTAATAAGTTCGTTGCATTTATTTTCAAGCCCCGATAAATTACACATAGTATCTTTAACGCTTATTTTAGGATCTATATCATCGTTGCAAGTTAATGCAATTTTGCTCATATACTCCCCTGCCGGAAAGCTAAATCCAAGTTTTACACCTATTCTGTCTACCGCTTGTCCCGCGTATAAATCTTTAGTTTCGCCAATAATTTTTATGTTATTTATATCTTTGCAGTAAAGTAGCTTTGTTGTTCCACCCGAAACATGAAAAACCAACAACGGCTTATCGTGCAATGTTTCATCTCCTGTTTTATAAATAGCAGACATTACATGCCCTTGTTGGTGTGTAGTTTTAATGAGCGGTATGTTTTTTGCTGCGCAAAAATATGTTGCGGCATTTTGCCCAACTAAAAAGCATGGCATATAAGAGCCTTGCAAGGGTTCGGGCTTACAAGATACTCCAACAGCAACTACTTTTGTTAAGTCAACCAGCTTTGCCATTTCTTGCATCATATCCGGCAATGCAACGGTGTGATGAAACACTGCATCGCTTTGCCTTAAACCCAAATTGCCTTTTTTAACGGGCAAAATTTTTTTAGTTTTATATAAAAACTTATTTGTTTGTGTACAGTAAACTGCCAAACAAGACGCATAATTGCTTGTATCAATTCCCAAAACAAGCATAAAAACTCCTGTATTATGCAAATTTAATTAGTTAGTTTTAAATTTGCACTTTGTGTAATAATTTTGTTTGCTATAATTTAGCGGTGCATAAAAATTAAACTTCTTTTTTACTGTTATAATCTTTTACAAAAGAGCCAAGCACGCCGTTAATAAACTGGTAATCGGTATCTCCCGAATATGTTTTCGAAATCTCAACGGCCTCATTAATTACAATGCTATCCATCTCACCTTTATTAAGCATTATTTCTGCCACAGCAATGCGCAATATAGCTGCATTTACCCTTGGAAGACGATCAATAGTCCAGTCTTTAAGCCTGTCTTTTATTTCCATGTCAATCTCACTAGAGTGATCAATAAAAAAATTCAACAAGCTCTCGCCGTATTCATCTATTTCATATTCTCCCATTTCACGTGATGTTTCAATAATATCACTTAAACTGTTTATACCGAAAGAAAGTTCAAACAGTGCCAAAACGGCGTTTTCTCTTGAGCGTCTTCTCTTCATAAAATCCCCACTTTTATATGTGTTATGGCAAATTTAGCAAATTATGCCCATTACCCTTGTATATTTTGCTCTTGTGTATCTCTTGCAACACCTGCAATTACAATATTAACTCTAGAAACTGTTATACCCGTCATATTTTGAACGGCGCTTTTAATATTCTCTTGCACTTTTTGAGAAAGCGGCTGAACTTTGCAACCATATTCTATAATTAAGTTAATTGTAATTTGCGCTACTTCATCAAGCAATACAACGTCTATTGCATTTTTTGTTGTTACTTTTTTAAACGCAAATAAAAACCCGTCTGTCGGCTTTGTAATTTCCCTAACTCCGTCAATTTCAAGTGCTGCTATTTTTGCCATTTTAGCAATTACTTCTTTGTTTATTTGTAGGCTGCCGCCAACAGAATTAATTTCATTCATATCCATTAAATTCCCCGTTCCGCTTGCTTTTTAATGTGCAAACATGTTTTTTTTAAGTAAAACGGCTATTACATTAGCTACTATTATTAATAATTGTAAACGCACGTCTCCCATATTAAATATATGTTACATTATAGCACTTTTATAATAAATTAACAATATGTTATATTAAATTACCCTTAATGTGCGCATTTGTTGTAAATTTTAAATATAATATAAGTAATTTTAAAAAAACACTTGATTTTTTCTTTACAATTTGTTATGATATCTTAGCAACTTAATGTAACCAAGAGGAGGTGCAGTTAAATGGCAAAATGTGATTGCTGCGGTAAAGGCGTTTCGTTTGGGATTAAAATTTCTCACTCTCACAGACGTACAAATCGCACATGGAAACCGAACGTTAAAAGAGTGAAAGCAGTGGTTGGCGGTTCTTCTCGTTATATCCACGCCTGCACCCGTTGCTTGCGTTCAGGTAAAGTAACAAGAGCAGTTTAATTTTTACAAGACTTAACATTTTAAGCCTTGTTAATATTGCTAAAAGTGCGGAGAGGTTTGGTATTACCGGTCTATCCGCTTTTTTGTGCGTATTATTTGTACAATTCACTTGACATACTGCTTAATAAAAAGTATAATAATTTAGCAACCTTATTAGGAGTGAAAATGTGCTTTTAGATTTTCGCAAAAT
>CAYJGU010000033.1:0-20816 GCA_964369925.1 uncultured Bacteroides sp. | reverse complement strand
AAAAGTTGTGTTGGCATATTCGGGAGGTCTAGATACCTCAATAATAATTCCTTGGCTTAAAGAAAATTACGATGATTGCGAAGTTATTGCAGCATGTGGAGATGTTGGTCAAGAGTCGGAATTAGAGGGCCTTGAAGAAAAAGCAATAAAAACAGGTGCTTCTAAGCTATATATTATGGACCTTGTGGATGAGTTTGCAGAAGATTATGTAATACCTACAATGCAAGCAGGCGCAAAATATGAAGATGTTTACTTACTGGGAACAAGTTTTGCTCGTCCACCTATGGCAAAGCGCCTTGTGGAAATTGCAAAACAAGAAAATGCCGATGCAATATGCCATGGTTGTACAGGTAAAGGTAACGATCAAGTGCGTTTTGAACTTTCTGTTAAAGCACTTGCACCTGAACTAGACATTATTGCTCCTTGGCGTTTGTGGGATATTAAAAGCCGTGAAGAGGAAATTGAATATGCAGAGGCTCGCAATATTCCTTTGAAAATTAACAGAGAAACAAACTACTCTAAAGATAAAAATTTATGGCATCTATCTCACGAGGGTCTCGACTTAGAGGATCCATCTAATGAGCCGGATTATAATAACCCAACATTTTTAGAAATGAGTGTTAGCCCAGAACAAGCACCTGATAAGGCTGAATATGTAACTATTCATTTTGAAAAAGGTGTGCCGACACAGTTGGACGGCAAAAAAATGAAGGCTAGCGAGTTAATAATTGAATTAAATAAAATAGGTGGAAGAAACGGTGTTGGAATAACAGATATAGTTGAAAATCGTTTAGTTGGCATTAAGTGTCGCGGCGTTTACGAAACACCTGGTGGTTCTATTCTTTATTTTGCACACCGCCAATTAGAAATGCTTTGCCTTGATAAAGATACAATGCACTATAAACAAGAGATATCGCACAGGTTTGCCGATTTAGTTTACAATGGCAAATGGTTTACACCGCTTAGAGAATCGCTTTCTGCATTTGTGACAAGTACACAAAAAACTGTTACAGGAGACGTTAAATTAAAATTATACAAGGGTAATATTATACCGGCGGGTACTACATCACCGTACAGCCTATATAGCGAAGACCTTGCAACATTTGGCGAAGACGTTGTATACGATCAAAAAGATGCAGAAGGCTTTATTAACTTATATAGTTTGCAAGCAGCTGTAATTGCAAAAATGAAAGAGCGCAACGAAAAATAAAAGTAAATTAATATATTTATACAATTTGCCATTAATTACACAAAATGTTATTATTATAAAAACGTATTTATTTGATATATTATAGGAGATAGTAATGCAAAATAATGCAATTTTGTGTGTTTTAAATGCAAAATATGTACATGCATCACCTGCGGTGTGGTATATAGCCGCGGGTGTGCATGGTTTTAATAAAAAAAATAATACTTGCCTTAATACATATATTTTACAGTATAGTATTAAACAGGCTATGCAAGACCATAAACAAGTGTTACATGAAATTTTAGGTAAGAAAAGTAAAGTTGTTGCTTTTAGCTGTTATATTTGGAATATAGAGCAGACGCTTTACATAGCAAAAAGTATTAAAGAAAAAGAGCCAAATACAATTATTGTTTTAGGTGGACCAGAAGTTAGTTATAATGCAAAACAACTTTTTGCGGAAAATAATTTTATAGATTACATAATATCAGGTGAGGGCGAAACTTCATTTGCAAATTTGTTTTACTTCATATCTATAGGTAAAAAGCCGCAAAAAAATGAAATAGAGGGACTTTGCACAAAACAATTTATAAGCGATCCTTGTACTAAAGAACAAATTGAGCATGCTTATATAGATTATGGATATGCACAACAGCTTGAAAATAAAATTGCATATATTGAAACAAGCAGAGGATGCCCGTACAGTTGCGCATTTTGCCTTTCGGGTAGATGCGGCAATGTAAAATATGTTAATTTAGATGAAGCATATAAAAGTATATTAACACTTGCTAATTCCGGTACACAAACAGTTAAATTTGTTGATAGAACTTTTAATGTAAATACAGTGAATGCTAATAATATTTTAAGCTTTATTAAAAATAATTATGGTACACAAATACCAAACAGTGTTTGCTTTCACTTTGAAATAGCGGCAGATATTTTAAAGCAATCTACACTTGATATTTTAAAAGATATGCCAAAAGGTGCAGTCCAACTCGAAATAGGTTTGCAATCTTTTAATGAAAAAACATTAGAGGCCTTACGCCGCAAAACAGATACTAAGCTTGTGTGCGAAAACATAACAAAGCTTATAGATATGCAAAATATGCATATTCATATAGATTTGATTGCAGGATTAATTTACGAGGATATAACAAGTTTTGCAAACAGTTTTAATAAAGCATATAGTTTAGGTGCACATGTTTTGCAAATGGGTTTTTTAAAGGTGTTACACGGCAGTGCTATTGAAACCGAAAATGATTTTTATAAGTGTACTTATAGTAAAACACCACCTTATGAAGTTATAAGCACACCTTGGTTATGCAAAAAAGACATTGATGTACTACATTTATGCGAGAGTGAACTTGAACGTATTAACAATACTGGGCGATTTATTAAAACAGCAAAATATGCTATATTGGCAACAGGTAAAACCCCGTTTGATTTTTATACATATATAGGTAAAAAAGCACAAACAGCAGGATTTAAACATTATGGTGTTAATCTAGATGAGTATACAGAGTTTTTGCTTGAAACTATAGGAAACATGAATGGTATTGACAAGCAAGTTTTAAGAGATGAAATGGTAAGGGATAGACTTTGTAGTAACTCTAACGGCAGGTTGCCGCAAATATTACAAGTTAAAGATGATAATTTGGGTAAGTATATTAAAGCAATAAATAAAGTAGATAAATATAATAAACAATCAAATGTAAAGCGCAAAGGCGCAATACTTTATGCAACAAATACATTTTGTTTTGTAGATTACATTAACAAGAATGCTGTAACAAATGATTACTTATTAACTGAAATTAGTATTGACAGTATTGAATTATAATGTTAATATATATTAATGCAAATTTTTGCAAGTAATATTATTTAAGGGAGAGTAAACATGGCGGTTGCATACGTACCAAAACAAAATTATAATCGCAACTTGTTTGTTTTTTCTTTTAATTGTTTTTACTATTTTTAACTTTTCCCATTTTTTGGGAAAAGTTTTTTTTTATAATTTTCACTTTTAAGGAGTTTTAGTAAATGATAATAAAAAATGCAACTGCCGCTGGCGGTGAAAAAATAAATATTATACTAAAAAATGGATTTATTGAAAGTGTAGAGCCATACTGCGAGAATAGCGATAACTACAATGATAGCGAAGTTATAGATGCAAACGGATTAACGGCATTACCGGCATTTGTTGACCTGCATACGCATTTTAGAACACCGGGATTTGAGCATAAAGAAGATATTAAAAGTGGAAGTATGGCAGCAGCAAGAGGCGGATATACACTAGTAACATGCATGGCTAATACAAATCCGGTTTGCTCTAGCCAAAGCATAGCAGAAAGTGTAATTAACAAAGCAAAAGAAATTGGACTTTGCGAAATAAACCAGTGTGTTAGTATAACAAAAGATTTTGATGGGAAGAGTATAGACCATTTAAAAAGTTTAAATAAACCTATAAAATTTATTAGCGATGACGGCAAAGGTGTGCAAAATAATTTAACAATGTGGCAGGCAATGAAAATTGCACAAGAAAAAGACCTAATTGTTATGAGCCATGCAGAAGATATGGATATTAGCCCTATAGACTATAGACTTGCAGAAAATATAGAAACGGCAAGAAATTTGCACCTTGCTGAGTATACAAATGTAAAATTACACATGTGCCATGTAAGCACTAAGCAAGCTTTAAAACATATTATTGAAGCAAAAGAAAACGGTGTTAATGTTACATGTGAGGTTACTCCACATCACATATGGTTTTACGATAGTGATTATAGGGTCAACCCTCCTATAAGAGAGAAACAAGATGTAGACTACATTATAAATGCAATAAAACAAGGAAAAGTAGATGCTATAGCTACAGATCATGCACCACATACAGATGAAGATAAGTTGAATGATTCGCCGGGAATGGTTGGGCTTGAAACAGCCTTTAGCGTTTGTTACACAAAACTGTGTGTGCAAAATGGACTTAGTATTTTAGAGCTAAGTAAAATAATGAGCGAAAAGCCCGCTGAAATATCGGGTGCTAATAAAGGTAAGCTAAAAAAAGGTTACGATGCCGATATAGTATTAGTAGACACTAATGCACAATATAAAGTAAATAAAAATGATTTTGCTGGTAAAAGCAATAACACACCTTTTAACGGTGTAAATTTACAAGGAAAAGTAATTACAACAATTAAGGGTGGTAAAATTACTTATAACGAAAACAAAGGTTAAATAAAATTTTAATTGTGTTTAAGTTAAGTATTATATACTTTAAATAATTTTAGGAGTGGTTAAAATGACAAATATTGATAAGCTTTATATGGCAGTAGAGAACAAAGGGCCCGTATGTGTTGGGGTAGATACTGATTTTTCATATCTTCCGGAAGATTTTATAGATAAAAATAAAACTAAAGGCGAAAATATATTTGAATTTAATAAAAAAATTATAGATGCCACAAAAGATGTTGCAGGATGTTTTAAAGTGCAAATTGCATATTACGAGGCACTTGGTTTAGACGGAATTATTGCATATAAAAACACATTAGATTATTTAAAAAGCAAAAAACTGCTTACTATTGCCGACATAAAACGCGGCGATATTGCAAAAACTGCTGAAATGTACGCTATGGCACATTTTAGTGGAGATTTTGAGGCTGATTTTATTACTTTGTCGCCTTATATGGGTCTAGATTCTATATCTCCCTACACAGAATACATGAGAAAAAATGGCAAGGGTGTTTTTGTACTTTGCAGAACGTCTAATGAGGGTGCAAAAGATTTTGAATACGAAAAACTTGCAGATAATAGGCATGTGTACGATCTTGTTGGCGATAAATTAAACAATATGGGCAAGCAATATATAGGAGAAAAAGGGTATTCATCGTTAGGTCTTGTTATTGGAGGAACACATATAGAAGAGGCAAAAGAAATTAGAAGCAAATATAACAATAGCTTTTTCTTAATACCTGGTTACGGCGCACAGGGTGGAACAGCAAAAGATATAGCGCAGTATTTAGATAAAAACAAAAATGGTGGGGTTGTTAATAGCAGTAGAAGTGTTTTACTTGCTTACAAAAAACAAGTTGGTGTACATTTTGATGAAGCCGCTTATAACGAATGTGTTCGTATGAAAGGAGACATAAACAATGCCTGTAAAGAACTTTAAGGCAAAGGTTATTTCTAATATCAGCGAAGCAGACAGTATAAAATTGCTTTCGGTACAGCTTAATAAAAACGAACATTTTGAACCTTGTGCGGGTCAATTTTATATGCTAAGATCATGGAAAGAAAATGAAGAACCTGTTCTTTCAAGGCCAATAAGCGTTAATTATTACAATGCAAACACAGGTGTGTTAAGCTTTTTATACGAAATAAAAGGCAGTGGCACACAAAAAATTGCTGCGTTAAAAAAAGGTGAAGCTTTAAATTTAACAGGGCCGCTTGGAAACGGCTTTGACATAGATAAAATAATTAAAATGGCAAACGGAAAAAGTATTGCTGTTATAGGTGGTGGCATAGGTGTTGCGCCACTTCGTATGTTAGTAAAGCAACTTACAGATAAAGGCGCAGAAGTTGCTTTATATGCAGGATACAAAAATTTTGCATTTGGGCTAGATGAGGCTATGCCACTGTGTGAAAGGGTAGAAGTTTCTTCGGAAACAGGTGTTGTAGGATATAAAGGGTATATAACCGATTTAATTGACCCTACACTTTTTGGTGCCGCTTGTACGTGCGGACCGGAAATTATGATGAAAAAAACAGCTGACATTTTTGCAAAATACAACGTTCCAATTTGGGTTAGTAAAGAAGAAAAAATGGCATGTGGACTTGGTGCATGTCTTGGATGCACATGTAAGTCATCTGAAAAATTAAATAATAAACCGCTTTGCGTTTGTAAAGACGGACCGGTATTTGAGGGGGAAATGGTTTATGACTTTAAGTAGTATTACATTATGTAACAAAACACTTTCTTCGCCTGTAATAGCGGCTTCCGGTACTTTTGGCTTTGGCAGTGAATATGAAAACATAGTTGATTTTGAAAAAATAGGTGCAATAAGCAGCAAAGGGCTTACACTAAACGGTAAGTATGGCAATAACGGTGTGCGCCTTTTTGAAACAGCTTCGGGTCTTATAAATTCTATAGGTCTACAAAATCCTGGCGTACAACATTTTATTGATAACGAACTAAAAAACATGCAAAAACTTGGCCCTGCGGTTATGGTTAACTTAGGTGGTGGAACAATTGAAGAGTATGAGCAAGGCGCAAAATTACTTGAAGCTACAGATATAGATTTTATAGAACTTAATATAAGTTGCCCAAATGTAAAAGCCGGCGGCATAGCATATGGCATAAAAGCAAACAGTGCAAAGGAAGTTGTTGCAAGAGTAAGGAAATGCACAACAAAACCCCTTATAGTTAAAATGAGCCCTAATGCTGAGAATATAGTAGAAATGGCAAAAACGTGTGAAGAACAAGGCGCAGATGCATTAAGTTTAGTAAATACATTTCAGGCAATGGCTATAGATATAACTAAAAGAAAACCTGTTTTTGACAATGTGTTTGCGGGACTTTCAGGTGCGGCAATTAAACCTATAGCTTTGCGCATGGTTTATCAGGTTTGCAAAGAGGTAAATATACCCGTTATAGGCCTTGGAGGTATTTGTACACCCGAAGATGCAATAGAGTTTATAATGGCAGGAGCAAGTGCAATACAAGTGGGAACAGCGAATTTTATAAATCCAAATGCTTGCACAATTATTGCACAAGGCATTGAAAACTGGCTTATAAAAAATGGCGTTAAAAATATTGATGACATAAAAGGTTGCGCTATAGTTTAATAAATATTTATTTTATAATATAATAATTGTTAAGGAGATTTAAAATGGAAAATAAACTTGATATTTTAAAAGAGTGTGAGGCATTTTTACAAGGACATTTTTTATTGTCAAGCGGAAGACACTCTAATGCATACTGCCAAATGGCAAAGTTGCAACAGTACCCCGATAAAACAGAAATTATTATAAAAGAAGTTGCAAACAAACTTAAAGATATGGAAATAGATGTAATTGTTGGGCCTGCTATGGGCGGTATAGTATATGCATATGAACTTGGACGACAATTGAATAAGCGAACGATATTTACAGAGCGAGTAGATAATGAAATGACACTACGCCGTGGATTTGAAATAAATAAAGGTGAAAAATGCTTAATAATGGAAGACGTTGTAACAACAGGAATTTCAAGCCTTGAAACAAAACGTGTTATTGAGCAATGGGGCGGTGAGTGTATTGGCATTGCATGTGTTGTAGATAGAAGTAAAGGAACAAGTCCGCTTAAAGTTATTGCATCTGCTTTTAGCTTAAATTTAGACACTTACACCGAAGATGAGTGCCCTATTTGTAAGCAAGGTAATTTACCGCTTGTAAAACCGGGAAGCAGAAAATTTTAATATAATATTTATAACATTTAATTTAAATAAAAATAACCTTGGAGGTAATCATGGCAAAAGCTTTTATAGTGCTGTCAAACGGTATGGTGTTTGAGGGTGAAAATTTTGGTGCAACCGGCACTAGTATTGGTGAGGTTGTTTTTAATACAGGCATGGCAGGATACGAAGAAACACTTACTGATCCAAGCTATTACGGACAAATTATTACTCAAACGTATCCGCTTATAGGTAACTACGGTATTAATAACGAAGATGCTGAAAGTAGAAAAATATGGGCTTTTGGCTATATAGTTAGAGAGAATTGTAACGAGCCATCTAACTTTCGCTGCAAAAATACGTTAGACCAATACCTAAAACAGCAAAACATTATTGGTGTTAGTGGTGTAGATACAAGGCGAATTACAAGAATAATTAGAGAGAGCGGCGTAATGAACGGAGCTGTTACTACTGAATATGACAGTGCAGAAAAAGCAGCACAAGACAGTAATTTAATAGAAAAAATAAATAATTACAGTGTAGTTAATGCGGTAAAAAGTGTTACCGTACAAAAAAATGAAACGTTTAACGAAAACGGTAAATACCATGTTGCACTGTTTGACTTTGGTTATAAATACAATATACTTAGAAACTTAACAAAAAGAGATTGTAAAGTAACGCTTGTGCCTGCATTTACTACTGCACAAGAACTTAGTAAGTTAAATGTAGATGGAATTATGCTATCTAATGGACCGGGAGACCCTGCAGAGAACACACAAATAATAAATGAACTAAATAACATTACTAAGTTAAACTTGCCTATTTTTGGCATTTGCTTAGGGCATCAGTTAATGGCATTAGCAAACGGAGCAAAAACAACAAAGTTAAAATATGGGCACAGGGGTGTTAATCAGCCTGTTACAGATTACGATAAAGACAGGACTTATATAACAAGTCAAAATCATGGATATGCGGTACTTGGAAACACAATAAATAACACTAAGGCAAAAATTAGCCATGTAAATGCAAACGATAACACTGTAGAGGGTGTTAAATACAGTGAATTTCCATGTTTTACAGTGCAATTTCACCCCGAAGCATGTGGAGGACCTATAGATACCGAATACTTATTTGATGAGTTTATAAATATGATTGAAGCACAGAAAGGAGGACAATAATGCCAAAAGATTTAACAATAAAAAAAGTTCTTGTAATTGGCAGTGGGCCTATAATAATAGGTCAAGCAGCAGAATTTGATTATTCAGGCACACAGGCATGTAGAGCACTTAAAAGTGAAGGTATTGAAGTTGTCCTTTTAAACTCTAATCCTGCCACAATTATGACAGATAAAAACATAGCTGATAAAGTTTACGTAGAACCAATGAATGTTACTGTTTTACAAAGGATTATAGAAATTGAAAAGCCAGACAGCGTGTTGCCAAACTTAGGTGGACAAACTGGTTTAAACCTTGCAATGGAGCTTGCAAGAAGCGGTTATTTAGAAAAAAGTGGTGTTAGGTTACTTGGTGCAAAACCCGAAACAATTGATAAGGCTGAAGACAGGCAACTTTTTAAAGACACCATGGAAAAACTTCAGGAACCTGTTATACCAAGTAGGGTAGAGGAAACACTTGAGGGCTGCTTAGAATTTGCAAAGCAAATCGGGTATCCTGTTATTGTTAGGCCTGCATTTACAATGGGAGGAACAGGCGGCGGAATATGTGAAAACGAAGAAAAGCTTAAAGAAATTGCAACTAATGGGTTAAGGCTTTCTCCTATAACTCAAGTACTTATTGAAAAGGGCATTGCCGGTTGGAAAGAAATAGAATATGAGGTTATGAGAGACTCGAAGGGCAATGTTATAACTGTGTGTAATATGGAAAACTTTGACCCTGTAGGTGTGCACACAGGCGATTCTATAGTTGTTGCGCCTAGCCAAACACTTAGCGATAAAGAATACCAAATGTTGCGCACCAGTGCACTTAATATAATTACAGAGCTTGGAATTGAGGGCGGTTGTAATGTTCAATTTGCGCTAAAACCAGATAGTTTTGAATATGCGGTTATAGAAGTTAATCCTCGTGTTTCTCGTTCGTCTGCACTAGCGTCAAAGGCAACAGGTTACCCTATAGCAAAAGTTGCCGCAAAAATTGCAATTGGTTATACACTAGATGAAATTCCAAATGATGTTACAGGTAAAACTTGTGCTTGCTTTGAGCCTGCACTTGATTATTGTGTTGTGAAATTTCCTAAATGGCCTTTTGATAAATTTGTATATGCTAAAAAGACACTAGGTACACAAATGATGGCAACAGGCGAAGTTATGGCCATTGCAAACAATTTTGAGCATGCGCTTATGAAATCTGTTACAAGTGTTGAACTTGGACTTGAGAGTATGACATTACCAGCCCTTAGCGAATATACAAAAGAGCAAATAGTGGAAATGCTACATAAGTGTGACAGCGACAGAAGCTTTACTGTTTATGAAGCAATAAAGCGTGATGTTGATTTTGATACAATTTACAATATTACAAAAATAGATAAATGGTTTTTAAGCAAACTTAAAAATTTAGCTGATATTGAAAAACAACTTCAAAGCGGTGATGACAGCGAAAAACTGTACGAGAAAGCAAAGAAAAATGGATTTATGGATATTACCATAGAAAAATTAACAGGTAAACCCATAAAAGAAAAAATGGTTGCAAGCTTTAAAATGGTAGATACATGCGCAGCTGAATTTAGTGCAAAAACACCTTATTTTTACTCTACTTTTGATGAGGAAAACGAGGCAGAACTTTTTATTAAAAGTAAACCCACAAATAAGAAAAAAGTTATAGTATTTGGTTCGGGACCGATAAGAATAGGGCAGGGAATAGAGTTTGACTATTGTAGTGTACACTGTGTTTGGCGTTTAAAAGAGCATGGATGTGAAGCTATTATAATTAATAACAACCCTGAAACTGTTTCTACAGATTTTGACACAGCAGATAGGCTTTACTTTGACCCACTTACAAACGAAAGTGTAGAGCATATAATAGCCACAGAGAAACCATGGGCTTGTGTTGTTCAGTTTGGTGGTCAAACAGCAATAAAACTTACAAAGCACCTAACTAAATTAGGTGTAAAAATACTTGGCACATCTGCCGATGCAATTGATGCAGCAGAGGATAGAGAACGTTTTGACGCATTACTTGAAGAATGCAATATACCAAGACCAAAAGGTTTAACAATTTATACAGAACAAGAAGCTTTGAAAGCCGGAAGTGAATTGGGATACCCTGTATTATTGCGCCCATCATACGTTTTGGGTGGTCAAAATATGATAATTGCTTATAACGACGCAGATGTTATAGAATACATGAAAATAATAACATCACAAGAACTGGAAAACCCTGTACTTATTGACAAATACTTAATGGGAACAGAGTGTGAAGTAGACGCTATTTGTGATGGCGAAGATTTTTTAATACCTGGCATGATGGAACATATAGAGCGTGCGGGTATACACTCGGGAGACAGTATAAGTGTTTACCCACCGCAAAATATTAGCAAAAGATGTAAAGAAATTATTATAGATTACACAGGTAGATTAGCACGCAGTTTAAAAGTAGTTGGACTTATGAATATACAATTTGTTATTTACAACGATAATGTGTATATTATTGAAGTTAACCCACGATCATCCAGAACTGTACCTTATATAAGCAAAGTAACAGGTGTGCCAATGGTAGATGTAGCTGTTAGGTGTATGCTTGGAGAAAAACTTAAAGATATGGAATATGGCACTGGACTTTATAAAAATGCCGATATTTGCGCTGTTAAAGTACCTGTTTTTAGTTTTGAGAAACTACACGATGTTGACACTCAACTTGGCCCAGAGATGAAGAGCACAGGCGAGGTGTTAGGCATTGCAAAAACTTTTGAGCAGGCAATGATGAAAGGCCTTGTTGGCGCTGGATATAGTTTGCATACACCAAAACAAGGCGAGGGCAAGTGTGTTATACTTACTGTTAAAGATACAGATAAGCAAGAACTTATTGATGTTGCATGGAATTTAAAGAATTTGGGTTATAAACTTTATGCTACTGCTAAAACAGCACATGAAATAGGAAAAAATATGATAGCGTGTAATGAAATAAATAAAATAAGCCACGCACACCCAAATATATTAGATTTATTTGAAAGCGGAAAAGTTGACTATGTAATTTCAACATCGTCAAAAGGTAGAGACCCTGCTACCGACAGCGTAATTATGCGCAGAAAAGCAGTAGAGCTTTCTATACCTTGCTTAACTTCGATAGATACTGCAAGCGTGCTTGTTGATTGTTTAAAACAAGGACACACATTAAATGATGTGGAATTAATAGACCTTGCATCATTGCATTAAAAGTATAAAAAAATAAAATATAATGAAACAACAACAATTATGCAACATTTATACATACAAATATAACAATAGTACATAAAAAAATATTAATTCAGAAATGTTACAAAATAGTACACAGTATCGATAAATAATAAAGTATATATAAAATAACAAAAAAAAATATGCAAAATTGTATTGTCAACAAACATAAAATAATGTACTTTATATTGTAAAGAATGACGATATTTGGCAATATTGCAAAAATATCTTGAAAAAACTTTGTAAATAATGTAAAATAAATACAACAGGACGACATTTTTTTGACACCCACATCTTTCAAAGGGGGAGATGAAAATGACAAAATCTGAACTAATATCGCATGTATCGAAAACAACACAACTTCCTGCATCAGACGTTGACAATATAATATGCACAACATTAGATAGCATTATGAATAAATTGTCAGCAGGCGAAAAGGTTACATTAAGTGGATTTGGCCGCTTTGAAATGAGGGAGAGAGCACCAAAAACTTATGTTAACCCAAGAACGAAAGAGATTAGAACATTGGAGCAGGGACAAACACCGGGCTTTAAACCAAGCGGAATAATGAAAAAACGTACAGTGAAAAAAACTTAGTTGCTTGTAATTTACCGGTAAGTTATTAACAAACAGCAAAGCGCATCGGATTATCCGATGCGCTTTTAATTTTACACAAATTTAATATTCATTTATACTGTTTAAATTCCATGCTTTAGTAAAATTAATTAATACCTTGCTTTTGCAAAAACTACAAACAGATTCTCCTATATGTTTTAATGGGGCACCACAGCTTGGACAGTTTACAGATGTAAGGCCATTTTGAGAGTAATTAGCATCTTCTGGTAAAAAAATCCAAGATGTTTGTACTCGTACCTGCGTTTTTTTACCGCCGGGATTATCTATATCTGTTTTATTATACTCAACTGCAGATTGAAAAGTTATAAGCGCATTAAAATCGTCTTTTTCGTAATTGCTTATTGCATGCTTATGTATTTTTACATTGCTAACTTTAATGTTTTGAACCTTATATTGTTTAGCAATAGCCTTTAATTTATCGTTTACGTTGTGCATTTGTCCATATCTGTCTATGTTTCCACTGCTAAGACTATTGTAATATGCATATATTTCATCTGCATCTCGACTTTTTAGCTCATCAATGCTCATATCTTTAAAGTCTTGCTCAATTCTTGGTCTTGCAAGTTGCTCTATACCGCTTATAGATTTTGGAGTGTCCTCCATTTCTTCTTCTCTCATATCGGCAATTTCTAATAAATTAGATGTGCCAAAAAGACGCATAATTGTGCTTTTAATATTGTTCACAATTATAAATCCACCTACAAAAAGGCAAAGTAATATTATTGCAATTACTGCAAGTAAAGTTATTTCCATTAATACTCCTAAAATTATATAATTATTTGTTAGTTAGCCTCTAGTTTTTCAATTTGACGTTGTAAGAATTGAGGTGAAATACTAAAGTCATATGCAGATTCTTTTGATATAAGACCACTTTTGTAATGGTTTAAAAGACTGGCATCCATGCTTATCATGCCTTGCTCAGATGAGGCTTGAATAATAGAGCCGATTTGATGAGTTCGCCCATCACGTATAAGTGTGCGAATGGCACTGTTACAGTGCATAATTTCAAATGCAGGTATAACGCCACCACCAATTTTAGGTATAAGTTGCTGCGAAACAACTGTTTGAAGAGCCATAGAAAGTTGCATTCTAATTTGTTCTTGCTGTGTAGAAGGGAATGTATCCACAAGCCTATCAATTGCATTAGCAGCACCAACAGTATGCAAAGTAGAGAAAATATAATGTCCTGTTTCTGCGGCTGTTAGTGTTATATTAATAGCTTCAGGGTCGCGCAATTCGCCAATTAAAATTACATCTGGGCTTTGGCGCAAAGCAGCCCTTAAAGCAATAGCATAGCTACCTGTATCAATTGCAATTTCACGCTGACTAATAATACTTTTTTTATGGCTGTGTAAATATTCAATAGGATCTTCAAGTGTAATTATGTGCGAACTTTTTTTACTGTTAATTTCGTCTAAAATACAAGTTAAAGTTGTTGTTTTACCACTGCTGGCAGGGCCGGTTACAAGTACTAGTCCTCTTTGTTTATCTGCAAGCGTTAATAGCTCATCGGGTATGCCAAAATCTTTTGGGTTAGGCAAAGAAAAAGCAACAACACGAATAACAGCTGCAAAAGAGCCACGTTGTTTATATGTATTAATTCTAAAACGCGAAATCCCCGGTATTGAAAACGAGAAATCATCATCGCCGCGATTATGTAAAATGGCAGGATCGCGCTTTGCCATTTTGTATATTTCTAATATAATTTTTGATGTCATATCAGGCAATAATCTTTCTTGCGACCAATTTTCTATGACATGATGCTTTTTGTAACATATTGGTCTACCGGAAACTAAAAAAATGTCTGCGGCTTCTCTTTTTACCATATCTGTCAAAAAATCTTGCAAATTCATACTGAATCTCCTTCATATTAAGTGTAACGTATGTTTACATTTAGTTTGTTATATATTTACTCTATTGCAACTGTTTGCCATATAAATCTATCAACATCTTCGTTCTTATCTATACCAAAGCCAACGGCAATTTTTATATACTTATTATCATCAACGGTTTGCTCAAATTCAACAACAACCCCGTTATAATCCTCAAATTGTATTTCGCTACTAATTTTGTAGCCTTCATTTTCAATCAATGTTTTAAGTTCAAACAAATCATTAAAAGTATTTGTTTGCCTAATTTTATCTATATTAGCAATAACAATTTCAGCGCTGCTTTCTGCGGCATAATAATCGCTAACCGATTTAGATGTTTTTTGCGATAGGTAACTGTCTGAAGTTGAATTGGATAATATAAGTATTGAAAAAGATGTTAAAAGTAAAATAGCAAACACAGTAACAAGTGAAACTACACCTAAACTAATAACACTTTGTCGTTTATTATTCATAATCCAACACCGCCTGCTAATCCAATATATCTATTAAAATTTAAATTGTATATAGTTTCGTTTAAGTTATATACTGTTATATCTGAATTTAAAATATTTATATCATCAACATTAAAATTTACACTCATTGTAAAAGTTGCGGTGTCACTTTGTGTTTGCAACCAATTATCATCAAAATAAATATAATATGTGCCCTCGTTAAGTTCGGCACCTGTTAGCTGTATAAATTCTTCCACGTTACCATTGCACGATTTTATACACTCGGCAGTATTTTGCGCTTTAAGTGTAGACATGGAAAGCTCATGGCTATTTGTACTTAAGGTGTATCCATTGGCAAAAATACTTATACAAATTGAAGCTCCAATTACAAAAAACATGCAATTAACTATTAGCTCGGCAAGAAAATAACGGCTTTTAGATTTTTGTATATGCATAATCAGCCGCCTTTCATTGTAGCATTTTGAATATTTATACTAGATGAGTAAAACTGGCCTATTTCATCAGTAACAGTAATTTCAAGCAAGTTGTTATCAGTTATATTAAGTTCTAATTTTGTCATAGGCATAATTTTTTGGCCTATATTTGCAATAACTTCGCTGTCTTTTGGCATCAAAACTTCACATAAATATCCGTCTTCAACGTACATCCAGTTTTCGTAAACAGTACCCTCTATTGTTTGGGCCAATACAAGGGCGTTGCTGTTTGCAACGTTATCTATACGTATTCCATCAGTAGACAAGTTTTGTCGCGACTTTTCGGTTATGTATAAAACTGATGTTCTTACATTATAGTTTTCAGCTGAATCAGCAACATTTTTTTGATAAACGTTGATTCCAATAATACATAATGTAAAAGTAAAAATTAAATATAAAAAGAAAAGAGTTACCACAAATACAATATCAACTATCCTGTTTTGATTTGACATATGTACATCCTTTCTCAAATCATTTTTCTAAATGAAAAACAGATATTTCCGGAAGTAAATTTCCGCCGACATTTCTGTAGTGAATAACATAACTTTCGCTATCATAATTTAAATTATATTCTTGAACAAGATATTCTAAGTCTTTAGGGTAGCTGCCTTCAAGTGCATAGCATTGCACAGCACTACGCCTTACTGAATTTGCTATTAATTCAAGTTGTTGAGAAGATACATTAGAGGAGATATTATTAACTCCAAACAACATAAAATAAACAACAAATGCAAACATTATAGCAGACCAAAAAAGGCCGTTTTTCAGTAAATTTTTAACTTTGTCTAAAAAATTATTGTTATACAAAGTAACCTCCGAAAACTATTTAAAATTATACTTGCATACCCGATAATATACCCATTAGCGGTAGCATAACCGAAAGCATAACAAGTCCCACCATTATACAAAGTACAGCAACAAGGGCAGGTTCTACAATGCCTATAAGTTTTTGTGTGCGCATCTCTGTCTCTTTGTGATACCTTTTAGATATAGACATTAGCATGCTATCGGTTGTACCAACACGAGTACCTGCAACAATCATGCCATTGTAGTCTTCTGCAAATACTTTGCTTGTTATAAGTGCATTATTTAACGACATACCGTCTTCTAAAGATTTTTTGATATAGTCAATTTTAATTTGTGTGTGTTTGCTGGAAATAAGTGTTTTTGAAAATTCAAATGCTGTTAAAGAGTCGATTCCACTAGCCATCATTAGCGATACAGAAAAAGCAAGCCTGTTTGCTGATTGAGATCGAGAAAGGTTTTTAGTAAGAGGAAATGTGTCGAACGTATCTATAAAAAATTGTTTGCCAAAAGAAGTTTTACGCAAAATTAAAGCAAAAACTAAAATTACACAAACCGAAATAAGTAATATAAGCGAATAAGAATTTAAGTTTTGCCCTAAATTCAATAAAAATGTAGCAAAAGGGTTCATACCAAGTCCAAGTTGAGCAAATATTTCTTGGAAAATGGGCATTACCTGAATAATTAATATTAATATAACCGACAAAACCATACCGGACATAAAAAGGGGATATGAGATGGCAGAACGAATGCTTTTTGACAATAAATCGCGTTCGGCATAGTATGTTTTTAACGATAAAATGGTTTCATCCATATGACCTGTTTGCTCACCAATTTTACACATTCCGATAGAATAATCAGGAAAGCCGCCAACTTTTTCCATTGCA
The DNA here is from genome assembly GCA_964369925.1 of uncultured Bacteroides sp. GTDB lineage: Bacteria > Bacillota > Clostridia > Oscillospirales > Ruminococcaceae > Ruthenibacterium. The sequence goes on along the minus strand of CAYJGU010000033.1, from coordinate 3,659 downwards.
CCTGATAGCGGTAAACCATCTACGGTATATTCATACAAACTATTTAAAACTGCACGCTCTTGCTTAGCATTGGAATTGTCGCTCATAATAGACAAACTTTCCCAAACAGTTACACCGCTTTGAAAAAACATATATAGTTGTTCAAAAAAATTTGTTAAAAAGCCGGTACTAAGTTCTTTGCCTTTTTTTGTGTTTGTCTTAGGCTTCGCCATACAAATCTCCTTTCTTTTAAGCAAAATTAAAATAACAAGTTTTGTTAATTATTAAATATGCATTTTTAATAAAAGAACAGTGCGTTATAATTTTGACCATCGCCTATATAAGATGCAAGATCAGGATTAGAACCTCCTGTGGAGGCAAATGTTGGGTCAAGTATTTCCCATTTGTCACCCTCAAACTGAATTACATTATCAATCCAGCCTGTTTCGGGTGTATATACACTTATCCAAGCATGGTAAGCTGTACCGGCATAACCTATTACAAGTTGTGTAGGTATTCCCTGGCTTCTAAGCATAGATGTCATAAGTGCTGCATAATCAAAGCATATTCCTTTTTTTGTTGTAAGTGTTGAATCAACATCAGGTAAGTAGAATGTTTCTACTGTACTTGCTAAATCGTAGTCGTAAGAAATATTTGCTGTTACATATTCGTATATATTGCTAACTACTTCTAAATCGCTGTAGGCATTTTGGGCAAGCTCACTGCCTAAATTTACAATTTGTGATTGGGCAGTAAAGTTAACATATTGGTTTGGATATAAAAACGGTGTTGTCTGATCGTTAAGCTGTACAGTAAATGTTGCTGTATCTACTACTGCATATTGAGTACCTGTTATATTTTCGTTAACAGTTAATGTATAGTTTCCATCGCCTGTAGTCAGTGGAAATACTTCATACTCACCGCTTGTAGTTAAATCATAAGTATAAGGTTCTCCACCTTCGTACCTTATTTGCACTTTAATTTTTTCTTTAGTACCGGTGTACTTTACCATAACGTAACCATTATTAATGTTAGATACATCTACAACAGAGGCTGTACCATTAAATGCGTTTGTTCCATCAGCAGAAGGTGTTAACACTTTAGGTGTGTTATCTCTTACCGGGCCGCTAGAAGCTGATGTATTATCTTCACCTGAAATTTGTTCTTTTATAGAGTCTATCGCATCGCTGCATCCTGAAAAAACGAGAATAGAAAATAAAGTTATAATAGGTAATATTGCTTTTTTTAAAAAAATAATTTTCATTTTTGTCATCCTTATAATATAATAAATTAAAATTAAAATAAATTTGTATTTTAAATTGTGTACATTACATAACATACATTTCGGTGTAAATTATATTTTGTGTGTCTACACCGGCAAATCCGGGTAAAACATCACCTGTATCTGCTAATGTAGGGTCAAGCACAACCCAACCTTCTCCCTCAAAAGGAATGTTTCCATTTATAATACCTTTTTCGCTAGTGTAAACACTTACCCATGCATGATATACATCATTAGCATACCCTACAACAAGCTTAGCAGGTATACCTTTGCTTCTTAACATCGCAACTGTCAGTGCTGCATAGTCTAAACAAACTCCTTTTTTTTCATCCAATAGTTTATTTAAATCCGGCACATATAATATTTCATTACTTGAAGCTTTATCATAATCATATTCTATATTATCAATAACATAGTTAAAAATATTCTCTATAGTGTCAACTTCACTTTCACTGCTTTGAGTTACCCCATTACTAATACTTACTAATTCAGAGTCAGCTTCATAATATGTATAATGGTTTGGATATAAAAAAACCTCACGTTCATTTGATATTTCGGCAGTAAAGTATATTGTATCTACAATATCATAGTAAGTGTCGTTTATATGCTCGTAAACTGTTAATATGTACTTTCCGCTGCCATAAATAAGCGGGTATGTTTCAAAATTATCGGTTAAATTTAAATCATAATAAAAATTTTCTTTGCTTTCGTGTTGAATATTAATTTTAATTTTTTGGTTTGTCCCAAAATATTTAATCATAACATATCCGCTATTAACGTTGGATATATCGACTGTGCAAACATTACCATTTCTAACATCTAATGCATCGGCCATTGGTAAATTAATTTGCGGAATTTCAACAGTATCATATATTATTTCGCCTGTTTTATTCTTATTATATTTATCTATATATTGTTTACCGGGATCAGTTGAACCAACAATTGCAACTACTGTAGCTAATATAACAATGGTTAAAAATATTTCCTTTACTATAGTTATCAATATTAAAAATTCCTTTTATATTGTATTTTTATTACATTTCACGCAATATATTATACCACATATATGCACATAAGGGCAAACAAAATATTGTCAGTATTTTATATTTTTTTATATATTTTTAACAAACTAAATGAAATGTTTAAACAAAAGTAAAAAGGATGCGAAATAAATAAATTAACAATTATTCAAAAAAAATGAATTTCTACTTACATTATATAATAGGCATAAATTATATTCAATGGAAAATTTAATTTACAAAATTAAATAAATGTGCTATAATAAAAAAACAAAGTTTCGGGGCGAGGTGTGATTCCTCACCGGCGGTTAAAGCCCGCGAGCACTTTTTACGTGCTGATTTGGTGTAATTCCAAAGCCGACGGTAATTGTTATATAATATGTTTTGTATAACTTAAGTCCGGATGATAGAAACATGGTTTAGTTTTTATGCGCCCTTTTGTATTTTCAAAAGGGCGCATTTTATTTTTAATGCTAACCAATTGTTTTTATAATTTAAAACTCGTTACAAAAAGGAGAGTATTATGAAAAACAACAATTTACGTATGCAAACAAAAAAAATTACAGGCATGGCAATGCTATCGGCTTTAGGAGTAATATTGGCTGGGCTTATTCATTTTAGTATTATACCGGCTGCACCCTTTTTAGAATATGACCCTGCAGGAGTTCCTATTTTAATAGGTGCATTTTTATATGGACCATGGTCGGGACTTTTAATAACATTTATTGTTGCGGTTTTGCAAGGAACTACGGTGTCGGCGGGAAGTGGCATTATTGGAATTGTTATGCATGTACTAGCAATGGGAAGTTATGTACTAGTAACAGGATTAATTTATAAACGCAACAAAACAAGAAAGCAAGCAGCGGTAGCAATTGCTTTAGGAGCAATAACTATGACAGTTGTTATGGTGGGCTGCAATTTAATATTAACTCCATTATTTTTAGGCCAACCTATTGAAAGTGTTATAACATTGCTTTTACCTGCTATTATTCCGTTTAATTTAATCAAAGCCGGTATTAATGGTGCTATCACGTTTGTTTTATATAAACCTTTAAGCAAATTTTTAAAAACCAGCAAATAATGTTAATTTTATAATTTATAATATTTTACAAATTAATTTATTATTTTCACAAAATGTTAATATTTGTATTGACAAACATGTTAAACATATGTTAATATGATTAAGCTGTCTGATGAAAATATTGTAGAAGAAAGCAAAAACATGCATTTAGCACAAAAAAGGTGACTTGCAATTTTAATTAATTGTATATTATACCATATATTGTGTTAAATCAATGTAAAAACACAAGATGCAATATTTCTTAAAAAAGTTCAAAAAAAGTATTGACAAAGGGAAAGAGATTTGATATACTAATTGA
>CAYJGU010000032.1:0-21721 GCA_964369925.1 uncultured Bacteroides sp. | reverse complement strand
ACACCTTTAACCCATTTTGCGTTTAAAATAATGTGGTAAGCAAAAATTATAATTAGCGCTATGCCGAGTATTTCGTGTAATAATAAACCTGTAAAACTCAGTTTTAACAGTAAAATTAAAATTACCGCCATCAATATATCTATTACTATTTTTATAAATTTTGTCTTGTTCATTATTTATATCCTCTTTTTTTGTGTTGAGTGTATTATATATGCCAAAACTTAAATGTACTTAAAATTTGGCAGAGTGTTTTGTGAAAAAACTGTGAAAAAAAGTTTTTTTACCAAAGATAGTTTTTGACACTATCTATCTGAAAATCCACACAAAAAAACTTACGAGAAATTAAAAAATTTTATTTTTACACAAAACATTAGGGCAGCCTTATGTTGACTGCCCTAAAATTATATTATAGTAACGTGCTCACACATAGTGTACGCAAAGGGTAGAGGGAGAGCGACTGCACAGGAGCGTCCATACAATTTAACAATTCGCCTATACTACTAAAACACAACCGCAAAAATTATTTCACTACCTGTTTTGCTCTCTGCTGTAATTTTTGCGCCGTGCATATCGCATATAGACTTTGCTATTGAAAGTCCTATACCAAAACCTTTACTCTCACTGTTTCTCGCCTTATCATTTCTGTAAAATCTATCAAAAAGCTCGTTGTGTCTGCCTATTTTAAAATCATCACAGCTATTTTTTATGCTAAATATTTTTTTACCCGCCTTTTCATAAACACTCACATACACCTCACTACTTTCCGGTGCATATTTTATAGCATTTTCCAAAAGTATGCAAAGCAAATTGTATATAGTTTTTTCATCACCGCTTATAAATGCTTCGCTTTTAATATTTGTGTTAAGTGTTAAATTACGGCTTTGCATGGCCGAGGAAAACTCGTTTAGTGTGTTGTTTGCAAGTAAGCTTAAATTAAGCTGCGTTTTAACAATTTTTGCTTGCTGCTCATCTAGCTTTGTCAGCGAAACAAGATTTTCCACAAGGCTGTTAAGTCGTTTTACCTGTGTACTTATACTGCTTGTCCACTCACTTTCACCATTTTCTAACTCTATAACTTCGCTGTCTGCCTTTATAATTGCAAGCGGCGTTTTAAACTCATGGCTTACGTCTGTTATAAATGTTTTTTGTCTTTCGTAACTTTGTGCTATAGGTGCAACCGCTTTTTTGGAAAATATACACGATAATGCAAAAATAAAACCACTTGCTCCTAGCGCTATAAGGGCTGAAAAGCGAGCATAACGCTCAAAATTTAATATATCTTCTTCAATGTCGAGAAAATAATACGAATAGCCTATGGGATTTTCAACTTTTGTGTATTTAAAATCTTCTATTGTTCCGTTTAGTTTTCCGCTATTGTTAACTTGCACTGCAAGATTTACAGCATCTTCCGGCGAAATATAGGAAATATTTTTTGTATCCACATAGTTAAATTCATCTTGTGCATTGCTTCTAACAACAAAGTACCTTGTAGTAAATGCAATTTCCTTTGCAAAGTTGCCTCTATGTGGCGGTGGGGCAAATCCACCGTCGTTGCTCGCTGTATCATTATGCTCATTATCGTTGTTTGCGCTTTCGTTACCACCAAAAATTTCCTCGCCCAACACATCATTTATACCTTGCCCATTATCGCTCATATCATCGTTGCTTATACCACCGCTTTCAAACCTTGAGAGCTCGCCACTAATGAGCAAATTTAATACATCATCTGCATGATTAATAATAGAAAAATAATTTGCAACATTTACAGTTACAGCAATTATAATAAGCACAACAACGCTTATTAATGTTGTAAGCAGAATAAATTTTCTCTGCAGCTTTTTCAGCATTTTTCTTCCTCCAGCGAATATCCAGTGTTTCTTGTGGCCTTAATTTTTACATTTGCATTTAATTCTGCTAGTTTTTTTCGCAAATTGGAAACATTAACCCAAACCACATTAATTTCGGCATCGCTTTCATAACCCCAAACTTTTTCCATTAAGCGCTCTGTGGCAATAACTTGCCCTTTATTTATCATTAAAAGTTCCATCATTTGGTACTCTTTACCTGCAAGTTTTATACTGCTGCTTTCTGTGCAAAGCTCAAATGTTTTACGGTTTAACTTTAAGTTGCCTGCCATTAAAATAGACGATACACTGTCTGAAACACTTCTTGTTATCGCCCTTATTCTTGCAAGCAGTTCTTTTGTTTCAAATGGCTTTGTAAGGTAATCATTTGCACCAAAATCAAGCCCTGCAACTTTATCGTCTACTTGAGATTTTGCCGTGAGCATTATAATAGGTACGGTATTACCGCTTTGTCTTATGTTCTTCAAAACTGTTAAGCCGTCAATTTTTGGCATCATTATATCTAAAATAACAGCATCATAATTGCTGCTGTTTATATATTCTTGGGCATCTTCGCCATCAAAAACAGCATCTACACTGTAATTGTAGTGCTTTAATATTTTTACAAGTGCGTTTGAAAGTTGTATTTCATCTTCACATAAAAGTAGGCGCATGTTATTCCTCCGCTATAATAATTACAATATATATTAGCTTTACCAACATATTATTTCATTTTGTAACTTTAGGTTTATATTTAAAGTGCAAGCCACAAAATACAAATTAATAACACATTGTGTTTTTTATAGTATACCACAAAACTTAAATATACTTAAAATTATGTTCAAAAATGCTGTTTAATTATTTCTTACGCTTTTTGTTTACACCTATACAAATGGTGCTTTTTATTTTTTTATGCATAAAAAACCTCTATGCTAAAATTATAGCATAGAGGCATTTTATTATTATTATTATGTTTTTAAGCATTTTTTAATATTGTAATTAACTTTTAATTTCTTGTTATTTACTGTTCCACATTTCTTCCATTAATATCTGGCGTTTTTCTACACGAGATTTTTCTGCCGCTAAACTCATTAAATGGCTTTCAACAGAGCGTGCAGCCGTAACTCGCCCTTCTATATCATGGTTTTCAACTTGTTTCACAAATCCAAGTGTTAAAGCAACATCTGCTCCTTCATGTCCTGTCATAAGGCCATAGTCGCTTACTGTAATCTCTTCGCTATTACCTGTTAAAAAGTCGTAAACATGTATTTTATTACATTTAGCAGTGTCTCCAAATTTATTCATGTCTGCCTTAATGTACCCTTTAGTGCCCATAACTTCTACAGAACGTGTGCAATCAGGTGTAAATGCACACATCGTTAATATTGCCGTTGCACCATCCTCAAACTCCATATTAACTACCTGATGATCCACTACATCGTTGTTGCACTTATAAACACATTTGCCATATGGCCCTGTTTTTAAAGCATTTCTTCTGGCTTCTAACGATGTATCTTCGCTTATTACCGAAACAGGCCATTTAATATTATCGCCTAAATAGTACCTCTCTGCATTAAATATGCATGTATCCTTAACTTTACAATCATCTGTGCATCTGTCAGTAGAGCCATCAGGTGCATTTTCTGCTTTAAAATGATGCAATCCTCCAAATGAGCTTACCTTTTTACAAGACTTATCCATAAGCCACAATATTATGTCCATATCGTGACAACATTTTTGAAGAATCATCGGGCTTGTTTCTGTACTATTTGACCAATTGCCTCTTACAAAGCTATGTGGTTGATGCCACCATCCTACATTCTCGGCTTGTTTTATATTTACAACTTCACCTATTTTTCCGCTATCAATAACTTTTTTTACTCCCGAGTAAAATTCAGAGTATCTTAGAACATGACAAATGTTTATTATGCGTTTATATTTTTCAGCATATTTTCCAATCTCTATACACTCATCCGCCATTGGCGACATCGGTTTTTCAAGCAAAATATGATACCCAACTTCCAGTGCTTTTAATGTGGGCACAGTATGCATTCTATCTTGTGTGCAAATAAAAGCACTATCTGCCATTTTAGGTTTGTTTAAAATATCATCGTAATTTTCAAAGCAATTTTCAGGCATAATATTGTGCTCTTTCGCAAATCTTTCTCTGCGAATTTTATCATTGTCTGCCACAGCAACAAATTTTAATTTATCACCGTTTGCAAGTGCACATTTACCATAAACTTCATATCCACGTTGGCCTGCGCCTATCATTATTGCAGTAATCATTATGCATCACCTTTCAAAAAGTAAATATATACAATAAAAACTATATTATTTATAGCCACCGCCACGCACTGAATCTATAAGAACAGCAAGTACCAATATACATCCTCGTACAAGCATTTGATAATAAGATTCCACGCTTAGCAATGTAAGGCCGTTGTCTATAATTGTTATCATTAAAAGGCCTAAAAATGTACCTGATAACTTAGCTTTACCGCCACCAAGTTTTAATCCGCCAAGTAAAACTGCTGTAGTAATGTTCATTTCAGAACCTACACCGTTTTGTGGTAAGCATGCACCAAGTTGTGCAGTTACTAAAAAGCCTGCAATTGCAGCACAAGTACTGCTTATAACAAACCCTAGTATTCTAACACGATTTATGTTTATACCCGCTAAAAAGCTTGCATTCGCATTTGCACCAACTGCAAAAACACTTCTGCCAAATGAAGTATATTTTACAACGTAAGCGAGTACTAAGTAAACAACAACCATAAGCCAAACAGAAGTTGGCAACCCAAGTAAATAGCCTTGACCAATAAACTCCATAACCGGATCACTTATATATAATGTTTGGCTGGAGGTAATAATGTAGCAAAGTGCCCTAAATATTAACTGAGTACCTAAAGTTGTAATAAAAGGATTAATTTTAAAAACAGTTAAAATTATACCGTTAATTACGCCACAGCATACTCCAACAATTATAGCAACTATAAACCCAACCCAAACAGGCGCACCGTTTAGCATTAAAGTAGTTGCTACAACCGCGGCAAGTGTACCTGCCGCATACTGAGATAAATCAAATGCGCCCATTACAAGGCTAATTGTTAAACCTGCTGCCATAATACCGGTAACAGAGCCCGCAAAACCCATATTTGTAATGTTGTACAGCGTAAAGAAATATGGGCTTTGAATAGACCAAAATATACAAAGCAGCACAATTGCTATTGATAAAGAAAAGTTCATATCCGTTACAAACGGTTTTAATTTTTGCATAAAAGAGGTTTGCTTTTTAAGTTCCATGGTTTTTCCTTTCGTGCAATATACAATATTGAAGTTATTTTAATATTTCTATATGCAAATTCACATTACATTAATGTAAATGTCCTTTTGCTCAATTAAACAGCGCTAAGACCGATAGCTTTTTCTAATATAATATCTTGAGTATATTCTGATTTATGTAAAATATCACTAATTTGGCCTTCAAACATTACTACCATTCTGTCGGCCATACCCATAACTTCAGGCATGTCGGAAGAAATCATAATAATGCTAATACCACGCAGTGTTAAATCGTGCATTAAATTGTAAATTTCAGATTTCGAACCAACATCTATGCCTCGCGTTGGCTCATTCAAAATAAGCAATTTAGGGTCTGTTTCCAGCCATTTGGCCAAAACAACTTTTTGTTGATTACCACCCGATAATGACTCAATAATTGTTTCGATAGACGGTGTTTTAATCGATAATTTGTCAACCCATTCTTTCGAAATTTCACGTTCTTTTTTGTAATTTATAAGCCCGTTAACCTTTAACTTGTTAATAATAGAAATTGTCAAGTTCCTTGCAACGGAGTGTATAAGCATAAGCCCCTCTCCTTTTCTGTCAGAGGGAATGTATGCTATATTTTCTTTTTTTGCCTGATACGGAGATTTTGGATTAATTACCTTTCCGTCCAGCTTTAAAACACCACTTTTTCGGGCAACTGCTCCAAACAAAGATTTTGCCAGTTCTGTTCGCCCACATCCCATTAGTCCAAAAAGTCCTACAATTTCGCCTTTTTTAACGTCGAATGATATATTTTTAATTTTAGAGGTATTTAAATTTTCAACAGAAAAGCACACTTCACTATTAATAGGATCTCTGTCCGGGTACATATTTTTAATTTCTCGTCCAACCATTAAAGATATAAGCATTTGAGTGTCTGCTTCACTTGTATTAATGCAATCCACCCTTTTGCCATCGCGCATTATCATAACTCTGTCAGAAATTTCAAATATTTCTGACATGCGGTGAGAGATATATAAAATACCTATACCTTGGCTTGTTAACATGCGAATAATACCAAACATTATTTCTATTTCGGCATTGTTAAGTGCAGCTGTGGGTTCGTCCATAACAAGAATTTTAATGTCTTTTGTAAGAGCTTTTGCAATTTCAACCAATTGCTTTTGTGCTATCGAAAGCTCCTCCATTGGTGTAAAAGGGTCAATGTTTAATCCAACTCTGCTTAATAAATTTTTAGAGTCCTCTTCAAGCTTTTTGTAATCTACTGCTTTTAAAGGACCTTTTCTTGGTAAATTACCCAAAAAAATATTTTCAGCAACTGTAATTAAATCTACGCTGTTCAGTTCTTGATAAATAACACTAACACCGTTTTTTATAGCCGAAATAGGTGTTACGTGTTTTTGCTCTTCACCCTGAATAAAAACTTGACCAGCATTTTGAATATAAGCACCTGATAATATTTTAATTAGAGTAGACTTGCCTGCCCCGTTTTCGCCCATTACAGCAAGTACTTCTCCAGATTTTAAATCCAGGTTAACATCATCTAATGCTTTAACACCGGGAAATTCTTTTGTAATGTTTTTCATTTCAAGCAACATAGTATTGTTTTCCTTTCTTAAAGCAAAAAATAAAAATAATTACCTATATTTACTTTTATTAAAACTTAAAGAACTGCTATAAACCTGTTGTAAAATAAAAATATTTATCAATCAAACTTATAACAGTTCTTTAGGTGCAATTTAATTATTTAATTTTAAAATAAATATTAAATTAAGCTAAATTCTCTCTGTCTATCATAAAAGGTGTAGGTCCTTGTGTTAAAGGAACATCTCTGCCCTCGATTAAATCGATTGCTGCAGGTATAGCATAGTCTCCGTATTGAAGTTGCTCAAAAGAAACTGTACCAATATAAAATTCATCATCTGTTGCTAAAATATCTAAAGCACTTTGCTCTCCACCAAATGATCCTGCAAGGCAATCTTCCTCTCGACCTGAGCTTTTAACTGCCGAAACAACACCTGCTGCTGCTGGGTCATTGTGAGTGATAAAAATAATGTTTTTAGCATCAGGATGTGCTGTTAAAAAGTCGCGAACAATTTGGTTTGTTTTGTCAGCTTTTGCCTCATTGTCTAAATAAACTATTTGATCTTCAGATAGTTCTACTCCAGCTTCTACCAATCCGTCGGCAACGCCTTGAACGCGCATTCTTGGATTTTCGCCACCGCCTTGGAAGTATAACAATACAAGGTAGTCTATCTCACCCTCACGGTTTTCAGCCATGTACTCAGCAAAATACTCACCTGCAATTGTTCCTGCAAAATATTGGTCTGTACCTATATTTCTTGTGTAAACATTGTCATCAAAGTTTGAATCGCAAACAATAAGTGGTATGCCCGCAGCTTCTGCTTTTGTAGCTGCTGCCGGGCCTGCCTCAGCAAGCCAGCTTGCATCAATAATAGCATCTACTTCCTGAGCAATAAAAGCATCGTAGTTAGGTAATACTCTTTGTGCATCTGCATTACAGTCTGCAAAAACAAGTTCAACATTGCCTGCTGCAGCCGCTGCTGCTTCCATACTTTGAATATAACGTTGGCTTGACTCAAAGTTTTCTTGATAGCTGTTTAAGCCAATTTTGTAAACTTTATCTGCTGATGAATCCTCGCCTTCAGCTACTGAAGCTGCCTCGGATTCAACTGGTGCTTGTGAATCGGCCGGTTGTGAACAAGCTGTAAACACAGATATTGCCAATATTATACATATCAATACTGCCCATAACTTTTTCATAATGAATTACCTCTTCCTTAAATTTTTAATTTTTATTTACTTTAGGCACAAACAACCTCTCTCGTCCATGCCAATTAGTATACAATAATTTGTAAAAGTTTGTCCATAATTCAAACTCTATATCCTTTGCACAATTAAGCATATTTTTTGCACAATTGTGTATATTTTTGTGCATAGCCTACTATTTTTGCACAAATTATAGCGTACATTTTATTATAGTTTTAGTGTTTAAATGTAATTGTTAATTATAGCGTGCATACTTTCCCACTCGCGTTCCATGTCTGCAACAAGCTTAAACTGTGTTCTTGCTCTGTCTAAATTTTGTCTATCTCTTGTTGTTTTAAAATACACATCGCCCTCTAAGTAGTCTGTCAAAAACCTAATTCCACACTCCAAAGTCATTGTTTTTGCGCCAAGAGGCAAATTCTGTATTTCTGCTTTAGTAAGTATATCTCCACAGCCATTTAAAAAACCTTTTGTATATGTTTCAAAAAGAGTTAAATCAAAATTTACTTTTGTTAAATCTCTTTCATCTTCTGCCGAATTATTTGCACCAAAACGAATAGAATCGCCAAAATCGTTTATTGAAAGACCAGGCATAACAGTATCCAAATCAACAACGCAAATTCCCTCTTTACTAATGTCGTCTATCATAACATTATTTAATTTTGTATCGTTATGTGTAACCCTAAGAGGCAATATTCCGTCTTGCATCGCCTTTAATGAAAGTCCGCAATCATCTTCTCGTGCAAGCGCAAATTCTATTTCTTCTTTTACATCTTTTACGCGAGATAACTTATCTTGTTTAATTGCAGTTTTTAGTTTTTCAAGCCTTTTAACTGTATTGTGAAAATCTTTTATAGTTTCGTGCAAAGTGTGGGCCGGATAATTGTTTAAAAGACGCTGAAAGTTACCAAAAGCCTTACCTGCAGCGTAAAAAAGCTCATGAGTACCCGCAATATCATATGTTTTGGCATTTTCAATAAATTTATAAAGCCTCCATGCACGGCCTTCGTTATCGGTAAAATAATTTTCACCATTTTTAGTTCTAATAACAGTTAGTGTTTCACGCTCAATATCACCGTTTTTTTCTGCTATAATTTTGCGCAAATAATCGGTTACCCCACATATATTTTCCATCAGCTCTTCTGGGTTTTTAAACGCTTTATTGCTTATTCGCTGTAAAATAAATCGTTTGCATTTACCGTTTTCCTCTTGGGTGTAAATGCATATGGTGTTGTTTATATGCCCATGCCCAAAATTTAACGTACCAGCAACTTCTCCACCCAAATCAAATGCATTTATAGCGCTGTCTATTGTTTTAATATCGGGTTTAGACATATGTCACTCCTTAAAAGATTTTATATTTTAACAGTAATTATACATGTAAAAATACCCCAATAAAATATCATTTTGTGTATAAAATTTGCACAATTAAACAAAAAACGCACAACATTTTAAGTTGTGCATTTATAATTGTACTATTATATAGCTTTAATACTTAAAGAAAATTCTGTAGGAGTCATTCCCGTAGATTTTTTAAAGTGCCTTGAAAAATAATGGATTGAATCATAATTTAAATTTATTGCTATTTGCGTAAAATTATTATTGCCTTCTCTAATCATCTTTTTAGCTTCTTCAATTTTCATTTGCCTAAAATAATCCATAATACCGCTTCCGGTTGCCTCTTTAAAATTCTTTTGCAAGTAACTTTGTCCAACTAAATTATCGCTACTTATACATGATATAGTCAATCGTCTATGTACATTTTGTTGCAAGTAGTTAATTATTTTATTTGCAAATACACTTCTTGCGCCATCTGTAATAACGCTGGTAATTTGCATGTTTTGTTCAATATTTTTATGGCGAATAAGTTCAATTAACAATTGTTCTATACAGTTACATATTATTTGTTCAGATCCAAATGGTGCGTTATCACTTCTTTCGTACGCCTTTGTATCCGGGTTATTAAGTGGAGTTATAAAAGCTTCCCTCGCTTCTGCAACAATTCGTGCCAAAAGTGCTCTTGTATTATTGTCTGCCGGCAATATTTTTTCGTTAAAAAACTTCATGTTTTCATTTTTACAAATAAAGCTTACAACAACAAGATTTGGAGCATCTACACCATTTGAACATACATTGTGAAATTCTCCGGGTGCATGAAAAATAATTTGTCCTTTTTTTAAAGTGTGTTTTCTTTCATTAGCTTCAACACAAACTTCACCCTTATCTACATATAATAGTTCCCAAAAATCATGAGTTTCTCCAATAAACTTATAAGTATTAGAGTATTCAAAATAATGCACTGTAACAAGGCTTTCTACAACAATTGGTTTATAAGGAATCAGCGGTGTGTAGTTCACGTTTATTCTCCTTTGCGTTAAAAACATACTTAATTATAGTATTGTTACTTTAATATTATAATTTAAATGCATTACTTTATCAACAGCATAATTATTACAAAATTAAAAACACCTGTTTTATTGGCGCAACACAAAACAACAATAAACTTAACTCTATTTTTATACTAATAATCTACAATTTTCCAAATACAACTTCGCCATTAAAAATAACAGCTTTAATAGACAAATCTGCATTTAAAACTACTATATTTGCAACTTTTCCAACACATAAACTGCCATATTCATTATAAATTTTAAGTGTTTTTGCAGGGTTTGTTGCAGCTGCTTTTACGGCGTCAAATAATGGTATACCAAACTTTACGGCCATTAACATGCAGCTCATTAAACTTGTTGCAGATCCTGCAATTGTTCCGTCTTTTAAAGCTGCCACATTTCCTTGTTTAATTACTTCTTGCCCACCCAATGTATACTCACCATCAGGCATACCTGTTGCACGCATACTGTCGCTTATTAAAGTTACCCTGTCGGCACCAAAAAGTTTAAAAACACTTCGTATCATAGAAGGGTGTATATGAACACCATCGCATATTAACTCTACCATACAATCACTATCTGCCGCTGCTCCTACAGGACCCGGATCTCTGTGCGCAAAGCTATTCATTGCGTTAAATAAGTGTGTAACTTGTTTTGCCCCACAACTAAACGCTTGTAAAGCTGTTTCGTAATTGCTTGCAGTATGTCCTATCGAGATTACAACTTCTTTATTGTAAGTTTTAATAAAATCTATAGCTCCGTCAAGTTCCGGTGCAAGAGCTATTATTTTCACAAGGCCTTTAGCCTCTTTTTGCAACTCATCAAATAAATATTTATCAGGATTTCTAAGCCACTTAGCGTTTTGCGCACCTTTTTTAGCCTCACAAAAAAAAGGTCCTTCAAGTTGTATACCCACAAGTTTCGCACCTTTTTTTTGAATATGTTTATATTCTGATGCAACACGACAAATAGTAATAAGTTCTTTTTTATTAAGTGTCATTCCGGTGGGACAATACTGCGTTACACCTTGCGAAAGCTGATATTCACACATTTTTGCCAACCCATCAATGTTACCGTCTGAAAAATCTTCACCCACACAGCCATGGCTGTGCAAATCTGTAAGTCCGGGTATTATGTAACAACTATTTAACTCTATTTTTTTACCAGCACTACTATCGCTAATTACGCCATTTTCTAAACAAATATCTTTTACAACAAAACCTTTATTTACATCAAATACATTAGCATTTATTAAACGCATATTTTTTCACCTGCCTGTACTAATTTATGTAGTGCAGCTTCATCGCCCACTAAAGTAACGTCTGGGTGCAGTTGTAATATAGATGCAGGAACTTCAGGCATTACAGGTCCATGAAATGCTTTTAATACTATATCGGCCTTATTCTCACCACTTACCGTAACAAGTATTTTTTTTGCATGCATTATATTTTTAATACCCATTGTTAAAGCACTTTTTGGCACTTTGCTTATATCATCATCAAAAAAGCGCGCATTTGCCTGTATTGTACTTTTTGCAAGTTTAACCTCGTGTGTGCCAAGCTCAAAGGCCACTCCCGGCTCGTTAAATCCTACATGCCCATTATGCCCCATTCCCAAAAGCTGCATATCAACTTCGCCAAGTTCTTTTATTATTCTGTTGTAATTGTCACATTCATTTTGTAAATTATCTGCTAAACCATTTGGCAAAAATGTATTTTCAGGCTTAATATTTACAAAATCGAACAAATTGTTTTGCATATAAAACCTATAACTTTGTTCATGTGTAGGAGATATTCCCACATATTCATCTAAGTTTACACTTTTAACATGAGAAAAGGACAAATCACCTTTATTGTACCAACGTATTAGCTGTTTATATGCACCAAATGGAGTTGATCCCGTTGCAAGGCCAAGAACACAATCAGGCTTAAAAATAACTTGTGCAGAAATTATATTAGCCGCTGTTCTTGACATTCCGTAGTAATCTTTACCCTGGTATACTCTCATAATAAAAATACTCCTTTATATAGGTAATTGAAGTTTATAACATTTACTATATTTTAGGCAAAGAGGCTGCCGCAGCACTTTGCCCTACTCGGCGAAATTTTTCATCAGGCAATGCAGGTATAATTTTTTGGTTTATATCGGGATACTCGTCAGCCATAACCTCTTTACAAACACGTAAAATAATATCGCCGCCCTTACCGCTCATTACACGACCTAACAAAAGCACATGTTTAAAACCATACAAACTGTGGTAATTTACAAGCGTATGCGCAAGGTACGAACCTATTGTTTCATAAATTTTTATTGCGCGCTCATCATCATTTTCCATAAGCTTTTGTACTGCCTTTAGTTTTTCAGCCGGCGATGCATTTTCATCAAGTATTATGCCTGCAATAGGAGCAAGTTTTATTACGCTGTCTTGTGAAAAATATTTACATCCAACACCTATGTCAAGGCTCCATTCGTCTTGCATAGCTTCTGGGTTCATATCTACAGGGGCAAATGCCAATTCATTTAACCATCCTGTAATGTTTCCATCTTTGTCAACAAAACCCACCGCTTCGCTTGTACCCATAGCTATTCCAAGCACATTATTTTCATCAAGGCTTATTGCACCTGCAAGTGCTGTAACATCGCCATCGTTACAAACTTCTATTGGCACATCGCCTATTTCTTTTGCAGCTCTTGTGTATATATCGCGTACTTTTTCTTTGAATAAATCTTTTGGCACTTTTAAAAACAAAGATGCCGCTTTTGTTTGATTATCTATGTATATTCCTGCCGACGAAATACCTATTGCATCTACCCTTGGCATATGCTGTGCCGCAGTTTTCATAGCACTTACAATACCATCAAAGTGGTAGTCAGGGTCGGCTGTTGTTTTTGGGTGCCATACCACTTCTTCGCTAAAAACGCTTTCTCCGTCAATTACCGCCGAAACTTTCCTGTCGCTACCTCCTGCGTCAAAACCTATGCGACAACCTTTCATATGCCTACCTATTGCATTTCCACTGCCTCTTTCGGGCGGCACCTCATCTACTCGTTTTACACAAAACGGTTTATCATATATATTTGCCATAAAATTAAAATCAAATTTGTGCTTGCCACTTTCGCTGTATCTTTTTGCTATTTCTGTGCATACAGCCTCATTTCCGCTTAAATATACACAAAAGCCGCCCTTCATCCAAAGCATCATTTTAACAAGTCTATCAATATAAAAAACATCTGCTTCAAACATGCTTTTTGTTGCATGAATATAAGTTTTGTATACTGCTATTTGCTCATTACTGCGTTCCAGCGCAATATCAAATTTCTGTGTTGCTGTTTTTAAAAATTCCTCATTAAATCTAAATGTCGGTATAAACTTTGGGTCTAATACCGGAACATTTTTTATATTTACATCAATATTTAAGTGTTTCATATTTTCTCTCCTTATTTTACAACCATAAATTTTCTGGATATATACCCTCTTTAATCTTTTGGCTTATTGCATTAACTACAACACATTTATCTTCTTTATATGTAACTCCAAACCATTTATCTTCACTTGCAAGCACTTTTACCGTAGCTTTTTTCTCTTTTAAAAGTGCATCTACAACGCCGGGTAAAAAATATTCACATTTTAATGGATTTATAGATAAATTCGTATTTAAAAAATCAGCAAAACGGTTTTCTAATTCAGTTAAAAAGCTATTACCAAAACCCCACATATTCATGGAAACTATACTGTTTTCATCAATATTTTCCCATGTTTGTCCATTGTCTTGCGTAAAACAAATTTTGTCGTTATCTACCTCAATTCTTGTATGCTCAACTATGTTATCTAAATATCCGCTATTGTTTACCGTACAAACTCCACGTGCAACATGTCCAAAATCTGTAACAGTGTTTTTTAGTATATAACCAATCATAGCGTAATTATAAGTATCACTGTTGTTATAATTTTGCAATAAATAATCATAAATTTTTTTAAATGCTTGCCAACCATAAAAATCATCGGCGTTAATTACAGCAAAAGGCCCGTTAATGTGTTGTTTTGCCGAGAGTACAGCTTGTGCTGTTCCCCATGGTTTTTTTCTATCTTTTGGCAGTTCAAAACCGCTTGGCAAGTCGCATAACTGTTGATATGCGTACTTTACGTTTATATGCGAAGATAACCTGTTGCCTATAGCCTGCTTAAAAATCTGCTCATCTTCGTGTTTAATTATAAATACAACAGTTTCAAAGCCTGCTTTTTTTGCATCAAAAACAGAGTAATCAATTATTAATTCGCCATTTTTTCCAACAGGATTAATTTGTTTTAACCCACCGTAGCGGCTGCCCATTCCTGCCGCCATAACCACTAATACCGGTTTTACCATAAAAGCACATCCTTTAAATAAAGTTATATGTCTTAATATTAAATCTATAATAAAAATATATAAATACCAAAAAAAACATATATTTTGTAAAAACCTATACAGTTTAACTATTTTAAAAGTAGCTACTCATAGTTTATTAAATTGCAGCAATGTTTAGTTGCAAAAAATATCTTTATAAAAAATTATTCTTGCAAATTGTTTTGCATAAAATATGCTTTATTTTATGTAATCTTTTAGTTTCTTACATTGATTTTCTTAGAAAAGAGTAGTATACTCATTATAGTATAGTTCGTTTCAAATGTATAAGCTATTGGATATTGTCAGGAGAAATAGAATGAAGCTTTTTAGAGTATTGTTTATTTTGCTAATAATCATAAGTTTATTTGCATCTCTTTATGTTACAAACTTAACTTATTTAGACATAGAAGTAAAAGAGCAAAATACAATTGAAACATATGCTGAAAGAATTCAATCAGCTCTGCAGTCACAAATACAAGTTAGCCAGATTTTAGGAGAAATACTAATTATCCAAAACGGCCAAATTAGTGATGAGCACTTTAATAGAATTTCAAAGTCTCTTTATAATACAAACATTAATCCATCTATTGCTTACCTTCAAAATGGCATTTTTACGCAAGTGTATCCTTACGAATTAAATGCTTTTATTTTAGGATACAATGTATTTGAAGATGAAACCGCAAGAAATGATGCAATTATGGCAAGAGATAGTGGTGAAGTAGTTGTTTCAGGTCCATATAAGCTCGCCGGTGGTCAAGTAGGTATTGTTATTCGCAATCCCGTGTATATTTATAATGAATTTATTGGATTTTCTTCCGTAGTAGTTCATACCGATAAGCTTTTGTCATCAGTTGCTGCAACAAACCTTCCAAATCTTGGCTATGAGCTTAAAATATCCTCAATATATCAAGATGAGAAAATAGAACTTTTTACTTCTGAAGATTTTAATTCTAGCTATGCAAGCAGTTATAATTTTAAACTTGGCGATGCAACCGTCCAAATGGATTTGCATTTAAAAGATAAAATTATAGTTGTTATAACTAGTTTTATTGCATGTTTTTTTGTTTTGCTAGCTATCAACCTGTTAATTTACAAATATATAAAAAAGGTTAGCATAATTAAAGAAAATTTAACTAAAAAACTTGAAACAGATCCTTTAACAGGTGCTAATAATAGAGTAAAAGTTGAAAAATATGTTAAAGAATCAAATGGCACTGAGTTTGCAATATTTTACCTTGACCTTAACAAGTTTAAACCTGTTAATGATAACTATGGCCATGAAATTGGCGACAAAGTTTTAATTGCTTTTGTACAAAGGCTAAAATCGGTATTAAAGAGCGATAGTATTATTGCAAGAGTTGGTGGGGATGAGTTTGTTGTTATAGCCCCTAATGTAACAAATGATACCGAAGCCTTATCAATAAGCCGCCGTATAAAAGAACGCTCTGAGGCTGTGTTTACTTTTAAAGATATTAAAGTAAATATTTCTTCTAGTATTGGATATGTATTTTCAAGAGAAGCAAATGAGTTATCTGATTTATTGGCAATTGCTGATAAAAAAATGTATGCTGAAAAACAAAAGAACAGTGTTAGAAAATAAATACCAATATGTTTATAATACTTAGACGAATAAAATGGGCATAACCCATTTAAACACACATCTTCAATATTACCATTTTAATTTTAATTACCACTAACTTTATGTAAGGCTTTATAGTTTGCTTTATATTATAAGTATATAACTGCAGAGCAATAACCAGACAGTATTTATGCCGTTATAATGAATATTATTAAAATGAAATATTGTAATTGTAAGTAAATTGCAGCGTAAATCGGCTCTAATTTATTTTAAAAAATACAAAGCCCATAGCTAAAATTAGCTGTGGGCTTTAAATAGTTATTTTACATTTTTTTAATAATCACTTTTCAATAAAGAAACACCTACAGATGTAAGGCCGATAGCAAACAATGTTATTGCCCTATTCTCCCCTGTTTTTGCCACAATAATTAACACTTCAAGCTTTGATGCCGTAAAGCAAAATTTGCTACCGAGCAAAGTGGAAACCGCATGTGGATATAACGAATATTCGCACTATTTAAAGCATTTATCTATGCCTTTAAAAACAGCATCATAAGGAATAGCCCTTTTATACGACAAACTCACACAGCCTTTCAAAGCTCTGCAATACGGTGTCTCGTTTGATACAATTTCAGCGGCTCCCTGTGTTCCAAAATAGACAGAAATATAATGTTTACGACAACCAATCGCAACATATGAATCGTTAAATCGATAAGTTGGAATATATGTTTTTGCCGAGTACTGCTCATCAAAAATAGCATTTGGATATTTCGTGTTTATGTATTCAATTAACGGCATTATGTTTTTCACAACGTTTTCGGGCTGGCATTTATAATAATCTGAAATTGGCATATTAGTCCCTCAATAATTAAATTTTTATTAAAAAAATTATATCATAATAAAAGAAAAAATTAAATAGATATAAAGGAACTAACGGTTAATATTGTCAAATTAACTGTTAGTTCCTTGTTAATATTATAACCTGCTATCATTATTTTAATATAACTTACATGCTCACTCTTATAAAATCTCCCATTCAAGGTTTTCGGCTATTACATAAGTACACTTGTCTGAAATAAGCGTATTGTCGGTATCCGACCACACAATAAAGCCGTTTTCAAATTTTAAAGTACAGCCGTACATGGCATCGTGTAAAGGTGTTACATTAAACTTTTGCACATTTATAAACGTAAGCTCTAGTGTCTTTTTTACAGCTTGGCTGTGAAATAATATCTTAAGCGTTTCATCGCCAAAGCACATGGCGCCATTTTCATTTACAAAAGAGCCGCTTTGATAATCAATATGCACAATACATGCATCATGGAAATTTGCATATGTATCTAGTAACTCCTTAATATCTATGTCATTTGATACTCTGTGCAGTCTGCTCATATTTCACCCCTTATTTTTTGTGTTTTTGATGTTTGTTTTTTCTTTGTGCTCTTAAAATTATAAATTTAAATAAGCAAAAATGTTATATGATTATAGCTTAAGTCCTGTTAATCTTCAATTGGCATATGGCTTAGCAGTGTTAATGCAATATCTTTTTTCTCGGTTTCAGTCAGGTATAGCGTGTTACTCTCCTCCGACAAAATTGTAGTGGCTTCGGCTACATCGTAAGAGAATTTAACCCTTGCTCCGGCAAGAGAGCCCAAAGGCTCGCCCTCTTGCGCTGTCGGCTGTCCAATTGCCGATATTATCTCTACATGCAAAAGGCCTGCTGCACTTTCATAATACGCAAAGCCCTCGTTTATATTGCCGAGCTTTGAAAAATCAGGCGTATTAACTATAGTAATTTGATAGTCGCCATTGTCAAGCGCTCGCAGTTCATATGGTGTTTGTGCATCTATTAAAGGCGCATCGCTGTTCACATCATATATTTCACTAAACAATAAATCAAAGTCCTCGAACGTTTCGGTTTTTGAAAATAAATCCTCGCCATAAATGCTTTCTAAATCACTGCGATAAAAAGTTATTCCTGACATAGAGTATCCATCACTAAAATTAAATGAAATATTATCTACATTACCGATAAGGGAAAATAAAACAGCACTGCTTTTTTCGGCAAACCCGGAAATATCTCCGAGTGCTACATTGGAAATATCTTCGCTGACACCAAAATTAAGTGTAAGGCCAAATGGCTCTTCATCTGTGTCTAAGGAAAAATTCTCATAGCGCACATCTGTTGGGTATGAAAGATTGCTTATAATATTCCCCACGGCAGAGTTATCACCCACATATTCAGTGCGGTTTTCCCATAATGTTTGAAGCGATATTGCAGTTGTCTGTCCATTCATAGAAATCATAAAGGGAAACATCGTATTTTCAACAACATTATTTAAGTTTACATATACATCTACAAGATACCCTACTGAAAAATTTTCAATTGAACTTTCCTCTGTGCCATTTGTAAAACTTGTGCTTTCAACGTCAAGCGTAATGCTCTCGGTTAACTCACTACTGCTATCTAAAGGCTGGGCTTTCATTGTAAAGTTTTCTCTGTCAATTTCAGTAATCATAGCGGTAATTGGCTCTATATTGCTTAAATCTATTATGTACTCAACTGTACCTGTTGCTAAAACGTACTCATTTGTAGTATGCATAAACCACACTTTATACATACCATCATTTGGTACTTCCACTATAATTTCTTGCGGTGCATTTGTTAACAAAACAGTTTCTCCTATAAATTCTTCAGGGTTTGTATTGTCAAATTCATCCGTTGGAATAATGCCTACTTGAATTTTAACTTCACTTTCTGAGCTTATTGATATTTTCACTTCATCGCCTTTGTTTAAAAGAGTATTTCCAAAACCGGCGCTTGTGTTTTCTTCGTATAGGGTGAATTCAAATTCTTTTTCATCGCTAAAACTAATACTGCTTGAAATATATTCTTCTTGCTTTGCCGTGCTCATAAGTGCAATGGCTATTACACACAAAAAAACAAGGCAAATAACACTTACCCAAACAAGAGGCTTTTTGTACTTCATCACATTTTTTACCCTGCCTTTAGGGTCGCCCTCGCCAAAGGCAAGCGGTGTTGCAACAATTAGCTTTTTACCTGTTGCAATGCGCAGCAGTGACGTTGCATATTCGCCGCGAATATCGCTACTTATATTTTTCATAACGGCCTCATCGCAAGACATCTCCATGTCTTTTGCCGACACAATATACGCTGCCCAAACGAGTGGGTTAAACCAGTGTAGTGCAAGTGCTAAAAAAGATAGCACCCTAGTAATATGGTCAAGCCTTTTTATATGGCAATTCTCATGTGCTATTATAAAACCATATTCGTCTTTTGGCAGTGATGATGGCAGATAAATTTTTGGTTTAATTAAACCCATAACAAACGGTGAATTTATTCCGTCGGCAAGGTAAACATTCTCTCTAAACGGCGTTGCACCAATTAATTTGCGTTTTAACAGGGCATATTGCACCACGCTGTAAATTAGCATTGCAAAAACTCCGATTGCCCACATCAACGTTGCTATTGACACCACCGCTTCCAGTGGGTCTGCGCCCACTTGCTCCTCGCCTTGCGGCAAGTTTTCGTTAATCGCATCATTTATAATGGGTAGCGGTAAGTCTACCTGTGGATATTCCTCGTGGACGATGTTAACAGGTATAGGCTCGGTGTTTGGCAAAAGCCCGATGGCACTCTCGAACGAAAATGGCAAAAGCAACCTGAACAGCGCCACCGCCCATATAGCATACGAGAACACTTTTGGTGCTTTTTTTAGCAGTAACCTTATAGCCAAAACGGCAATTATTACAATACTTCCTGTAATGCTCATGTTAAGTATGCTCGGGAGAAGCTCGTATAAAAAGAAGTTCATCACACATCCCCCTTATTTTCGTCTATAATTTTCATAATCTCGTCAATTTCGCTATTCGTAAGCTTTTTGCGCATTGTAAACGACGCCAAAAAGCTTGGCAGTGAGCCTTTAAAAGTATCCTCAACAAAGCGCTCGCTTTGCATGGCGGTATATTCTGCCTTTGATATAAGCGAGGTTACCTGTGCTTTTTCGTTATTAAAAAACCCTTTTGTGCATAATTTTCTAAGTATAGTATATGTAGTTGAGCGGTTCCAGCTGAGCTGCTTTTCACAAAGCACGGTGAGTTCACGCGAGCTAAGCGGCTCATTTTGCCATATTATATCTGCAAATTGCATCTCAATTTCGCCTAGTTTGTATTCTATCATTATATATACCTCCTATTTGTTTACTGTCAATAAACTATATTCAGTTTATCAGCAGTAAACTAATTTGTCAAGAGGTATTTTTTGTTATATTAAAATTACTGTTATCTTTTAATTGCAAACAGGCACAATATGTGTGCACTAATTTAAAAACTATGGTATAATAAACGTATTATCGGAGGTAATTGTTATGAAAAACAGCAAAGACAATAAATATTTAAGCTATTGTATAGGAATGGGCTTGCCTATTGGCGCAGGGCTTGGCATAGCGCTAAGTATGTTTTTACAATCACTTGACATGACACTCGGCATAAGTATTGGTACAGGCGTTGGGTTTATTGGCGGTGTTGTTGTTGGCACTATTATGGACAGCGCTAACAAAAAAGATATCGACGAATAATTAGCCTAAAAGATAACGAAAAGGAAAACACGCATTAATTGAGGTGCAGCATGAAAAAGAAAATAATAATTGCCCTGCCTATAATTATATTGCTTGCTTTTTTTAGCTGGCTTTATTCTGCCGGGTATGTGCCCATAATAGGTAATATTATAGCGGCGCAAAAAATAAACGCTTATGCAAATTCAACTTACGGCAATGATGAAAAAATAGATATAGGCTATGATTTTTATAATATGGGAGATTATAACGGCGGCGGTTATGCTTATATACTTAACAGCAATTTGCTTATTGATTATAATCTATACGAGAACGCCGGCGATGAAACACCCTATAAGCAAGACTATCAAAAAATTATAGACAGTTTTGAAGAGGGCATTACTTTTGATGATTTTAGTATTTCGTGCACCATAGATGCGGATGATTATACAAATAAATATTACAAATTGACAGTATATGAAATAAAAAACAGCAATATTTTAAACGAGAGCGAAAGCGAGACAAAACCGGCAGAAATAGTTATGCAGTTTATAGGCGCAATGCAAACGAAGTATAATTTTACTTCGGTTAATGTATCTTACAGTGATAATAACGGAGCAAAACAAATTACGCTTGTCGGTAGTGAGCCGCTTACGCTTGACATACTTATAGAAAACACAAAAGAGGCAAGAACTGCTAAATAGATTGTATATGCACTTCGTTATTCCTAGGGGCAGTAAAAGAAAAATAGTATAAGCTAAAATAAGCTGTGCCAATAATAATTAGGCGCAGCTGTTTTATTATTTATGTGTACTGCATAGTTTTAAAGCGCCAATTATATCTAAAACTAAAATATAATTAATTTTAA
>CAYJGU010000031.1:0-22859 GCA_964369925.1 uncultured Bacteroides sp. | reverse complement strand
GGCCACGTTAATCCTACTAATTATTTAATGGGAGCCCGTACGTCCTAGGAAGGGATTGCAGACCTCCCGCCCGGTTTAGGCCGCAAGCGGACGAAGGGAGCGTGAAATTCCGGCAGGGCACCCCCCTACCTTTTAGGTAGGTTATAATTGGTTGCAGACGGCAGGGTGGGGGATTAGCAAATAAAAAAACAGCAACTTGGTTAACCAAGTTGCTGTTTTTATTAATAAGCAAAGTAAATTATTTAAGCTCGATTTTAGCGCCAGCTTCTTCAATTTTCTTTTTAATGTCTTCTGCGTCTGCTTTGCTAGCAGCTTCTTTAAGAGTTTTAGGAGCATTGTCAACAAGCTCTTTTGCCTCTTTAAGTCCAAGACCTGTAGCTTCTTTAACTGCTTTAATAACAGCCATTTTGTTTGCACCAACGTCTGCTAGTACAACGTCAAATTCTGTTTTCTCTTCTGCTCCGCCAGCAGCTGCGCCGCCGCCTGCAACCATAACAGGTGCTGCTGCACTTACGCCAAATTCTTCTTCAATAGCTTTAACAAGTTCGTTCAATTCCAGAACAGTCATAGATTTTACTTCTTCAATCATAGCTTTAATATCAGCCATAGTAGTAATCCTCCGTTAATTTAAATTAATTTTTAGTTTAGTTATTTGTTTTTAGTGTAGCTTAATAATTAAGCTGCACCTTCTCCGGCTTCTTTTTGATCAGCAACGGCTTTAATGCCGCAAGCAAGACCACGTAAGTTACCTGTAAGTGCGCTAAGCAACATAGACAATAGTCCTTCACGGCTTGGAAGATCTGCAATAGCAATAACTTCGTCAGCTTTCATAACTTTGCTGTCCATATAACCCGATTTAATTGTAAAAGCACCTTTAGAATCTTTAGAGAATTTGTTTAAAATTCTTGCAGCTGCAATTGGGTCTTCGTTAGAAATAGCAATAGCAGATGAACCTGTCATGTTTTCTTTTAAATCTTCAAGCTCTGTACCTTTTACTGCAAGGCGTAACATAGTGTTTTTAATTACAGAATACTCAATACCTGCCTCACGTAGCTCTGCACGCAATTTAGTATCTTTCTCAACAGAAATTCCTTTGTAATCTACAAGTACACCTGCAACAGATTTTTCAAGTTTGCTTTTTAATTGAGCAACATACTCTTGTTTTTGAGTTAAAATTTTCTCACTTGGCAATATTTTCACCTCACTTTAATTTTAGTATAAGTTTTGGTATTAAAAAAGCCTTTTCCCCGATAGACGAGAAAAAGGCACAAAATAACAATATAATAATATATTTATTTTGCGTTTCTCGGCAGGAGGGGATAAACCCTTTTAGCAAAAGCTCCTACTGTCTTAAAAACAGCTTTTAAATTGTAGCATATATAAGCATATTTGTCAATTAATACAATTAACCGCCAAATTTTGTGCTGCTTAATTTAATGCCGGGGCCCATTGTTGATGCAATGGCAACACTTTTAATGTATTGACCTTTTGCAGCACTTGGTTTAGCCTTTACAACGGCTTCCATAACAACTTTAATGTTTTCATCTAGTTTTTCAACACCGAAAGATGCTTTACCTACAGGTACATGAATAATGTTAGCTTTGTCTAAACGATACTCAATTTTACCTGCTTTTGCCTCTGCAACAGCGCGGCCAACATCTGGTGTAACCGTACCTGCTTTTGGGTTAGGCATAAGGCCTCTTGGGCCAAGAACTTTACCCAAACGTCCCACAAGACCCATCATATCAGGTGTTGTAACTAAAACGTCAAAGTCAATAAAGCCTTCGTTTTGAATTTTTGCAACAAGATCAGCGTCGCCAACCATCATTGCGCCTGCTTCTTCAGCAGCTTTTGCAGCATCACCTTTGGCAATAGCAATAACTCTTACGTCTTTGCCTGTACCATGTGGTAGCACTACAGCACCGCGAACTTGTTGATCTGCGTGGCGGCTATCTACGCCAAGACGCACGTGAAGTTCAACAGTTTCATCAAATTTAGCTTTAGCAGTTTTACAACAAATTTCTAAAGCCTCTGTGCTATCATAAAGTTTTGTTCTGTCGACAAGTTTTTTACTGTCGATATAATTTTTACCCTGTTTCATTATAATCCTCCTGTGGTAAAATCGGAAATTTCCTCCCACGAATGGCGGGTGTTTTTAAAAGAAATCAACCTTCAACTGTTACGCCCATGCTGCGGCAAGTACCTGCAATCATTGTAACTGCGTTGTCTAAGCTAGCTGCATTTAAGTCGGGCATTTTCGTTTTGGCGATCTCCTCCAATTGCGCACGGGTAATCGACGCAACTTTTGTTTTGTTGGGAACGCCTGAACCGCTCTCGATGTTTAATGCTTTTTTAATAAGCACAGCAGCGGGAGGGGTTTTTGTGATAAAGCTGAACGAACGATCGGCATAAACGGTAATAACAACCGGAATTAAGTAGCCGATGTCTTTTTGTGTGCGCTCATTGAATTCTTTTGTAAAAGAAACAATGTTTACACCGTGTTGACCTAGCGCAGGACCAACTGGTGGGGCCGGTGTGGCTTTACCGGCAGGAATTTGGAGCTTAATATACCCCGATACCTTTTGAGCCATGAATGTGCACCTCCAAAAAATTGTGGTTAAACGCGAACTTTACCGTGTGCAAAGTTCTCCCACGAGTGCTAAAGCACTCTATCAAATCCGCATTAGCGGTATTGACTAAAATAAATAATGCTATAAAGGTTTTACCTGAGCAAAACCAAGTTCGGCGGGCGTTTCGCGCCCAAACATGGAAACTAAAACTTCTACAGTTTTTTGATCGCTGTTTATAGATTTTACAACACCTATAAAACCAGCCATAGAACCGTCTGTAATTTGAACATTATCTCCAACTTCATAGTCAAGCGTTACAGATTGTTTTTCAACGCCCAAAGCCGCTACTTCTTTATCGGAAAGGGGAATGGGCTTAGATGTTGAGCCAACAAAACCGGTTACACCGCGTGTGTTACGCACAATATACCAGCTCTCGTCCGACATCACCATTTTAACAAGAACATACCCTGGAAAAAGCTTTTTTTCAACTTCGCGCTCTTTACCATCTTTAATTTCCGATACAATTTCAGTTGGTATTTTAACGTCGCAAATATATTCTTTCAAACGACGGTTTTCTACCATTTTTTCCAAATCTTGCGAAACCTTATTTTCGTAGCCGGAATATGTGTGAACCACATACCATCTTGCTACATTATCTTTGTCTTCTGCCATGTAACGGCCCTCGCTTTCTCGTTTTTAATTAACAATATTAAGCAATGTTTGTAAAATAAAACCAAAAAGCGTGTCTAAACCGAATATTATAACAGCCGCAAAAACAACTACAACAAGAACAACTATTGTGTTATTAACAACTTGTTTCTTGCTAGGCCAAGCAACTTTTTTCATTTCGCCAAAAGTATCACGAAAATATTTTGCTATTCTCTTAAATGTGTTAGCAACTCTGGCAAAAAAGTTCGGTTTTTTTTGAGATTTATCCGTCATTTTCACACAAGCCTTTCTTATTTAGTTTCGCGGTGAAGAGCATGTTTTTTACAAAAACGACAATACTTCTTCATCTCGAGCCTGTCAGGGCTGTTTTTCTTGTTTTTCATTGTGTTGTAGTTGCGTTGCTTGCAATCTGTGCATGCCAATGTAATTTTAACTCTCATTCTTCGGCACCTCCATACTAAAGTGGTTGTACGTTTTTTACATATTATGCTATGTAAAAAACATCGTTTATAGCCTCCCTCACAGAGCAGGCAATGCGCTTTTATATTATAAAAAAATGCGCACAAAAAAATAGACCTGCAAAAGAGGTAACACAATGATACCATAAGTTAAGACGTAAGTCAAGTATTTAAAGCTTAAATTTATTGTATAATAATAAATAGTTATAGTGTGAGATAGATATAATGGAAAAAGAGTGGGCACAGTAATTTTAAATTAAACTTTTTTACTAAGTATTGTACAACATACATATACATGTTATACTAATATTGTATTATTATATAAATAATCCGCAGGATTATTTATTGGCATAATTGGCGGTTGCCACGTAAGAGGCGAGCCAATAGCCATAAAATAAAAATTATATAATGCAACGCATTATATAAATAATCCGCAGGATTATTTATTGGCATAATTGGCGGTTGCCATGTAAGAGGCGAGCCAATAGCCATAAAATAAAAGTATATTGTACGAAGTACAATATAAATAATATTAATGTTTATAAAAATATTAAATGTTTATAAAAATATTAATTGACTATAATTATTGGGGAAGTGCGGATAAAAATGGATAATCTTCAAAACGAGCGAAAAGAAGATCTTTTAAATTTTCATTTACCAAGATGGAATGAATTACCTGATATGGAACTTTATATGGACCAAGTTGTTAGCCAGCTAGATAAGTATTTAAGCGTGCTAAATTACACAGGGGATGAGCATTTTGTAACGGCAAGCATGATAAATAATTATGTTAAGCAACAGCTACTGCCGCCACCTGTTAAAAAAAAGTATAGCCGAACACATATGGCACATTTAATATTAATATGTATTTTTAAACAAGTTTTAACAATACCTCAAGTAAAGCTTTTAATAAGCACAAAGCTTGCTCAGGTGCCGCAACAAGAAATAGAAATAGTATTTGATTTTTATTGTGAATTACAAGAAGAAGCATTTAAAAAAATAATACGAACTACAGACAAAACTTTATTAGATAATAAAAATGCACATGCAGCTGTTGAGGCAGTTACATTGGCTTGTGCAGGTAAAGCATTAGCAGAAAGCTTGCTAAATTAGTTTAACTTTTAAGATAGGGGAAGTGTATGCAAACTGAAAAGATGAGAGCGTTTATAATTAAATTTTTATTTTTTGGTATTATCTTAGGTATAATATATTTTGCGTTTACAATAGTTGTACCATTAATTATGCCGTTTTTGTTAGCATTTTTAATATCGTTTATATTGCAGCCACTTGTAAGAAAAATAAAAAGCAAATCAAAAACAAAAAGTAATGGAGCTGCAATACTAATATTAATAGCTTTTTATGCTGTATTTCTTACTTTTTTAATTCTTGTTGGCAGCCAAGTTGTTGTTTATGCGCAAAATTTATTCGTTAGTTTACCACAACTTTACTCTAACCAAATAGAGCCGGCCATTATACAAGCAGAACTTACAATTGAAAACTTTTTACTTGAATTAACTCCGGGAATGTCGGGAGTAACAGTTATTTTTGATGATACACTCGCTTCTTCTATATCATCAGTTGTAACAAATATATCAACTCAGGCAATTACTGCAATTACAAATATTGCAACAGGTATACCTACATTAATAGTTAATTTATTAATGCTAATAATTGCCTCGTTCTTTTTTATGTGCGATTACGATAGAATAACAAAGTTTATATTAAAAGCAATGCCGCCTAAATCGCAAGATAAGCTAATTATAGCAAAAAACAGAGGAATAAAGGTAATAATTCAATTTGCAAGGGCTTATGCTATTTTACTTAGTATAACCGCAGTAGAGCTTTTTGTAGCGTTTTTACTTTTAGGAATAGAAAACGCCTTATTGCTTGCTATAGCTATAGCACTTGTAGATATTTTACCTATACTGGGTACAGGAACTATACTAATACCTTGGGGAATTATTTTGTTAATATTGGGCAATTTTCCTATGGGTATAGCAATTTTAATAGTATATGCTATTATTACAATTGTAAGGCAATCGTTAGAGCCGCGAATAGTTGGAGGGCAAATAGGACTTTATCCTTTAATAACACTTATTTGCATGTTTACAGGAGCTTATTTATTTGGAATATTAGGATTGTTTGGGCTACCAATAACAGCAGCCATTATTGTACAACTTAACAAATCGGGAGATTTAAATTGGTTTTAAAAAATAAAAATATATTGCCTTAATAATTTAGTATAATATTAGAAGTCAATATAATAAAAACATAGTTAGTATGTTATTTTGTAGTTTTTATTATATTGACTTTTTACTTTTAAATATGGTAAAATAATTTTTGTTAAATTGCTAATTTATAACAAGATATTTTATATTTATCTCTTGCATAGCAACAGCAAAAAAATGAAATTAGCAATTTTGCAAATATCTATAGTTAAGAATTAAATAGCTATTAAAATGCGAGGGTGGCGGAATCGGCAGACGCGCACGTTTGAGGGGCGTGTGATTTTATCGTGAGGGTTCAAGTCCCTTCCCTCGCACCAACTGCCACTCATTTTTTATTGTGAGTGGCGTTTTTTCTTATACTATTTTGTTTAAATGCACTAATATATTATATATTTTATAAATAAATAATTAAGGAGAAAAAGATGATTAAATATGAATTAACTGAACAATTATTAACCGGTCATTCTGTAATTGATACACAGCACAAAGAATTGTTTAACGCAATAAACAATTTAATGGATGCTTGTGCTGCAGGCAAGGGAAGAAATAATATTGAAACTACTTTTAATTTTTTGCAAAATTATACAACAAAGCATTTTAACGACGAAGAAAGATTGCAATATGAGGTTAATTATCCCTACTATGAAGATCACAAAAAGTTACATAATGAGTATAAAGTACTAAGCCAAAGTGCAGGAAATACGCTTATTAACGAAGGCCCAACAATAAAGGCTTTGTCAGATTTAAATGCCGCAATATCAGCACTTATTAGCCATGTAAAAATACACGACAAAAAATTGGCAGACTATATTAGTTCAAAACAATAAGTTTTAAAAAGTAAAATGTTTGCGCTTTTAAGGTGTAAGCATTTTTTCATATAAAATTTTTTTGATTTAGTATTGACAAATTAATTAATGTGGAATATAATTACAATAGATAAAAAATATTTGATTTGACTTTTGTGGTTATATATTAAATATCGCGTTTATTAAAACAATACCTTTATATATTTTATTATTTATTTTGGAATGTTGTGTTGGTTATGTTTAAAGCGTGATTTTTATTTATATCATACATCAAAATATGTTGATGTGAATAAATTGTCAAATGAAAAATTAGTTTGAAAGAGATGAAATTAAATGGAAGCAATACAATTAGCTTGGAATTTTTTACAAACGCAAATACTTGGTATGAAATGGCTTAATGACGGTGTAGGCAGTATATTAAATAGTTTAGGGTTAGATATAAATACTGCAATTGGTGCAAGTGTACACTTTTTTATTTACGATGTAATTAAAATTACAATTTTATTATGTACATTAATTTTTGTTATATCTTATATACAAAGCTTTTTCCCACCGGAAAGAAGTAAGCGTATTTTAAGTAGGTTTAAAGGTGTGTGGGCAAACATTGTTTCTGCATTGCTTGGAACTGTTACACCATTTTGCTCTTGCTCTTCAATTCCATTATTTATGGGCTTTACTAGTGCAGGGTTGCCCGTAGGTGTTACGTTTAGCTTTTTAATCTCATCGCCAATGGTAGACCTAGGAAGCCTAGTTCTTTTAATGTCCATTTTTGGAGCAAGAGTTGCAGTTGTTTATGTAATTGTAGGTTTAGTTATAGCTGTTGTGGGCGGCACGCTGTTAGATAAAATGGGTATGTCTAAATACGTGGAAGATTTTGTGCTAAATGCTTCGGGAAGTGTTGACATTGAGTCTCCTACTTTAACAGTAAAAGATAGAGCTATATATTCTAAAGAACAAGTGGCCACAACATTTAAAAAAGTTTTTCCGTACATTTTAGTAGGTGTTGGCATTGGTGCAGTAATTCATAACTGGATACCGCAAGAAATTATTGAAACAGTGCTTGGAAGTAACAATCCGTTTGGAGTTATATTGGCTACTATTGTAGGTATACCTATATATGCCGATATATTTGGTACAATACCTATAGCAGAAGCTTTGCTGGCAAAGGGTGCTCAACTTGGCACAATACTTGCATTTATGATGAGCGTAACAACATTGAGCTTACCATCGTTAATAATGCTTAAAAAAGCAGTTAAACCTAAGTTGCTTGGTGCGTTTATAGCTATTTGTGCGGTGGGAATAATTTTAGTTGGATATTTATTTAATATATTTCAATACTTTTTAGTATAATAATTTAATTTGGAGGTTTTAAAATGGGAATATTTAATTTCGGAAAGAAAAAACAAAAGGAAACAGCGTGCGGTTGTTCGAATGAAAACGAAACAAACACTCAAAAAGTTGAAGAAGAAATGGCAATGAGTGACTGTGGCTCGATGTGCCCTGTATCGGAAATAGAAGCGAAAAAGGCTGCTGAGAAAAAAGGCTCAAACTGCTGTGGCAATATAGATGCACAGAGTGTTGACAAGGCAAAAGAAGATTTGTTAAGTGGTGCAAGCGTTAAAGTATTAGGCTCGGGTTGTAAAAAATGCAACGACCTTGAAAGTGCAACAAAAGAAGCATTGGAAAGTTTGGGCATGGACACAACAATTGACCATGTAACAGATTTTGCCGCAATAGCAAGCTTTGGTGTTATGACAACACCTGCACTTGTAATAGACGGAAAAGTAGTAAGCTATGGTAAAGTATTAAAGGTGAGCGAAGTAGTAGAAATACTTAAAAAAGTTCGCGCATAATAGTAATATTAAAAACAGCCTCACAAGTTTTTGTGAGGCTGTTTTGTTTAGTTATAATTTAAATAGTGCTTTCTAAATTTATATTATTTAACTTATTTGTATAACTGTCAATTGTTGCCTTTTGGTTTGTTAATTGAGTATTTAATGCATCAATTTGCTCTTCTAATGCATCAATTTGTTCTTGTAACTCATTATCGTTTTCGCAACTTCCATCATCGGGATCGGTGTAATCATAAGTTTTATATGGTATACCAAGTTGAGCTGCTGTTTGGGTAAGTTCTAAAGCTAAAGAAGAGTCTTTTATAGGTCCTGTTATAATATAGCCGTCTTTAACAGTGTATTGAACATCTTCTTTTTCTATTATTTGTACTAGCAAAGTAATATCGCCTGAGCTTGCAAAACCAATTATGTAAGCTTGAGGTTCGTAAATTGTACCGCTAAAACCATTAAACCCGTTTTCCACTATTATAGGTACAAAATTTTTATACGCATAGCTTAAATCTACTCCGCCACTTATACCATTTACCGTACCACTATTTGTGTATTGAAATAAATCGCACGGTATAGTTGTGTCATAATCTGTTCTATAATCGGCTTTCCATAAAGTGTAAACAGTGCTTAAATATTGTGTGTCTAGTTTTGTTAAAAGCCAAGATGTATTACTGTAATAACCCACATAATAACCTGCATCCTCTAAAATTGAGCAAAATTTTTCAACAATGGCGGTTAGCTCTTTTTTTGTAAGAGGCCCTTGACGTTCTACATTTTCAACATCGTAGTATATAGGTAGCTCAAACTGTAACCCTCTCATTAATTGAATGCAAAAATTAGCTTCTTCTTCGGCTCGTGCAAGCGTATTAGCACAAGAGTAATAGTAAGCGCCAACCGGTGTTCCTTGTGCTTTAAAGCCGTTATAATGAGCATCAAAAGTATCATCTTTAGCCATGTTAAAAGCACCCCAATATGTTAAACCTATTCTAAGTATAACTCCATCTATATCGGTTGCAGCTTTTGCGTAGTCTATAGTTGGCTGGTATTTGCTAACATCTAAAATTAACCCTTCATAGTCAGTAGAGCTCTCTCCATAAGTTCCTGCAACATTAGGAAGACCTGTGTATGCCGAAGGGTCTAGCCCTATACTTGTGCTTGTTGCTCTAACTTCAAAATGAACGTGCTTTATAGGTGGATTAGCAATTGCCGCATTGCCGGTATTACCCATTATAGCAATTGCATCGCCACTTACAACTTTATCTCCTACCTTAACAAGATTTTGCTCGTTATGACAAAAATACAAGTAATTAACAGCGTCAGGAGTTTGGTATGCATCAAGTTGAACACATACATAATAGCCCCATTCCCATGTTAAATCACCTGTAGATTGGTCGACAATGCGAGATGTGACTACTGTGCCACTAATAGACTGTCCGTTGTAGTCGGGCATTAAAATTGTTGTACTGTCAACACCTAAAACGTCTAAACCTCCGTGCCAAATAGAACCGTTACCCCTTGTATATCCAAAACAGCTGTAGTAAAAAGGTATTTGCTGGCGCCCTGCAAATAAATTAGCCATATTAATCTCCATTCTGCCGTTATACTTTGTAATAATATTTTTTAACGGCAAGTATATTTAAATGCTTTGTTTAACAAGCTTTACTAGTATAGTTAGCATTGCAAAATTATAGTAAAGCTAAATTAGTTTATGTAAAAAAGTGCAAACTAGTGCTTGTACACCTAAAAAAATGTGTTTAACTTTATATTTTAATTTGTTGACATAATTTTGCTAAAAATGGTATTATTATATAATATTGTAAAAATAAAATAATTAGTTAGGTTTTTATTATGAACATTTTAGTAGGTAACACTGGATTTGTAGGATCTAACCTTGCAAAGCACATGAAATTCGATGAAGAATATAATTCTAAAAACATACACTTGGCGTATGGCAAAAACCCACATATGTGTGTTTATTGTGGTGTGCCATCAGAAATGTTTACCGCTAACACTAATGCTGAAAAAGATTTTGAAACTGTAAAAAATGCAATGGAGAATATACGTAAAATTAATGCTCAAACTTTAATTTTAATATCTACTGTTGCAGTGTACGATAAAACTTATGATGTAGATGAAAGTTATGAAATACAAAAAAAACAGCTTAAGCCGTATGGGTTAAATAGGCTTTTGTTGGAAGAGTATTGCTTAAATAACTTTGAAAATATACATATTTTGCGTTTGCCGGCACTTTTTGGCAATAATTTAAAAAAGAATTTTTTATTTGATTTAAAAAACATAACACCGGCTCAGTTAACTAAAGAGAAATATGATGAATTGTTATTATTAAATAACGATATAGAAAAATATTTTGTGTTAGGTGACAATGGAAGATACCATTGTAAAAATTTAAAAGCAATGAAACCGTTTTTTGAAAGCATAGATTTTAATGCTTTAAAGTTTACTCACAGTCAAAGTAAATATCAGTTTTTTAATTTAAAATATTTATCGCTTTTAATACAAAAGGCTATAAAGCAAAACATAAAAATTTTAAACACAGTTACAATGCCTCTTTCGGCAAAACATATTTGTAAAAAAGTTAAGCACATTGAATTTGATAATGTAACAAAAGATGCACCTTTTAATTACGACATAAAAAGCAAGTATTTTGAAACAGGATACTTTAAAACAGATGAAGAGATGTTGCATGAGATAAAAGAATTTTTAGAGGTGGACTAATGAAACTGGCTGTATCAAATATTGGTTTTACAAAAGAAGATGAACCGGAAATATATGAGTTTTTAAATAAATTAAACTATACTGGGCTTGAAATAGCACCCACAAGAATATTTGAAAATAATCCATATGAGCATAAAAGTGAATTTAAAAATTTTTGCGAAAATTTGAAACAGCAATATAACTTACAAGTTTGCTCTATGCAATCTATATGGTATGGTGTAACGCAAAGTATTTTTGGCACTAAAAGTGATATAAATTTTTTAATAGAATACACAAAAAAAGCAATAGACTTTGCAAGCGAAGGTAAATGTAAAAATTTAGTATTTGGTTGCCCTAAAAACCGCAACATGCCAGTGGGGGCAAACATAAGCGATGCTGAAGACTTTTTTTGGCAAATAAGCGAGTATGCATATAGTAAAGGTTGTTTTATAGCACTAGAGGCAAACCCTGAAATATATGGAACAAACTTTATAAACACTACTAAACAAGCCTTTAATTTTAGAAATACAATTAATAGCAAAGGCTTAAGCGTAAATGTAGATTTGGGCACAATAATAAATAACAACGAATCTTTAAATGAAATAGTAAAAAACATTGAAAATGTAAGCCACATACATATATCGGAGCCTTATTTAAAACCTATTGAGAACAGGCAAATACACAGCGAGCTAAAAATATTGCAATATAATGGATACATTTCGATAGAAATGGGTAAAACCGATGATATAGAGTGCTTTAAAAAATGTTCATATTACATTAGTAATTTGTTTGCAAAATAATATGTGCTAATTTAAAAATAGCTTTTAATTTACAGAAAGTGGCGGTATAAAATGATATATGAAAATATAAATGGAGTGCCGCGCTTTGAGGCAGAAGAATTTTTTGAAAAACAAAGTAAATATTGCATTTTAATACCAATAATTAACGAGGAACAAAGAATTATTGAAGAGCTAAAAACAGCACAAGAATGTGGTGTGAATAAATTATGCGATATAATTATATGTGATGGTGGATCTACTGACGGTTGTACAGAAAAACAACGACTTAAAAGCATGGGAGTAAATTCTTTACTTGTAAAGCATGGTCCCGGTAAACAAGGAGCTCAACTAAGAATGGGCTTTTACTTTGCATTAAAGCGTGGCTATGAGGGGTTTATTACAATTGATGGAAACAATAAGGATAGTATAGAAGATATAGAAAAGTTTGTTAATTGCCTTGATGATGGTTATGATTTTGTTCAGGGAAGTAGATTTGTAAAAGGCGGCAAAGCGGAAAACACGCCATTTATAAGGTATGTGGCAGTACGTTTTTTGCATGCACCAATAACTTCTTTGGCGGCAGGTAAATGGTTTACCGATACAACTAATGCATATAGAGCACACAGCAAAAAATATATTACACATAAAGATGTAAATATTTTTAAAGATATTTTTGAGGGTTATGAACTTCTTGCGTATTTATCTACAAAGGCAGCTAGGCTTAAATTAAAATGTTGCGAAATACCTGTGCGCAGAAGTTACCCGAAAAACGAAAAAACACCAACAAAAATAAAAGGTTTTAAAGGAAATTTAAACTTATTTAAAGTATTAATAAATAATATGTTGAGGAAATATGATTAATTGTGATAACATTGTAATAGGAGCTGGACTATACGGGCTTTACTCTGCTTTAGTAATAGCAAGGCAGGGTAAAAATGTTGTTGTTTTAGAGGCCGACAGTGAGGCTTTTTCACGTGCGACATATATTAATCAAGCAAGAGTGCACATGGGGTATCATTACCCTAGAAGTATTTCTACAGCTGTAAAAAGCAAAAATTATTTTGATAGATTTTGCCAAGACTTTCCGGATTGCATTAACAGTGATTTTGAACAAGTTTATGCAACTTCTTCAAAGTTTAGTTATACAAATGCTCAGCAATTTATTAAGTTTTGTAAGCATGCTAATATTATGTGCGAAGAATTGGCGACAAGCAGGTATTTTAAATATTTTGCGTGTGACGGTGCTTTTTTAACAAAGGAATATACCTATGATGCTAAAATACTTAAGCAAGGCATATTAAAAGAGTTAAACGGCTATAAAAATGTAAAAATTGTTTATAATAGTGCTGTTTGCGCAATGGAAAAAAACGACGACGTTATAAAGATAACAACAGTTGAAAATGAAAACTATTGTGCAAAATTTGTTTTAAATGCAACTTATGCAAGTGTTAACGAACTATTAAAAATGTTGAATTTCCCGATATTTAATATTAAGTATGAGCTATGCGAAATAATACTGTGTAAAGTTTCTAAGCAGCTAAAGGACATTGGTATTACAGTTATGGATGGCCCTTTTTTTTCTATTATGCCTTTTGGCAAAACGGGTTTGCACTCGCTTACATCTGTTACATTTACACCGCATACGGCCAGTTTTACCGAACTTCCGGAATTTAGTTGCCAAAAAATAAATAAAAATTGTAAACCGGGTGCATTGCAAAACTGTAATAATTGCATTGCAAAACCGCAAAGCGCCTTTGCGTATATGAGCGGCCTTGCAAAAAAATATTTAAAAGATTGCTACGAGTTTGAATACGACAGTAGCTTGTTTTCAGTAAAACCTATATTAAAGGCGTCTGAAGTAGATGATTCTAGGCCAACAACAGTAAAAAAACACTGTGAAAACCCTACATTCGTAAGTGTATTATCGGGGAAAATTAACACAGTTTATGATTTAGATGAGGTGTTATTAAATGACAGCAAATAAAGAAAAAAACTTTGCATCGGCAATTGTTTATGTAAATGATAATGAAAAAATAATTGCCGATTTTTTATGTGAACTTTATAGCTTTATGGATAACACATTTGAGAAATTTGAAATAGTATGTGTTAATGATGCATCTAGCGACAATTCATCTGAAATAATTAAAAATACTGCAAAAACCATAGGGCCCGGTAAAATAACACTTTTAAATATGAGCTACTTTCATGGAACAGAGCAGGCTATGAATGCAGGCACCGACCTTTGTATAGGAGATTTTGTGTTTGAATTTGATAGCTGTATAAAAGATTATAACAGTAGCCTTATAAAGGACATTTATAATAGATGCCTTGAGGGGTATGATATTGTTTGTGCATTACCTTCGGGTAAACGTGTTACTTCAGATTTGTTTTATAAACTTTACAATTACTCATCAAATAATCAATATGATATTGCAAGTGAGACGTTTAGAGTGCTTTCAAGAAGAGCCATTAACAGAATACATTCAATAAGTTCTTCTGTTCCTTACAGAAAAGCTGTTTATGCTAATTGCGGTTTAAAAGTAGACTATATAAATTACACCGGAAAAGCTAAAAAGTACAGTAAATTTTCTAAAAAGCAAAAACAAAACAGAAGAACTACAGCACTAGATATAATGATACTTTATACAAATATTGCATATAAACTTTCTTTAATAATGACATTAATAATGATGATTAGCACGTTGATTGCTGCAATTTATACTGTAACTGTTTTTGTATTGGGGCAACCTATAAGTGGCTATACCACTACTATGCTTGTTATTGCAGGGTGCTTTTTTGGCGTATTTGCAATTCTTGCAATTGTGTTAAAATATTTATCTTTAATTGTA
Organism: uncultured Bacteroides sp.; assembly: GCA_964369925.1. Lineage (GTDB taxonomy): Bacteria > Bacillota > Clostridia > Oscillospirales > Ruminococcaceae > Ruthenibacterium. The sequence goes on along the minus strand of CAYJGU010000031.1, from coordinate 7,941 downwards.
GAACTTATGTTTAAAAAACAGCATTATGTGGTGGAATCTATTGAAAAAATAACATAAAATTATGCTAAAAACCGCATTATTCAAATACATAGTAACAGTATTTGAATAATGTGGTTTTTTAACATGAAAACGAAAAAAATGTTTTTAATTTTGTTATTATTTTTTTGCAAGCATATATTGACAAAGCAAAAGAAATGCTATATAATAACTATTATCATATAAGAATATATCTTAAAGATAAATGAGATGCCTTTTCTAATAGTTAGAGAGGGTTTATTATTTATCAACAAGTTAGTGTAAACTAACAATTTAATATTAATAAAGTAAATGTTAAACAATATTAAGCATTTACAAAAATTATTTAAAAGAAAGAGGTAATATTTATGTCGATGATAGGAAAAGAAGTAGCAGATTTTAAAGTGCAAAGCTATATTGGAAACAGCTTTAAAGAGATATGTAAAAAGGATATTTTAGGCAAATGGAGCGTGTTTTTCTTTTATCCTGCAGATTTTACATTTGTTTGCCCAACAGAACTTGAAGATTTAGCAAATAAATATAAAGATTTTAAAAGTGTTAACTGTGAAATTTATTCGGTATCTTGTGATACTCACTTTGTACATAAAGCATGGCATGATGCATCTGATACAATTAAAAAGATTGAATACCCTATGTTAGCTGACCCAACTGCAGCATTAGCACGTGATTTTGATGTTATGATTGAAGATGTAGGATTGGCTGAAAGAGGAACTTTTATTATTAATCCGGAAGGAAAAATAGTTGCATACGAGGTTATTGCCGGTAATGTTGGAAGAAATGCAGATGAGCTATTCAGAAGAGTTCAAGCATTACAATTTGTTGCAGAGCATGGAGATGAAGTTTGCCCTGCAAAATGGAAGCCGGGTGAAAAAACACTAAAACCAAGCTTAGATTTAGTTGGTATAATTTAATTAATGTAAGTTAAAACGGCAGGGTTTATCTGCCGTTTTTTTAAAATATATAACAGTTTTATTTATGGGTGATAAGTTATGAATGATAATTTTTATGATGCAATAATAATTGGAGGAGGCCCGGCAGGCCTTTCAAGTGCAATATATATGGCTCGTGCAAAATATAAAACACTTGTAATAGAAAAAAACAAATTTGGAGGACAAATAACAATAACCTCTGAAGTTGTTAATTATCCCGGTGTATTTCACACAAGCGGCGAAGACTTAACAAAAGAGATGCAAAAGCAAGCTGCAGCCTTTGGTGCAGAATTTTTACTTACTAACGTTCAAAAATTAGTTAAAGATAAAGAATATTTTATAGTTAAAACAGAAAAAGGTGAGTTTAGAACACTTGGTATAATAATTGCTAGCGGAGCTTCTCCAAGAATGGTAGGATTTAAAGGTGAAGAAGAATTTAAGGGCAGGGGAGTAGCTTACTGTGCAACTTGCGACGGTGAGTTTTTTGCAGGTAGAGAAATTTATGTAGTGGGCAGTGGTTTTGCAGCTTGCGAAGAGTCGTTGTTTTTAACTAGATTTGCAACAAAAATACACATGATAATTATTGGTGATGATTTTACTTGTACAGGTTCTGTTGTGGAAGAAGTAAAGGCGCATAAGCAAATTGAGCTCTACTACAATACATCGGTAAAAGAAGTTTATGGGGAAAATTTTGTAAAAGGAATTATACTTGAGCAAAATGGCAAAGAGATAAACTGTTTTGAAGATGTGGGCATAGGTGTGTTTGTATTTGCAGGTTATGCACCTGCCAGTGAAAATTTTGCAGATATTGTAGAGTTAAATGAGCAAAAATACATTATTACAGATGAGAATAGAAAAACAAGTAATAACGGAATATATGCAGCCGGAGATATTTGTATAAAGAACTTAAGACAAGTGGTGACTGCTGTTTCAGATGGAGCAACAGCTGCAACTTCTTTAGAAAAGTATATAGCAACAAAATACGAAGAATTGAATTTAGAAAAAAGAGAGTACAGCTTGCCAATAAAAAAAGAAGAAAAGAAATATGAGACGAAAGCCGACGATGGAACATTTATTTCACAAGAAATTAAAGATCAGTTAAATCCGGTTTTTTCTCGTTTTGAATCTGAAATCAATCTTAAATATAAGCTAGATGAAAAAGAAATTTCTACTGAAGTAGAAGGATTTATGAATGAGTTTTCAAAACTTTCTAATAAAATACTTTGTAAAAAAGACGAACAATTAATAGCAAAACAACTACCGGCAATATCAATATTTGATGAATCAGGTAATTATAAAGGTGTATCTTTTCATGGTGTACCCGGAGGACACGAATTTAATTCTTTTGTGGTAGGACTTTACAATGCAGCAGGGCCGGGCCAAGCCATTGCAAATGAAGATGTTATAAGAGCTAAGAATATTAATAAAAAAATAGAGATAGATTTAGCTGTGACATTATCTTGCACAAATTGCCCTGAGCTTGTAATGGCTGTACAGAGAATTGCACTTTTAAACGATAATATTAGTTTGGATATTTACGATTTATCACACTTTGAACAATTGAAAACAAAACATAATATTATGAGTGTGCCTTGCATGATAATAAATGAAGAACATGTTTATTTTGGAAAGAAAACAATTAACGAAGTATTAAGTATATTAGAAAATTTATAAATTATTTATAATATAAAGGTAAAACATATGTGTTTAATGTAGAAGAAAATATAAAAAAATAAATTAATGTGGAACTGATTTTTCAGCTCCACATTAATTCTATTATAACAATTATTATACTATTTCACTGCATATATACATTAATATTGCGACAGTGTAAATTATAACTCACTAGCACTTTCTGCAATATAAACTAGTATTTTTGCTTTTAAAGGAAGTAGTAGAATTTGCCGATATATGATATAATATTATTAATAAAGCAACAATTACTGCCACTGACATGTAAGCAGTATTGTAGAAATAAATAGTAAAACCACTGTAAAAACAATACAAAAATAATTTTAAACAGAACTAATTACTTTATTCATGGACAAAATGGTTAGAGAAAGGGGCAACAATGATTATGAATGAGTATACAATTACAGCAATAATTTTGTTAATAACTATTATAACTTTAATATTACCGAACATTTTAAAGGTTATGGGGTATCATCCAAATTATAAAAAAGAGAAATATAATATGCAGGGTAAAAAAGCGTTAATAGTGGCTACAAATCAAAAAACGTTAGGTGAAAGTAAAAAGCAAACAGGAGTTTTTGCCTCAGAGTTAACCATTGCCTATTATGAATTTTTAGATGCTGGATTACAAGTTGACATAGCAAGCATAAAGGGCGGAGAAATACCTTTTGAAAAAATAAGTTTGATATATCCTTTTGCTTCACATGCTGATTGGCGATATTTAAAAGATGAAGTTGCTAAACAAAAAACACGAAATTCACTTAAAATAGAAAGTTTGGATTTTACAAAATATGATATTATTTATATGCCCGGAGGATGGGGTGCAGCTTATGACTTAGGCACAAGTGAATTACTTGGTCAAAAAATAACAGCTGCATATGCTAATAATGTGCTGCTAGGCTCGGTATGCCATGGGGTATTAGGCTTTGTAATGGCTAAAGATGCAAATGGTGACCCATTAGTTAAAGGCAAAAATATAACGGCAGTTACCAATAAACAAATAAAAGAATTAAGCATAACAAAAACGCCTTTGCACCCAGAAACAGAGATGAGAAAACTTGGTGCAAATTACAAAAATAAAAGCGGCATTAGTGATATATTTAAAACTCTGGTAGTGAGGGATGGGAATATTGTTACAGGTCAAAATCAAAATTCTTCAGGGGAAACAGCGCAAGAATTGTTAAAATTATTGTCGGAAAAATATTAAGTTAATACATAAGTAAGAAGCGCACGGTAAAGCAAAACCAAAAAAATGTGACATATAAATAATCCCATCGACTTTAAAAGCCGATGGGATTATTTTATTATGAAAGTTAAAAGGGGTAATAGGTGCGTTTAAAGCAAGTAGGCAAAGCAAATTGCGGTTAAGTATTGCTTAATTTTTCGCGGCATTCTAAAACAGATGAAGGTATTACCGATAGCTCATCTATACCTATTTTGTCGTAAAAATCATACAAATCTGTATCTGCTCCAAGCTCACCGCAAATACCTACCCAAAGTCCGTTTGCATGTGCGTTTTTAGCTGTAAGCTCTATAAGCCTTAAAACAGCTTCGTGGTGTATATCGCAAAATTCGGCTATATTTTCGTTTTGCCTGTCTGTAGCAAGTGTGTACTGTATTAAATCATTTGTGCCTATGCTAAAAAAGTCTACTTCTTTTGCCAAAATATCGCTTATTATAGCGGCTGCCGGTGTTTCTATCATTATTCCTACAGGTATGTTAGCGTTAAAATCAACATTTTCAGATTTTAACTGTGCTTTTACCTCTTCAATAATTTTTTTTGCCTTTTTAACCTCAGACAGCGAGTTTATCATAGGTAACATAATATATACATTTCCAAATGCAGAGGCCTTATAAATTGCCCTTAACTGAGTTTTAAAAATATCTTTTTGCGTTAGGCATATTCTTATTGCCCTGTAACCAAGTGCCGGATTTTCTTCTTTAGGCAAATTAAAATAGTCTGCTTGTTTGTCGGCGCCTATGTCCATTGTTCTAATTATTACAGGCTTTTTACCCATTTTTTCCACAACTTTTTGGTATGCGTTAAATTGTGTTTCTTCGCTTGGGTAATCACTGCTTTCAAGGTATAAAAATTCGCTTCTAAAAAGACCAATTCCCTCGGCATCGTTTTCCAAAACAGCCTTAACATCATTAACAGAGCCTATGTTTGCATAAAGTTTTATTTCTCGGCCTGCTTTTGTAACAGTTTTTTTGCCTATATATGCCTTTAGCTTTTCTTGCTCTTTTTCAAAATTATTTTTCTTATCAAGCTTTTCTTTTAAAACTTCTTCGTCTGGTGTAATAATTATTTCACCTGTTTCGCCGTCAAGTACAATTACTTCACCTTCATATTCTTTTTTTAGGTTATCTCCAAGGCCTATAACGGCAGGTATGGCTAGTGTTCTTGCAAATATTGCGGTGTGAGAATTCTTGCTTCCGTTTGCAGTTACAAGTCCTAGCACTGTTTCTCTCTCAAACGATGCCGTTTCACTTGGCGTAAAGTCGTCGCCTGCTAAAATAGATGGGCTGTCAAATAAGCAATTGTCGGTTTCAACACCCATTAAGATTTCAATAACACGTCTTGAAACATCTTCAACATCAACTGCTCTAGCTTTCATATACTCGTCATCCATTTCGCTAAACATTTGTGCAAACTCTTTTGCAACTTCACTAACGGCAAACTCCGCGCATATCATATTGTCTTCAATATAACTAACAATTGTGTCGTGGTAATCTAAATCTTCAAGCATCATTTGGTGTATTTGAAAAAGCAAAGAATTTTCTTCGCCAAGCTTTTTTGCCGTAATAACAGCCAGTTGCCCAAGTTGTAAAATGGCTTTTGCTCTGCATGATTCAAAGCGTTCAATTTCACTTTTTGTATCTTGAACTATGCGCTTTACTACATTAACAACTGTTTTCTTTGAAAAGGTTAGTGTGCCTATTGCAATACCCTTAGAAACACCGATACCATTTAGAACAACCATTTTCACACCTCCCAATAAAAATAATATTTAAAAATTTATTTTAAACTACATTGAAATGCTCAAGTAAAATTTTCTCAGCCTCGGCACTCCAAAGACCATTTTGTGCCTTTGTGCACTGTGCAAGTTTTGCAAAAAGTGGGTCTTTTTCTCCAAGTTTTTCAAAGTCATCAATTGCTGTAAGCGGCAAGTCAAATTGAGTGTAGCTCAATATTTTTCCGGCTCTTATTTCAGGTAATTTTGCAGTTGTTTCAGCAATGGCATCTATGCCGCAAATGTGGCTAACCATAACAGCTGTGTGCAATTTTTTCTCTTCTGCCAGTTTAATCGACTCTTTTAAATCGTCTATGTTACCGCCTGTGCTGCCTAAAATGTGTGTAGAAATGTAATGGCAGTTATAAAGGTTAATTTCTGCTGTAAAATCAGCATTAGAAGGGCCGGCAAAGAAGTTCATGCAACCATCAAATGCCATAAGTTTGTCGCCCATTTCGCAAAGCTCTTTAATCGGCGCATATACAAACACATCGTGGTAGCCCTCACCACCAGACATTTCAAGAAGTTCTTTATAAGCGTCGACAGAATTTTTTGGGTTGAAATATATAAGTTCAACACCTTTTTGTTTTGCAAATTCCGGTGTAATAAGTTGTTTTGCTCTTTTTATACGGTTGTCATCTACATCTGTAACTACAATTTTTGCAGGGCGGTTACCTGCAACAAGCGGGTACTCTACCGCTCCTAAACCCATTGGGCCACAGCCGCCTAAAATAAGCACGTTTCCGCCCTCTTTAATGCCCATTTTATGGTCGTAATTAACTTTATTTGTGTGGTACATTATATTGTATCCACCAACTACACAGCTCATTGGTTCGCCCAAAGACGCATCGAAGTAACTATCTCCGTCGTAGTGGAGCAAACAACCTAGTTCCATAACTTCTTGCGGCATTATGCAATATGTTGCAGCGCCGCCACAGTGCACATAAGAGTATCCGGGAGAATCAAGTTTACCCATATAGTTTAATGCAGGCTGAAGTGCAAATTTTTCACCTGGTTTAAATTCATTTTGCCATTTTTTACCTACTTTAACAATATCGCCAGCGCATTCGTGGCCTATAATAACAGGGTTTGTGTCTACATCTTGTGGGCAACGTTTATGCTTTTTGCCTTGAATTAATAGCTTATATGTAGACATGCATATGCTGTCACTTATTATTTTAACAAGTATTTCATCATCTTTAATTTCAGGAAGTTCAAATTCCTCTAACCTTAAATCGTTTTCGCCATATAGTCTAACAGCTTTTGTAATCATAAATATATCCTCTCAATTAATAAATTTTGTTTAATACTACTTGCGCTTTTAATTTGTTAACAAGCTCAAGTGTAGGTGGGTTTGTACCTTGTGTTGTAACTGCGCCGGCGCTGCACGCCATTGCAAGTTTTGCAGCTTCTTCAAAGCTTAAACGGTTTACAACCGCATATGCAAAAGCGCCTACCATACTGTCTCCGGCACCTACCGTGGAACTTACTTCCACGTCTACAGCATTTGCACTGTAAGCCTCATCTTTGCGAACAAATATTGCACCCTGTGGCCCTAAAGATAGCACAACAGTTCCTATACCTTTTTCTGTAAGAGATTTACACATCTCTAAAAGTTCTTGCTCACTTGCACTTTCTTTTTTAAAGTAGCGAAGAAGTTCTTCTTTGTTCGGTTTAATAAAATCAGGTTTTGCTTCCAACGCTAGGGCAAAAGCCTCATTGTCTGCATCTAAAAAAACTTGCGAGCCTTTTTGCTTTAAAAGTAGCGTTAAATTTTTGTAAAAGCTTGCATCTGCATTTTTATGCATACTACCGGCAAGTACAAAAACTGCATCTCTGCAAGCATACGTAAATAAGGTTTCATGAATGAGCCTCTCTACTTGCTTTTCATCAGCAAAAATGCCTGGTTCATTAATCTCTGTTATGCCGTTAACTTCATCATAAAGTTTCAAGTTGGTTCTTGTGCTACCTTCTACTTTTATAAAATCAAACTTGCAATTAAGATTGCTCAAAGTATTTCTAAAAACATCTGCGTTTTCTTCACCCATAAATCCAGTTGCAACACTGTTTGCGCCAAGCATGGATATTATTCTTGAAACATTTATGCCTTTGCCGCCTATATCTTGCGTAAAGCTTTGAATGCGGTTTAGTCCTCCTGCTTTAAGTGGAGTTATTATTGCAGTTTTATCAACAGCAGGGTTTAATGTTAACGTTATTATCATTTATTTGCCTCCTGTAAAAAGTTCTATAATTTTCTCCTTGCTGTTTGC
>CAYJGU010000030.1:0-22896 GCA_964369925.1 uncultured Bacteroides sp. | reverse complement strand
TTGTTACACCCATTAAATTTGCCATTTATTTTATCACCTTTTCTTAAAAAATAAAATATTTACTTATTATTATTAAAACTATGCCGATATATTTTATGAAGTACATTTTTATTAGGAAGGATACGGTTTATGAGTGCAGGAAACGATAGCATTATGGGCGCTTTTCTTTATGAGACAAACACATTGCTTGAACAGCTTGATAGCATAGTTTTAGAGGCCGAGCAGGCCGATAACTTTAGCGAAGACGATGTTAACTCCATTTTCAGAATTATGCACACTGTTAAAGGTGCATCTGCAATGATGGAATTTAACTCACTTATGAAAATTGCGCACAGGGCTGAAGACATGTTCGCCATTGTGCGCGAAAAATCAATTGACATTGTGCCTGAAAATTTAAGGCCTGAGCTATTTGATTTACTGTTTAAAACTATCGACTTTTTTAGAGAAGAAATTGAAAACATCGAAAATTCAAGACCTCTTACAGAGAATATCGACACTTTACTTGAAAAAGTTAATAGCTTTATTGAGCAAATTGAAAATGGTGGTAGTGCAAATGCCACACCTAATGCAAAACCAGAAACAAGCGACGATGTTTCACAAAACAAAGTTGACAGTGCAAATAACTTAAATGTTTCCGGCTTTGATTTTCCGTTTGGGCTTCTTATTCATTTTGAAGAGGGCACCGGCATGGAGAATTTGCGTGCTACAATGGTTGTTAACTCTGTTAAAGATATTTGCGATGCATCAGAGTTTACTACTGTTCCGGCCGATACATCCCCTGCCGATGAAATTGAAAACATAATTAAAAACGGATTTTTAATTTTGTTTAAGTCTGAGGATATGAGAGATGCTTGTATACCTGTTGTGGCATCGACATCTGCTGTTGCAAGTTACGAAAAAGTAACACCGCCACAGCCTAGCGAAGATTCTGCCGGCGAGGTTGAGACAAATGCAGATAATAACAACGAAGAGCCCGCTTTGCAAAAAGCAGCCGCAGCACCACCGGCTAACGTTGTAGCAAAGGCTCCGCCAACTGTTAACGCTAAAGAAAGCTTAATTAGTGTTAATTTAAGTAAGCTAGACCAGCTAGCTGCTGTTGTTGGCGAAATTGTTATTACCGAAAGCATGGTTACTTCCTCTCCCGATATAAAAAATGTTAAGCTTGATGCTTTTACAAAATCGGCAAGGCAACTGAGAAAACTTACAGACGAGTTGCAGGACGTATCTATGTCGCTTAGAATGATTCCTGTTTCGGCAACATTCCAAAAAATGAACAGAATTGTTAGGGACATGAGCAAAAAACTTGGAAAACAAGTACACTTAACATTAATAGGTGCCGACACCGAAGTTGATAAAACAATTGTTGATACAATTGGCGACCCTATTATGCACATTGTGCGCAACTCTATGGACCATGGTATTGAAAAAACTCCGCAAGATCGTATTGATGCAGGCAAAAACCCAACAGGAGAAATTGTTTTGTCGGCAACTCATACAGGTAGCGAAGTTATTATAGAAATTAAAGACGACGGAAAAGGCGTAGATTGCGATGCTGTTTTAAATAAGGCAATACGCAAAGGAATAGCCTTTGAAGGCGTAGATTATAGCGAGAAAGAAATATTACAAATGCTACTTGCACCCGGCTTTAGCACTAATGCTCAAGTTACCGAGTTTAGCGGGCGCGGTGTAGGTATGGACGTTGCCAAACAAAATGTTGAGAGCGTTGGCGGCACTGTTTCAATTAAAAGCGAAAAAGGCAAAGGCATGTGCACTACACTAAAAATTCCTCTTACAATGGCAATAATGGATGGTATGGAAGTTAGTGTTGGTGGCGGTGTTTATACAATTCCAATCCAAAGTATACGTCAATCTTTTAAAATTTCCAGCGACGATATTATTACAGATGCAAGCGGCGGCGAAATGTACAGATGCCTTGGAACATTTTACCCTGTTGTGCGCATGAGAGATGTATATCAAATTGAGGGCGGCTATACAAACTTTGAAGACGGTATTTTAGTATGGCTAGACACCGGAGAATTTTCTTACTGCTTGTTTGTAGACGAGCTTTTAGGCGAACAACAAGTTGTTGTTAAGCCATTGCCAAACTATTTAAACAAATACAAAGTAAAAAGCAGCGGCATTTCCGGTTGTACTATTTTAGGCGACGGAAATATTAGTTTAATATTAGACGCAAGTAATATTTATTCGCCTCCTGCCTCAAGGTAAGGCTTATACTACACTGCATACTATAAAATGGCCCCTTTATGGGCAGAACGGAGATTTTTATGCAAAATAACGGTTTATTTGCAACGTATGATGAAAATGATTCGCAAGAAATTGATGTTAGCAACGATGATAAATACTTGCTTTTCTCTTCCGGTGGTTTGCTATTTGGTGTTAAAGCAGAATATGTTGTTGAAATAATTACAAACTTTTCTGTAAGACAAGTTCCTTTACTACCCGATTATGTTGCAGGTATTATAAACTTGCGCGGTCAAATTATTCCACTTATAGATGTACGTAAATTTTTAAATCAAGAACTAAGCCAAAAGTGCTGTGTTATAATAATTAGTGTAGACGAAAACCTTGTTGGAGCAATTGTTGATGATGTCGAAAAAATGATAGACATTCCGGTTAATTCTATACAACCATTAAGAACAGGCAGAGAAGATACTAATTTATCTTCCGGCATGTATAATATAGCAGAAGATAAAACAATGATAGAGTTCGATGTTATTCAACTGTTACAACAGGCATAGCAAACATGTTTTTTTGTAACACATTGATGAGAGTGAGTTGATTTTTTGAGCGGTGCGTTTGAACAGGTAAACATAGACAGCAAAGATTTTGACAAACTGATAAATTTTATGAAGTCTACGTATGGAATAGATTTATCTAATAAAAAGCAACTAATTGCCAGCCGGCTTGCTTTTGAAATAAAAAAGCTTGGCTACGCTGATTTTGCTCAGTTTGGCGATGCTCTTTTTAAATCGAATGATGATAGTATGTTAGAACTGGTGCTAAATAAGTTAACAACTAACTATACTTTTTTTATGCGTGAAAAAGAACATTTTGAATATTTATCGGATAAACTTTTGCCAAAATTTGAAAAAAAGAATAAAAAAGATAGGGTTATATCAATTTGGAGTGCTGGGTGTTCTTCTGGTGAAGAGCCATATACAATTAGCATGTTTTTAAAAGAGTATTTTGATGCTACCGGCCAAAAATGGGACACAAGAATACTTGCCACCGATATATCCCTTCAAGCACTTTCAAAAGCCAGTTCCGGCCGATATAGCTTACCTGCCGACGTCCCCAAACACTTACTGTCAAAATATTTTACCCACGACACAACTAAAGATTTATATTATGTAAAAGAGAGCTTAAGGAAAAATTGTATATTTAGAACATATAATTTAATGGATAACTTTACTTTTAAGCGTAAATTTGATATAATTTTTTGCCGTAACGTTATGATTTATTTTGACCAAAAAACAAGAGATGCGCTTATTGATAGGTTTTGTAATGCACTTGTTCCGGGCGGTTACTTATTTACAAGTCATTCCGAGCCTTTGCGCAACAGCTCTTCTTTTGAAACCGTTTATAATGCAGTATATAAAAAGAAATAGCTTTTAAAGGCTGTTTGTTTTTATAACAAACATGCAAATAATTGCCGATACGAGAGGTAACTTTAAATGCCAACAATAAAAAGAAAAATTAAAGTACTTATTGTAGACGATTCGGCCGTTGCAAGAAATTTTATTAAAAACGGTATTACAAGTGAAGAGTCGAACATTGATGTAATAGATTATGCTGTTGACGCAGAAGATGCCAAAAATAAAATTATTGCACTAAAGCCAGACGTAGTTACAATGGATGTAGAAATGCCCGGTACAAATGGTATAGACTTTGTTAAAAATTTTTTACCGTCTAATCCGGTTCCTGTAATACTTGTTTCTAGCTTAAATGTTAGAATATTTGAAGCACTTAATGCAGGCGCAGTTGATTTTGTGCGCAAACCGGACGGTATAGAAAAACGCGAAACATTTTTAAAGTCTTTAAAAGAAAAAATTGTAGTGGCCTCATGTGCAAATTTAGCCAGAGTTAGAAAACCCCTAGCACCAGTTTTACCTTTACAAAAACCAAGCGAGGCAAATGTTGGAACAAGTTTATTGGCACAAACAATTGCATCAAACAACGGCCTTGCATTTAAGCCCGATGCCAATTTAGATGATTTTATTGTTGTTCTAGGAGCATCTACAGGTGGCACCGAGGCCACAAATAATATTATTAAAGTAATGCCACAAAAATTACCCGGTATGGTAATTGTGCAGCATATGCCTGCAGGATTTACAAAAATGTATGCTGCAACATTAAATAAAATGGCTCCCACTTGTGTTAAAGAGGCGCAAGACGGCGATGAAGTTAAAAGCGGTGTTGTTTTAATAGCACCTGCAGAATTTCAAACGCGCGTAGTTAATAAAGGCGGCAAATATTTTGTTAAGTGCACAAAAGAAGATAAAATTAGCGGGCATTGCCCTAGTGTGGATGCACTGTTTATGTCTGTAGCCGAGAGTGTAAAATGCAAAGCCGTTGGTGTTATTTTAACAGGCATGGGTGCCGACGGTGCAAAAGGTTTGCTTGAAATGAGAAAAAAAGGCTTTTACACTATAGGCCAAGATGAGCAAAGCAGTATAGTTTATGGTATGCCAAAAGTTGCATACGATATAGGTGCTGTAAAAAAACAAGTTCCTTGCGAATCTGTTGCTAAAGAAATTATACAATATATAAACAATCCGTAAGGGTTGTTTTTATATTTAGTACACTTTAGTTAAATAGTTACAACACTTTATATTATCTGGCACATGTAAACAAAATTAATGACTTTTTGCATTAAAATATATGCAAATTTTTAAACATTATTACTTGTTGTACTATGCATTTTTTCATGATATAATATACATTATATCGAACATTTTTCATGTGAGGTGTATACTATGCATACAAAAAATGCATATGTGCTAATGCTTTGTTCGGCAAAAGGCGGTAGCGGTACCAGTGTTTGTTCGGCACTGCTTGGGCAGGCTTTAGCAAACAGGGGCTTAAAAACACTTATCATAGAGTTTTCAAGTGGCCCGCGAAGCATAGATTACGCATCGGGTATTTTTAGCAATGTTGTTTATAATTTAGGCGATGTTTTTGAAGGCAGATGTAGTATAGATAAAGCCATTTGCCATAGCCCTCACAGCAATTTACTCGATATTGTTTGTGCGTCAAGTTCCAGTGTTAATGTTAACCCGCAACTTTTTTACGACGCTATTAACGATTTAAAAACTGCTTACAGTGTAATAGTTCTTGATGTACAATCGGGTTTTTCTTTGCCTTTTAGGTGTGCATGCGCAGTTGCAAATATGGCAGTTATTGTTACAACGCCAGATATTGTGGCACTAAGGGCAAACAAAAATATAGCAAATACTTTGTGTGAATATAGCCATATTACCACAAAGCTTTTAATAAATAAGGTATCGCAAAATATACATTATGGCAATATTTACGACTTAGACGAATGTATAGACACAGTAGGTGTGCAGTTACTTGGTGTACTACCGCAAAGTAACAACATATTGCACGCATGCTGTACAGGCGAACCTTTAATCAATAGCAGTAACGAAGCAGCCTCGTTTAGGGCTGTTGCGGCGCGTATTTGCGGTGTACATGCGTCGCTTATTTACAAGTAACCGTTTTTTTTAGAGAGGTGGAACATTTATGAAAATTGCTTTAATTGCACACGATTCAAAAAAGGAGCTTATGGTGCAGTTTTGTATTGCTTATTGTCGTATACTGGCACAGCACTCGCTTGTTGCAACAGGCACTACAGGAAAGCTAATAGCCGAGGCCACAGGCCTTTCAATTCAGCGCTTTATGTCTGGCACACACGGTGGTGGTCAACAAATTTCGGCGTGCATTGCTTGCAACGAAATTGATTTGCTGCTGTTTTTTAGAGACCCTATTACCGTTAAGCCAAACGAACCAAATGATATGAACCTTTTAAGGCTTTGCGATGTACACAACATACCAATGGCCACTAATATTGCCACAGCCGAGGCCCTTATACATGGGCTAGAGCGAGGAGACCTTGATTGGCGTAATATTGTAAACCCAAATAAATAGGTTGTATTAAAACTTAAAATATATAAAAAAGCAGTGTGAAAATAATTTCACACTGCTTTTTTTGCTGTTATATTGCATTAAACAATATAATCCATTGTTAAAAGGTTTGTTAAATTTTTAAACCCGTATTTTTTATATAAAGGTACTCCCTCGTTTGTTGCCCACAGCCAAATATATGGCACATCTCTTTTCTTTACTTCTTTTACAAGCATGTCCATTAAAATTGTGCTAATACCCTTCCTTCTGTATTCGGGGCATGTGTATACATTTGTAACGTAGGCTCTCATTCCGCTTTTTGTGCTAAAAGACGGCGGATATTGCTGAAACAAAACCGAACTCGTAGCAACAATTTCACCATTTTCTTCAGCTAAAACTACTACAACAGTTTTATTTAACTCACTGTTAAAATATTGCTTTAGTTCATTTTCTATATCAATAGTAGGTGCTGCTGCTTCTTCAATAAGTAGCTTTATTCTTAATTCAACTATTTTATCAATATCTTCTATATTTGCTTTTCTATAGTTCACTTTATTCACCATAACTTCCTTAATATTATTAATTTATAACTTAATAACAACTAAATTATATCACAGTTAGCCGTTTTTGCAATTAATTATATTTAATATATTTTAACACAAATTATGTAACAAACATTAAACTGCTTGCATTATATGTATAAAAAGCAACTATATTAAGGGGGGCATAGCGCTTGGAAATGCTTAAAGTAGTAAACGCCGGGTTTAAGTACCAATCATCTAACGGTGAAATAGAGGCATTTAATGGTATAAATATAAGTGCAAAGCAAGGTGAATTTATAAGCATTGTTGGGCCTAGCGGCTGTGGTAAAAGCACACTTTTATCTGTAATAGCCGGTTTGCTGCCCGGCGGTTTTGGCCAAGTTTTTATTAACGGAAAATGTGTAAATGGTGTATCGCACCATATAGGCTATATGCTACAACGCGATAATTTACTTGAGTGGCGCACAATTTGGAACAACGTGCTATTAGGCCTTGAAATAAGGGGCAACGTAAATGAGTTTACATGCGAAAGAGCAAAAAGGCTTTTGCAAACTTATGGATTATACGAATTTCGTAATAAATATCCACGCCAACTTTCGGGGGGAATGCGCCAGCGCGTGGCACTTATAAGAACACTTGCAACAGAGCCAGATATTTTGTTGCTAGACGAGGCATTTAGTGCACTGGACTACCAAACACGCCTAACTGTAACAGATGATGTTTTTAAAATATTGAAAGCCGAGGGCGTTACAATGCTTATGGTTACACACGACATACCCGAGAGCATATCTATGGGCGATGCAGTTTTAATTTTAAGTAGAAGGCCTGCGAGAGTAAAAGAAATTTTAAAAATAAATTTTGACAGTGCTAAATCTCCGCTAGAGCGCAGAAGCGACGCTAAGTTTACAAAATATTTCGACCACATATGGAAGGAGCTGCGTTACGATGACGACGGAGAAAAAACATAATAATAAAACTGATATAAGCAGTAAAACTGCCTATGTTGAAAAAAATGTATCGGCAGAGAGAGTACAATGGTTAGAAAACAAAAAAAAGAATAAGTTAAGTATTAAACTATACCAATGGGGTATTTTAGTTGGTTTTTTTATTTTTTGGGAATTTTTTGCTGTGATAGGTGTTATAGATGACTTTTTACTTAGCAAACCAAGCAGAATTATAAGTACACTTGCAAATACAGCGCAAAATGGATTATTAATACATGTTGGCGTAACTATTTACGAAACACTTGCCGGCTTTATACTTGGTGCACTTTTTGGTGTTGTTATTGCCATACTTTTATGGTATAGCGAGTTTGCCGGCAAAGTTGCAGAACCATATTTAGTTGTACTTAACAGTTTGCCAAAAATTGCACTTGGCCCAGTAATTATTTTAATAGCAGGTGCCGGCACCGGCGCTATTATAGTAATGGCACTTGCAATATCGCTAATTGTTACGGTGCTTGAAATGTTAGCAGGATTTAAAAGCACCGACAAAGAGAGCATTAAAATGGCCAAAACATTTGGCGCAACAAAAATACAGGTTTTGTTAAAAATAGTACTTCCGGCAAACGTGCCTGTACTTTTTAATTCGCTTAAAATTAATATTGGTTTATCTCTTGTAGGTGTAATTGCAGGCGAGTTTTTAGTAAGTAAATCCGGTCTTGGTTACCTTATAGTTTATGGCGGTCAAGTTTTTCAAATGGACCTTGTAATGTGCAGTGTACTAATACTTGCATTGCTAGCGGCCATAATGTACCAATGTGTTAATATTGCACAGCACTATGTGCAAAAAAGGTTTAAAGCTTAGCTTTAATAAAGTTTTTTGTACTTTTATAAATTTTAAAAAAGCATAATATAAATTTTTACTCATATTATTAAAGGTGCGGCAAAATATTTTATATGCCTTTATTATAAATTTTAAGGAGTGGTTTATGTTGAGAAAAAGAATTTTGGCAATTTTTATTATAGCTTTATTTATTGCGGGAACTTTTGCATTAACAGGGTGCACTAAACAGCAAACACAAAAAGTACGCCTGGCCGAGGTAACACACAGTATTTTTTATGCACCGCAGTATGTTGCAATGTCTGAGGGTTTTTTTGCCGAAGAGGGGCTTGAAATAGAGCTTACAAACTCCGGCGGAGCAGATAAAGTTATGGCGGCAATTTTAAGCGACAGCATAGACATAGGCTTAGCAGGCCCCGAGGCAAGTGTATACGTTTATAACGAGGGACGAGAGGATTTTGCACAAGTTTTTGCTCAACTAACAGCATGCGATGGTAGTTTTCTTGTTGCTAGGGAGCCTGACGACAATTTTGAATTTTCAAATCTTGAAGGAGCCCATATATTGCCTGGTAGAGTTGGCGGTGTGCCGTATATGGCACTTCGCTATGCAATTGAAAAAAATAATTTAAACCCCGACACAGACATGAATATGGATACAAGTATACAGTTTGAAAATATGACAGCGGCATTTTTAAGCGGTACAGCTGAATATGTAACTATGTTCGAGCCAACTGCTTCTAGCGTAGAAGCCGAGGGCAAGGGCTATATAGTGTCAAGCGTTGGAGAAGAAGCCGGCCCAATGCCATACACCGCTTACTTTGCTACAAAAAGCTATATAAGCAGCAATTCCGACACTGTGCAAAAATTTACTAATGCAATTGCAAAGGGCCAAAAGTGGGTTCAAGAGCACTCTGCAGAAGAAATAGCACAAAGTGTAAAAGAATATTTTGCCGACACCGATTTAGACATACTTACAAGCGCAGTTCAAAGCTATAAGGATATTGGGGCATACTCTGCAACACCTGTTATGACACAAGAAGATTTTGATAGGTTGCAAGAAGTTATAATTGCCGCAGGGGAACTTGATGCACCGGCACCGTATGAGGACATTATTAATAATTCGTTTGCCGAAAAAGCAAGCTGAAACTAACAATAAAAATCCGCCTGATATTTTAGGCGGATTTTTATTGTTAGTCGCATAGAAATTATATTTGCACTACATGTGCACATTTGGAGGATTATTTTAAGTGCGGCCTTTCAATATTATGTGTTAACTGTACGTGTGATAAACATTACGGCCTTTCTATTCCGCCGTCAAATTCAAGTTTGTACGCATACATTGGGTAGTTGCCAAAATTGTAATTTGTATATGCCGATACATAAAACTGCCTCTCGGCGTTTAAAACTCGGCCGTTGCTTAGCGTTATGTTAAACGACAAGCTCTCGTACGTTTTGTCATCCATACCGGGCACCAAATATTCTGTGTGTGTAATATCTTGTATGCTTGCGCTTTGTAAAATTGCCGAAGAATTAAGAGCTGTGGTTAATTCGTCTTTAAGCTTTTGCATTGTTGCATCAAAGCTCTCGTGTGTTTCGTCCCATTCGCCCTCTACTGCGCCGCTGTCGTAAGCTTTGTGTACAACAAAGCACTCGGCAATTTCACCTGCGGCTTGCTTATCGGTTAAATCTGCGGCGTATTCTATAAATGGCATTATGCTAATTATTGCGCCGGTTGTTGCGTCTATTTGCATTAGTATAGCGCTTTCTATGTTGTTTTGGTATAAAGCTTCACTGCCCTCGGCTTCAACACCCTCTTTTAACACTTGTGTGCCGGCTGTCCAGTACAATCTATCATTGTAGCCTGTATAAAGTTCTAAAGTTATATTTACGCTGCTCTTGCTTTGGCCGTAAGTTTCGCTTACCACTGCTCCGGCTATATTTGCGGCCTCTTTCGCTGTTATTATTGGCTCGTATGTAAGCTGTTTTTCAAGCTCCTTTTCAATACTTTGCGCCATGTCTTCAAGCAGCGCCATGTCGTTTTCGTAGTTTGGCAATGTTTTGTCTACTTCGTTCATATCGTAAAAATCTTCAATTACCGCCTGTATGTTTTCGGCATTCCATGTGTACTTATAGTTTTCAGCTTCATCCGCTTGAGCAACTGCGGCATCTACCGCTTGTGTCGGTTGTATATCATCTTGCGTTGTAATTGGCCCGTTTTCGTTACCACCTGTATTATTGCAAGATGTTAAAACAACAATAATTAATACCAATAGTATAATTTGTTTGTATGCATTTGCACAGTTAAACAATTTTAATTTTATCATTTTAATTATTCTCCCGTTAATTTTTAAACTCTTATGCTAAAAGCACTTTTTGTTAATGCTTTTTATAAAAATTACAGCGCATCTGTTCCGCCGTTAATTGTAAATGTGTAAGCCCTCATGGGATATCCTTCCAAATTGTAATCTAGGTACGCCTCTATTGTAAGCTCTCTTTGTGCAACAATTGTTCTGCCGTCGTCAAGCGCTATGTCAAATGTCAGGTAAAGCTTTGGGTCTTCGGATACGTACTCGTTTTTAATTAGGTTGTAGCTTACACTTGTAATTGCCGAGCCCTGAACGAGCGCGCTGTCTGTTATCGCAGTTTCAATTTGTTCCTCTGCTCTATCCATTTCTGCCTCAAACTGCTCGTGCTGTGGGTTCCATGTACCTATTACATAGCCGTAATCGTCAATTTTATCTACCACAAATGCCGGCGATAACTCGCCTGTAACTTCTTTATTTGTAAGCTGCAAAGATTCGCCCGGCTGTGAAGTTGCCGACGGATAAACATTTAAAACAAGTCCTGTGGTAGCATCTATATTAATATGCATTAAAATGTAATGTTCGTGCATACTTCCGCTTATAGCAAACGTTGTCCAAAACGGTCTTCCTGTTTGTGTTTTGTTAATATTTACCTCTATATAGCTTATTTCGGTTTTACTAAATCCAAAAATATTTTCGCACACGGCGCCCATTATGTTTGCCGCCTCTTGTGCTGTTATATTTGCCTCAATTTTATATTCCTCTCCAAGCGCTTGCCTTAACTGCTTAATGTGGTTGTCAATATAATCTTGTGAGGGCACGTCATGGCCATCTGCCTTATCTTGCTCATAAATTTCCAAATAGTCTTCAACAGTTGAATCAATATCCTCAGCTCGCCACAAGTAACTATAATTCTCTTGCGAGTCCGCTATGGCAAGCGCCTCGTCAACCGTTGTTGTGGGTGCAATGTCGTCTTGTGTTGTAATAGGCGCGCCTGTTTGCGCCGGTTGTGAACACGACGTTAAAAATACTAATAGTAATATTATTATAAGTGTATAATTGCAATAATATTTTTTAACGTTGTTTGCTTTATTGTTACTTTCCATTTGTTTTTCTCTCCTCACAATAATTAATTAGTTTGATATCGTAATATAATTATTGCACAGCAATGTTTTGCAGTTGTTTTTATTTTGTTATCAACATGTAAAAATAGTTAACTTTTAGTATAATTTAGCTTTATACAATTTATGCAATTAAATGTTTTTGTGTTTATTATATAAGTTTGCATTGTTTTAATTAATATTGTGCAAACCTCAAATACTTATAAAACAGGCCTTTTAATTACTTTTTACTTTTGTGCCTTTGTAAATATTACCATTGCGCTTGTTCCCATATTTATTTTACTTGTATACTTTATACTTGCGCCGTGGCTTTGCGCAATTTGCCTACAAAGCGATACACCAAGGCCCGCCCCACCGTTTTTACGGCTTCGAGCTTTGTCGGGGCGGTAAAAGTACTCGCCCAAATGGTTTAATGTTTGCTCGTTCATGCCGTCGCCGGTGTCTGTAACCGACAGCACTACACTTTCCTTCGATGTATGTACAGATACATTGACATATCCTTTATTAGCACATGCTTTAATTGCGTTGTCTACAAGATTAATAATAAGACTTTCAAGTAAATCGTCCTCGCCGTAAATATAACAATCCTCTGGGCAATCTATATACACGTTTACGCCTGTTTTTTTTGCTTTTGGTAAAATTGTTGTATAAGCTTTTTGTGCTACAAATGACAAATTTACAAGCTTTTTCTCTGTTTTTTCCCCTCTAAGCGATGCCATTTTCAAAAGTGTGTTACACATTGTTCCAAGGCGTGTGCTCTCGTCTACAATATATTGCAAAGCCTCAAATCGTTCTTCTTCGGTAAGCTGCGCCCTTTGCAGGTACTGCGCATAACCCTCTACCGCAGTTATGGGCGTTCTTATCTCGTGTGCCAATGTGTCAAAAAGGTTTTGCTTTTCGGTTGCGGCATTTTCAAGCGATAATATATTTTGTTGCACGTTATTTGCAAGGTCGTTAAAACATACAGCAAGTTGGCCCACTTCGTCTTTACTTTTATAGTTACTGCGCACGTCATAATTACCGCTTGCAAAATTTTTTGTAACCTTCGCAAGTTGCTCTATAGGCCTTGAAAGACCTGTTAACGTTATAAATAAAAGCAGTGCCAATACCGCAAACGAACCTATACCTATAAAAAGGCTAACTTGGCGCAGTGCCTGCGTATTTGCACGGTAATTTGTAAATTCAAATGCGCATATTAACGTAATTGTATCGGGGTTTGGCAATTTTGCAGTAATAAATATATACTGCACGCCGTTTATTTCCTTAAGCTCATGTACACGTAAGCCCACCTCTGGCGCGGGCGCAAGTAGCGATGTAGATAAAGGCAAAGTACTTTTCCACACCTCTCCCTCGCCCACAATAGCCATGTATACACCTTGCCGTGCGTAACTGTCAACATAAGCCTCACACAATGGCCTTAATGCTGAATATCTTCTGGAAGCGACTGCCGCAGCATCGTTAGAGAGCACTTGTGCTATTGAGTGCTGCTCGGCAAGCCACTTTTCGGTTTCTGCGCCATAAATTCTGTTATTACTTATTGTAAGAATAAGCAAAAAACTTACTGATATACAAAAAATAAACAACATTAATGTTATTATATATATTTTTGTGCGAAATTTCATATTATCACCTTTATGCCTGTTTGTTTAGGTATGGCTATGCAATTTTTTTATAGGGTGCTTAAGCGATACCCCATTTTATAAACAGTTTGTATTCGGTTTTCAAACTTTAATTTTTTCCTCAATTTTTGTATATGTACATCAACAGTTCTTGTGTCTCCGCCATAGTCAAAACCCCATGCAAGCTCTAGCAGTTTTTCTCTCGACAATGCTAAATTTCTGTTTAATATTAATATATTTAACAGGTTAAACTCTTGCGGCGTTAATACTATTTCTTCGTTACTTACATAAACTCTGTGCTCTGCGCTATCCACTTTGCACTCGTCAAGCTCAAATACTTTTTCCTCTTTATGTGTTCTTCTAAGCACAGCTTGTACCCTTGCAAGAAGTTCTAGTATTTCAAACGGCTTTTCTATGTAGTCATCCGCACCAAGGCCAAGTCCTTCTAGCCTGCTGTTAAGGCCTATTCTTGCCGTTACAAATATTACAGGCATTTCTTTTGGCAACAGCTTTTTTATTTCAAAGCCCGACATTCCGGGCAACATTACGTCTAACAATACAAGGTCTATGTTTTCATTATTTACTGCGCATAGTGTTTCGCTTGCATCAAATGCTTGGTATGCAGTGTGTCCCACTAAGCTAATATTTCTTTTTATAAGTTCGCTTATGGGCTGGTCGTCCTCTGCTATTAATATTTTTGCCATAATATTCCCCCATGAAGTTAAATTTTATACGTATATTAGATATATTTTTTATGTGTATTATTTATTTATACTTTTTAATATTATAACGTTTATGTTATGAACTTGTAAAACAATAATATTTACCATTGCTTTTCATTTCATTTTTTGTTCGTAAATACTGTTAAAAAGTAATATAATTTTTACGAAAAAATGACATTAATGTAAATATTTTAGCTTTTCAAATTTATTTGTTATATAAACCTTGTGTTTTTTTTCACAAAAAGATATAATGGAAGCAAAAGGTTCTTAGCCGATTTAAATATATTTTTTAGGAGAGGTATAAAACATGACACAAAACAAAAATGTTCTATCATGGGTTGACGAAATGAAAGCCCTAACGCAACCAGACAACGTGGTTTGGATCGACGGCAGTGACGAGCAACTTATGTCTTTGCGCAAAGAGGCTATTTCTACAGGAGAAGTAAGTGAGCTAAACCAAGAAAAATTACCAGGTTGTTTATATCACCGCACAAATCCTAACGACGTTGCACGTGTTGAAGACCGTACATTTATTTGTACAGAAAATAAAGCAGACGCAGCACCAATTAACAACTGGATGTCTTCAGTTGACATGAAAGCTAAATTAACACCACTTTTCAGTGGCGCTATGAAAGGCCGCACAATGTACGTTATTCCGTACTGCATGGGCCCATTAGGCAGCAAATTTAGCAAAGTTGGCGTAGAAGTTACAGACAGCATTTATGTTGTATTAAACATGGATATTATGGCACGTATAGGCCAAGGCGCTTTAGACCAACTTGGCGGCGAGAGCAACGACTTTGTTCGTGGCTTACATGCTAAAGCAGACATTGACCCTGAAAACCGTTACATTGCACACTTCCCAGAAGACAATGCTATTTGGAGCATTAACTCTGGTTACGGCGGCAACGTTCTTTTAGGTAAAAAATGCTTTGCTTTACGTATTGCATCTTACCAAGGTTACAAAGAAGGCTGGATGGCTGAACATATGCTAATTCTTGGCATTGAAAACCCACAAGGCGAAGTTTCTTACGTTTGCGGCGCATTCCCTTCTGCTTGCGGTAAAACTAACCTTGCTATGCTTATTCCACCTGAATATTTGAAAAATGAAGGCTACAAAGTTTGGACTGTTGGCGATGACATTGCTTGGCTTCACATTGGCGAAGATGGCAGACTTTATGCTATTAACCCTGAGAGCGGCTTCTTTGGCGTTGCACCTGGCACAAACGATAAGAGCAACTACAACGCTTTAATGAGCACAATGAAAAACACAATTTTTACAAACGTTGTTGTTAACAACGACGACAATACTGTTTGGTGGGAAGGCCTTGACAAAAACCCACCTGAAAATGCTACAGATTGGCTTGGCAACAAAGTTAACGGCAAAGAAGAGATGGCTGCAGGCAAAAAAATGGCTCATCCAAACAGCCGCTTTACAGCACCTGCTGCAAACTGCCCTTGCCTAAGCAAAGATTGGGAGAATCCAAACGGTGTGCCTGTTAGTGCTATCGTATTTGGTGGCCGTCGTGCTAAAACTGCTCCGCTTGTATACCAATCATTCGATTGGAACCACGGCGTATTTGTAGGTAGCTCAATGGCTAGTGAAACAACTGCTGCAGCTATGAGTGCTGTTGGTGTTGTTAGAAGAGACCCAATGGCTATGCGTCCGTTTACAGGATACAACATGGGCGATTACTTCTCACACTGGATTAAAATGGGTGAAAAACTTGGCGACAAAGCACCTAAAATATTTAACGTTAACTGGTTTAGAACAGATGACGAAGGCAAATTTATTTGGCCTGGTTTTGGCGACAACATGCGTGTATTAATGTGGATACTTGACCGTTGCAACGGCAAAGTAGACGCAGTAAAAACACCAATTGGTTATGTGCCAAACGCAGAAGACATTGACATTAGCGGACTTGAGGGTATTACACTTGATACTGTTAAAGGCTTGCTTGAAATTGACAATGCTTTATGGCTAGAAGATACAAAAGGCGTAGATGCTTTATTTGAAGAAATTGGCGATAGAGTACCTGCTGAACTTAAAAAGCAACTTGCAGACTTTAAAGCAAGACTTTAATTTAAAGTTTAACTAAATATTTTACTGCTTAATGCATGTAATAAAAAAACAAACTCTCGGTATAACCGGGAGTTTGTTTTTTTGCGCAATATATTTAAATTATAATTTTGCATATTGCTCGCTGCTATATTTTATTTTTTATAACTTTTATGCCACTTTACACTAGCATGTTGCTAATATAAAGTGGCATAAAATTTTACTTATTCGTACTCTACAACATCTGTAAGTTTTAGTAAAAAGTCTCGCTCTTTTTCGTTACCTTTTACCAGTTGTGAGGCCGCTACAATTGGTATCCATTTTTGCACGTATTGGCGCGCGGTGTCACTTTTACTGCAAAATAGCGATATATATTTTTCGGCTATTTCTTCTTTGCCATTTAGCATAAACATTAAATATGTACGAGCTACGTCTGCCGAGGCACTTCCCTGAGTTACGTGTGCCCAATCTATTACTACTGCTTTTTTCTCGGGTGTAATTATAACGTTACCAAAGCTAAAGTCTCCATGGCACACTTTTTTGTGTTTTGGCATTCCCTCAAGCCTTGTCATAAGCTCATATCTTGTTGTTGCATCTAAATCTGTTTGCGCTATTTTTAATGTCATTTTATCTCGCAGTTTATTTAAGTGAGGCGCCTGTTGGTTATGTATGCTCATTTGTACATCTACAAAAAGCTCTAGGTATTCGTCTATTTTATCAGGGTTCTCTTTTAAAAGCTCTGTAAGTGTTTTACCACTTACATATTCGCTAACAATTGCCCATTTGCCATCTACTTTCTTTACTTCAATAAGCTGGGGCACACTTAGGCCCGCCTCGTATACACGTGCTTGGTTAAGCGCCTCGTTTAATACATCCGACGTTTTATATGTGTCGTCAAATAATTTAATTACCTTATCGTCTTGTTTATATATGGCTTTATTTTTTCGCTGTGCAATTAAATTTTCTTTATTCATGTCTATCTCCGTTCATTTTATTTTTTAGTTCCGTAGTACACATTTAAATAAATTTGTTTTAACTCGCTCATAAGTGGGTAGCGTGGGTTTGCGCCTGTGCATTGGTCATCAAATGCTTGCTCTACCATGTCATCTAATGTATCTAAAAACGCTTTTTCATCTATGCCGTAATCCTTAATAGTTGCCTTAATGCCAACCATTGCTTTTAATTCATCAATTTTTACAAGTAGCTTTTCAATCATTTCTTCGTCATCTTTGCCCCTAATGCCTACAAAGCTTGCAATTTCGGCATAGCGCTGTGCTGTTTTTGGGTACTCGTATTGAGAAAAAGCACCCATTTTTGTTGGGTTTTCTGCTTTATTAAAGCGTATAACCTCGTTAATAAGTAAAGCATTTGCAACACCGTGAGGTAAGTGGTGCATTGCACCAAGTTTATGCGCCATAGAGTGACATATTCCCAAAAATGCATTCGCAAACGCCATACCGGCAAGTGTAGATGCATCTGCCATTTTTTCTCTTGCTTTAGGGTCGTTTGCGCCGTTTGTATATGCGCTTGGCAAATATTCAAATATTAGTTTAAGAGCCTTTAGTGCTAGTCCGTCTGTGTAATCGCTTGCAAGCATAGATGCATAAGCTTCAAGTGCGTGTGTAAGTGCATCTATACCAGATGCTGCTGTCAACGATTTTGGCATGTTCATCATTAAATCAGCATCTACAATTGCAACTGTAGGCAATAGCTCATAGTCGGCTAGTGGGTATTTTATACCTGTTTTTTCATCTGTAATAACAGCAAACGGTGTAACCTCGCTACCTGTACCTGCTGTTGTTGGTATTGCAACAAAGTTTGCCTTGTTGCCAAGTTTAGGAAAGCCGTATACCCTTTTTCTTATATCCATAAATCTCATGGCTATATCCATAAAGTCAACATCTGGGTGCTCGTAAAGTGTCCACATAATTTTTGCTGCGTCCATTGCCGAGCCACCGCCAAGTGCAACTATACAATCAGGCTCAAACAATTCCATTTCTTTTGCGCCTCTAGTTGCGCACTCAAGAGTTGGGTCTGGCTCTACATCAAAAAATGTAGTGTGCATTATTCCCATATCATCAAGAAGTTCTGTTACCCTCTTCGAGTATCCGTTTTTGTATAAAAATTCATCTGTTACAACAAATACTTTTTTCTTGTTGTACACATCTTTAAGCTCTGCAATTGCAATTGGTAAGCAGCCCTTTTTAAAATATACCTTTTCAGGTGTGCGCAACCATAACATGTTTTCTCTCCTCTCGGCAACTGTTTTTGTGTTAATAAGGTGTTTTACTCCCACGTTTTCCGATACGGAGTTTCCGCCGTAGCTACCGCAACCAAGCGTTAGCGATGGTGCAAGTGCAAAGTTATATAAATCTCCTATACCGCCGTGTGCAGCAGGTGTATTTACAACTATTCTACACGCTTTCATTGTGTTTTCAAATGTTTCAAGGTCCTTTGCAGCAGTCGCTGTATCTATAAATATGCTTGCTGTATGGCCGTATCCGCCATCTTTTACAAGTTTATCTGCTTTTTCTATTGCCTCTTCATAGTTTTTGTATTTGTACATTGCCAATACTGGAGATAGTTTTTCATGGGCAAATTCTTCGCTTAGCTCTACGCTTGTAACTTCACCTATTAGTATTTTTGTACTTTCCGGCACTTGCACACCCGCAAGCTGTGCTATTTTAAATGCAGATTGGCCTACAATTTTTGCATTTAATGCACCGTTAATTATTATTGTTTTGCGTACTTTTTCTATTTCTTTATCGTTTAATATATGGCATCCGCGCAATTTAAACTCTTCTTTAACGTCGTTGTATATGCTTTGGTGCACTATAACCGATTGCTCACTGGCACAAATCATACCGTTATCGAACGTTTTAGACAGTATAACCGAGGCAACTGCTGTATTAACGTTACACGTTTCGTGAAATAGTGCCGGCACATTACCAGCGCCAACACCTATTGCCGGTTTACCGCTGGAATACGCACTTCGCACCATGCCCGGGCCACCTGTTGCCAAAATCATGTCTGTTGTCTTCATAACTTCGTTTGTAAGTTCAAGCGATGGTGTATCTATCCAGCCAATAATACCCTTTGGTGCGCCTGCTGCTATCGCTGCATCTAACACTGTTTTTGCAGCTTGCACGGTGCACTGTTTTGCCCTTGGGTGTGGGCTAAAAATAATACCGTTGCGTGTTTTTAATGCTAATAGCGCTTTAAATATTGCAGTAGATGTTGGATTTGTTGTAGGTATAACAGCCGCTATTACACCAATAGGCTCGGCTATTGTTCTTGTGCCAAATGCATCATCTCTAGAAATAACACCGCACGTTTTTGCATCTTTATATTTATTGTATATATATTCGGCAGCATAGTGGTTTTTAATAACTTTGTCCTCTACTATTCCCATGCCTGTCTCTTGCACAGCAAGCTTTGCCAAAGCTATTCTTTGCTTGTTGGCCGCAATTGCCGCCGCTTTAAATATTTTGTTTACTTGCTCTTGTGTAAACGTTGCATACTGCTGTTGTGCCACTCGTATCTCTTTAATTTTCTTTTCTAAATCCTCTACGGTTGCTACAGTTTGCACTTCATTTCCGCTAGTTGCTTTCATTAGTATTTTCTCCTTATATTTATTGATAAAAAATTAACAATCTTTGGTACAGATAAAGTTTAGCACGCTTTTTTACTATTGTAAATGCTTAATATATTATAGTGTTATAATTAATTTGATATATTACAATTATATGTTATAATTAAATACATATAATACTTTGTTGAAAGTGGGATTAATTTATGAATTTACAACAAATGCGATATGTAATTGAAATTGAACGTGTTAAATCGGTTAGTGTGGCGGCTGAAAATTTATTTTTATCACAGCCACAACTTAGCCGAAATTTGCGCGAGTTAGAGACAGAACTTGGCATACAACTTTTTGATAGAACCAAAGGCGGAATGGTACCTACCGAAAAGGGCTTAGAGTTTTTGGAGAAGGCAAGAGATATTGTGCAAGCCACAAACGAGCTTACAGCTATGTTTAAAAGTAGCAATTCTAAATCGGAAAAGCTTGGCTTTTCGTTGCCGAGAACCGGATACACAAAAGATGCTATAAAACGCATTGTTGCAGCTTTAAACAACGCACCCACAACACAGCTTATGTGCGATGAAACAGATGCCAACACAGCAATACAAAACATACTTCACAACGGGCACTTTGCCGCTACTATACGCACATTTAGAAGCACAAGAAACCTAGCCGAGGAGTACTTAGATAAACTTGGCCTCGAATTTCGGGTTCTTTTTAAAACAATGCCTGTTTATTTAATATCGCAAGATGATGCAAACGACGAGCAGTGGGTTAATATAGAAATTGAAAGCAGGCGTAGGTTTGAACTAAAAGAGTGTTTTGTACCCGAGCTTTATGTGCAAGACGGGGTTAATTCGGGGCAAATAATTTTACAACAACGCAGCAGCCTATACAGGTTATTGCGAGCACAAAAAAATAGCTACGCAATAACTGTTCCACATCCTAAGGCGTCACTTTTACGGTACAACTTAAAACAACTGCCTTGTCACGATAAGCGCTTTGAAATGTGTGATTTACTGGTTTTTAAAAAGAAGAAGAACTTTACAAAAACACAAGCAAAACTTGTTAAAGAGCTTGAAGATGAGATTAGTTATTACAGGCAGGTAATTCAAGATTTAACTTTTTAACTTTAACAGTAGCAAGTAATATAAAGAAACATTTGTTAACGCAATTTATGGCTTTCCGTGTTAGTGGCAAGCTAATAGCTATAAAAAGTATATTTTACACAGTACAATGTAAAAAACCTCGCAGCATAGCTGCGAGGTTTTAATTATATTATGTTTAAATTTTCTAATGGCTCCGGTTTTGCAAAATAGTAACCCTGAGAATAATTTACACCATGTTTTAAAGAAATTTTTTGTATTTCTTCATTTTCAACAAATTCTGCTATTGTTTCAGAGCCTATTAGCTCCGACATGTATTTAATTGAATCTAAAATAATTACACTGTCATTGTTTGTTTCTAGCGTTTTAATTATATCGCCATCTATTTTAATAATAGCTGGTTTTAACGATATTATAGAAGTATATGTTGCGTATCCTACGCCAAAATCGTCTACTGCTATTCTACAGCCAACATCCCTAACTTCTTTTAAAAAATCAAAAAGCAAATTATTTTTGTTATAATTTTCTGTTTCTACAAATTCAACAATAACTTTATTTGGCGTTGGATGCTGTTTTAATCTTTCTAACATCCACGCTCTAAATTCATCCGATTTAATATCTAACAGCGATATATTTAAGCTAAGCTCGCTTTGTTTTCCCTCAAAATCTTTTAATGCTTTATCAATTATAATTTTACTTAAAGTTAAATACATTTTAAGCTCTTTAGACGCCTCTAAAAACATGCCTGGCATACATAAATTGTTGTCTTTATCGTACACTCTCATAAGCGCTTCGTATTTTTTTATTTCTTTTTTCTCGTTGTTGTATATTCCCTGATAAAACGGCACTACTCTGTCGTTTTCAATTGCATAAGTCAATATTTCTAATATTTCTACATTCTTTTCTTGGCGTTCTAACAATAAATCTCTTTCATTGCTAGCAACTAAAAAGTTATTTTGGTTTTCTTTGTTTAAGTAATATGCACTTAAAACCCTGTTTATTAAGTCATCACCAAAAGCCACAGCAAACCTAGATACCCCGCTAAGACCTGTTTGTTGGGCCCTAATTAGCTCGTACTGTTCATGGTTTGCCTTCATTAAATTGTAAAAATCGTCATCGCTAATATCATCGTTTGCAACTGCCATAAATGTTTTATACGTATGTATATACACATGTACTATATTATCTATACCCATTTGCTTATACGCTAAATTACCAAGCGCTAATATTTCAGCACTTGTATTGTTATAACGCTCTTCTCCAAATGTAGCAATCATCATATCTGCATTAACAACTTCAGTCATGCATATTTTGTTAAATTTTTTCTCTTTGTTATCTATAAGAAATTGCTCATAACTTAATATATTAAACCTAGAGTCTACTAATTTATTTTCGGCAACGTTGTTATTATCCATTAAGTATTTCCTTTCAAACACTGCTGTTTGTTTTTTAAATTCATTTAACGTATACTTGTTTTGCCTGAACTGCATAGTAATTATTAATACTTCTCAATTATATCACTTTCAATTATTGTTTTCAAGATTAATATATTTATATAATATTATTTTGGTTTTTAAAAAAGTTTTTATACTCTCCAATTTTTTCAAATTTTATTTTTGTGCCGCACTGCACTACTTTGGATTTAATTTGCTTATTAAACAAAAAAACTCAGTTCCGCTTATGCGTAACTGAGTTTTTTGGCGCAGAAGGAGGGATTTGAACCCTCGCGCCGCTTTCACGACCTACACCCTTAGCAGGGGCGCCTCGTCACCACTTGAGTACTTCTGCAAGTAATAACAACTTAAACTATTATTTTTTTCAGCAAAAAAAATGGTGCGCCGGAAGGGATTCGAACCCCCGACCTTTTGGTTCGTAGCCAAACACTCTATCCAACTGAGCTACCGGCGCA
>CAYJGU010000029.1:0-23705 GCA_964369925.1 uncultured Bacteroides sp. | reverse complement strand
AGATTTAAACTACACAGATGTTTTTGATGACATTTTTAAAAAATATTTGAACAGCGCTGATTTAATATCGGCAAAAACCACCAATATGGGCAGCTTGTTTAAACTTAGCTACGATATAGAGCTAAAAAGTACAGACAGTGAAAAAGATTTTATAGACGAGTTGCGCATTAGAAACGGCAATTTAGAGATAATTATTACAAAGCAAGATTTGCTTCAAATTGGGCTTTAACAATATAGTGCCATAATAAATTTAATAAGTTAATTTGGCACTTACAACTTATACAGAAAAACAGGAGAATAATAATGAAAAAACAAATTAGCATATTAACGGCACTAGCAGTGGCTGTGTTTATGCTTTCTTCATGCGCCAGTGTTGCAGCCGAAAACCAAACACAGGCGCAAGAACAAAACAAAAATGCACAAACAACAAACACCGATACAACTATAGTACAAAGCACAGCAGTAACAAATGCTGAAATTTTATATAACTTTGACGGTTTAACTGAATATTTAAGCGATAGCCCAACAATAGTAACAGACGAAAATGCCGTAATAACAGAAAGCGGCAGTTATGAATTTAGCGGTGCTTATAGCACAATAACAGTAAACGTTGATAAAACATTAGACGAGGGTGTAGTTTACCTTGTTTTTAATAACGCAAAAATTAATAGCGAGAATGATACGCCAATAAATATTATAGAGGCAAAAGACGTTGTTATAGTACTTGAAGACAGCACTGAAAATAGCGTTTATCAAGGTCAAATTGATACGAGCGATGAGGAATTTCCATCTGCTTCAATTTACTCTAAGGCAGACACTGCAATTACAGGCGGAGGTAGCCTAACTGTTGAAACTTTATATAACGATGGCATAAACAGCCGCGATGACCTTGTTATTGTGGGCGCAAATATAAATGTAGCTGCCGCTTCAGACGGCATTGTTGGCAAAGATTTGCTTGCCATAGATAGCTCAAGCATAACGGTAAGTGCAGGTAAAGACGGGCTTAAATCTTCAAACACAGAAGACGCGGAAAAAGGCAATATAATAATTACAAGCGGTGAGTTTAACATAACAGCGCAAAACGACGCTATAAGCTCTGACAATATTTTGCAAATTGACGGCGGTGAGTTCACGCTTGCCTCGGGCGGAGGTTACACAGGCGTAATAAAAACACCGTCAAGCGGCGGAATGGGTGGCGGCTTGGGCGGAGAAATGCCTGACTTTAGCGGCGAAGCAAATGCAGATATGAGTGGTGAAGCACGCGGTGAATTGGGCGATTTTAGCGCCGAAATGGGCGAAGACTTCGGCGGTGGGCGCAGCGGCTTTGACCCTTCAACAAACACATTCGATGATGAAGATGACGATGTTAGCCTAGAAGAGAGTATGAAAGCATTAAAAGCAGTCAACAACATTATAATAAACGGTGGCACATTTGATATTTCATCATACGAAGACGCAGTGCACTCTGACGGCGATGTGAACATAAATGGTGGCGACTTCACAATAAACACAGGCGATGATGGAATACATGCAAACAGCACTGTTTTTGTTACTAACGGCACAATTAACATTGAAAATTGCTTTGAGGGAATAGAGGGCGTTTTTGTAAGCATATACGGCGGTGACATCGACATAAACACAGACGACGATGCAATTAACGGCAGTGACAGAGCCGGAGGTGTAACGATAACAGGCGGAAATATTAACATAGTGTTTGGCCAGGGCGGCGACGGCATAGACTCTAACGGCTTTTACACACAAAGTGGCGGTGATATTGTAATAACAGCACTTAATGGTTCTGATGCCATGAACGCACCGCTTGATGTTGATGGCACTGTAACACTTAGTGGTGGCACAATAGTAGACGAAAACGGGCAGGAAGTAGAGGCTTCTTCGCACGGTAGCATGGGCGGCGGCATGAGAGGCGGCATGGGCGAAATGAACGGCGAAATGCAAATGCCAAATGGAATGAATGAGGGAAGAGATATGCCCGAGAATATGCCACAGCAGGGCAATATGCAAGAAGACACAATATAGCTAAAAACTAAAAAAAGTAATTAAAGCATACTGAATAACTTAGTATTCAGTATGCTTTAATTTTTAATACATTTATAAGCAGTGAAAATAGCTTAATGCTAATGCGTGCTTAAAACAAAAAGCATATAAAAACTCTAAGGCTTTAAAGAGGGCTTAACCTGAGCATGAGCATTTAAATATGCACTACTGTTAAATTAGTAAATGTACTCAAAATTTTACAACATTTAAGCTTTAAATTATTGTATTTGATAAGTTTTATAACTGAAATTAAAAAACCTTGATAATATGCTATATTAATGCTATAATATTGCCTATTATATTAATAAAAAAACAATTGTCTTTGAGTGAAAGACAACTTTGTGGGATATAAATGAGAAGTTATAAACAATAGCGATATATTTTTTTCGAGAAGGAGAAATAATTTTTAATATGCATATATGTGAGCAAAATATTAAGAAACATTTAGAAACTTTGTCAACATTTTCAGAAGCTGGCGATGGTGTTACAAGGTTACCTTTTACACAAGAGGCAAGACTAGCCGTAGAATACTTAATGGAAGAAATGAAAGCTATAGGGCTTACACCAAGGCTAGATATTTCCGGTTCTGTTATTGGCCGTTTGGAAGGCAAACGAAAAGAAACCATTATGATGGGGTCTCACTATGACACTGTAAAAAACGGTGGGGCATATGATGGCATGGCCGGTGTTATTTGTGCTATGGAGACAGCAAGAATGATTGTTGAAAGTGGAAAACAGCCGGAATATTCTTTGGAAGTTATTGCGACGAATGACGAAGAAGGTGTGCGATTTAGAGCAGGCTTGTTTTCAATGAAAGTACTTTTAGGCCAATATACGCCAGAAGATTTAAAAAAATATGTAGATTCGAATGGAATTACTATTTATGATGCAATGAAACAGTTTGGATTAGACCCAGAAACTATTTTAGAATATAAAAGAGACGATATTAAAGGATTTTTAGAAGTGCATATTGAGCAAGGACCTGTATTGGAGGTTGCTGAAAAAGAAATTGGTGTGGTAAATACTATTGTTGGTATTAAAAGAGTTATAGTTACCATAAATGGGCGAGAGGACCATGTGGGAACTATGCCGATGAATATGAGAAAAGATGCTTTGGAAGTGGCATCAAAAGTTATTGCTGACATAGGAGACACAGCAAGGAAATTCCCTCAAACAGTTGCTACGGTAGGTAGTTTTAAAGTAGAACCTAATGTAATAAACATCATACCCAGCAAAGTTGAATTTACTGTGGATTTGCGTTCTGTTACATCGGATATAATTGAGCATCAATACCAACAAATAATGGCGAATTTAAAAGCTTATACAGATGAATTTGATATGACGTATTCTGTAGTAGAAACCTTATATGTAGCGCCTTTGGAGATGGCACAAGAATTTCAAGAAAAAATTGAAAAAAGTTGTATTGATAGAGGGTATTCATATATGCAATTGGTAAGCGGAGCCGGTCATGATGCCTTAGTAATAGGAGAATCTTTAGCAACAGCTATGATTTTTGTGCCAAGCATTGGTGGTAGAAGTCATTGCCCACAAGAGCTTTCTTCTTACAAAGATTTAGCAAAAGCTGCTATGGTTTCAAAAGATGTGTTTGAAGGATTGTGTGAAGAGGGAACTTTATGAAATTAAAAGTTTTAGTTGACAATAATACATATATAGATAATTATTATTTAGCAGAACCGGCATTATGCTTTTATATAGAAGATGCAGGAAAGAAAATTTTATTTGATACTGGATATTCCGATGTGTTTTTGAGAAATGCCGATGCTATGGGGATAAAGTTAGAAGAATTAGATATGGTTGTATTATCACATGGGCATAACGACCACACAGGTGGGCTTTCGCTGTTGGCAAATCGTTTGCAAAGGAAAATACCTTTAATTTGCTGCCCGAATACTTTGGAAGAGAAGAGACATGAAGGGTTAAAGGTTTCTGCAACTATAGAGAATTCTCTTTTGGAAAGTAAATTTATAATACAGTCAAGCGTATCCCCTGTAAAACTTAGTGAAAACCTTTATTTTTTAGGCCAAATAGAACGAACTAATGACTTTGAAAATAAAGAACCGGTAGGAGAACGATATGCATGTGGTTGCTGGCAAGCAGATTATTTAGCTGACGATTCTGCTTTGGCGTATAAAAAAGATGATGGTATTTATATTATAACAGGGTGTTCTCATGCGGGTATTTGCAACATAATTGATTACGGTAGAAAGGTATGCAATAATAGGGAAATCAAAGGCGTCATTGGAGGATTCCATTTGATGCAGGAAAATGAACAGGTGAAAAAAACTATTGCCTATTTGGAAAAAAATCAAATTCATAATTTGTATCCCTGTCATTGTACATCATTTCAAATAAAATCCAAAATAAATCAACAAATACCTATTCACGAGGTTGGTGTTGGTTTAGAATTGGAATGGTAATGGCGATAAAAAATTGAGGAGGTAGAAACATGAACGACGTATTAAAGAAAGAACAAGTTGTAGGCGTTTGGAAACATTATCGGTTGCATATTTGCGTGTTGATCATTGCATTTATTGCAGAAAAAATTGGAAAGCAAAGCATAACAATTGGTGGGGTAACTATTGCATTTTTACCATTGGTATTTGCAATGATTATTGCATTGATTGCATACATTGCAAAGCCAATTGTTTTTTTAAAGGAAAGGGAAGCTACTGCGGCAGAAAATGTAATGCTAATTTTCCTTGGCCCACTATTGGCAAAAATGGGCATTGCAAGTGGACAATCAATTGTACAAATAATTTCTGTAGGACCTGCTTTGCTTTTACAAGAGTTTGGCAACCTAGTACCTATTTTTATTGCGTTGCCTTTGGCAATGGCATTTGGTTTTAGGCGCGAAACTATTGGTTTAACACACTCTATTGGTAGGGAGCAAAACTTTGGTTTAATTGTAGGAAAGTATGGATTCGATTCATCAGAAACAAGAGGCGTTATGATGATTTATATTGTAGGAACAATATTAGGTTCTATCATTATAGGGCCATTGGCAAGTATTTTAGCAACTTTATTGCCTATTGACCCAAGGGCATTTGCTATGGCAACAGGTGTAGGAAGCTCTGGTATGACTGCGGCAGCAATGGCATCCTTAATCGAATTATTTCCGGATATGGCAACCGAAATGGAAGCATATGCAAGCATGAGCAACCTTTTAACACAAGTAGATGGCATTTACATGTCAATATTTATTGGTTTGCCTTTGTGTAACTGGATGTATAAAGTATTGCTTCCTTTCTTTGAAAAAAAGAGTAAAAAACAAGTTAATAGCGAAAATATGTAAGGGAGAAAACATATGAAAAATATAATTAAAAAAGAAAATTTAAAATTCTCCAGTGTTTTAGATTGGTTAATATGTTTGGCTATTTTCGGATGTATCACATTGGTTTGTAACAGCGTAGGGTATGGTGCACCGATAATTGAATCCATTCCCGGCATGATTATTTTATTAGTAATTACTTTTGTTGGTTTATTATGTGCAAAAATAATTCCAATAAATTTGCCAGCAATTATTTATATTAGTGTTATTTCGTTGTTAATTGCATTGCCAATTAGCCCAATAGGTACTTATGTGGGAGAAATGACAGCAAAAGTAAATACACTTGCTATTTGTACTGCTATTTTGTCTTACTCAGGCGTAGCAATAGGCAAACAGTGGGCAGCTTTCCGTAAAATGGGTTGGAAGAGTATTGTTGTTACTATAGTGGTAATCTTCTCAACATTTGTTGGTTCAGCTATTGTAGCTCAGTTTGTAATTACATTGCAAGGTGTTGTATAGTAAAAAACAGTAAACATATAATAAAAAATGCACAAAGCTATTAGCTTTGTGCATTTTGCATTTAATTAATTATATTATGCTTACAAATAAAGTGTAAATAATAGGCACTGTTATTAAAGAAAGTATAGTAGATTGTAATACTACCTTAGATGCAAGATTTACATCGGCATTATATCTAGATGCAAGTGTAACTGCTGTTGAGCCGGCCGGCATACATATTAATAATATTGCAACTTCTTTTGCTACTGAGTCTCCATTGTAAAAAATAAGTGCAACAAAACAAATTAAAGGTATAAGTACAAGACGAATTACGCTAGAGTACAAAGCGGTTTTGCTTAATAAAGATTTTAGCGGCATATCTGCAATAATTGCGCCGGCCAATATCATAGAAATAGGAGTAACACAGTTGCCTATGCCTGTAATAGGTGTTGATAAAAAAGAAGGAATGGGTATTGCGGCTATTGCCCTAATAACACCTAAAGCACATGCAATATTATTGGGATTAGTTACAATTGTTTTTAAAATACTTTTTAAATTTGTATTGTAAAAGTTAGAAAGTCCTAGAGACCACATAAATATTCTAACAGGTATTAAAAACATTGAGCTATAAAATATTCCAATATCACCGTACATCATTTGGGCAACTAGTAACCCTGCAAAGCCTGCGTTGTTAATTAATGTACTGTATTTTAAAATACTTTTTTGCTTAAACTCGTAATTTTTGTAAAAAATTAAACCAACAATATAAGCAAGTGTGTGTGCAAATGTAGATATTAATATTATACCAATACCTTGTTGCCATTGTTCGGCACTTATATCAGACATAAAAGCTTTAAATGCGAGGCAAGGCATAAAAATATCTGTAATTAATTTAGAGATGTTATTTTGATTAGATTTAGTTATAATATTTGCTTTGCGACAAATTATACCGGCTGCTATATAAACAAACAACGATAATTGAACAAAAAATACATTTATGAATTGCTGCATTACTTACCATCTTTCTCAGATAACGAATTGTGAATTTTGTTCAAATACTCAATTGTATTGGCGTTATCCAAAACACGGTCTTCATTTAACAATCCATTATATAAATATTCTATAAACGCCTCAACAATACTGCGTTCTGTAATTTGTATTACGTATCTCGATTTTTCTTCTCTGTGTGGGCTTTCAAGGTAAATTACGTCGTCATTAACAACATATAAGCTAAAATCACTAGTTTCACTGTTAGGAATGTCCGATTTTATTACATGTGTAAAAAAATGAGAGTATTTTTTCATATTAGCTATATAATTTTCTAAAAATTGCTTTACTGTTATATCTGTTTGATTTTTTAATGTATTTGCATAGCTAGTAGAAAACTCTCCGGTTTGAATAAGAAGCTCAAGCCCGTGAGTTGTAAAAAAGTCATGCCTAGCAACATGAGTTTCGGTATGCAATGTTTCATTATATGTTAATCGTCTTTGGTAAATTTCATCATCACACTTATCTTTTATCGTGTCAAAAAAGTTTTTAGGAAAACCAAGGTGCACAGAAGGATGGCTCTTAAATACGTATTCTCTAAACGGCGTTGTAGTAAGTTTTTCTTTTTGCCACTCCCAAAACCGCTGTTTTTTCGCATCAATTACAAACGGGGTAGAAAGTGAAAGGATAAAATCAAAATTTTTGCCATACTCGGTGCATACAGATGAGTTGTTTAGCAAAATTGCACTTGAATAATCGTGATTTAATAGACATACACACCAAGGTGTAATTATTGTGTTTGAGAACAAATCCATGGCGCTTTCATTTGCCGATGCTGAATTATTATAATAATAATACGCAAGATAAGCACTTTCGGAATGATAATTGCAATGGTACAAAATAGGAAGAACACTGCTGAATAACTTTAAATTATAAGAACTTGGATTATCATTAGTTTTGCTTTGAAAGCGCATTACATGCTCTATTACAACTTTTTGATTAATAGACTTGTTTTGCAATATTGGAATAAGAGACTTAACTGCAAAGCTATTGTCTGGTTGCAAATTTAACTTAATAAAATTTGAACGCTCATCATCAACAATGGCTTTTACCATAGAATAAACATTTTCAAGCCCATAAAAGCTACTTATTTGTTCACTAAGCAAATCTTTAGAATAATAGTTAGGAGAATGTGGCATGTCTTTCCAAGAAGAATTTTTAAAATATATGTTGTTAATCATTTGAGATACAATAACTCTTTGTTCAACAATTTCTTCGCCAAGCTTGGTCATTTCAAAACTAGTAATAAGTTCTTTGTGCTCAAACGGAGATAAACATAGTTCTGTTGCTATACTGCTTATAAACTCATCACTTTGAGGAAAACTTACATCATTTAAATACCTGTAAAGTAAAGCCCTATCAATATTTAATGAATTGGCAAGTTTCATTTTGTCTACATTTTTAGACGATATCAGCTCTCTTAACTTAATTGAAAATCTACTCAAAATATAGCACTCCTCTCGCTTTGATATAAATTGTGTTTATATAGTTTATACAACTAATAATATAGTAAAAAAGAATGATTGTCAATTGTTTTGTAAATTGTGTTCAAAATATTTACAAAAATAATTTACAAAATATTTAAGAAAAGTATTGACAAAAATTTCACAGAAATATATAATATACACATAAATTTAATAATGCAGAAGATTAAGTTGTGTGTTTTGAATAAGTTTGGAGTGATTGAAGTGAAAAAAGACATTAGACAAAAAATTAGAAATAAAGAAATAGTGTTAAAGGCAATGCAAAGAATTGCAGACCCAATGATAACTGAAATTATTGCAATGAGTGGTGTTGAAATAATTTGTTTAGACAATGAGCACTATGCATTTTCAGATGAGGACTTATTTGAATGTATAATTGCAGGGCAATTAGTTGGTGCTAGCATGATGGTAAGAGTTAATTCAAGAGA
This sequence comes from uncultured Bacteroides sp., assembly GCA_964369925.1. Lineage (GTDB taxonomy): Bacteria > Bacillota > Clostridia > Oscillospirales > Ruminococcaceae > Ruthenibacterium. The sequence goes on along the minus strand of CAYJGU010000029.1, from coordinate 14,904 downwards.
CGTGGCAACTATGTCTAGGGTAATGGATATGGGTGCTGATGGAATACTTGCACCACAAATTGAGAGTTATGAGGATGCATTAGAAGTTGTAAATGCAGTAAAGTATGCACCGGTTGGCAAAAGAGGTTTTTGCCCAATAGGTAGAAGTGCAGAGTATGGCGCTAGCATTAGTGCTAAAGAATACATAAAACAAACAAATGAAAATACAATAATAGGTTTAATGATTGAAACAAAACAATCTGTTGAAGATTTAGATAAAATTCTTTCATTAGAAGAAATTGATTTTATCGCAGTTGGTCCATCTGATATGTCGGCATCTTATGGTTTCCCTGGTGACATTCAAAACCCAGTGGTGGTGAAAGCAATGAAAGATGCACATGAAAAAGCAATTAAAAGTAGCGCAGCCGTATGTGGACTTGGCTATACACTTGAATCTGCAAAAGAAAGCATAGCAAAGGGCGTTACTATATTAAATATAGGATCAGACGTTCAATCACTTGTGGGTGAACTTTCAGAACATATTGCGGCATTTAAGCCGAAAAAATAAATTAAGGAGGCTGTTAAATGTATTTATATAGTAAATCTAAAAAAATGTTTGAAAAAAAAGAGTTAATTATTTCAACTATGCAACGTATAGCAAGCCCGGCAATAAGCGAAATATTGGCATTAGTTGGTAGCGATTTAATTACACTTGATAATGAACATTATCCTTTTACAGACAAACAACTTATAAACTGTATTAGGGCTGCTCAAGGTAAAGGCGCCGATTGTATTGTGCGTGTAACAAATAACGATTTAGCAACTATATCGCGTGTAATGGACATGGGAGCTAATGGTGTGCTTGTACCTCATGTAGATTCTTACGAACAAGCACTAAATGTAGTTGATGCAATTAAATATGCACCTGTAGGCAAACGCGGGTTTTGCCCAATAACTAGAAGTGCTTATTACGGCTACGGATTAACACTTCAAGAATATGTGAAAATATCAAACGAAAATAGTATTGTTGGTATTATGGTAGAAACTAAAGATGGCATAGAAGATCTTGATAGGATACTTACAATTAAAGAAATAGACTTTATTGCGGTAGGCCCATCTGATGTATCAGCGTCTTTCGGTTATCCCGGAGATTTAGATCACCCTGAAGTTAAGCAAGCACTTAAAACTGCAAGAGAAAAAATATGTGCAGCAGGATTTGGATTAAGCGGACAAGCTTACACTAAGCAAAAAGGCGAAGAGTTAATAAGCCAAGGCGCAACAAGAATGAATGTTGGATCTGATTTACAGACACTTGTAAAAAGCTTCGGAACTAAAGTAACTGAATACAAAAAAGCGTTTAATATTTAAATTAAAATAAATAAAAAAAAGGAGAAACTACAATGAAAAAATTCACAGCACTATTATTGGCACTTTTACTAACTTTAACTTTTGCATCTTGCTCAACACAAGAAGCACCTGCAGAGGAAACAACAGAACCTGCAACTAGCGAAGCGCAAGAAGTTGTAGAGTCAGACAGCAATTACCCTGAGAAACCAATTCAATTGCTTTTACCTACAAATCCGGGTGGAGACATTGACCAAAACGGACGTTTAATGGCAAAAAATATTGAACAATACTTAGGCCAACCTATGGTACCGGTAAACGTTTCAGGTGGCGGCGGTGCAATTGCTTCACAGCAAATGCTAGAAGCAGAAGCAGATGGGTACACATTTATGCTAACAAACCTTGCACTATTTACAAGCTATGCAGCAGGCACAAACCCTTACAGCTATGCGGACTTCAAACCCGTTGCAACTACATCAATGACAGATTCTTTAATATTTGTTGTTTCTAAAGATTCACCTGTTCAAACAGTAGATGAGTTAAAAGAAGCACTTGTAAATGATCCTGGCTCAATAACATTTTCAGCTACATTTGGTGCACCTAGTCAGTTCCACGGTGTTGCTGTAGAGCAAGCAACAGGCGGCCAATTTAAAAAGATTGATATCGGCAGTGGCTCAGACAAAACAATTTCTATGTTAAGCGGACAAGTTAACGTATTGTCATCTACATATAGTTTAATGAAAGACTACTTAACAACAGGCGAAGCAATTGCATTAGGCAGCATTTGTGCAGAGCGCAGTGAATTTGCACCTGACATTGCTACATTTACAGAGCAAGGTATTGACCTTGGACCAGGATTTGCTGCAACATACATTTTACTTGCAAAACCTGGCACACCTGATGATGTTATAGAAAAAGTTGTAACAGCTATTGAAGAAATGATGGCAGATGAAGCAGTTTTAGAAGAGTATCAAAATTCATATTTCGCATCTGCAGTGCGCAGTGGCGACGAGCTAACAGCATTTTTAGACGAAACGGCAGAATACTTTGACGGTATGTCAGAATTAGTACAAAATGATACATTTTAATTAATAAAAATATAAGCGACATACTTAAAAATATGTCGCTTATATACTATAATGCGGAGGTACAAAATGCTTTTTAACAGGTACAAAGATATTTCTGCTGCTATTGCAGTACTAATAATAGCTTTAATATTTTTTATTGCAGCAGGATATCTTGATGAAAGTCCGATATCAACAATGGGCCCTGAGTTTATGCCACGGGTAGTATCAGGTCTTGTGTTTTTTCTTGGTGCAATAAATTTTTATAATGCATTTAAAAAACTAAAATCTACTCCAAAACCAACAAAAGAAGAAACAGTTAAGCCAAAAGTAACATTTAAAGAATGGTTTTACGCTCACCTAGATTGGGTAAGTGCAGCATTAATGCTTGCTTATGTTTTATCTATGGATTTTCTGGGATTTGTAATCTCATCATCAATATTTTGCTTTTTACAAATGCATATTATGACATGTAAGCAAAAAAGAAATTATATTATTATTTGTCTTGTATCGTTTGTTTTACCAGCTTTAATATACTATGTGTTTGTAAACTTTTTCTATTTATTGTTACCAGCTGGATTATTGGGTTAAGGAGGAAATATATTAATGGATTTATTTTTAAGCAGTTTTGCATCAGTTCTTTCGCCTGAAAGCTTTTTAATTATTGCTGCCGGTGTTTTTATTGGTATAATATTTGGCGCATTGCCGGGTTTAAGTACTGCAATGGCTGTTGCGCTTTGTCTGCCAATTACTTATACTATGAGTGCAACGCATGGTATTTCTATGATAATGGGTTTGTTTATTGGTGGTGTTTCCGGCGGTTTAATTACAGCTATTTTGTTAAACATTCCGGGCACTGCGGCGTCACTTGCAACAACTTTTGATGGACACCCAATGGCGAACAAAGGGCAAGCAGGTAGGGCTCTTGGTATAGGTATTTGCTTTTCGTTTATAGGCACAATAATAGGCATAATAGCAATTGTTACGTTATCACCTATTTTGGCAGATTTTGCACTTCAATTTTCACCGGTTGAATATTTTGCAATTTCGGTGTTTAGTTTAACAATGATGGCTAGCTTATCTGGTAAATCTTTAGTAAAAGGTTTAATAACAGGTTGTTTTGGTATGTATATTGCAATGTTTGGATTATCTCCTATAGATTCTATTCCACGCTTTACATTTGGAACTATTACAATGAGAGCGGGCTTTGGAATGGTATCTGTTTTAACAGGTATATTTGCGCTTGCAGAAATACTAACAAATACAACAAAAAGTCAAAATATTACAAAAGACGATTTTGTAGATTGCAGAATTAAAGGACTAGGCTTTTCGTTTAAAGAGTTTGTTTCGCAAATACCAAATGCAATACGCTCAGCGGTAATAGGTATTGCAATAGGTATTTTGCCTGGTGTTGGTGCAGGAACAGGTAATTTAATAGCATATACTACAGCTAAAAACTCATCTAAAACACCTGAAAAATTTGGTACAGGTTGTATGGATGGAATAGTAGCATCGGAAACAAGTAACAACGCAACTGTTTGTGGTGCAATAATACCTTTGCTAACACTTGGTGTTCCGGGAGATATAGGTACAGCTTTATTACTTGGCGCATTGATGATACACGGTATAGTACCGGGTCCGTTACTATTAACAACTAATGCAGAATTAGTTTACACAATTTTTGCTGCACTTTTTGTTGCAACAGTATTAATGTTTGTTATGGAGTTTTTTGGAATTCGTGTTTTAACAAAAGTTTTAACAATTAAAAAATACATATTAATGCCAGTAATTATGATATTATGTTGTGTTGGTGCTTTTGGAAACAATAACAGAGTTTTTGACGTTGTTTGGCTTGCAATATTCGGTATTATAGGATATATATTGAGAAAATTCGATTTTCCTGTTGCGCCGCTTATTATTGGTTATATATTAGGCCCAATGGCAGAAACAAATTTAAGGCGTGCACTTATGGCTTCCGATGGTTCTTTAGTACCGTTTGTAACAAGCCCAATTGCAATGTTTTTCTTTATAATAGCAATAATTTCAATTACTTACACAATAGTCAAACAAGTTAAAGGGAGCAAAGTAAATGCAAAATAGAAAAGTTCTTGTTTCTGAAGTTACTTATGATGTGGTTAAGAAATATTTAGAAGATAATAATTGTGAAATTAGCACTATAGATAGAAGTACACCTATTTCAAAAGAGCTAAACGGATTTGCAGGATATTTAATGTTTAACCACAAAGGCTGTTTTGGCAGTGATATGGACAACAAACCAGAGCTTAAAGTTATTAGCTTAGGTAGTGCCGGATATAATTTTATAGATGTTGAAGGTGCAAAGCAAAGAGGAATAACAGTTACTTATGCTCCAGGAGCCAATGCGCGTTCTGTTGCAGAGCACACAATAACTTTAATTCTTGCGTGCATTAAAAAAATACGTTCAAACGATATAAAAACTCGTGACAGAAGTGCATGGAGTGATAGATTTACAGATTTGAACGGAGATTTTTACGGAAAAACATTGGGACTTGTAGGTTGTGGAAATATTGGTGCGCTAGTTGCAAAAATGGCAATAAATGCGTTTGATGTACAAGTGCAAATTTACGATCCATATGCAAAAACATTGCCGGAAAACACAAAAAGGGTAAATTCGCTTGATGAAATTTATAAAACCTCTGATGTTATATCGGTGCATGTGCCATTAACCGATGAAACAAAAGGCATGATTGGTAAAAGCCAATTTGAAATGATGAGGGAAGATGCAATACTTATAAACTGTGCAAGAGGCCCAATTATTAATGAGCAGGAGCTTTATGAAGCTTTAAAAAATAATGTAATTGGCGCTGCAGGGCTTGATGTTTTTGAAAAAGAGCCATTGCCGACAGAATCGAAAATAAGCGAGCTTGACAATGTAATATTATCGGCACACAAAGCGGCGTTTACAAAAGATACTTTGGCAAGAATGTGGCTTATGGGTGCACAAGGAATTGTAGAAGTACTTGATGGAAAAGAACCGTCATACCCCGTTCCGGAATAATAAATTAAACAAAAAGGTCTTTCGATTTATATCGAAAGACCTTTTTTGCGTTTATACATTAATTATGCGTTTTCTTGCTTTATTATAGCTTCCCAAAGTCCATTTAAATATGTTGCACCTAAAGCTCTGTCATATAATCCATAACCTGGTCGCCCAACTTCATCCCATATCATTCTTCCATGGTCAGGACGCACATAAACTTTTGGGCATGTGTCATAAATTGCCTTCATTATTTCGTACATATCAAGGTCACCATCGCTACTTAAATGGCTGGCCTCTCTAAACTTTCTGTGCCCTAAATACTTAACATTGCGCACATGCATTGCTGCAATACGGTTTTTACCTCCAAAGTGGCGAATAATTTCGGGTATATTGTTATTAGGTTCGCTGCCTAAAGAACCAGTACACAAACAGATACAGTTGCTTTTGCTATCTACTAAATTTATAACTCGTTCATATCCCTCTTTGTTGTGTGCAAAACGTGGCAAATTAAATATTGGCCAAGCAGGATCATCGGGATGACAAGCCATTACAACACCTACTTCTTCGCATGTTGGTATAACGCCTTGTAAAAAATATTTAAAATTATCAAGCATATCATCTACAGTAATGGTTTTATATATTTCCAGCGTTTTATTCAACTCCGACAAACGCTCTGCTTCCCACCCGGGTAATGAAAATCCGTTTGAATTTTTTGCCGTGTTTTCAACTATCTCCATTGGGGTCATATTGCCAAGCTCGGCTTCGTCAAAATAAAGGCTATTGCTGCCATCTTCCGGTATTTCGCGTGCTAAATCAGTGCGCAGCCAATCTAGCACAGGCATAAAATTATAAATTATTACCTTTACACCTACACTTGCTAAATTTCTAATGCTTTCACAATAATTAGCTATGTACTTGTCACGAGTGTCAAGGCCCATTTTTATATCTTCATGTACGTTTACACTTTCTATTACTTCACATTCAAGCCCATTTAATTTAACGTTATCAACGTATTTTTTGCATTCTTCATAAGTCCATACTTCACCGGCTGCCTTTTCTTGCAACACGCCCATTAAACCGCTCATTCCGGGTATTTGCTTAATTTGCTTAAGTGTTATATTGTCGCTTTCCTCGCCATACCATCTAAATGTCATTTTCATATTAAAGCAGTCCTCTCTATTGTTTATATAGTTAACATAATTGCCTAGTATTGCTAAATTTATTTATCAATACTATTTTTTAAAGTTTTACGCACTGCACCATCGCCATCTAACATTTTAACAAATAGTGTTTCAATTTTATTTGCCATTCCAATTTTTACAAGGTCAACATTAAAAATTGTTTCGTTAGACAAAATAGGTAATAGCTGTGAATTATATGATGCGAGATTTCCAACTTCTATACCCTTAAGTAAATCAGTTAAGTATTTATTTAAAGGATCTTGCGCCAATTCATATTTTTGTCCTTTATCATCTACTCCAAGTAAATAGCGCAACCACCCTGCTATAGCAAGTGGTACTGCTTGCAATTGCGCTACATCTTTTCCATTTTTTATGTAGCTTTTAATAGTTTCTCCAAAACGTATGCCAACTTTTTGAGATGTATCTGTAACGATACGCTGCGGGCTGTCAGGCATAAATGGATTTGGTAACCTTTTTTCTATTACTTCGTCAATAAATGCTTTAGGATTAATTATTTTTGGATCATCAACAACAGGTAAACCTTCTTTATACCCTAATGTTTTTATAAAATTTAAAATATCTTCATCTTTCATTTCTTCGCATATTAAATTGTAACCAAGTAAGCAACCAAAAACACTCATTGCTGTATGCAATGGATTTAAACATGTTGTAACTTTCATACGTTCTGTGCAATTCACAATATCGCGCGATGCTAAAAATACACCTGCTTTTTCAAGCGGCGGTCGCCCTGCTGGGAATTTATCTTCAATAACTAAATATTGAGGTGCCTCGGCATTTACAAACGGTGCAATATATGTGTTGCGGCTTGTAACAATAGGGGACATACCTGTAATGTTGTCTTTTTCTAACATATCTTGCACAACTTTATCAGGGCGTGGCACAATTTTATCTATCATGCTCCAAGGAAAGGTAATATATGATTCATCTTGCAAATATGCAATAAAGCTTTCGCTTACAAAACCTTTTTTTAACCATTCTTTTGCTAATGTAACAACACTAGTTTTTAACCTGTCTCCGTTATGGCTGCAATTGTCCATAGAAACAACGGCAAGTGGCAATTTACCGGCATTAAACCTATGTAGTAGCAATGCTGTAGTAATGCTTATTGCGTGGCTTGGCAAGCTAGGACCATTTTCTATATCTTTTATTACAATCGGCAAATATTCGCCATCTGCTGTATGTAACATATAACCTTTTTCAGTTATGGTAAACGATAATATTTGTAAAGATTTCTTAGCAAATATATCTTTTAAAATGCTAAAATGTTCATCGTGTGCATTAGCACGTAAACTCTGTGTTACAGATGCAATAATTTCTTTTTTTGTTGTTCCATCTGCGTTAAGTGTTACAGACATCGTCAAATTATCAAAAGGAGTATAAATTTTATCAATAATATCATAATCAAAAGTGTCTGCAGCAATTATGCCGGTATTAACTTCTTTATTATTTAGTAAATTTTGTTGTATTGCGGCAACAAAAACCCTAAAAATATTGCCTGCTCCAAAATGTACCCAACCGGGGTTTGCTTTTGTCTCTTGTTCAACTTCTTGCACATTGTATTCAGGTAATTTTACATTCAATTTTTTCCATGCATCTTCATCGTTTAAAGAAACTCTGTTTAATACAATCATTTTTTACTCCTACAGTTTTGTTTTAATATTTAAAATATATAAATGTTTTATATTACTTAAAGCTACTATTTATATATTTAGTATAATCAATTTTACAGTGCTGTGAAATCATAACAATTTCATTATATGTTTTTTCATTAATTGGAAGTCCCTCAGCCTTTTTAGCTTCTGAGCTTTCAAATTCTTTTTCGCCATGTATATAAATTCTATCGTTTCCTTGGGCTTTAGGGCCATTTCTAAGCTCTGTTAAGAAGTTAGAGAAATTGTTTTTTATTTCCTCTTTATTGCCAAAAATACCGTAATCTATTGCCCAAAAACCATGTGAAATGGTATTAATGTCTGCTGTAACGCAATGGTTAGAAGTTAACCCACCGGACATGATAGATGTGAAGAGTTCGCATATCATACCAAAACCGTAACCTTTATGGCTACCCATTAGTTCTTGTGTGCCTCCAAGTGGTGCTATGCCACCGCCCAGTTTATTAATAATGTTATGCAATACTAAATTAGCATCAGAAGAAGACTGACCGTTTTCATCTGTCGCCCATCCCTCTGGTATAGGCTTCTCTTGTTTGTTATATACTTCAAGCTTGCCTCTGGGAACAACTGCAGTGGCGCAATCGAATAAAAATGGTGTAGGGTTTGCTGGCATACCAAGTGCAATTGGGTTAGTTCCAAGCATTGCTTTTTTACCATTTGTGGGCACCATTATAGCCTCACTGTTAGTCATGCAAACACCTAGTAAATCTTGTTGTGCTGCCATTAAAGCATAGTATCCGGCAATGCCGTAATGGTTGCTGCCTTGCATTGCAACCATGCCTATACCCGATGTTTTTGCTTTTTTGATTGCAAGCTCCATAGCTTTTTGGCTTGCAATTTGTCCCATTGCCTTATGTGCATTAATTGTTGCAGAAACAGGTGTTTCGTGCAATATTTCCCATTTTGCATTAATATCAACTTCGCCGTCTAGCAATGCTTTGTGATACCTAATTAATCTTTGAATACCGTGGCTCTCTATCCCGTAAAGATCTGCTCTTAGTAAAATTTCTGAAATTACTTGAGCGTCATTTTCACTAAACCCATATGAAGTGAATATTTTTTCGCACAATTCTTTTGTTGCAAGATAATTAACAAGTATGTAGTTTTGTTTTGACATAAAATTTCTCCTAAATATTTATTACATGGTTAACTTTTTAGCGAACAATATGAAAAATGAAAGCTAAAATGTTAAATTGCATAATATAAATTTTTAAAGCATTAAAATACAATCAGGCTATCTGATATATCAATAAAATAAGCTTTAAAAAGTAAAATTTTTGAATTTTATATAAAGTGAATGATTGAAAAATAGACCGATGATTGTTAAAAAAACTTAATAATAATGATAAATAGTAGCAAATATTGTTTATTAAATACTAAATATAACTTATATAGGTTATACTTTGTAATTTTACAACATCTATTAAAAAAAAGCAACTATTTCTACAGTAAAATATCAACATTTTATTTTTTTTAGCAAACTATTAATACATAAATAAAAATATAGCACAAATTCAAGAAAACTGCCTACATTTAGGTGTAATATTAGCTTATATGATGAAGTATATTAGAGTAGAGATTTAATATTTGATATATCAGTGGTGAATATTTGCGAAAAAATAGCCTAAAAAAGCATATTTAATTGTAATTAAAACATAACAATATATATTTTATATGTTGCAAATAAGATATTATTAGTGTTTGCGCTAAAAACCCTCGGCTTAACCGAGGGTTTTTGTTGTTTATATTAGCCGCGGGCTAGTACAATTATTTTGTTTTATAGCTTTTAGCTCGCCGTCTACATAGTAATTGCTAAAATATTGTAATTAATATAACAAATTAATAATGCAAGTGCTAAGTATAAAATTTGCATGTAGTTTTACAATGTGCTTTAAAATTTAATAAGCACTTTTAATATATTTGCACTGTTAGTAGAAAATTCTTCAAATGCTTGCGATGCATTTTCAAAATCAAATTCGGTTGTAACGATGCCTTCTATATCTATGTTCTTTTCTTTAATAATTGCAATTACTTCTTCAAAATCAGCTTTTACGGCATTTCTAGAGCCATGAATATTAAGCTCTTTCTTTTGAATCATTGTAAAATTAAAATCTAAATTACTTTTACCTACGCCAATAAGTACTACATGACCACCAAAAGCTGCGGCATCAATACAATTTTGAAAAGTTGAAGGCAACCCTACGGCTTCAATTGTCGCATCAAAACCATTGCCGTTTGTAATTTTGTTAACTTCATCAATAAAGTTTTCGCCTGTATTTAATAAAACATTTTCTATACCAAGTTTTTGTGCTATTTTTAATTTGTTTTCTGCTACATCGCAAACAGTAACATTAGCACCAAATACTTTTGCTGCAAAAGCTGCCAAAATACCAATAGTGCCAGCGCCAACTACAAGAACACTTTGTCCAGGCTTAATTTGTGCTGCTTTTGCGCCATGGTAGCTAATACAAAATGGCTCTACAAGTGCAAGTTGGCGTGCGCTTAAATTGTGGCTGTGATATAGCCTTGAAATAGGCATTGTAATGTATTTAGCAAAAGCACCATCACGTTGTACACCCATTGTTTCGTTGCTCATGCAGGCGTTTACAAAACCACGCTCGCAAGAGTAACAATTTGTGCAATTAAAATATGGGTTGCACGTAACAGTCATTCCGCTAGTAAAGCCGCTTTCATTTTCATCAATTTCTACAATTTCAGCAGAAAATTCGTGACCAGGTAGCCTTGGGTAAGATACGTACGCAAATGTTCCTTTGTAGCTTCCTAAATCAGAGCCGCAGATTCCACCATAAAGTACCTTTAATAATGCCTCTCCTTTTTTGCGAATAGGCATCGTCATTGCTTTAACTTCAACCTCTCCCGGTTTGTTAATAAAAATTCCTTTATTTTCCATACAATCATCTTCCTCTATAAATAATAATTAGGGTATTTGAACTTGCTTTTTAACTATTTCAACATTGTTTTGTATTTCATCAAATGTGGGATATTCGCCAATAGATTTACACAAACTATCCAGTTGCACATACGATAATAACATAAACTTATCTTGTGGATACATTAATGTTTTTTTAAACCATTTTTGAACCCAATCTAAACTACCATATTTATTAGAAAAACTATTTCCATTGTCGATATAATGTGACTTTAAATTATAAAATAAAAATACTGGATCATATTTGGGTTTTTGCTCTGAAACTATCTTTTTAATGTAAAGTTCAATCATTTCTTTATGGCCATCGCCCAAATGAAATATAGATTCTTTGAAAAGTAATTTTTGTTCTTCTCTTTGCCTTTTAGAAAGATACGTAAAGTTGTTCATCAAGCTCATTTTATCATCTCTTTTACTATGTTTTTTACTATGTTTTTTACATGATGTATACATATTGCATACTATTGTGTAATTGTTAAGCAGTTTAAAGATTACCACAGTATAGCTATATTTGTCAATAAATTTTGTGTTTTACAACAAAACTTTGTTAACAATTTATCAACTTTGTTTAATTTACATATATTTTGGTTCAATATGTTGTATACAATAGAAAAATATTAGTTTTGTGGTTGCAAATATTATCTCTAAATGTTATTATCTTTAGCAGGCAATCATATATTGCTCATATATTTTTAGGAGGAAATTACAATGAAAAAGAGTAAAATTTTAGCATTATTATTAGCATTGGTTTTAACATTTAGCTTAGCGGCTTGTAGCCCAGCTGAAACAGAAGAACCTGCAGAATCAGAAGCAGCTGCAAGTTCTGCTGTATCAGAAGATGCAATGGAAGAAGAAATGATGACTTGGGATATTCCTGAGGGATCAAAAATTGGTATTTCTTTACCATCAGGTTCAGACTCTGAAGTTTGGCAAGTAGCAGAAAAATCTTTTGAGAAAATTATTGGTGGCGCAGGCTATGAATTAGATATTCAATGGGCTGGCAACAATGCAGCAACTCAAGTTCAACAAATTGAGTCTATGATAGTTAATGGCTGTCGTGCACTTATAGTATTACCACACGATGACAGCGCACTTAACACTGCTGTTGCAACAGCACGTGAAGAAGGCATTCTTGTTATCAACTATGACCTTGCACTTCGTGGCACAGATCAAGTTGACTACTTTGTAGGTTTTGATAACCGTCAAGTAGGTACATTACAAGGCGAATATATAGTAGAGACTCTTGGCCTTGATGAAGGCGCAGAAGGTCCTTTCAATATTGAATTGTTTGCAGGTAGCCTTTCAGAGCTAAACTGCTACTACTACTTCGATACAGCTATGGAAGTTCTACAACCATACATCGATTCTGGCGTTTTGGTTATTCAAAGTGGACAAACAGACATTGAAACATGCACAGTTACAGACTGGAACTACGAGCTTCTTAACACACGTTTAGAGAGCTTAATCACAGCTTACTACTCAGATGGAGAAGTTTTACATGCTGTTCTTTCACCAACAGACGGAATTTCACAACGTGTTGTACCTCTACTAGAGAACTTCGGTTACGGTTCAGACATTGACATGCCTGTTATTACAGGTAATAACGGTAACATAAGCGTATTAAAATACATTGCAAGTGGCGACATTGGCATGACAATTTACAAAGGCCGTGATCCTTTGGCAGAAGATTGCCTATACATCATTCAACAAGCTGGTAAAGGCGAAGAGATTGAGTACTCTGAGCTATACACACCAAACGATTTTGAGTTTAAAACATTGTTTGGCGAAATGGTAGTTGTTACAGCAGACAACTTAGATGCAGAAATTATTGACAAAGGTGTATACACAGAAGAAGAAGTTTACAGTGCTGTAGAGTAAACAAATTAATATATCAGTATTGCCTCCTTATAGAATAATGTATAGGAGGCAATACTTTTAATGGTGTATTATACTTAAAAGGAGGTACCACGTGAGCGATTATATCCTTGAGATGAAAGGCATTACAAAGGATTTTTATGGCGTAAAAGCCCTTGAAAATGTTGACTTAAACGTTAAACGAGGAGAAATTCACTGTTTAGTCGGTGAAAATGGCGCAGGCAAATCTACCATGATGAAGGTACTTAGTGGTATTTATAAATATGGAGATTACAGCGGTGAAATTTATTACAACGGAGAGCTTTGTAAATTTGGCCGTCTTAAAGATAGTGAAGAAAAGGGAATAGTTATAATTCACCAAGAATTGGCACTGGCACCTAACTTAACTGTTGCCGAAAATTTATTTATGGGCAATGAAAGAACAAGTGGCCCTGGTAAATTTGTTGTGGATTGGAATAAAACTTATGCAGAAGCAAGCAAATATTTAAAAATGTTAAACTTTAAATACGATCCTTCGATGCGTATTAAAGACTTAGGCGTTGGGGCGCAGCAATTAGTTGAAATTGCAAAAGCTCTTGCTAAAAATGTAAAACTTTTAATTCTAGACGAACCCACTGCTGCACTACCTGAAACAGATTCAAGAGATTTGTTAAATTTATTATTAGAGTTAAAAAATCAAGGTGTAACAAGCATAATAATTTCGCATAAACTACACGAAATTTGTTATGTTGGTGATAGAGTTACCGTTATACGCGACGGTAAATCTGTATGTTGCCTTGCAGATGAATCTAAACCGTTTTCGCAAGATGTTATTATTAAACATATGGTTGGGCGTGAACTTGAAAATGTTTACCCTAAACGCGAAAAAAATACGGTTACAGATGAAATTGGATTTGAAATTAAAAACTGGAATACATATCATCCGGTTTATCGTGAGATACAAGTTGTTAAAAATGCAAACTTATACGTTAAAAAAGGCGAAATTGTTGGATTATATGGTCTTATGGGCGCAGGCAGAACAGAAATGGCAATGAGCGTTTTTGGCCGCACTTATGGTGTAGACACAAGCGGAGAAGTTTATAAAGACGGAAAAAAAGTTGATTTTACCCGTGTAAGTAAAGCTGTTGAAAATAATGTTGTTTATATTTCAGAAGATCGTAAAACTTATGGTTTAGTTTTACCTAAAGATGTGCTTTTTAATACATCTTTAGCAGGTATTAAAAAAATATCAAAAAATGGCATTATAGATTCAAACAAAGATGTGCTTGTAGCACAGGAATACATTGATAAACTTAAAATTAGATGTTCTGGCATTGATCAAAAAATTGAGAGTTTATCGGGCGGAAATCAGCAAAAAGTTTCCATTTCTAAATGGCTTTTTACACAGCCCGATGTATTAATTTTAGACGAGCCTACAAGAGGTATTGACGTTGGTGCAAAGTATGAAATTTATTGTATTATGAATGACCTTGTTGAACAAGGCAAAACTGTGCTATTTATTTCATCCGACATGTCGGAAATATTGGGAATGGCCGACAGAATTTACGTTATGAATGAAGGCGAAATTTGTGGACAATTAGACAGAAAAACTGCATCGCAAGAAACTATTATGCAGTGTGTATTTGATCACCTTAAGAAGGGAAGAGATTAATTTGAAACTAGGACTTAACAAAAAAGATATGTCTGCCATTGTAAAGAAAAACAGCATGTTGCTTGTTTGTCTTGCAATTGTTGCATTTTTCTCAGTTATCACTCAGGGCATGATGCTAAGACCGATGAACATTTCTAATATTTTAGTACAAAA
>CAYJGU010000028.1:8335-24156 GCA_964369925.1 uncultured Bacteroides sp. | reverse complement strand
GTAGAGGGCAACTTAATGGTTGGCGCTAACGTTGCAGGCTTTTTAAAGGTTGCACAAGCTATGTTAGACCAAGGCGTTGCTTACTAAGCTTATTATTTATACAATGGCAAATAACAGCTTATGTAAATAACCCACGCTTATAAACAAAACAAAACTCGCATAAACCGTTAAGGTATATGCGAGTTTTTATTTTTATTTATTGCATTTATTTTTTACTTTTTACTATTTCAAGCGAAACTTTAATAGCAATTACATTTATAACAACAGCTGCAAAAACTAAAACACTAGCAGAGGATAATACAATTTCAGCTGCATTACCTGTATCCGGATTAGTTAAAGCAGCAGTAAGTGAGGCCGCACCTACTAAAAATATAATGTAAAACAATCTTGTTTTTTCTGTTCCAAATTTAAATATAATAGTATTGTTAATGGCTAAAAATATAAATGCGCTACTGGCAGCAGCCGGCATAATATGAAAAATTATTATATTTGTGTTAAATATAAATACGCTTGTTAAAACTGAGCCCAAAATTGCTATTAGGCTACATGCCGAAATTGTAATATACCCGAGTACAAACTTACTCATTACAATACTTTTAGTACTGTAAGGAAGCATTTTAGCAAGTTCATTCCATTTGCTTCGCTCATCGTACGCAAAGGCTGTCATAGGCAGTGCTGCGCCTAAATAAAGTGCCAAAAACAAATTACTGCTGCCTAAAGATAATATAGGTACAACAATTAAAAAGAATTTTAACTGCTTTGTTAGTACATAAAAATCTTTTAATAATAGTCCCTTCATATTAGCCCTCCCTGTTCATAAACAAAACCACATCTTCTAATGTTGTTTTTTCTGTTTTATATGCACTGTTTATATCACTCTTTTTTACAAGCACATCAAAGCCATATGCTGTTTTCTTCTTACCCACTATTGCGTTTTCCGGTATACTTTCAAAATCTTCATTGCTTAATTTTACAAGTGCATATTTTTCAAGTATAGCATCTTTTTCTTCAAATAAAATTAGCCTTCCCCTACTAATAAATGCTATATAGTCACATATTTTTTCAAGGTCGCTTATTATATGCGAAGACAAAAGCACCGAATGTGTTTCATCTCTTGTAAATTCATTAAACACATCAAGTATTTCATCTCTAACCATTGGGTCTAGCCCGCTTGTTGCCTCGTCTAGCACAAGCAACCTTGCCCCATGCGACAACGAAACCGCAATTGCAAGTTTCATCTTCATGCCTCGAGAGTAATCTTTAAATTTTTTAATTGGGTCAAGTTCAAATTTTTTAATGTAGTTAAAAAAAGTTTCTTCGCTCCAGTTATTATAAGTATGTTTCATAATAACGTTTATGTTTTTTGCATTTAAAACTTCCGGGTAATACGCTTCATCCATTACCACGCCAATATCTTGCTTTATATCAATAAATTCTTCACTGTTATTATCTTTATCCCATATGCTTATACTGCCGCTGTCGGCATTTATGGTATTCATAATTAAATTTAATGTTGTACTTTTACCTGCGCCGTTTTCCCCTACAAGGCCCACTACAGTACCCATTGGCACATTAAAGTTTATGTTGTAAAGTGTAAAATTGCTGTAATTCTTTGTTAAGTTTTTAATTTCTATCGCATTCATATTACCACTCCTCTGCCATTATTTTAAACATTTCTATTATGTCGTTTGTGCTAAGCTCACAACTCGGCGCTATTTCAAGTATTTGTTTTATATGCTGCTCTATTTGTTTTAAATGTGCTTCTTTTAGCATTTCGGTATTTTTTTGCGCAACATAACAACCTTTACCCGCCACAGAATATATAAATCCATCTTTTTCTAATTCATCGTACGCCCTTTTAGTTGTTATTACGCTAATTTTTAAATCTTTTGCCAAATTGCGTATAGATGGCAATAAATCTGATTCTTTTAAATTACCGTTCATTATATTGCTTTTTATTTGTGTATAAATTTGCTCGTATATAGGCTCGTTATTTGCATTGCTTATAATAATATTCATTTTTACCTCCGCGGCCACAGCTGTATATATGTTATATGCACAGTATACACGCAAATAACAGTTTTGTCAATAAAAAAAAGCAAACTTTATTAAAAAGTTTGCTTTTAAATATAAAATACAGTTAAAGTGCAGACTGCATGCTTAATATATATATTTAACACTATTACGCAGCATTTTGTATTTGATGCGTTCCATTATTTTGCGTGGTAATATAAATTTCTCCGCTATTTGTAACGCTAATTATAACATTTCCATCGTTTGCAGTATTATAAATTGTTGCCCCAACATTATTTAAATTCTCAAGTGTCTCATCGTGCGGATGACCATAGCTATTGTCTTTACCGCTGCTTACAACGGCAACTTTTGGCATTATTTCGTTTATAAATTCATAATAGTTGCCATTTGCCGCACCATGGTGTGCTGCTTTATATACGTCTGCACTTAAAAACGTTCCATTTTCAATCATTTTTTCACTCTGCTCTTGTTCTGCATCCCCACAAGATAAATACCTAAAGTTATCTGTTTCAAACATTGTAACTACACTAGTATTGTTTTCATTATCAGCATCTTCAAGGCCTGTGTCCAGCACTGTTATTTGTGCATCTCCAAGCATATATACATCTCCAACTTTTGCAACAGCTTCATCTATCGCCGATATATCTATATATTCCAGTGTGCGCAAAATATTATATCCATCCGGCATTCCCACTTTTGCAAAGTCCGGCAGCAACACTGTTTCTACATCAAAGTTTTCCATTACATCTACCATACCACCAATGTGGTCTGCGTGTTCATGTGTCATAATTAATAAATCAATTTGCTGCACACCCGCAGAATTTAAATATGCAATTAGTATATCTTCATTGCCAAGGTCCCCTGCATCAATAAGGCAAAACTCTCCGTTTTGCTCTATAAGGGTTGCATCGGCTTGGCCTACATCTATAAAGTGTATGTTTGTATCTACATTTGGTATGCTGCTAGTTGCCACAGCAACATGCTGTTCTCCTGTTGCTAAAGAAAACAAATCATTCCATGTTGGCAATGGGCTTTCAACGTATTCGCCTATTGAAATTGTAAAAGCAAATGCCACAAATAGTAGGCAAAGCACAAGTTTAATGTTTGTTTTGCTTTTTTTACTTCGGCTGTTAAAAAATGCTTTTACTTTACTTTTCGCCTTTTTGTATTTTTTACTTGTTTTTCGCTGTGCCATTTTTTTGCTCCTGTTTCGGTTTTATGTTTGCCTGTAACTACCGGCCTTTTACTTGTATTTCTTTGCTTTTTACCTACGCCTTCATTACTTCCATACCTGTTGCCCTTTGCAGGTTGTGTTTTACCGTTTAAGTTTTGCCCTTTTGCGGTATAGCTTTTTATCAATTTAGGCAGCAAATCCGTTCTGTTTGTCAATTCTAGTGCTTGCTTTACAAGTTGGGAATTTTTAATGTCATAATACTGTAAAAGTGCACGTTGCAATGTTTTTTCTTGCTTTGTTCTTGCAACATAAACCTCTTTAAGCGTATAAGGGTTTAGCCCTGTATAATACATACATGTAGACACAGTGCCGGGTGTGGGGTAAAAATCTTGCACTTGTTCGGGCCTAATGTTGTTTTTGTACAGGTACTCGGCTAAAAGTACAGCGTCTTTTAAAGTACTACCCGGATGACTACTAATTAAATAAGGCACTAAAAATTGCTTTTTACCGCATTTTTTTGTAATTTTATAAAACTTTTCGGCAAACTTGTTGTATACGTCTATACCCGGCTTTCCCATGTGGTTTAATGTTGTTACTGCGCAGTGTTCTGGCGCTACTTTTAACTGTCCGCTAACATGGTGTTCTACAAGTTCGTTAAAAAAATCATCATTTTTATCACGCATAATATAGTCGTATCTAATACCACTTCTAATAAATACTTTTTTCACTTTGGGCAAATTTCTTACCCGCCTTAATATATTTAAATAGTCGGTGTGATCTACTATTAAATTAGCGCATGCTGTTGGTGCAAGGCACTTTTTACCGCCCTTACACATGCCCTTTGTAATTTGAATTTTACAGCTTGGCTTTCTAAAATTTGCTGTAGGACCGCCAATATCGTGTATATAACCTTTAAAATTAGGTGCAGTTGTAATAAGCTTTGCCTCTTTTACAACACTTTCTTCGCTACGGCTTGTAACATTGCGCCCTTGGTGCAGCTGTATGGCACAAAAATTGCAACCACCAAAACAACCCCTATTGTGAATTATAGAGAACTCTACCTCTTCAATAGCCGATATGCCGCCAAATTTTTCGTATGAAGGGTGATATGTTCTAGTAAATGGAAGTGCATATAATTCATCTAGCTCTTTTCTTACAAGCGGTTTTGCAGGCAAATTTTGCACAACATATTTATCACCGTGTTTTTGCACAACAGCCTTGCCCGACACCGCATCTTGATTATCAAGCTGTATTCTTGTTGCTTTTGCGTACGATATTTTATCGGCACTAACCTTTGTAAAAGATGCACACTCGGTATAAGTGGCCGGTAACTGATTAAAGTTTGCCATAAAACATGTTCCACTAATGTTTGTAATATTTGCAATATCCTCGCCACCGGCAAGTCTTTTTGCAATTTCAACAGTTTGGCGCTCTCCCATGCCAAAAGTTAGCAAGTCTGCGCCACTACTTTGTAAAACCGAAGGCATAACAGTATCGTCCCAATAATCGTAATGGGCAAAGCGACGCAAAGATGCCTCTAGCCCACCTATTATTACAGGAATATCCGGGAATTTTTGTTTAGCAAGTTTTGTGTAAACATTAACGCACCTATCGGGCCGCTTACCCATTTTTTTACCGGGTGTATACTCATCTTGTGTTCTGCGCTTTTTACTTACCGAGTAATGCGCTACCATGCTATCTACATTTCCACCGCCTATAAAATAGGCATAACGAGGCTTTCCAAATAGCGCCATGCAATCTTCTTCGTTAAAGTTTGGCTGAGATATTATTCCCACCTTATATCCCTCGTTTTCCAAAACTCGGGATATAATAGCGCTGCCAAAACTAGGGTGGTCTACATATGCATCTCCTGTAACCACCACAAAGTCAACGTATTGCCAACCTTTTTCAAGCATTTCTTCTTTACTTAAAGGTAAAAAATTTTGGTACATTATATTTCCTTTTAAAATGTAATTTGCACTAAATATATATTTTTTAATGCAAAATTGTTATAAAGCTTTTTACTTTTTAATATAAAAAGCTATAAGTATAAAATTTTATATTTACGAATTATCATCATTTCTCATGCATATTTCTATCCACTGCTGGCGAGATATAAGCACTTGCCTTGGCTTTGAGCCTTCATATGGGCCCACAATACCCATTGCCTCCATTTCGTCTACAATTCTAGCGGCACGGGCATAGCCAAGCTTGCAACGCCTTTGCAATAAGCTTACACTTGCCATATTTGCATCTAATACAGCCTCTACAGCCGGCCTAAACATTGCATCTTCCTGTTGTGCTGTATCGTTATCATCTTTTATGCTAACTCGCTCTGCGGTTGCGCACTTTTCCATTTCTGCAATCATTTCTTCGTCGTAATCTGTTTGGCTGCTATTTTTAATGTACTCAATAACCGAACGTATTTCTGACGACTTTATAAACGCACCCTGTACACGCACAGGCTTGTTAACTCCTTGTGGCATGTAAAGCATATCTCCGTTGCCAAGCAATTTTTCAGCTCCGGCAGTATCTAAAATAGTGCGGCTGTCTATTTGGCTCATAACCGATAACCCAATACGGCTTGGTATATTACTTTTTATAAGGCCCGTTACAACGTCTACCGAGGGGCGCTGAGTTGCAACTATAATGTGCATGCCAGCCGCACGAGATTTTTGTGTAATGCGCCTTATGTACTCTTCAATATCTTTGCCTACAACTGTCATTAAATCTGCCAACTCGTCTATAACTATAACAAAATACGGCATAGGTTGCATTGTATCGTCGTTTTTTGCCATATCGTTATAGTCTTCTATATTTGTTGCACCTTTTTCTGCAAGTTGCAAATATCGCTTTTCCATTTCGGCAACAGCACTACCCAGCGCACCGGCAGCCTTTCTTGGGTCGGTAACTACCGGCATTATTAAGTGCGGTATACCGTTATATTGTGCAAATTCAACCATTTTAGGGTCTATTAAAATAAGGCGCATTGTTTTTGGCGAGCACCTATATAATAGGCTCATTATAATTCCGTTAGTACAAACAGATTTACCGCTGCCTGTAGTTCCTGCAATTAAAAGATGTGGCATTTTGGACAAATTGCCTACAATTGCCCTGCCGGTAATATCTTTACCCACTGCAAATGTTAAAGGTTGCGTTCTTGTGCAAAATTCGGGAGATTCTATTATACTTCTAAACGTAACAGTACTGCGTTTTTCGTTAGGTATTTCTATACCAACTGCTGCTTTGCCCGGAACAGGTGCCTCTATACGCACACCTGACGTTGCAAGATTTAATGATATATCATCGGCAAGGCTTGTTATACGGCTTATTTTAACCCCAGAAAGTGGTTTAAGCTCGTACCTTGTAACGCTAGGGCCTCTGCTAATTGCAATTACTTTTGTTTGCACCCCAAAGCTAGATAACGTTTTTACAAGTAAATCTGCTGTTTTTTTAAGCTCTGTTTCTATTTGGCTCTCATCGTCTGCCTTTTGTTTTTCAAACAGGCTTAAAGGAGGAAAAGCATACGTGTCACCATCATTTTCGCTAATAATTTTAGGCACAAAAGTTTTTTCATCTTTTTGCTTTGCCGCATTATATGTTATTAAATCTATAGTATCGTCTTTACTTTCTTGTTGCGGTTTTTCCTGTTGCACACTGCTTACGGCACTTGCTGTTTTTCCATATATATGTGTTGCTGTATCTGGCGCTTGAGCTTGAATTTGTTGCAAATTATTAGCATTGCTACGAGAAATAATTGTGCCAAACTCTTCATCTTTATAAACATGCTTAGCCGGTACGCTTCCCATACCAAAAGTACCGCCCGGGCCTATATTTACATTTGTATTTGGGTTTGTATACTTAGTTGTAACATTGTTTGGCCCAAGGTCAACATCAATATCGTTACTTGTGCTACTAGGCACTACTATTTGCGCATCTCTTGTTGCCATAGCCTGTGCAAATGCGCTTTTATCTATAATACCCCTGCTAGAATTAGCAAGGTTTATTGCTTGCTTGTTCTCTATCTCATTAAGCTGGTTTTGTTTTTGTATTTGTACTTGCTGTAGCTTTTGCTGTTTTAGTTCATTATTTTGTTGCACTTTTGTCTTTCTTTCTTCACTGTAATTATCAAACATACTTTTCATCTTGCCAAAAACAACCGAAATTGCGTTATATATATCGGCAGGAGTTTTTGCGGTAACAAACATTAACCCAACAATACACAAAATAACAATTACAATATTTGCACCGGGCCTACCAATAGTTAAAACTATAGGCACACCTAAAACAATGCTTAAAACGCCCGGGCCTTGCCCCCACTTACCTACACTTGCACTGTGCAAGTACTGTATACATTCTATTACATTTTTATTTGCCAAATCTATGCTTGAAAATATAAAAAATGTTCCGCTTACAAATAATATTAAAAGTGCTGTTTTAATACACGTTAATAGTATGGGTTTTTGCATGGCAATTTTAACGGCAATGTAAAGTACACTTGGCGCAAGCAAATATGTGCTTATGCCAAACACTCCAAATATCATGTTATTTCTTATCCATTGCCAGCCGGTGTTGCCCTGTATAAATGTTAGAGCAAGCATTAATGTGCCAATGCCAAAAAGCAATATGCTCCACTGTGCATTTATTGGCTGTTTTTGTGGTTTTTTTGCCCTAGATGACGTTTTGCGTTTTGTTGCCATATTTAAAAAATACCTCTTTTACATTTATGTTAATATTTTTTCTTTTGTAACACAATACTATATTTTCTTTAAAATTTCTATCATTTTTTATAAGTCATTATCCTTGTAATTATATCATAATAACATTTTTTTGTAAAACAAAATTATGTAAAAACACACGCACTAAAGTTATAGGTATATATTGTTATTTAATGGAAAACATAAATTTAAATATAACTATTTAAATTGTTTAAGGAGAACTATTATGCCATACAATACAAAAGAAAGCGCTAAGGGCACAAGCCCTGAAACCGAACTAAAGCAAGATGAATTTGAAAAAGAATATATATTTGATATGTCCTCTGTTTTTAAAACAAAGGGAAGGCACACTATACATTGCCTTACAATAGCAGGGCAAGTAGAAGGACATGTTATTGCACCACAAAACCAAAAAACAACAAAGTACGAGCACGTAATACCTCAAATAGTTGCTATTGAAGAGGACCCCGAGGTAGATGCACTTCTTGTAATTTTAAATACGGTTGGCGGAGATGTAGAAGCAGGCCTTGCAATAGCCGAGCTTATTAGCGGCATTACAAAGCCAAGTGCTACAATAGTGCTGGGCGGCGGCCATTCTATAGGTATTCCTCTTGCAGTATCTGCGGGGCGCAGCTTTATTGTGCCAACTGCCACTATGACAATACACCCTGTTAGGCATTCCGGGCTTGTGCTAGGCGTACCTCAAACCATGCGCTACTTTGAACAAATGCAGCAACGT
Organism: uncultured Bacteroides sp.; assembly: GCA_964369925.1. Classification (GTDB taxonomy): domain Bacteria; phylum Bacillota; class Clostridia; order Oscillospirales; family Ruminococcaceae; genus Ruthenibacterium. The sequence goes on along the minus strand of CAYJGU010000028.1, from coordinate 15,491 downwards.
ATAACAAGCTACGTAACAAAACATTCGTCTATAAGTGCTGCGCGCTTTACACACCTTATGATGAAAACCGGCGAACTTGTAATGGATGTTGGCAGCGTACTTGACGGTAAATCTGCCGTTAAAGAGGGACTGATAGACAGCCTTGGAAGTATTGGCGATGCGCTTAAGTACTTGTACAATTGTATAGAACAAAACAACAAAAAGGCTAAATCACCGTCCGGCAAAAAACAAACAAGTGTAAAAACATCTAAGGTAAGTGCTAATAGTGCAAAACAAAACACAAAATTAATAGCAAGCAAAGCTGCCAAAAACAATGCCACAAAAACAAACAGCGCAAAAACTAAAACAACCAGTAAAAAACAATCACCTAAAAAAAGCACACCTAAAAAACGCACTGTTGCAAAACCCGCACCTCAACGACCTGCTATTTCACTCTAAACCACCTGTTTATATTTTAGCAAAAGCAAAAAACACTTGCATGAAATAACCCATGCAAGTGTTTTTATTGTTTTATTTTTAATATATATTACTAATAATTTTTTAAATAATGCTAAAACTAAGCAAAATTTTGCACTAAAACCATGTAAAATACTGTGCCCACACTTATACTTAAAAATATATTTTTTTTATAAATATGTAGCGCCCCAACTACTATAATAGCTAGCACTTCAAATATAGCAAAAGTCGGTGCAAAAACAGCATCTTTAATACAATATACTATAAGCAAGCTCATTACAGCATATGGCAGTACTGTGCCTAAATATTGTATATATTTTGGCGGTGTTTTTGCTTGCGAAAACAATATAAAGGGTAAAAACCTTGTTAACATTGTGCCAAATATTACAACGCCAATTGTAATTATACTTTGTGTCAGTGTCATTTTATTGCCCCCTTTTTGCAACATTTATGTTGCGCTTAAATAAAAAGCACACCACAATTGCAGCCATAGCCGGCAACATAAAATTACTTGCACCAAATACAAAAAGTGCCACAAACGAGCAAACCATACCTACTATTGCAGGCGTATGGTTTTTTACACTCTTCCATTGATCTACAAAAATTACTACAAAAAGGGCTGTCATAACAAAACTAATGCCCTGTGTGTTAAAGTTTATAACGTACCCAAGCACACCCCCAAGGGATGCACCAACCACCCAGTAAATATGGTTTAACAACGTAACAAAAAACATAAAATACCCTTTGTCTACGCCTTCTGGTGGTTCTACCGTACAGTTTATAGAAAAAGATTCATCGCAAAGGCCAAAAATTAAATAAAACTTTTTAAGACCTGTACCCTTATATTTTTCAAGCATAGATATACCATAAAACAAATGCCTTGCATTTACAAGTATTGTTAGCACAAATGCCTGTAGTGGGTTAAAAGCCGAAACAAGAAGGTTTGCTGCGACAAATTCCATGCTACCTGCAAAAATAAGCATGCTCATAAACATGGGGTATAAAAACGAAAATCCCATGCTATTCATTAAGAATCCGTAAGATATGCCTATAAATAAAAAGCCCACACATATGGGAAGGGTTAGCGGAAAAGCCGCTTTAAATGCTTTAGTCTTCATATAATCACATCCGTTAAAATAGTTTGCAATAAAAATAGGCACAAAATAAAAGGGCAACATTGCCCTTTTATTTTGTTTTTTACATTTTATTAAAATAAAAAATAAATTACAAGCGATGTACTAAACATTACCATAAACCCTGCTATCATTTTAGCCAGTGTTTTTGAGTAACCTTTAGGAGTAATTTGTCCCATACTATCTAATTGTTTTATAATTGGGTGCAAACCTAAAAAGTATGTTGATATAGAAATAATTATTACAACTACACCTACAATTTTTAACGTGCTGTTTCCAACTAAAAGTATTACAGCTAAAAGTGCTATAAAAATTAACTTGCAACCCGCCACCCAGTTAACCATGTATTTTGCAAAAAGCTCGTTTTCTTTGTTTTGTTTTGATGTATGCCATGGATTAAAAACGGCCACACCATTGCCCATTTTAAAATTTGGCGCAAAGTATAATATTATTACATTAGCACTTTCCATAATAATAAATATTACAATTGCAATATTTATAATAGTCATTAAATTACCATACCTAACTAAATTGCAACTTTTTTGTTTATAGTAAATGCTAGTTAATGCAATAACACTTAGTAAAATAACAAATTAAAGTTTTACAATTTCAGAATTTTTGCTAATTAAAAAATTTTCAAATTCGCTTGTGTTAAGCGGCTTTGTAAATACGTACCCTTGTATATAATCGCATCCGCAGCTAAGTAAGTAATTTAACGTTTCCTCGTCTTCAACGCCTTCCATAACCACTTGCACGTCCATATCTTTTATTGCAGCTATCAAGCTTTCAAAAAACTTGCGGTGCCTTGGCCCCGATACAACTGAACTCACAAGGCTTCTATCGAACTTTATTATTTTAACCGGAATGTTAAAAAACATACTGAAATTTGAATATTCTACACCGAAATCATCAAGTTCGAACTCAAAACCATGCTCTATAAGTTCATCCATTATTTCTTTTGTTGTTCTTGTATCCGAAACCAGTGTGCGCTCTGTAAGCTCCATTTTAATGCACGAGTGTGGCAAATCAAATTTATCTACAATTTCCAAAACTTCGTTTACAGTGCTTTTCTTTAAAAAGTGTACGTACGGAAAGTTAATTGATATGTTTTTAAGCATCAAATTTTCTCCGTACTTATTTATTAAACTTTTAAAATTTTCGCATGTTTTTTGTAAAACAATATATGTAAGCCTACTTACTAGGCCAAGTTCTTCTGCTATCGGTATAAATTCTCCGGGAGAAATAAATGCTTCATCTGTTTGTTTTAGCCTTATTAAAGCCTCTGCCATAGGAAAACAATTTACGCTAGAAGAGTAAATTGGTTGGTAGTGCACTTCAAATCCATCATTGGCAATTGCCTTTTTAAGCCGTTCTACAATGTAGTTTCTACGCTTCATCTTTTCTGTAATGCTTAAATCGTAAATATAGTTTGTTTCGCCAACATTTTTCTTTACAGTAGATATTGAATAATCCATTGCAGAAATAATTTCTTTTAAGTCAACTCCAAATGCCGGATAATCTACTCTTGCGTACACAGCATCTAATGCAACAACATTTTGTTCAAGATTGAACTCTTTACACACAGCACTTATAGCGTACTGTATTTCAATGTTAAAAATTTCGTCGTCTGTCCCTATTTTTATATATGCAAATTCATCTCCGCCGTATCTGTAAATACTTTTGTATGGCAATATTTTTTTTTAAGCGAGCTGTTATTTCACATAAAAGCATATCTCCAAGTTCAAGGCCAAAGCGTTCATTAATACTTTTAAAGTTTCTTAAACTAAAAACCGCCATAGAAAACGGTGTTTTATTTTCGCAAAGTTTTGTAAGGTGTTTTGTCATTGTTTTTCTATCATAAAGTTCTGTTAACGGGTCTACATTTTTACTAACACTAATTATATAAAAATGTACTACAAGCAAGCCTATAGCACACGCAAGGCCCGAAAGTTGCACATAAGGAAAGAAAAGTTGTGCCCCAAAAATAATAGAAGACGTTATAAAATTTAAGCAAATAATAACCAAAACATCTTTTTGCGATGATTTTCTGTTTTTATACGATAAAACAAGAATAAGCACTAAATAAACAAAGGCAATTACATATGAAATAATTGAGAACTTACCTTTAATATAACCAACTGTTGGTGAAAATGTAAAAATTAACCCATGAAATGAGTTTGTAAACACTATTACAAGATAAATTATATACGGAACAAAATACCATTTATATTTTAAAAATAAATCTTTAATTTTTGTTTTGTTGTGCACAATTGTTATTGAATAAAACACATATAAAAGAGCCAACAAAGGCGAGGTTACAAAAAACATTGTTCTGAAAAAAGCTGCCACCCATAATGGAAACACACTAAAGTTGTTATGTGTAATTAAACAGCAAATTGTAAATGTAATAGCAATAAGTGTTAAAAGATACATCCATTTTAACCCTTTATACCTGGGTGTAATAACGCTTTTTTCAAATATTAAACCTATTACAGCAACAATTATTACCATAAATGATGCATATTCTGCAGCTAAATTGTATTGTATTTTGGTTCCCTCCCAACATACTTTTACATTAATTAAATTGTTTTATAATTTTTAAAATTTTCTCATTGCTTATAGTATATATTACAATTATTTAATATGCAAGTATACAAACTTGTGAAATTATAAAAATACTTTTTATTTTACATACATACATAATAAAAATGCTGATAAAAATAGTTTTTTGCAGTTGTTTTTTATTATAAATTATAATTAAGCATAAAAATACATTCTACATGTTTTGTTTTTGGAAATAAATCTACAGGCTGAATTACGCTAACTGTATATCCATTTTCGCTAAGGTACTTAATATCTCTTGCGGCCGTTGCCACGTTACAGCTTATCATTATAATTTTTTTCGGGCACATTGCCATTACAGAATTCAAGGTTTTTTCATCGCACCCTTTTCGCGGTGGGTCTAGCACAATAATGCTGGGTTTTATACCCTCTTTTACAAGCATTTCTGTGGCAGCACCTGCATCGGCACATATAAATCTAGCATAATTTATGCCTAAATTTTCTGCATTAAGCTTTGCGCTTTGTACTGCTTGCTCTATTATTTCCACACCAATAAGTTGCTTGCACGGTCGGTTTTTTACCATTGCAAGGCCTATTGTACCTGTGCCACAATATAAATCCAGCAAAATATCGTTGCTATTTATATTTGCAAGTTGTGCTGCTTTGCTATAAAGCATACTTGCACCCAGTGTATTAACCTGATAAAAACTCATTACATCAAGTTTTACGCTAACATCACAAATTTCGTCTTGCAATATACCGCTGCCCATTAATACTTTGTTTTTTTTGCCTAATATAACATTAGTATTTTTTGTATTTATATTTAAAACTATACCGCAAATTTGTGGGTACTTATTTATTAATTGCTCACATATTTTACCGTAATGCGGTAAGCTGTTTTCATTAATTATAAAACATAAAAGCACATTGTTTGTTTTTAAGCTGTGGCGCATATATATATGCCTTAAAACACCTTTTTGTGTTTGTTCGTCATAAGTGCTAACGTTGTATTTTGTAAAAAGTTCGCAACAAAATTTTGCAATTTCGTTTAATAACTTTGGTTGCAACACACAGTCGTCGTGCGGTATTACTCTATGGCTTCTAGGCGCAAAAAAACCGCTGTAAACTTTACCATCATCACTGCTAGTTGGAAGCTGTACTTTGTTTCGGTATCGTGTTTGTTGCGGTGATGGCAAAACATCTAACACAGGCACATTTATTTTTGCTATGCGCTGCATTGCACTTTCAACAAAACTTTTTTTTGCGGTAAGCTCTGCTTTATAATTTATATGCGCAAAACAACAACCTCCACATTTGTAATAAGTGCTGCACTCGGGCATCACCCTACTTTTAGAGGGCTTGCTAATATTTTGAATTATTGCATATACATAATTTTTTTGTACTTTTGCTATTTTTACAATTACCGTATCACCAACAGCGCTGTAAGGAACAAAAACAGTTATTCCCTCGTGCTTTGCAATTCCATTTCCATCGCTTGACAGGCTCACAATTTCCACAGTAATTATTTCGTTTTTTTTAAGTGTCATTTACTCATTACTCGCTTTATTCCGGCTGTGTTATTTCTACAATGCTATCTTGCGAGGCCACGTATTTGCTTGGTGGCACTTTTTTTATTTTTTTAAACACGCGTGAAAAATAAAACTGGTCGTAAAATCCTACCGACACAGCTATTTCCGCAATAGAAAGCTGAGAGCTTTTTAATAGGTAGCATGCCTCGTTTATACGATATTCTGTCAAATAATCTACAGGAGAACGCCCGATATTATTTATAAAAACTCTGTATAAATGGCTTCTACTTACTCCTACAGATTTTGCAATATCGTCTATACCTATATCGTGAGAATAGTTAAACTGTATGTACCTTATGGCGTTATTTACGTACTGAGAGCTTAAATTATATTTTTTAGGTTCACTAATTTGCGCCTCTTTAATTAAGTTTGCAAGTAAAATATAAAGCCTACCAACCATCATAACTTCGCTGTGAGCTTCGCTTCCACGCGAGTTAAATATATTATAAATGCTCTTTTTTATTTTTTCGGGCTGCAAGCATTTGTGAATATGCATATTATTTTTAAACGGCAACCTAAAAGCAAGTTTATTTGCATATGGGCCGTTAAAGCCAACCCAATAATATTCCCAAGGTTCTGTTGCGTCTGCTGTATACATTATAAGTTCGCCGGGTTTAGAGTAAAAAATTTCGCCTTGTTGTACACTGTAAACTTTTCCGTTAACAGTGTATTTGCCTTTTCCTTTTACAATAAAATGAAGTAAATAATGATCTCTTACACCGGGGCCCCATGTGTAATTTTTTTCGCATATTTGCCAACCGCAATTGTATATGCAAAGCTCTGCATTCTCTTTATAGTTTTGTTTAAAAGATTGTTTGTAATTTGTGGGCAATCAAATTCACTCCTTGATAATATATACGATTTATTATAACATAAAAATCAACAAAAGTCTATGTTTCACATGTCAAAATCTGATATAATAATATGTACATCGCAATAAGTTAATATTAGTGCTTGCACCGTTGCATTAAAATAACATTTATCGAAACGGAGATTTTTTATGTTAATGATAAAAGATTTTATAAAAAAAATACAAAACGGCGAATTTGATGAGACATTTAAAAAATTATACGGTAATAAACAGCACATTTGCAAAAAACAGCAAGATAGATACATAAACGCACTTGAGAGCTTTAAAACCATATACGGCGATGACAACGAAGTTAGTATATACTCTGCACCCGGGCGCACCGAAATTGGCGGTAACCACACCGACCACAACAACGGTGTTGTAATGGCTGCTGCTGTAAACCTAGATATTATTGCCGTAGTTAGCAAAAATAACGACAACACAATTAGGGTTAAATCTCATGGGTTTAACAAGGAAGATTTAATTGATATTACAAATCTTAACCCAAAAGAGTCTGAAATAGGTAATTCGGCATCTCTTATTAGGGGAGCTTGCGCCGGTATTGT
>CAYJGU010000028.1:0-8325 GCA_964369925.1 uncultured Bacteroides sp. | reverse complement strand
TTTAATGCATATACAACAAACGATGTTTTACGCGGCTCCGGCCTTTCAAGTTCGGCCGCATTTGAAGTAGTTATAGGGGCTGTATTAAACGGTGAATATAACGATTTTAAATTTACTGCAATAGAAATAGCACAAATAAGCCAATTTGCCGAAAATGTATTTTTTGGCAAACCAAGCGGACTAATGGATCAAACTGCAAGTAGTGTTGGCGGTGCTATATCTATAGATTTTAGCGACAACGAAAACCCAATAGTAACTAAAGTAGAGCTTGACCTTGCAAAGAAAGACTTTGCCCTTTGCATTACAGATACAAAGGGAAGCCATGCCGGATTAACAGATGAATATGCCGCAATACGCGTTGAGATGGAAGCTGTGGCTAATTGCCTTGGCAAACAAGTTTTAGGGCAAGTAGACGAGCAAGATTTTTATAATAACATTGCCGATATACGCAAAAAAACAGGCGACCGTGCAATATTGCGCGCTGCACATTTTTATGCCGATACAAAAAGAGCCATTGATTTATGCGACGCTTTAAAACAAGATAAGTTTGATAATTTTTTAAGGTTAATTATAGAGGGCGGACATTCGTCTTTTGAGTATAACCAAAACGCTTACAGCGTAAAAAACACTAGGGAACAAGGTGTATCTTTAGGGCTTGTATTATCGCAAAAAGTGCTTAGTGACTGCGGTGCATGGCGCTTACAAGGTGGCGGGTTTGCAGGCACAATACAAGCTTTTGTACCGCTTAACAAACTAGAGCAATATGTAAATATGCTTGAGAGTGTTTTTGGTGAAGGTGCATGCTATGTGTTAGATGTAAGAAATTACGGTGCTGTAAAAGTGTGCGAAAACTTATAAAATAAATATTATTTTATAACTGCGTTATAATAAACAAAAATCGGTGTGCTTAATATAAGCACACCGATTTTATTTAGCTTTTTTATTAATCGCTTTTTTGTTTAAAGCTTGCAATAAGTGCATGTGTTGGCAAACCTTGCTGCGTAAACATGTTTTCATGCTCTGTTGTAATATTTTCATGCTCAAAAAAGTTTTGTTCACTGTGCAAATCCCATGTTTGTTTTACAATCTCAAAATTTGCCTGCTCTAAATACTCTAATGTATCCTCGTATAAATTATCGTTATCGCACTTAAAGTAAATTTGGGCATTTTTATTTATAAACTTACAATAATTTAAAAGTTGCCTTGTGTGCGTTAACCTATGCTTTTTATGTCCCGATTTTCTATTCCATGGGTTGCAAAAATTTATATAAATTCTCTGCACATCATCATTTTTATTCAATATTTTGTCAATTTGTTCTATGTTATACGCCGTTATATAACAGTTATCTATTTCCCTTTGGGCCTTTTCAAATTCACTTTCAATATTTCTTTTTGCAAGTATTAGCACTTTGTCGGTTATGTCTATACCCAAATAGTTTACATTTGGGTTTTGTGCACTAAGTGTAGCTATAAACCCACCTTTGCCGCAACCCAGTTCTACATGAAGCGGCTGATTGCTTCGCTTGTATTTATTTTTCCACTCACCTATGCATTTTTCGGGCTGTCTTTCACATGCCGAAAATGCATCGAGTTGCGGTTTTGCATATGGTTTAAATCGCATTCTCATGTTTTATTTTCTCCAAGTTTGTTTTTGCTACGATCTATCAGTCCAGCGTTTTTCGTTTGTCCATTCAGCTTGTTTACTAAGTAGGCTTTTTTGCACATTTAATATTCTCTGGTTTGCACTTCCCCTAAATAGTAGCTCCAAACTGCGTTGCTTTAATATAAACGGACCATCTATTAAAATGTCCAATGTATTAAGCAGTTGCTTTTGTTCATGTGTTCCGCTGCTTATCAAATCTTCAAAAGTGTAGCCTGTATAGCAAGCTATTTCGTATCCATCTTTTTTTAGCATAATTGCAAGTTGCGCTAAAACTTCGGGCTGGCAAAAAGGTTCGCCGCCCGAAAATGTTACGCCTTTGCATAATTTATATTTTTTTATTTCACTGTAAATTTCATTCGCTGTCATATTCACACCAACACCAAATTCTTGGCTTTGCTCGTTATGGCAGCCCTCGCACGCGTGGTGGCATCCCTGGCAAAAAACTACTGCCCTTATACCCGGTCCATCCACAACGCTTTCACCTACTATTTGTGCTATGTTTACAGTAAGTTTTTGTGTATTGTTCATTTTGTTTTACTTTGTAGTTACGTGTTTTACACGCTGAGACTCCTCGCATTTTTTTGCATCGTTCCATTTATCCATAGTGCCTACAAGGTAACCTGTAATGCGCCTAATTCTTTCAAATTTAACATCTTGTCCGTTTTTTGCATGTACGTTTAAATTAATTTGCGGTGCCATAATAATCCTCCTTAAATATCTTTATATTTATATGTTTTACTTTTCCGGTTATAATAGTTTAATTTTACTGTATTTCAGGATACATTTTTCTAAGCTCGTTTAGTTTCTCTTCACTAAGCTCTTCTCCGTCGCGCCTTCCGCACCTTGGGCAAACATCTCCTATTACACCTATGTATCCGCAAATAGGGTCTCTATCTACCGGGTGGTTTATGCTGCCGTATCCAATTCCTGCGTCGTGCATACACCTAACAACACTCTCAAATGCTTCAAGGTTATTTGCAGTATCGCCGTCTAGCTCTACATAACTAATGTGCCCTGCATTTGTTAGTGCATGGTATGGCGCCTCTTTGTATATTTTATCGTATATACTTATGTCGTAATGCACCGGCACATGAAATGAATTTGTATAATAATCTTTATCGGTTACGCCTTTTATCTCTCCGTAAAGCTTTTTATCCATTTTCACAAATCTTCCGCTAAGACCTTCGGCAGGTGTTGCAAGTAAAGAAAAATTCAAACCCGCAGCTTTAGCCTTTTCATCACAAAAAGTACGCATATGCGTTATAATTTCAAGCCCTTTTTCTTGCATTTCATCACTTTCACCGTGGTGACTACCATAAAGAGCAACTAATGTTTCGGCAAGGCCAATAAAGCCCATAGATAAACTACCATGCTTTATAACATCTCTCACTTCGTCGGACGGGCCAAGTTTTTCACTGTCGAGCCATACGCCCTGCCCCATTAAAAACGGATAATTATAAACACGTTTTTTGCCCTGCAACTCAAATCTGTCTTTTAATTGATTAACAACAAGTTCCATTTTTTCATTAAGTAAAGTGTAAAATGTTTCTACATTTCCTTTTGACTTTATAGCAAGCCTTGGTAAATTTATAGATGTAAACGACAAGTTTCCCCTACTGTATGCAATTTCGCTGTTTGGATAAGCAACATTAGACATAACCCTTGTGCGGCAACCCATTGTTGTAACTTCTGTTTCGGGTTTACCCGGCACATAGTATGGTTTGTTAAAGGGGCTGTCTAAAAATAAATAGTTTGGAAAAAGCCTTTTAGCGCTTACCCTAAACGATTGCTCAAATAAATCGTAGTTTGGGTCTTCGGGGTTGTAGTTAACACCCTCTTTTACCTTAAATATATGAATAGGGAAAATTGCAGTTTCTCCGTGGCCAAGTCCTCTTTCGGTTGCGGTTAAAATGCTTTTAATTACAAGCCTTCCCTCCGGTGTTGTATCTGTGCCATAGTTTACCGATGAAAACGGAGTTTGCGCGCCGGCCCTTGAGTGCATTGTATTTAAATTATGCACAAAACCTTCCATTGCCTGCAACGTTTCTCTCTCTGTATGTTTAAAGGCTCTATCTCTAACGCTTTTTACTATTTTTACACTATTTTCTTTAGTTATATCGCAATTTTCGCTTATGTAATCCACAACTATGCTATCTATTTTTTCCTCTTCACAATTCATTCTAACATTTGTTAGCTGTATTTTGGCAAGTGCTTTTTCAATTGCTTTTTCTACAATTCCTTGTGCACTTTCAACATTATAAAAATCTTCCAGCCTCTCGCAAAGCATTCGCTTATAATGTTTTTCATAAGTTTTAATAACACCTTGCGCCATAGCATAGTCAAAGTTAGGTACGCCTTGGCCTCCGTGTTGGTCGTTTTGGTTAGACTGTATTGCAATGGCGGCAAGTGCGGCATAACTTGCTATGCTTTGTGGTTCACGCAAAAAGCCATGCCCTGTTGAAAAGCCACCTTTAAATAATTTTAACAAATCTATTTGGCAACACGTTGTTGTAAGTGCATAAAAATCAAAGTCGTGAATATGTATATCACCTTCGCTGTGAGCTTGAGCTTGCTTTGGTGTTAATAGGTTTAATATATTGTACGCTTTTGCACCCGCTGTGCCAATTTGCAACATGCTTCCCATTGCTGTGTTGCCATCTATGTTTGCGTTATCTCTTTTTATATCGCTAAGGCGTGCGTCTATTGTTGTAATTTCATCTATACTGCGCATTAAAGACATATTGCTCTCTCTCATGCGTGTGCGCTGCGCCCTATAAAGTATATATTGTTTTGCCGCCTCTTCAAAACCGGCTTTCATCATTTCGTGTTCAACCGCATCTTGAATTTGCTCTATTTCGGGCGGTGTGTTTTCACACTGCTTTTCCAGCCTTTGTTGTACATGTTGAGACACCGTTGCAGCATCTGTTGCATTGCCCTCGTTTGCCGCTTGCATTGCCTTTAATATTGCCTGTGCTATTTTGCCATCGTCGTAAAGCACAGCTCTTCCATCTCTTTTTATTACGCTCTTAATCATTATATCCCCCAAAAACAAAAAATTCAAAATATAGGTTGTAAATATTATTATTACACTATATGTTGTATATGTCAAGTGTAAATGTGAACAAAAATAATATTTTTACACATAATATTTATTATATTTTTTTATGGGTACATATACTTACAGCATTAATTTTGTTTTTTTATTATTTTATGTTTTTTACAGTACATTTACGCTTTTTTATTATGTATTTTGTTACTTTAATAACAAAATACATTGCAGCTAATATTGGAGCGCCAACAATAATTATTGCTGCTAAAACTCCTACGGTTATAGCCGGTATTGCTATCATGTATCCTATTAAAGACATACTTACCCCTAACTTTCGCTTTTAACACTTTGTGCTATTTGTTGTTATAAACGAAAACAATATTTATTTGTATATCTTATTCAGTTTAGTAGCATTAAAATACTTTATTGCATAAATAATATAAAAGCACTGTTAATACAACAGTGCTTTTATATATGTTTATTAAATTAATTTATAGTTTTATTTTACTTTTTTTGTTTTTGAACCACTTTCATATTAAGTATATTATATGCCGATATTGCCAAAAACACTATTACAGCGCCCACTATTGATAGCCCACCTATTACTTCGCCATAAAAAACAGCTACAAGCACAGGGTTTAAAATGGGCTCAATGCTGGCTACAAGGCTTGCTGTTACCGGGTTTGTGCTTTTTAACCCAATAGACATAAATATGTAAGCAAGCCCGTATTGAAATATACCTAAAAATGCAATACCGCCAACTGCAACAAAACCATAATCTGTTTCGGTTAATGCAAAAGGGGAAAATGCAATTGCACTTATTAACTGTCCCCAAAAAAAAGACGACAGCGGGTTTGAATTTTTAAACATGTTAACCATAAACACTATGGCATAAGTTACGCCCGAGGCTAGTGCTAAAAAATTACCTAGCATATTTCCTGTCGAAAGACTATCTATAAAAAAGCACAGCGTGCCAAGAATAACTACAACACAAGTAGCTATATCTAATCGCTTTGGCCTTTGCTTATAAAAAGCCCACATAAATAAAATAATATAAACCGGTGCTGTATACTGCAATATAATTGTATTTGCAGCTGTTGTCATTTTATTTGCAAAAACAAACAGCGTTGTTGTGCCTATCATACCAAGAGATCCAAGTAACACCGATTTGTTAAACACTATTTTGTGCTTTATAGCTTTTATGTATATAAAGGTAAGTACTACCGCAAATACATTCCTTGCACCTATAATTGAAAGTGGCTGCCAAGGAACAACCTTTATCATAAGCCCGCCCATACTAAACATAATTGCTGCAAGTAAAATAAATATTGCACCGTTTTTTTGCTTTTGCACTATTTTCTCCTCCATAAAACCCACATATAATAAATAAAATTATAAAGTTTATTTATAATTCCTCTGATAATTATACACTTTTTTTGTTTTTTTTCAATCGTTTATTTTATTTTATTTAAACCTGTTTAAAATTAGTACAAATTTCCAATAATTTGTGTTATAATTAATTGACAGCACAAATAATAAGATTGTATAATGATAATCTATTTAAGCATATGAGCAACAATTCAAAATTCCTCAGATTGGAGAAACATATATGGATATGGACGAAATACTAATTGTTGATGACAGTGTCGTTAATCAAATGGTTTTAGCTAAAATGCTTGAGGGTAATTTTAAAGTACTATGCGCAAAAAGCGGTATAGAAATGTTCGATTTGCTTGAAACGAGCGAACCTAAGCTTATTTTGCTTGATATTATAATGCCTGACCTTGATGGGTTTGAAATTATTAAAAGACTTAAAGCAAGTGATGAATATAACAAAATACCTGTAATTTTTATTACGGGCTTAAACGATGAGCAAAGTGAAGAAAAAGGCTTTAAACTTGGTGCGATAGATTATATTACAAAACCCTTTAAAGAAAAGGTTGTTAGTGCTAGGGTTAATTCTTATGTAAAACTTTACGATTTTATTAAAAAATCGGAAGATTTAGCGCAAAAAGACGCCCTTACCGGACTTTATAACAAAAAAACAACAGAAGAACATATTATTAAGTTTTTATCCGACAAGCAAGACGAAAAATGTGGCGCATTAATGATTATAGATATTGATAACTTTAAAAGTGTTAACGATACATTTGGCCACTTATACGGCGATGCTGTTATTAAACAACTTGGAAATTCACTGCGCACTATTTTTCAAAAAAGCGACATATTAGGCCGTGTTGGCGGCGATGAATTTTTTGTATTTTTGAAAAACTACAAGGGCGAAGATGTTCTTATAGAGAAAGCAGAAAAAATTTGTGATGCTTTTAGGAATGTTTATGAGCAAAACGGATTTACTGTAAGTGTTTCGGCCAGTATTGGTATTGCAACAACTTATAATTCGTTTAACTTTGAAAGCATTTATAAAATGGCCGACGTTGCGCTTTATAACACAAAGGCAAAGGGTAAAAACGGCTTTAACTTTTACTCAGAAAGCGACGAAGAGTTAAAATACGAATCGACAAGAACTACTATAGAAAATTCTCGTGCAAACCCTAACGACCTTAACGAGAACCTAAGCGAATTTAAGGAAAATATTAAAGAACATGTTTTTGACGTTGTAGAAGGCACAAAAGTAGCCGATTATACAATTCAGTCTATTTTACAATTAATAAGCAGCCAATTCGAATTTAAATGCGGCTATGTTTGTAAGTTCGACTATATTCAAGGCGGCATTAGCTGTATTTATAACTGGCAAAATACAAACCCAACTATAAAAAAATCTCGTCAAAACATTGCTTTATCTCAGGTTAGCGAACTTTTTGAAAAATTTGAACAAAGCAATTTACTTTTTATTAACCCAGCGCAAAACAAAATTATGTTTAATGAAAACGAAAACAAAAATTCTCCTAAATATGTTTTTGCACTTAAAAATAAAAAATCTTTACTTGGATATATTGGCTTCGAGGCTGCCGAGGGCGACGAGCCGCTTAATATAAAAATACAAGATAGTATTTTTGATGTATGCCAGCAATTGTCTTCTATAATTATTAACCAGTTTTTAATAGAAAACGTTATGAGCGCAAAGAACAATATGGAAACTATACTAAATAATTTAAGTGTACCGGTACAAATTTGCAAACCTAATTTTTTTAAACCTATTTTTATTAATCATGCAGCTGAAATATTAGATGTTAAGTTACATTCTAGTAAGTGCTTAAAAACCGATAAAAATAATAAGCCCACTTGCACCAACTGCCCTATGCAAAAAGCAATGCAACAAGGCGGTTTTTACGAGGATGACAATAGTATCTGCACAGAAATTATGTGGACAAACGGAACACCTGTATATATGATTGAAAATAAACGTTGACAAATAGATTTTTTTAAGGTATAATGTCATAGTGGTTTAATAAACTTATTAAGCCACATTATATGCGGACGTGGCGGAATTGGCAGACGCGCTAGATTTAGGCTCTAGTGAAGAGATTCGTGAGTGTTCAAGTCACTTCGTCCGCACCAAAAACCGAGAACCTTAGGGTTCTCGGTTTTTTTGTACACCCACAAATCGGGCGGCGGCCGTGCCTTGCCCTCTTTGGAAGTGACTCTCGGCTAT
>CAYJGU010000027.1:0-25980 GCA_964369925.1 uncultured Bacteroides sp. | reverse complement strand
AAGCCCTAATTTTATGACACATTGCATAAAATTAGGGCTTAAAGTTTTACGTATTTTTTTATATAAAACTCCATAAAAGAGTGTGGTTTTTAAAAACAGGCACAAAAAAAGAGCAGTTTTAATCCCAAATAGGCTAAAAACTGCTCGGCATCTAATGGACATCTTTTTATACAGCATAATTACACAAACGGCAAAAATGCCAAAATATAACGTAAAGACGAGATAAAATAGATGACATCTATTTTATCTCGTCTTCTTGGTGGGAGAGGACGGATTCGAACCATCGAAGGCATAGCCAGCAGATTTACAGTCTGTCCCCTTTGGCCACTCGGGAACTCTCCCATATAAAATTGTTTTTTGCTTTGCACCAATATGTTTAGTGCTATATAATATTAGCAGATGTTTTGTTATTTGTCAATAAATAATTTAAAAATATTGTATAACTAATAATTTGTACAAAAAATATGCTTAAAAACCATTTTTAGTGCTGTTTTTATATAAAAAAAGTTTATATTACAAAAAATGTTTTAACTCGTTAACACAAATTTAATTGCTTTATTAAATCGATATGTAGTATTATATACTAAGATAAAAAAAATGTGTGCTTTTATATAAGGAGTTTATAATGTCTTTAATGAGTAAAATATTCGGTACGTATTCCGATAAAGAACTTAAAAAAATAAAACCAATTGCTGATAGTGTTATGTCGCTTGAATCAAAATATGAAAACATGACAGACGACCAGCTAAAGCAAGTTACGCCTTTGCTTAAAGATAGGCTTGAAAACGGAGAAAGTATAGATGACATTTTGCCTGATGCATTTGCTGTGTGTAGAGAGGCATCTTGGCGTGTTTTGCAAATGAAACATTTTTATGTGCAAGTGCTTGGCGGTATTGTTTTACACAAATGCCAAATTGCCGAAATGAGAACAGGTGAGGGTAAAACACTTGTTGCAACACTTGCGGTGTATTTAAACGCAATTGCAGGCAATGGTGTGCACGTTGTTACTGTTAACGATTACCTTGCAAAAAGAGACAGTGAGTGGATGGGTAAAGTTTACCGCTTTTTGGGATTAAGTGTAGGTGTAATTACGCACGATATAGATAAGGCAGAGCGAAGAGCCGCATACGCTTGCGATATAACTTACGGAACAAACAACGAGTTTGGATTTGACTACTTGCGCGATAACATGGTTGTGTACAAAGAAAATATGGTGCAAAGAGGCCATGCGTATGCAATAGTAGACGAAGTTGACAGTATACTTGTAGACGAGGCCCGCACTCCTTTAATTATTAGCGGACAAGGCGAAGAGAGCACAGAGCTTTATAAATTAGCCGATAACTTTGTGCGAACACTTAAAAAGAGCGTTGTGGCAGAAATAGATGATAAAGAGCATCAGGACGTGCAAGTTGAGGGCGACTATATTGTAGATGAAAAGAAAAAAACAGCCACACTTACAATTAGCGGTATTGCCAAAGCCGAAAAAGCATTTAATATTGAAAATTTGGCCGATGCCGACAATATGACATTGTCGCACCATATAAACCAAGCAATTAAAGCTCGCGGAGTTATGAAACGCGACGTAGATTATGTTGTAAGAGACGGCGAAGTTGTTATAGTAGATGAATTTACAGGCCGTATGATGACAGGTAGAAGATATAACGAGGGCTTACACCAAGCCATAGAGGCAAAAGAAAATGTAACTGTTGCAAGAGAGAGTAAAACACTTGCATCTATAACGTTTCAAAATTATTTTCGTATGTATAAAAAGCTTGCAGGTATGACAGGTACAGCACAAACAGAAGCAACAGAATTTAGCGAAATTTACGGGTTAAATGTTGTGGAAATACCTACAAATAAACCTGTTAGCAGGCAAGATTATAACGATAGTATTTACAGTACGGTTAACGGTAAATACGGTGCTGTTATAAAGCAAGTAGCCGAGTGCAACAAAAAAGGCCAGCCGGTGCTTGTTGGTACTATAAGTATAGAAAAAAGTGAATACTTAAGCTCTTTGTTAAAAAAGCAGGGCATAAAACACGAGGTGCTTAATGCTAAAAATCATGATAAAGAGGCAAAAATAGTTGCACAAGCCGGTAAAAAGGGGGCTGTTACTATTGCAACAAACATGGCAGGTAGGGGTACCGATATTGTGCTTGGCGGTAATGCCGAATACATGGCAAAAAATACCCTTGCAAAAGAGGGATACAGTGAAGAATTGATAATTGAGAGCACAAGCCATGCACATACAGAATTGCAAGAAGTTTTGGATGTAAGAAAAAGATACGATGAACTTGAAAAACAGTTTAAACGGGACATTGCACAAGAGGCGCAAGAAGTAAAAGATGCAGGTGGCTTGTTTATTATTGGCACAGAGCGACATGAGAGCCGCCGTATAGATAACCAGCTAAGAGGGCGTTCTGGACGCCAAGGCGACGCGGGTGCAAGTAGATTTTTTATTAGCTTAGAAGACGATTTAATGCGCCTTTTTGGTGGCGAGCGTGTACAAAGTATAATGCTTAATATGGGTGTAGACGAACAAACACCTATAGAAAACAAAATTATTACGTCTCAAATAGAAAACGCACAAAAGAAACTTGAGGCAAGAAACTTTTCTATACGTAAAAATGTGTTGCAGTTTGACGATGTAATGAACTCGCAGCGTGAAATAATTTATGCACAGCGCAATACAATATTGCAAGATAGTGATGTATCGCAATACATTCGCACAATGATGCATAAGTCGGTTGAAGATAACGCAACAATGTTTTTAGCGGGAGAAGAGACAGACGAATGGGATTTAAAAGGGTTAAAAGCGCACTATTTGGGCTGGCTTACAACAGAAAAAGACTTTGCATACGATGACAGCGAGCTAAGCACTTTAACACAGGAAAAAGTGGTTAAAGTGTTAACCGACAGAATTGATGCTATTTGTGCCGACAAAGAAAAACGCTTTGGCGAGCAAATTATGCGCGATGCCGAAAAGATGGTTTTATTAAGAAATGTTGACACAAAATGGACTGATCATATAGACGCAATGGACGAGTTAAGAAGGGGAATATACCTAAGAAGTTATGGCCAGCACAACCCTGTTGTAGAGTACCGTATAGAAGGCTTTAATATGTTTGACGATATGGTGCTTAATATTAGAGAAGATACAACAAAAATGTTGCTTGGTCTTGAAGTGAGAAAACCTGAAAATGTGCAAAGGAAAGAAACGGTAAAAATAACATCTCATGGAACAGACACAGCGAAAAGCGCGCAAAGACCACATGTGCAAACAAAAAGCGAAAAAATAGGCCGCAACGAGCCTTGCCCGTGCGGCAGTGGTAAAAAGTGGAAAAAATGCGATTGCGCCGAATATCATTAATATAAAATAAATACTCGGCGCATATAGTAATATTAAATTTTTAACATGTGCAATATTTTTACATAGTTTTACATTATATTAATGTGTAGTTATGTTACTATTAACCGGTAGTGGCAATAGAAAATATTTCTTCGGGGTTAATATATTCACCGTTTTTAAGCACTTCAACGTGAATATGTTCGCTTAGTGCCATTTCGGCAGCAAATTTTGAAGCTTTACCTATTGCTTGGCCTTGTTTTAGTGTGTCGCCTGCTTTTACGGTAACGTCACTTAGGCCGCATAAGCGTATTTCGTAGTTGTTGTCGGTTAGCTCTACAACAGTGCCCCATTGGCTACCCTCTGTAACGGCTTTTACAGTCATATTTGCAGGTGCTGTCACAGTGTCAGAAATATTGCACGCTATATCTATGCCGTTGTGGGTTCTCCAATCACCCATTGTTTCGTTGTAAACAAGCTCAGCGCCGCTGTAAGCTTGCAATACTATACCCTGCACCGGCAAGGTGTATAAATTGCTTTGCGTAGGCTGAATATTTGCAGGTTCTTGCAATTGCGATTGCACCTCGGACGATGATGACGCCTGCGAAGAAGATGCTTGCGATGTTGACGATTGTGATTGCGGTGTTTGTACCGGAGTTTGCTGTATGGCTTCGTTTTCCGGTTGTAAAGGTGTTACCGGTACATTTTCTTCCTTTACCTCTGCCTCGGTAATCGGTTCGTTCCATGTTATATCCTCCTGTGGTGTTTGTGGGGTAAGTGTTAAATCTTGTGGCGAACCAAGCTCGTTTAGCATAGTGTTAACCGCTAAATAACTTGCCAAAACACTGCCTATAATAACAATTGTAAGTGCTACGTAAAATCCTTTGCTTTGCCAAAATCTTTTTAAACTATCTTTAAACATATCAATATATCCTTTCTTACACAATTGTGCAGGTACTGTTAATGTATTACAACCGCACCGATATGAACATTTGTAGTTTTGGCAAAAATCTACTATTTATACACAAAAAATAAATTATATTAATTTGCGGTATATGGCAAAAAAATATAATAATACTATATACATATAAAATTGCATACCTATTTTAATATGTGCGTTTTATAAACGAGAAAGGACATTTTAATGATAAGATGTGAAAATTGCGGAGCTTTTTTGCATGAAGGTGAAAAAAATGCTTGTTTTGTTTGCGGAAAAGTGAATAATGCAAGTGTAAATAACAGCAACGCAAATTCAAGTATACATGACGAAAATAAGAACGATAACATGTATCAAGCAGGTGGCAATAGCATGCAAAATACTTATAATAGTAGCGCAGTCGGGCAAAACGAGGCCTCGCGCATGCAAGCGGAACAAATGCAACAAAGCAAAACACAATATAACAATATAAATAAAGAAAACAGCCACGCACAAAATAAAAGGACGCTTAATATTAACGAACAAACATACGAAAATAACTACGAAAAAAATTATGAAAACAGCTATGATGAAAAATTTAAACAACTTGAAAAAAGAAGTAAAAAAGTAGAAACTAAAAGAAGTAAAAAAGTAGAAACTAAAAGAAGTAAAAAACCAAAACTTATAACATGGCTTGCAATTATTTTAACACTTATGGTGGTATTATTAGTTGCCGGTAGTGTTACTAGTGTTATTATGTACGATTCGTTTAATAAAGCGCAGGGATATACACAAATTAAAACAGCACTAATTAATGCAGACATTGAAACTTTAAGTCAGCTTGTTCAATCAGATACTATTGAAGTGACAGAAGCCGGACTTAATGCACTTTGTCGACAATTTTCTACAGAGCAAAAAGTGGACGAGCTGTTTTTAGCACTTGATAGCAGAGACGAAAACACTGAAAGTACTGATGAGTACTCGGCAATATCTGTTATAAGTGATGGAGTGTTTTTAGGATACAGCGAATATAAATTACAAGTTGATGCAGTAGAAATGGTATTTGCGGTAGAGAGCGAAAGTGCTGTTGTTAGCATGGACGGTGTACCTATTGAAGGACAAGAAGTAGATGGAACAATTAAATACTCTAACATTTTTCCGGGCAGATACACTGTAATAGCCACGGCGCAAACAATTGCAGGCCAAAGTGTACAAGGAGAGGCAACAGAAATAGCGCTTTTAAACAGCAACCAGCCATATTCGTTTGACGGCGCCTTACCAATAACAGACATAACTGTTTCGGGTTGTGTAAGCGATGAAGCGGTAATATATGTAAACGACGTGCAAGTACAACAAAAACCACAAGATAAAAAAGTTAGTTTAAGCCAAGTGCTTGTGGGTAGCAACATAAAAGCCGTAATTACTACTCAAAACGGTGCTACTGCAACAAGTACAATACAATTTACCGACAAGGCTGTTACAGAACTTGCATTTATTGATTATGAATTTTCTGGCGGAGATTTACCTATAGAAACATTAGACGAGGCGTTTTTAGGTTTTTATACATCTTATGTTGAGGCTAAAAATTCGCATGATGTAAACAAACTTGTAAATGTAACAGATATTTATAAAGAGTTTTTAGCTGCGGAGTTTGCGCCTGAAGTTGAAAAGTTATACGATATAGAACTAACGAGTACAGCAGTTAGCGGCATTAAAATTAAACAATATTTTAACGATGCAGGTGAGCACTGCCTTATTGTAAATGCACAGGCAGATTATAAGCGCACACCTGTTGAAGAAAAAGCCGATACTGAAAGTGTAACAGAATACATTACAATACAAATGGTTTATTCAAATACAGGCTCATGGATAGTGTCTCGAATTGCGCCAAACGATGTGGATAACCACAATGCGGGCACATTTTCTCCTGATATATCGGTTTAAAAACGATGTTGATTGCAAAATAAAATGTATCTTGTGTGCAATTTAAATTTATGGTATAATTATTAAGCGTTTGCAAAATTGTGTTTAGCATATTTTGCAAACATTAATAAAATACCGTAAGGACGAATTTATGAGCAAGTTTGAATTTATTAAAACAGATATTCCCGAGGTAATAATTGTAAAGCCCACTGTTTTTGGAGATGAACGCGGCTTTTTTATGGAGACATTTCAAAAAGAAGAATTTGAAGCGGCCGGAATTAACGAGGATTTTGTACAAGATAATCACAGCAAAAGTACAAAAGGTGTTTTAAGGGGCTTGCATTTTCAAACACAACACACACAGGGTAAACTTGTGCGCATTTTAAGTGGAGAAGTATTTGACGTTGCTGTGGATTGCCGTGAAAACAGTGAAACATTTGGAAAATGGGTAGGCGTTATATTAAGTGCCGAAAATAAAAAACAACTATATGTGCCCAAAGGCTTTGCACATGGATTTTTAGTGCTTAGCGATGAGGCAGAATTTACGTATAAATGCACAGATTATTATAGCCCTGAACACGAGGGCGGTATTTTATACAACGATGAAACAATAGGCATAAAATGGCCAGATGTTGGTTGTGAAATAAAACTTAGTGAAAAAGACAAACAGCACAAAGCTTTTTCTCAGCAAAGCTTTGAATTTTTTAATAACATGTAGGAAGGTGAGAAGTTGTCACTTTTTAAAGCATATGCATTAGATTTTTGGCGATATAGGTTTTTACTATACAACCTAATAGGCCGAGATTTTAAAGTAAAGTACAGGCGAAGCGTACTAGGAATTTTATGGAGCGTTTTAAATCCGCTATTAATGTGTCTTGTAATGTGGGCTGTTTTTTCAAGCGTAATGAATTTTAAATCGGCCGGTATTACTAACTTTGCAATGTATTTACTTACAGGGCAAGTTATATGGACATTTTTTTCGGAATCTACAAATGCAGCTATGAGCAGTGTGCTACTTAACGCACCGCTTTTAAGAAAAGTTTATATACCAAAATACATTTTTCCGCTTGAGAAAATAAGTTTTGGCCTTGTAAACTTTGTAACATCGTTTATAGCGCTGTTTATTGTAATGATAATTACAAACGCACCGCTTTATCCAACATTTGTATTTGCTGTATATCCAATATTAACGCTTTTTATGTTTAATTTGGGCGTAGGCCTACTTTTGGCCACATTGGCAGTTTTTTTTAGGGATGTTATGCATTTGTGGGTGGTTTTTTGTACAGCGCTTATGTATTTTTCGGCAATATTTTACGACCCATTTACAATGCAAGGTGACGGTGTAGGTATATTACAAACTTTTATAGGTTTTAACCCAATGTACTGGTATATAACAACGTTTAGGCAAGTTGTTTATAAAGGCGAAATGATGACAAGCAATATGATTTTAGTTTGCGGTGCATGTGGTTTACTTATGCTTATATTTGGTTTGGCAGTATTTAAAAAGAATCAAGACAAATTTGTTTTGTATATATAATTAGAAGGAGACATATGTTAATGGCACAGACAATTATAGATGTAAACAATGTTTCCATGCGCTTTAATATGGCTAAAGAAAAAAGCGAAAGCCTTAAAGAGTATTTTATTGCCATGGCAAAAGGTAAACTGCGTTTTGAAGAATTTTGGGCACTTAAGGATGTATCTTTACAAGTAGAAAAGGGCGATTTTTACGGCCTTATTGGACTTAATGGCAGCGGTAAAAGCACATTGTTAAAAATAATAGCAGGTGTTTACAAGCCTGCAAAAGGCAACGTATCGGTTAGTGGAAGCATTGCACCGCTTATAGAGCTGGGTGCGGGCTTTGATATGGATTTAACGGGTAGAGAAAACATATATTTAAATAGCGCAGTACTTGGTTTTACACCAAAGTATGTTAAAGAGCGTTTTGAAGAAATTGTAGAATTTAGCGAATTGCGCGAGTTTTTAGATGTTCCGCTAAAAAATTATTCATCGGGTATGGTAAGCCGAATTGCATTTGCAATAGCTACAGTAACAAACCCCGATATTTTAATTGCCGATGAAATTTTATCTGTAGGAGACTTTTTATTTCAGAAAAAGTGCGAGGACAGAATGAAAGAAATGATGAAAAAAGGCACTACAGTTATACTTGTTAGCCACAGCATTCAGCAAATAGAAAGCCTGTGTAATAAAGTTACATGGATAGAAAAAGGCAAGGTTAAAATGTCGGGGCAGGCACAAACGGTATGTGAAGAATATAAAAAATTGACTAAATAAGTCGCTTTTATATAAGAGGTGATAATACTGTGCAAAATAAAACAGTAAAAAACAGCGAAAAAGATACATATGGTAAGGCTTTAAAACGTGTGGCAAATCCGTCACATTCGGCAAGCCTTGTTAAGCGCGGCTTTGTGTGCTTAAAAGAACGCGGGCCGGAAGCGCTTTTCAGAGAAATATCTTACAGAATGGACCTGGCAAGTAAAAACGGTACGCCATGGAAACACCGCGCCGATATACCGCTAAAAAGAGAACTAAGAGCCCAAAAAAAAGTTAAATTTGATAAAATGCCGGTATTTTCAGTTGTTGTACCGTTATATAATACACCTGTAAAATATTTGCGAGAAATGATTAAAAGCGTATTAAACCAAAGCTACAAGTATTTTGAAATTGTTTTAATAGATGCCAGTGGTCCTAATCATTCGCATGTAAGCGAAACAGTTAAAAAAATGGGCGATATGCGTATTACATATTCTAGGCTTGTTAAAAATGGCGGCATATCAGCAAATACTAACATAGGGTTTAGCGAGGCAACTGGAGACTACTTTGTATTGCTAGATCATGACGACGTTTTGAGCCCTAACGCATTATATGAGCTTGCAAAAGCAATAAACGAGCAAGATGCAGACTTTTTATATTCGGATGAAATAGTGCTATCTGCCGATTTAAAAAATCTAGAGAGATATCACTTTAAACCGGATTTTTCTCCGGATTACCTAAGAGGTTGCAATTATATAACACATTTGTGCGCATTTAGCAGGCAACTGCTTGAAAAATCCGGCAATAAACAGCGCAGTGAATTTGATGGTGCGCAAGATTATGACCTTATATTGCGATTAAGCGAAAATGCAAAAAAAATTGTACATATACCAAAAGTTTTATACTATTGGCGCAGTCATGCGCAATCTACATCTAGCGATATAACAACAAAACCATATGCAATAGAAGCCGGTGCAAAAGCGATAAGAGAGCATTTGCAGCGCGTAAATTTAAAGGGTACTGTTAGTGCCCAAAAGGAACATTCGGGAAGTTATCGTGTTAATTACGATATTGAAGGCAACCCTTTGGTATCTGTTATAATTCCAAATAAAGATCATGTAGAAGACTTAAAAAGATGTATAGCGTCTATATTTAAAAAAGGCGGATACAAAAATTTAGAAATTATTGTTGTAGAGAACAACTCTACAACAAAAGAGATAATGCAGTTTTACCAAATACTTGCACAAAAACTGCCTAATGTAAAATTGCTTAGATATAGCGGAGAATTTAATTTTTCGGCCATAAACAATATGGGTGTTAAAAATGCAAATGGCGAGCATATTTTAATGCTTAACAACGATGTTGAAATGATAAGCGATGGCTTTATAAAAGAAATGCTTAGCTACTCGCAAAGAAAAGAAGTAGGGGCAGTTGGCGCAAAGCTTTTTTACCCCGACAATACAGTGCAACATGCAGGTGTGTTTATAGGACTTGGCGGCAGCGCTGGGCATAGCCATAAAGGGCATAGCGGCGCAGATGCCGGAGACATGTTTAGGCTTAGTACAACTCAAAACATGTGTGCTGTAACAGGTGCATGCCTAATGGTAAAAAAAGACCTTTACATAAAAGCTGGTGGGCTAGACGAAAAAAACTTTGCTGTAGCTTACAATGATGTAGATTTTTGCCTAAAACTTTATAAAAACGGCTTTGTAAATGTAATGACACCTTTTGCAACGGCTTATCACCACGAGAGCAAAAGCAGAGGTGACGATACAAATTGCGGCGGAGAAAAACAGCAAAGATATGAGAGAGAAAAGGCAAACTTTGTAAATAAATATAGCGATATAATGAAAAAAGACCCTTACTATAACCCGCATTTTACATTACAATTTGAAAATTACGGTTATAAGTAAAAAATGTGCTGTTTAAGTGCTTATAATATTTATAAAAGCACATGTAAAATTACAAATATAATTATGCTCGTCTTTCCCTAAATATGGAAGGGCGGGCAATTTGTTTAAATAGTATAAAAATATTAAATTAGGTGTATAAAGGATAAGTGATTTTAATGCGATTAAAACTGCAATTAAAACGAATAAAAGAACTTTTCGCGTATGGGTTTGAAGCCATAAAACAAGATGGGATTTTACCCACATCTAAACGTGCAATTGGCTTTTTTAAGCGTAGATTTTTAAAAAGAAGTGGCAGATTGTTGCCGCCGAAATCTGTGCTTGAAATGCAAAAAAATACAGATACAACAAGCTGGCCTATTATTAGTATTTGTGTACCTGTTTACAACACACCTCCAAAATATTTAAGGCAGTTTTTAAACAGCGTAAAAAATCAAACTTGTTCAAATTGGCAACTTTGCATTGCAAATGCCTCAGACGCTACGCACACGGAAGTTGCAGATATTATTGCCGAGTATGAAAGTGATAAAATTGTTAGTGTAAAAATTGATAATGACGGTATTTCGCAAAATACAAATGCAGCGTCAACATTGGCAAGTGGAGAATATATTGCTTTTGCCGACCACGATGATGTGCTGGCGCCACATGCTGTTTTTACAATGCTACAAACAGCAACAAAAACAAATGCAGCTTTTATTTACAGCGATGAAGCACTTTTTACAAATGATATTAAGCGCCCTATAGTAGCGCATTTTAAACCGGATTTTGCGCCGGATTATTTAAGAAGTTGCAATTATATTTGTCATTTTACTGCAATTAAACGAGATATATTTGAGGATATGGGCGGGTTTGACCCCAAGTGTGACGGTAGCCAAGACCATGACTTGTTTTTACGTGTATCGGAAAAATATGCGCCTGTGCATATACCAAGGGTGCTTTATTACTGGCGTGTGCACGAAAACTCTACATCGGGTGGAACACAGGCAAAACCTTATGTAATTACAGCTGCAAAGCGGGCGTTAAACCTTCACTTGCTGCGAACAGGCGCCTTGGCCGACGTTAAAGATGGAATTTATCCAAGTACATATAAAATTGAATACACTTTAACAGATACACCACTTGTAAGCATAATTATACCTAATAAAGACCACATAGATGATTTGAAAAAAGCTTTAGACAGTATAATTGCTAAAACTACTTATAAAAATTACGAAATTATTATAGCCGAAAATAACAGTGAAGATGATGCCACATTTGAATATTATAAACAAATAGCAGAAAAATACGATAATATACAAATTGTATATTACAATGGTGGGTTTAATTTTTCGGCGATAAATAACTTTGCAATTAAAAGCGCAAAGGGCAGCTATTATTTGTTGCTTAACAACGACATTGAAATTATTAACGATACATGGCTTACAGAGATGTTAAGCCTTTGCACACAAGACGGAGTAGGTATAGTTGGTGCAAAGCTTTTGTATCCCGACGATACACTGCAACATGCCGGTGTTATAACAGGACTTGGGGGATACGCAGGCCACAGCCATAAATATGCAAAAAAGGATAGCAGTGGGTATATGTTCCGCCTGTCTACAGTGCAAAATTTATCGGCAGTTACGGCTGCGTGTATGCTTGTAAAGGCAAGCATTTACGAAGAAATGAATGGCCTTGACGAAGAATTTACAGTTGCATTTAATGATGTGGATTTTTGCTTAAGAGTGCGCAATGCCGGATACAGAATTATATATACACCTTATGCCCAGCTTTACCATTACGAAAGCAAAAGCAGGGGCCTAGATGAAAAAGATGCAAATAAAAAAATAAGGTTTGACGGAGAGCGTGCAAGGCTTAAAATGATTTACGGCGATACGTTAACAAAAGATCCGTTTTATAATATTAACTTAACACTGGACAGCGAAGATTTTAGTGAGTCGGCGGCATTGCCACAGTACAAATAATGCTAAGCGGTAAATATTGTGGCAATATTTACCGAACAAAACATATACAAAGAGGTTAGCCATATGTGCATTATTAGGTTAAATGGTGAAACAGAACAGCAAAAAAATAAAGCTGTACCCAAAAGTACAGCCGAGAAAAAACAGTTATTACGAAAACAATGCAAACAAAAAATTGTAAACTTTACACCTGATTACAATTATAATGCAAGCGAAAAAATATACAACACTATAATAAATTTACCGCAGTATAACAAATCAAAAACTGTTTTTTGTTTTGTTGGTGCAAAAAATGAAATACAAACAGAAAAAATATTACTTAGAGTATTAAATGATAAAAAAATACTATGCGTACCGCTTTGCACAGATGTGAAAAATGGAGTAATGCAGGCCAGACAAATAACCGATTTAGCACAACTTAAAACAGGTGCATTTAATATAAAAGAGCCACCTTTAAGCAGCAGTGTTGTAAAAAGTAATGAAATTGACATTGCAATATTGCCGTGCCTTGCAGCAAGCAAAATAGGTGAAAGGCTAGGATACGGGGGCGGATATTACGACAGATATTTTACAAATAAACACGCAAATACGCTAAAAATTGTTGTGTGCAGAAATGAAATGTTAATGGATGAAACAGTAATACCAACAAACGAGTACGATGTTTTTGCAGACATAGTTTTAACAGAGGAACATGTTTATTACATCGACTAAGCAGGTGGAAAATTATTCGCGAATAGAAAAAATGCACCCACAATAGTTTTGGCGGTATAAATTATAATTATTGGCAAGTTGCACAGAGTGCTTATAACCCTCTTTCTTTTTAAAGTCAGACGGTAAAAATTGCACACTGTGCTTATTTTGTGCCAATTTTCCTATTTCGTTTATAACGGCGGCGTTTTTATGTGGGCTAACAGTAAGTGTAGTTGTAAAAAAGTCGTAGTTGTTTTGCTTTGCGTACTTTGCCGTATGCATTAGGCGCAGTTTAAAGCATTGTTCACAACGCTTTTGCCCCTCAGGCTCATTTTCAAGCCCTTTTACGGCTTCAAAAAATTTGTTTGGGTTATAGTTTTGCTCTATTAACTTAACTTTATTGTTATATGCCTGTTTTAAATATCGCCTTACATCTTTAAGGCGTGTCTCGTACTCGCTTTTTGGGTGTATGTTTGGGTTATAATAACTAACGGTTACGTTAAAGCTGGCAGTTAATACGCTTAAAACATGGCTAGAGCAAACAGAGCAGCAACTATGTAAAAGAAGATTTGGCGATTTACCGTTTAAGCTAGCTATAATTTTTTCCATCTCTATTTGGAAGTTCATACTAATCTCCTATTTCAAATTTAACGCAAAAATATCACAAAATCATTATAAATTATTGAAAAAGCTTTTATAATATATTCAAACTGTGTTAATA
The DNA here is from genome assembly GCA_964369925.1 of uncultured Bacteroides sp. Taxonomy (GTDB): domain Bacteria; phylum Bacillota; class Clostridia; order Oscillospirales; family Ruminococcaceae; genus Ruthenibacterium. Next base: position 12,242 of record CAYJGU010000027.1, on the reverse strand, counting down.
AATGTAGTGTAAAATAATATCATCGGGTGAAACAAACCGTTAATGCCACAAAGAGTTTTGCTTACACTCAACTCAACGTTAATAAAAAATTATACTCTTTGATAAATGCCTTAAATAAGGCCACAGCACAGGCGAAAGAAACCTTTTGCCAATAAGTGTAAAAAGTGGATTAAAGCCCCACCACCAAAGCCGAACCAGTTTATTAAAACCGTTCGGTAACAAAAAATTACTTGCAAAGCAAGATTTTATACCGCAAGGCGTAAGTTGCTAAATTTACGTACTTGCGGGTTTTATTTGTTAAACATATTTACATAAATGCATTTTTTAAGTATTATATATACAGTGCACACTATATGTTAGTATAATAGTATTTAGCAATTTTACATATTTATGTTAAAATTATTTATTTCGTTCTATTTTAGCATTATTGTTAATTAATGTATCTATACAAAGGCCAAAAGTAATTATTACACCGCCTATTAGATTAATTGTAGCAATTTGGTTAGTAATAATGCTATCTATAACTATTCCAAAAAAAACTTGCCCAATAAACATAAGTACCGATAGTTTATAAGATGGAATTTTGGATACACATAATGATGAAAAGACGATTGTTAATATACCAATTGGACCGCCTGTATATAGCAATATATTTTGAGGTAGATTAAAACTAACAAGCATTGGCTCGGATGTGCCAAGTAAAAAAAGCACCACAATTGCAACGGGCAACCCAAATATATATGTGTATGCGGTGCTAACTACAAAGTCAGTTTTCTTTGCAAGGTTTGCATTAATTACACGTTGTAATACAAGTGCCACACCTACTAAAAACGACAATACCATTGCAAGAATATTGAATGTTCTTATCATAAACACTGCACCGATAAGCATTATTAAAAGCGATATAAACCGCTGTTTTTTCATTTTATGTACTTGTAAACCAAACAGGCCAAACTCATCTATAATAATTCCAAAAGAAATTTGTCCTAAAAGGCCAATAGAAAGTAACGCACTAACTCCTATGGGTGCAAATGCATAATTGTTGCCAATTGTAGCCAGTACGCCAAGGGCACCGCTTAAATACAAATACCAAGGATGCTTAATTTTAAAGGGGACAGATTTTTTTACTATCATAACTAATACCATAATAAAAAGGCCAACAATATGTATAACAACAGTAGAGCTATAAAGCCCTAAAGCCGCAGTTAGGCCTCCGTTAACTGTAATCATAAGTGCAACAAGTGAACCTGTAATAATTGAAATTATATAATAAATAAAATTACCCCCTAAAAATAAATGCTAAAATATATACAGTGTTATTTTTGTTTCGCTGTAAAAATTATACCATATATAACTTAAAAAGTGAATTAAGGAGAAAAAATAATGACAAAACCTGAAATTGATAGAATAAATGAACTGGCGGCTAAGGCTAAAACAGAAATTGGGCTTACAAGTAGCGAGCTAGACGAGCAAAAACAGCTTAGGCAAAAATATATAGGCGAAATGAGAGCTTCGCTTAGAAGCGGCCTAGAGAGCGTTAAAGTGCAAAATGAAGACGGCACAATAACGCCACTTAGTAAAAAAGGCGACAAAAAAAGCTAAAGTATAATGTTTACTAACAAAAGGTAAGGAGGTGTTGCAAAAAATGCAAACAGAACAAAATAGCGACATTAAAAAATTGAATAAGAAAAAAAGCAAAGCTTTTAAAGCATTTAAAATAATAATAACAATTATAATTGTAACCGCTATGTGTTTTGCGGCAGGCCTTTTTGTATATTTGGGCTACGCCACAAGTAACGACCATTTATGGCTAAATTTAGATACACTTAGCACTAGAACCGAAACTACGCTTTATGCCCAAAATAGCGATGGCACATGGCAAGTAATAGCAACACCTGTAACTAATCAGCAAAAGGTATGGGTTGATATAGAAAACACGCCGTTACAATTACAACAGGCATTTGTGGCAATAGAAGATAAAGATTTTTACGACCACCATGGAATAAGTATTAGCCGAAACATTTACGCAGTTATAAACGAAATAAAATATATATTAACGGGCACATTTATAGGCGGCGAAGATGGTATTAGGCAAGGTGCGTCTACTTTAAACCAACAGCTTATAAAAAACTTAACTATAGACGATAACGTGGGTGGCTTACAAGGCTATTTTAGAAAAATAAGAGAATTGTATCGCGCTGTAATTATGGATATAAATTACGATAAGCAAACAATATTAGAAGGATACATGAACTCGATAAGCTTTACAGGCGGTACAGTAGGTGTGCAGGCCGAGAGTATGAAGCTTTTTAACAAACCTGTTAGCGAACTTACACTGGAGCAGTGCGCGAGCATTGCAAGTATTACAAAAAACCCAACAGGTTATAACCCTGTAACAAACCCAGAGCAGCACATAGCAAGGCGCAACTACATACTTTACGAGATGTGGCAACAAAATTATATTACGCAGCAAGAATATATAGATGCGTCATCTATGCCAATAGGTTTGGAAGAGGGCGAAATTAAAGGGGTAGCACAGCAAGTAACAGACAGTGTTACAAATGAAATAATAGATGATTTAATAGTCGATTTAACTTCTCAGTACAGTTTATCTGTGCAAGAGGCAACTAATATGGTTTATAATTGCGGTTTACATATTTATACTTCTATAAGTGCACAAGATGTGCAAAACTTGCAAAATGATAAGCAGAGCATTGAGGGGTACTTTGAAGAAAACAACATAGTAGCGCAATATGTTATGCCGGATGAAAATGGAAATATAATACCTGAATAAAAAAATAAAAAAATAAATTTAGTGTGCATACATTTATAAATAATATTACTGCAGCTTTTTATGTAAAAGCACAAGTGTTAATAAAAAGTTTGTTTGTAAACAGTTTAAAAATGTGATATACTTATTTAGTATTTTTATGCGCAATTTTTTTGTGCAACAAACTTAACGGAGAAATTTATGCATTTTACTAAACGCACATATTATACTTTGGGTGCAGTGTCGGCACTGCTTACTTTTACAGCAGGTTTACTTTTAATATTTAATGTAACTATGGGTATACTTGTAAATATTTCAAGCTTTGGCATGGCTGCTGCAATGTTGTTTATTATAGCAAGAACAGACGTAAAGCATCAAAAATTATTGTTTTTTATATCCAGTATTTTTATTATATTCGATATGTTTGGCGCAGGTTTTAATAGCGCTGTAATATCTTCGCTGGCGGCAATTTGCGGTGCTGTTGCTTTTCCTATATTTGCGTTTGCACACGTTTACGGTGAAGGTAGCGAAACAGACGAGAGTGTTAAAACAATGGCAAATGCCGCAGGTGCAGGTGCATTACTACAAATTGCAGGTACATTTGTGCCTTTGTCTTTACCAATTGGCGCATGTATTATAATGGCTGTAAGTGCAATACAAGCTGTATTTATGTTTGTGCTATTAAAATTACAACCAAAAAGCTAAACGTTAATGTTATAATAAAGCCAAATTATGCATATAAATTATAATTACTTTTAAAGTAAAATATAATAAGCATTTACTAAGGGCTTATGTTACTGTTTAGGAGATATAAATGACATTACATTTACATAAAAAAATTAAAGTTATAACAGCCGTATTATTAATTTCGTGTATAATGTTTACGGGCTGCTTTAATAACAACGAACATGCAAATAACGAAGACTTTACGCAAGTGCCGCAGGATGTTAGCGCAAACGCAAACGATGTACCAACAGTACAAGAGGCAACGAGTGTGTTAAATTATCGTGCAGTGTGGATTAGCTACCTTGATTGGACAGCGTTTGACATGACAAACGAGCAAACATTTACGCAAAGTGTAAATACTGTTTACGACAATTGCGTAAATTTGGGTTTAAACACTGTAATTGTACAAGTAAGGCCTTTTTCCGATGCTATATATGAAAGTACAATTTACCCATATAGCCATGTGCTTACAGGCACACAAGGTACAAGCATTGGCTACGATGCACTTGAAATAATGATAAATTTAGCGCATGAGCGAGGGCTGTTTTTTGAGGCATGGATAAACCCATATAGGGTAAGTTTGTCTGAAACAATGCCCGGCGAGCTTGCAAGTAATAACCCTGCTTTAACTAACCCAAGCTGGGTACGTGAAGTTAATGGCGGACTTTATTTTGATCCATCTATTCCCGAAGTACAGCAAATGATAATTGACGGAACATTGGAAATTGTTAATAACTACGATGTAGATGGTATACAGTTTGACGATTATTTTTATCCAACAACAGATGCGTCGTTTGACGAGGAAAATTACGCAGCTTTGGCCAACGGTAAAAGCCTTGAAGAATGGCGTAGAGATAATGTTAACACATTAGTAAAAAATGTATATGACGCAATTAAAGCGGCAAACCCAAATTGTGTTTTTGGTATAAGTCCTCAGGGAAATAACGATAATAACTATAACAGTCAGTACAGCGATGTTAATTTATGGCTGTCTACACCTGGATATGTAGATTATATTATGCCGCAACTTTATTGGGGCTTTAACTACGAAACAAGTAGCGGCTCTGAAAGATTTGCATTTGAGAATATTACAGATGAGTGGCTTAACTACCCAAGGCACGAAGATGTAGCGCTTGCTATGGGGCTTGGTGCATTTAGAATACCTGATGGCGACGGAGGGTATGGCGACCAAAGTGAGTGGCAAAGCGGAAACAATTTGGCAAAAATGGTAAACTCACTAGAAAATAAAGCAAATGTAGGTGGTTTTGCCATTTTTAGGTATCAAAATTTATTTGATAATTCAAACGAGTATCAGACTCTTGAAAAAGAGGCTCTTTTAGAAGAGCTTAATAATTAAAAACACATTTTTTAAAGTTAATTATAAAAGAAGTTTAAGGAGAAATACGTATGAAATTTAAATATTTGAAAGTGATATTAAGCCTTGTGCTAATACTTTGTACAACTGTAATGTTCGCATCTTGTGATTTAAGCTTAGGTACATTGCTTGGCATTGAGTACGACGAAGATGCAGAGGAAATAGAAAACATGCAAATGGCAACATCTGGCGGAGAAAATATAGAGTTGCCGGCAGATTTTGAAATGCCTGAAGTGGCAAATAGCCTTGTTGGGGTATTACCCGAGGGAAGTGACAGATATTTAGGTACAATATATTTGTCTACCTACAAATCGGCAACTTATTTATATATTAACGGCACATCGCTTACAGTAGATGCAAACTTTTATTTAACAGATTCAAACGGTGAAAGCGCAGATGCCGACCCCGACTACAGAGATGTAAAAGTAGCTTTGTGGGAAAAAGGCCCAAACCAAGCCGAGTATGTTGAAACAGCGCATTTTGTGGCCGATGGCACAAACCAAACATATACATTTACAAACCTTACTTCCGGTGGAGAATACAGAATTGCTATAACATACAGCGATTGGTGGGCATATAACGTAAACGGAAACTTTGCACTTAGTTCAATTTCGGCAACGGGTAGTGAAGAAGAAACTGCCGCCACAGAATAAGGAGATAATAAATGTTTGCAGAGTTGGTTAAAAAGTATTTTTGGGTATTTTTTGTTTCCATGTTGCCGCTAATAGAGCTTAGGGGTGCGGTGCCCATTGGAGTGGGCATGCAACTACAGCCTACGTGGAGCATTTTGCTTGTAGCTGTAATAGGCAATATGTTACCTGTGCCAATAATTTTGCTTTTTGCAAAAAAAGTATTGCTTTGGTGTTGTACATGGCCGGGTAAACTGGGCAAATTTTTTAATGCAATACACACTAAAGGTGTTAAGGCAAGTAATAAAATACAAGAAAAATCGGGCAAGGGCATATATTGGGGATTGTTTATTTTTGTTGCAATACCACTGCCTGGCACAGGCGCATGGACAGGGTGCCTTGGCGCAACACTGCTAGATTTAAAGTTTTGGCCAAGTGTATTGTCGGTACTTGCCGGTGTAATTACAGCGGGCATTATAATGTTAACGCTAAGCAGTTTAGGGTTAATGGTTCTTGTACATTAAAATAAATTATATTTGTTGAAGAAATGCTGTCGCATAAATCGTTTTATGATTATAAACGGTTTATGCGGCTTTGTTTTTGTAAAAAAAATGCAGGTTTTTATGGGGGTGATGTAAACGTCTGATATAAGTATAAAAGAGTTTGAGCTTATTGTAATACAATACGAAAAACTTGTAATGTCTATTTGCTATCAATTTGTAAAAGACATGCAAATAGCAGAAGATTTAACACAAGAGACGTTTTTATCGGCCTTTAAACACAAGCAAGAATGTAAAAAAAACCAGTATAAACCGTGGCTTGCAAGAATTGCCGCAAACAAAGCAAAAGACTATTTAAAAAGTGCATATAACAAAAAAGTAACGCAGTACGATACACAAGAACAAACAAATTTTCATTTATTTGAAACTGTACAGAGCATTACCCCTGAGGACACTGTAATTGCGAATGATGAAGTTGTATATATAAAAAACTATATTAAAAGCATGGATGAGCCATATTTAAATGTGGCAACTATGCATTTTTTACAGCACAAAAGCGTAAACGAAATAGCATTTGCGCTTAAAAGGCCGCCAAAAACTGTACATACACAGCTTTTTCGTGCAAAACACATAATTATGCAAAACTTAAAAAACCGAGGTGAGCAGACATGAAAAATAAGTGCTTTGAGCATAATACACATATATCAAATTATGGGTTTAATAGCCTTATAAGCGGAACTGCAAGTGAAATGCAACGCTTAGAAATGGCTGAACACCTAAGTTTTTGCGATGAATGTACGGATAAATATGTAGAAATGCTTACCAACGATAAATTGATGAATACAAAAGTAAGCGTTAAGAAAAATGTTATGCAAAGAATACACGGCAAAATATACAAGGCATTAATAAATAAGTATACAATATACGCTAGTGCGGCGTGCATAGCCTTTATGATGTGGACAAGTGGTATTTTAAGTTACATACCACAATTTACAAATAGTGTAGACGAATACCTTGTAAAATCCTACACGCAGCAGTATGAACAGCGATACACGCAAAACGAAAGAGAACCTATTATGCAAAATGTAGGTAAAACATTAAGCAATGCAATAACAAGTTTGTTTAAATAATAAAGCAAAACAATATATAATTAAAAAGGGGATAACACCTATGAAAAAAAATTCATTATTAACTTTTATTTTTTCTCTTTTTCCGGGAGCAGGACAAATGTATTTGGGTTATATGAAAAGAGGCGTATCTATTATGCTTTTATTTGGAGGCTCGTTTACAATTGCCTCAAAGTATGTGCAAGATTTATTAGCAATTGTGCTTGTAATGTGGGCTTACTCGTTTTTTGACACATGGAATTTGCGCAACAACTTGAAGGGTGAGCCACAGCATGTAGAAGATAACTTTGTATTTGCAACATTAATAGCAGGTGCAAACGGATTTGATAAATTGGCTAAAACCTATTACAAAATTGTTGGATACATATGTATAGGCCTTGCCGCATTAATATTTTTTAACAGTGCACTTGTGCCAATAATTGTTAGTTTTGTACCTTTTTTAAACTACTATATTTTAATACAAACAGTAAACACTGCTGTATTTGCAGGTTTACTTGTGTGGCTTGGTGTGTTTTTGCTTAAAAAAAATAACACCGCACAAACACAGCAAACAGAAGATGACTATGTTAGTTACGGCGCCGATATGAATAGCGAAGAAAATAAACAATAATTGGAGAAAATAATGAATAATGAAGTTAATAATTTAAAAACAGCCAATACATTAAATAAAACCAAACAAGAAAAACAAAACAATGCAACAAATATATATACTAAAAGGGTGGGAACAATATCTGTCGGTGTTGCCCTTATTACAACCGGTGTTGCCATGTTTTTATCTATAATTTACCCAAGTATACAGTATATAAGCCTTTTTAAATTTGCACCGCTTTTACTTTGCTTACTTGGCTGCGAAATACTATTAAGCTTTAGCATATGTAAGCACAACAATTTAAAATACGACTATGCAGGAATATTTTTGGCAACAATAACTGTTGTTGGTGCGTTTTTGTTAAGTGGCAGTTATGTGTACCACATGCTGGAATACAGCTTTTACTTAAATTAATTATTGCTATTTTCCGAGGGTGATTTTTCACTCTCGGCTTTTTTTGTAATGGGTAAACCTGTATTGTAGCTGTTGTTGCCAAGTATTTTGCTAATTTGCTTTGGGCTTATTTTTCCGCAAAAAACTAGGCTTGCCGATTGTAAATATGTAATGCCAAGTTTTATGCTTTGCATACAAAGGGCATGTGGCCCGGCATTTATAACCTTGTTTGTGTTTGGGTGTGTCCATGTTTTTGCAAAGCCTTGTTGCGGGTATTTACAAGGAGACATATGCCCCTCTAATGCACCTTTTGTTCCTAAAAACTTGTCGGCAAAACGTGCAAAAACTTTTTTAACACCATATGGAGATACATTAACTGTATGCCCAAGCCTAAACATATTAAAGCTGTCAGATATATCTGTAAGGGGTAAATCTAGCTTATAAACATACTTAATTGCACGTTTAAGCAAAACACTTATTTGTGCAAGTTGTTTTGCGCTAAGTACCGGGCTTGTGCTATTTTGTGTTACATTAACAGTGCCGTTGTCAATTTCGTGGAAAAAGCTATCCATAGCAGATTCGCAAAAATTATGCCCTGCTTGTATATTAAATTGGCCACCGGGTAAAATTTGGCTATTAACATAAGGGTGCATTACGCAATCGGTTGCATAATGCATAACAAACCCAAGTGCATAGCTGCGCTGTGTAGATGTTTTTGCGCCATAAAGCAAACACAACAAAAATAAGCCACAATTATCGCTGTGCAATAAACCACTTAATTTTTGCATGTTAACCTTGCTTTTGTGCGGAAAAATACCCCCGCAAAAAAATGGATCAGGCCCGTTAGCGCCCATTTCATATGCGTTTTGATCTTCGATAGTAATACCGCAGGCTTTTTGCGCGCCTCGGGCTATTCTTATGTGAGTGTACGCCTCGGGCATAATTATCTTTCCTTTCAATTGCTTTTGATTATAAAAACACTGCACTATATATTGCATAAAAATTATGCACATTGTTATTTTATCAACTAAAAAAGCACATAAATGTCTTTTTTTGGCGTGTTGTTTTAAAACACGTGCATTATTTAACATGTTAAAATATATTATAGTATTAATTCAAATGCAATGCGTGGCGCACCACTAGGTAAAATCATATCGCCACACTTTGTAAAGTTATTTTTAATTAACATTCTAAGCATGCTTGCATTGTCGCTGTGTGTATCGCACCTAAGCGATGCACCACCACTTTTTAGTGTATGTTGTTTTGCAAAGTTTACAATAACTGTGCCAAGGCCAAGGCCCTTTGCACTGTTTTTTACAGCTACCCTATGAAGCACACCATAATCTTTTCCTGATAGAGCCCATTTGCCTGTTATAAGTTCTTTTTCATATGTAATATCTTTAAGCACTTTAGTCATAAATGTGGCAAGAATCTCGCCAGTTTGCGTGTTTTCAACAACAAACCATGCGTTCATATTTTTGTCGTTTTCTAAGGTTTCTTTATTTGGATAAATCGGCTCTTCTTGCCATTGGTCAATACCGCTTTTCTTAAAATATTCCCTTGCATCGGCAAATAATTTTAGTGTATCATCAAAGTTTTGAATGTAGCCTTCCCTTACAAGTAAATTTATAACATCATTGTTCATCTAAAAAATGCTCCCTTTTTGTTTTTTTTGCTATTGGTAATATTAATTTGTTTATATAAAAAAACTTTGCATCTAGGCATTGCATAGCAATAAATTCTTTTGCATCTTCAAAAGTGCCTTTTGTAAAACTATGCTCTAACACTACAACATAAGAGTTTTCATTTACAAGTAAAGCTAACATATCACCGCAATCGTATACACTTATTACATTTGCATAATCAAAAGTGCCAACTTTGCCCGACATATTTTGCTCTATATATTCGCCAAACTTCACTGTAGCCGTGGGATCTTGTGTTCCATAAAAATTTAAGTTGGTTTTGTTTAATAAGCGTAAGCTTTTTTGTGGTAGGCTTACTATTCCATAAAAAATAATTAGCGTGCATGCACCATTTACAGCCAAACCCCTTAAACTTATTGGAGGCATTACAGAAAGAGCAACTAAACAGGCTCCCAATATAAATAATATTGAATAAAGCCACATTGTGCGCCTGATGCCGGTATTTTTTATAAGTGCCAATTTTTGCTTATTAGTAAATGTATATGCGCATTCAAAAAGACTGTTCATAATAATTGTTACGGACATTTAATTTATTGTAAATATAATAAGGCCCGATTAATCCCTTTCTGTTATTGTAAATTAAATTAACATTACAATTATACGATAAATAAAGCAACTTTTCAATTACTTATAAACAAAGCAATGCAATAAATTTTAACAAAATTAGTGCTGTAAAAACAATAGTAATGGTAAAACTAATAGCAATAGAATAAACACATTAAAAATTTTTTATTAAAATTCTATTAATTTCAACATTTGTACACAAAAATATTGTATAATGTAATCTGCCCGTAAAAAAGGGGCTGTAAAAAGAATTAAATTATCGGAGGATATATGAAAAAGCTATTGAAAATTACTAGTTTAGCATTGTGCATGATTATTGCACTTACAATGTTTGCATCTTGCTCACAGCAAACACCGTCGTCGTCGGCAGTACAAAGTGAGCAAACAGGTGACAGCACACCTGAAGATGCATCTCAGGCAAATGGCGAGCAAGACCTAGAACCCACAACAATACCAGCACATGAACCCGGTGTTTTTGTAGATGGTGAAAAAATAGACATTACAAATGTTATGACAGTTGGAACAAACGAGATTGGCCTTGAGTTGTTTAGATTTTTTTACATTTCGAACAGAACAACAATGGACGGTGGCGATACTAGCCTATGGCAGTTAAGTGAAGAAGAACTTGCATCTTTTGGACTTGATTCGGAGCAAATGGCCAGCATTGAACAAAATATATTATCTGCAACAGAAGAGAACGTTAAGTCTATATATGCAATAAAGGAAATGGCAGAAGATTTAGACATAGTGTTGTCTCAAGAAGAAATTGACATGATGGATGCTGATATAGCCGCTGCTACAGAACAACTTGGAGGCGAGGCTGAGCTTGAAGCTTGGATGGTATCGCAAAACATGTCGCTTGACATATATAAGCTGCTACTTGAAAACGCCACATTGCTTACTAAAATTATAGAGCAAGGATATGGCGATGAGCTAAAAGCAGAAATAGAAGAGAGCTTTGTTCATATTCAACATATATTGGTGCTTTATAAAGATTCTCAAGCAGAAGAGCACCCTGAAGAACTTGCTTTAATAGAGGAAGTATTAGAAAAAGCACAAAGCGGAGAAGACTTTGAAGAGCTTATGGTTGAATACAACGAAGATGAAGGCCAGCCTATGGAGGGATATACCTTCACATACGGCACAATGGTAGCTGAGTTTGAAGAAGCGGCCTATGCACTTGAAGAAGGTGAAATAAGTGACGTAGTTGCAACAACTTACGGTTATCATATTTTGCGCAAATTACCTATAGATGACCAATATGTTAGTGACAACTTGATTGATTTATCGGTGGGCACACAAACAGAACTAAAAGTTAGTGAAGATGTGCAAAAAATTATGGACGAATACACCGTAGAATACGATGAAAATTACGATAAAATAGCACCGGGTACAGTATACTAAACAAAAAAATAAGCCGACGAAATTTTCGTTTCGTCGGCTTATTTTAACTATTAATAATCAAAGCCATTTTTTAATTTTCATAATTGCAACAGATACGATTGTTAGTAAAACAGCAAGTGCAATTACGGCATAAAAACCAAAAGGATTATTTTGGAACGGCAAAATTACATTTGTACCAAAAAGACCAAACACAATTGTAGGCACGGTAAGTATAATAGTAAGCGCGGCAAGCAGTTTCATAACCATGTTTAAGTTGTTAGAAATAATGCTTGCAAATGCGTCCATAGTACCGCTTAAAATATTGCGATATATGTTAGACATTTCAATGGCCTGCTTGTTTTCAATTATAACGTCTTCAAGCAATTCTGTGTCGTCGGGGTAATTTTTAACAAAATCCATTCGCAATAATTTTTCAAGCACTATTTCATTGCTTTTAAGTGAAGTAGAAAAATAAACAAGGCT
>CAYJGU010000026.1:129-26623 GCA_964369925.1 uncultured Bacteroides sp. | reverse complement strand
CCGGCACTTTTTTTTAACACAGTTTTTGTTTTTTAACATTTACTGTGTTTTTTTTTGTTTTTTTCAATATAAATCTATAAAGCACTATTGACAATTTTCTTGTTTAGTGATATAGTTAATTACAACAGTAATGAACCGATTGACTTTTTGATATAATAATTTTTGGAAGGAGTGAGATAGTGAATCTATTTTTAAATGACAATGAAATGATTTATGTTCAGATTGCAAAAATGATTGAAGATGATATTTTAAAGGGCATTTATTTAGCAGATGAACAAATACCAAGTACAAATGAAATGTCTAAAATATTACACATTAACCCAGCAACAGCTGCCAAGGGAATAAATAAGCTAGTAGATGAAAATATTTTATATAAGAAAAGAGGAATAGGTATGTTTGTATCACAAAACAGCAAAGATATTATAAGCCAAAAGAGAAAAGATGCTTTTTGTAAAACATATATATCAGACATGCTTAAAGAAGCTAAAACATTAAATATATCTGTTCAAGAAATAATTGATATGATAGATAAAACGAATAGAGGAGAATAATTATGGAAAATACATTACAGGCAAAAAATGTGGTTAAAAGTTATAATAATAAAGAGGTTTTACACGGTATATCAGTTGATATAGAGCCAGGTCATATTTATGGGCTTTTAGGTAGAAATGGCGCAGGTAAGACTACACTGCTAAGTATACTTACAGCACAAAATAATTTTGACTCCGGCGAAATTACATACAATGGACTAAAAGTTTGGGAGAATGAAACAACTTTAAAGTCACTTTGCTTTTCAAGAGAGATTTCAACTACATTATTATATGGACAAAACACTTTAAAAGCAAAAGAATATTTACGATGCGCATCAATATTTTATCCTTATTGGGACAAAGATTACGCAAATAAATTATGTGAATTATTTGGACTTGATTTAAAACAAAAAATTCATAAAATGTCTAAAGGTATGATGAGCATGGTTACAATAATAATTGCACTTGCTAGCAGAGCACCTATTACATTTTTAGATGAACCCGTTGCAGGATTAGATGTTGTAGCAAGAGAACTATTTTATAGTTTATTATTAAAAGATTATACTGAAACAAATAGGACATTTGTAGTTTCTACTCATATAATTGAAGAGGCAGCACAAGCGCTTGAAAAAATTATTATTATTGATGAAGGAAATATAATTGCAGACGAGTATACAGATGATTTAATTTCTAAATATTGCTATATAGCAGGCAAAGAGGAAATTATAGACGATATTTGCAAAAACTTTGAAGTTATAAGTGAAGAAAAACTTGGAAAAACTAAAAGAGTATTCGTAAAACAAGGCATAGATAGAGTTAAAACAGTAGCAAATGTCCAAGATGTAGAAATACAAGGCGCATCTTTACAAAGGATCTTTGTGCACCTAACAGGTGGCACAAGGGAGGTTATAATATGATAAATGCATTAAGGTTTCAATTAAAATACTTTTTGCAAATATACTTAGGTATATATTTTGGTGGTTTTGTATATGGGCTTTTTATGTATGTAATTGCGGGCACGGATGCTTTAGGTACTCTTGTAGGTGCTTTTATAGCTATAAGTTTATTAGCACCAATAATTTCCAAAAATACAGTATCAAGTATATATTTTTCTTTGGCAGTGTCATATGGAGTAACGAGAAAAACCTTTTTTTATTCGTTGCAAATAATTAAATTATTATTTAGCTTAATTCAATCTATAATTATTTTTACAGTAGTTGTTATCATAACAAAAGGGGAAATACTTTTAATTAGTTTAAGCATACTAATATTTCTTTTAAACTTTATTTTAGCTTCACTAGGTGAGTTGTTAGGAATTCTTACTTTAAGATTTAGCAAAGTAGTAACAATTATAAGTATAATTATTCTTACTAGTTCTGTATTTGCTATAGGTATATGGTTTGGTTTTATTTCAGTTAAGTATGATAATAGTATTTTAGATGTTTTAATGAATGATTTGCTTTTAAATAATTATTCGAACAACTTATTGATGCTAAATGGTGTATTAATAATAATTTGCTTAATGCTAACTTCAGCAAGTAAAATTTTATGTAGTAAAATTTCAATTAACCATTAAATTATGAAAATAAATATAATAAGAAAGGGAAAAATACTTTGAAAAATATAACAAAAGAGCTTAAGTTTTGTTACATAGATATATTACAATTAGCATTAATTCCTTTGGGAGGGTGGCTTATAGGAGAGACTATTATTGCAGTAGCAATTAAGGTGTTTAATGAAAGTACGTACTTTAGTGTAGGAAGTATTATTGCACTTTCTGTTTTGGGAGTTATTATGTTAATTTTGCCTACAACACAAATACTTACAAATTTTTCGTTATGTGTGTCTATGGGAAGAACAAGAAAACAATATTTGTTGGGAATAAGTTTAGTATTAATTGTGCAAACAATTTCTTTAATGGTATTTACATTTCTATTGTCAAATTTATCGTATGTTATTAAAGAAATACTTTATAAAAATAGCACAAATAATTATTCGTTTAACGGTATAATTTCTATAGAATTGATAATTAATAATTTTTGGATAGTGTTAATTGCACCATTTGTATTTACAACAATAGCACTTACTGTTAGTGCACTTATAAAAAAGTTCTCTAGTAAAGTGCTTTGGGTAATTTGGGCCGTTTACATGGTATGTGTTCTTTCTATAACTGCAAGATTAGATAATTTAGTTAACATGCAATTTATTAGCAACTTTATAATTACAATAAGCAGTTTGCCACCGTATGTGTTAATTGGGATAGGTATATTTATTTGGTTAATAATTTTAATAGTTAGTATAAAATATTTATTAAAAGCAAGTGTTTAAATTTTAAAAAAATTTGGCTGTGGCAATTAATTGCCACAGCCTTTTTACTATTTAACTTTAAAAATCATTTTAAGGATACCGGATAGAATTTTAGGACTTTTCCAAATAATAACTTGCATCACAACATCCCCGCTTTCTTTATTTAAAAACATTGCAATATTTTAGGCAATGCCTTTAAATTATAATACGCAAAAAATTAAAAAGTGTGCATTATTTAATATAATTTACTAACGCTATTTTAAAATTAAAAAAATGCTAATTAGTGTTTTGTAGTAAAACAATTACTGTAATATTTGTAAAATGTTGTTAAATAAAAAAATACGTCACAATTTAAGAATAAAAACACCGTAAGCCTTGCGAAAAATGGTAAAATGTTGTAAAATAGTACAGATATTATAAACTTTATTAGTTTAAAATGATTTTATTATCATTAAAAATATAATTTTGTTTTATTGGTAATTTTAATGGGCATAATTAAATTAGACTGAGTGGTGAGGCTGAATTTGGTAATAACTTTAACAAATTTTTTACAAAAATATAGAAAACAAGTTTTAATTGTTTTTGACATAATAACAGTAACGTTGGCATATTTAGTACCTTGGATTTTAATACAGGGAAGAACATCTTATTCTGAACATAATAGTTTGCTAATAGCAAGTTGTTTTTTCTTTGTATGCTGTTATGAAATTGTATACGGATTTATGGGTATGTACGACAGCTTATGGAGATATGCAGAAATAGTTGAATTTTTCCGTTTATGTATAGCTTCTGTTATATCTGTTGCTATATTTGTATCTGTAACATTGGTACTTTTCAGTGCAGAGAGAAGAGTGCATATTTCGGTATATTTTTTAAGTGCTATATTTGCATCGTTTTTAACAATGTTTACGCGCTTAACTTATAGAATGTACAGAAATACAAAAATAAGTTCTGCAAGAAGTACTAGGCGACGTGTGCTTATGATTGGTGCCGGAGATGCAGCAAGTACGTTACTGCATGAACTATTTAAAAATCCATCACCTGAAATGAACGTTATTTGTTGTGTAGATGATGCGCCTGAAAAACTTGGAAGAGTTATAATGGGTGTAGAAATAATGGGCTCGACAGAAGATATACCGGAGCTTGTAGAGCAATGCGAAATTGAAAGTATACTTCTTGCTATACCTACTGTGTCTGACGAGGATAAGCGTAGAATATTAAGTATATGCAATAAAACTAAGTGTAATATACAAATTTTACCCGATATTGTAAAGCTAATTGCTGAAGGTAAAGATTTTTTATCGAGAGTACGCGATGTAAGAGTAGAAGATGTTTTAGGTAGGCCTGAAATAGAGCTTTCAAGTGAAAGCAAAAAAATGATTGAAGGCAACGTTGTAATGGTTACAGGCGGGGGCGGTTCAATTGGTTCGGGTTTATGCAAGCAAATTGCACAGCACAAACCTAAAAAGTTAATTATAGTTGAAATATACGAGAACAGTGCCTACGCTGTACAACAAGAGCTCTTAAGGGAATTTAAAGATGAACTTGATTTATCTGTTTGCATTGCTTCTGTAAGAGACAGTAAAAAAATTGATGCATTGTTTGATAAGTTAAAACCTCAAATAGTTTTCCATGCTGCAGCGCATAAACATGTACCGCTAATGGAAGATTCTCCCGAAGAAGCCGTAAAAAATAATATTTTTGGCACTTACAATGCCGCAGTTGCTGCAGATAAATACGGCGCAGAGCGATTTGTATTAATATCTACAGATAAAGCGGTTAACCCTACAAACGTAATGGGTGCTAGTAAACGTGTTTGTGAAATGATAGTGCAAGCCATGGCGCAAAAGAGTAGCACTAAATTTTCTGCAGTTAGGTTTGGTAATGTGCTTGGATCTAACGGTTCAGTTTTACCACTATTTAAAGAACAAATAGAAGCAGGTGGCCCGTTAACAGTTACCCATCCGGAAATTGTTCGTTATTTTATGACAATACAAGAGGCTGTTAGCCTTGTTTTAAATGCTGCAGCTATGGGTGGACACGGTAATATATATGTTTTAGACATGGGAGAACCTGTGCGTATTTTAGATCTTGCAGAAAACCTGATTAAATTATCGGGTTTTATACCTTACAAAGATATTGAAATAAAGTTTACAGGTTTAAGGCCAGGAGAAAAGTTGTTTGAAGAACTATTAATGGACGAAGAAGGTTTAAGTAAAACACATAATAAAAAAATATTTATTGGAGCGCCACTTGAACTTAATAAAAACACTTTTTTTGTTCATTTAAAAACATTAAAAGAAATTGCATATTCCAATAACAGCGAAAATTTAGTGCAGGCACTAATTGACTTAGTACCTACATTTAACCATAATGTGAACCAAAATAATATTTAATGTGCACTTAATAAAATATTGGTTGTTTCATAAATTAATATAGCAAAGGAATGGTTATATAAATGTATAATAAATTTATAAAGCGATTAATAGATTTTATGTTATCGCTTATAGCTGTTGTTTTGCTTTTTGCAGTGTTTATTGTAATTAGTATACTAATTAAGTTAGACTCAAAAGGTCCGGTATTTTTTTGCCAAAAGAGAGTAGGAAAAAACAAAAAGCATTTTTCTATTTTAAAGTTTAGAACTATGTATAAAGATACACCAAAAGATGTGCCAACACATTTATTAAAAGATGCAAGCTCTCAAATAACTAAAATTGGCAAATTTTTACGCAAAACAAGCCTTGATGAGCTACCACAAATATTTAATATACTTGTAGGCCAAATGAGTATAGTGGGTCCAAGGCCGGCGCTTTATAACCAGTACGACCTTATACAAAAAAGAGATGAATACAACGTTAATGCGTTAGTGCCGGGTTTAACAGGCTATGCTCAAGTTAACGGTAGAGATGAATTGCCAATAGAAGTTAAAGCAAAATACGATGCCTATTACGCACAAAATATTAGTTTTAAACTTGATGTAAAAATATTTTTTAAAACAATAACAAATGTGCTATTTAGCAAAGGCGTTAAAGAGGGCGGCACAAACGGATTATAGTTTTAAATTAAACATTAAGTAGGTGTTTTTTAGCATTGACATATAAACAGGCGGTAAATTGGGTAAATAGTTTGCCAAGATTAGCAAAGCACCCCGGGGTTGTTAATACTGCAAAATTACTTAAAATTTTAAATAATCCCGATAAAGATTTAAAATTTGTGCATATTGCTGGAACAAACGGCAAAGGCAGTACTACCATGATGATTTCATCAATTTTACAAAAAGCAGGTTACAAAATAGGTGCTACAATTAGCCCTTATGTATTAGACTTTAAAGAACGCTTTTTAATTAACGGCAGTATGGTGTGCGAAGAAAAAATTGCAAAAGCACTTACAATGGTAAAACAAGCAGTACAATTGCAAGATGAAATAGTTGCTTTTGATGCAGTAACAGCAGCAGCAATTATTATTTTTAATGAAGAAAAATGTGATATAGTTTGCCTTGAAACGGGTTTGGGCGGCAGGTTAGACAGCACAAATGCTGTGCAAAATACGCTAGTTGCATGCATTACAGCAATAGGTAAAGACCATACCGAGCTTCTTGGAGATACAATTGAGCAGATTGCAAGTGAAAAATGTGGAATAATAAAAAATAATTGCGACGTTGTAAGTTATCCTGTTCAAAGCGCTGGTGCAGTTAACATAATAAAAAAGCACTGTAATGAAAAAAAATCTGTATTATACATACCGGATGTTAAAAATATTAACTTTATCAATGAAAAAGACAGTGTAAAGCAAAATAGCTTTACACGTAATTTTTTGTATGAAGGGATGTTAATTAACTTACCTTTTGCAGGTATGCACCAAGTTTATAATGCAACAGTGGCCATACAAGCTGTTAAATTACTTGCTAAACATAACTTTATTATTAACACAAATAACATAATAAGTGGTTTAAATAGTGTGAAATTTGCAGCACGAATTGAAATGGTAAGCAAAAATCCAACTGTTATAATAGATGGTGCACATAATGCACATGGTGTGCATGCACTTGTAAATACATTACAGCAAGAGGGATATAACAATTTGGTATGTATTGTTGGAACATTAAAAGGCAAAGACACAGATGACATGATGGAGAAGCTTGCAAAAATAGCAAAAAAAGTTTTTACGGTTACGCCAAACAACGACAGAGGATTAAAAAGTGAAGAACTTGCAATTATAGCAAATAAATATATTGGGCAAGTTGAAATGTACAATGATATAAATAAAGCAGTAAAAAAAGGTTTAATAGAGGCAACACAAAATAATACAGCACTATTAATATGTGGAAGTTTGTATTTATCTTCTACAGTGCGAAAACTATTTGTTAAATAATATATTTATTTCTAAATCAAAATTCTACAAATATTTCAGGACATTCATTCTATGATATACACATAGAGTGCATGTCCTATTTTTATGCAATAAAATTTTTATGGGGGAATTAGTTATATATGAGCCAAGTAACAATACATCAAGAGGCAAATACATTAATTGCGCAATTGTCCGGAGAAATAGATCACCATGCTGCAGAACAAATGCGCATTAAAATAGACAACAGGGTAAATGAGCTTTGCCCAAAAATACTTGTGTTAGATTTTGCATTAGTTAGTTTTATGGATTCGTCTGGTATAGGGTTAATACTAGGTAGACATAAACTTGTAAATGCAATTGGAGGTATGGTTGTAGTACAAAAAGTTTCGTCAGATATACAAAAAGTGCTGGCGCTTGCCGGAATAGATTCGAAAGATTAAAGGAGAAAACACATGCAAATAATTAATAAAATTAAAATAACGTTTCAAAGTAAAAGTGTTAACGAGGCATTTGCAAGAAGTGTAATTGCTGCATTTGCAGCTCAAGCCGATCCTACAATAGATGAAATTGCAGATGTTAAAACTGCTGTTTCAGAGGCCGTTACAAATAGTATAGTACATGCGTACAAAAATAGTATAGGGGCTATTGTAATGGCTATGTCGTTATACGACGATGGCAAAATTGTAATAGTAATATCTGATAAAGGCTGCGGTATTAGTGATGTTGAAAAAGCAATGGAGCCTATGTTTACAACAGGCGGAACAGAAAGAGCAGGCCTTGGTTTTGCAGTGATGGAAAGTTTTATGGACAAAGTTCGTGTAACTTCAAAGCAAGGCAAAGGCACAAGGGTAACACTTATAAAAACACTTGGCAGAAAATAATTTTCTTTTACATATATTTGCAAAGGAGAATTATAAATGAAAGTTAAACTAGGGCCACGTTCACAATTTATAGAAAATAATTTAGGTCTTGTGCACTCATGTGCTGGTAGATTTAAAGGCAGAGGTATCGAATATGATGACTTATTTGCCTCGGGATGTGTAGGTATAATAAAAGCATACGATGGTTTTGATGAATCAAGAGGACTTTGTTTTTCCACATATGCAGTACCGGTTATTCTTGGTGAAATAAAAAAGATATTTAGAGATGGTGGAAGCGTTAAAGTAAGCAGAAGTATTAAAGAGCTAGGGCTTAAAATAAACGCTACAAGAGAAAGAATAATTAAATCTACTGGGCAAGAGCCTACAGTTAGCGAAATAGCAACAATTTTAAACGAAACAGTTGAGCATGTTGCACAGGCAATTAATGCATCTATGCCTACAATTTCTCTTACACCAACGCAAGACAACGAACAAAGTGCTGAATTTGACATACCGCAAGACAGCTGTGAAGAAACGTTGTCGGATTTGTTAAGTCTTAAAACGGTTATAGCAACATTAAATTCATACGATAGAAAACTAATTTATTTGAGATTTTTTAAAAATAAAACTCAAAGCGAAACGGCCAGTGTGCTTGGAACTACTCAAGTACAAGTATCAAGAAAAGAAAGAAAAATATTATTTGAAATGAAAAAGCAACTTTTGAATTAAATTTAAATATAAACGAACTATCTTTTATTGGTAGTTCGTTTATATTTTGTAAATTAAACTGTGTATAGTAGCTATTTTTTTATGCTTGCCCGATATGATTTAATATTCTTTAAATGGAATATGTAATCAAATAAATTATAACTTTACGTTGCTAAATGCTTTTATATAATTTTAAAATATGATATAATATTAATAATTATATATATAGCCGATGCAAGGCGGCAGATTGGAGCTTTTTATGAAAATAATGGCTATTGATTATGGAGATGTGAGAACAGGGGTTGCAGTTTGTGACAGGACTGAGTTTTTAGCAAGCCCTGTAGGAGTTATACAGGAAAAAAGCATAGCGAAAACAGCAGAGAAAATTGTGCACGCTGTAAAAGAATTTGAAGTGGGTTTACTAGTTATTGGTCTTGCAAAAAACATGGATGGTACAGAAGGAGAAAGGGCTAAAAAATGCCGTAAATTAGCTGAAATTGTAAGTAAAATTGTATTAATTCCGGTAGAACTATGGGATGAAAGGCAAACGACTATTTCGGCTGCAAATATACTAAAAGAAAACGGAACATTTGGTAAAAAGCGCAAAAATGTAATTGATGCTGTTTCTGCTTGTGTTATTTTGGAAAATTATTTGGATTATAGAAAAGCAAATAAGAAGAATTAAAATATTTATCGTTAAATGGAGGGAATTATGGGTGAATTTAGTGTCGCACTTGAAAAAATATCTAGCCAATTAAATTTAGAAATTGTACATGCCCCAAAAGAATTGTCGAAATTATTAATTTTTACAGCAGATGTTAACAGGCCAGGGCTTATGCTTGCTGGGTACGATAAGTTTTTTGAGCCTGGTCGTGTGCAAATTCTAGGTAATGCCGAAATAGGTTACCTTAAAACTTTAGATGAAGAAAAACGAAAAAATAGAATAGAGACATTTATTTCTTCAAAGCCTGCCGCTGTAATTGTAACTCGTAACCTAGAAGTTTTTGATGTTATGATAGACAGTGCAAAACAAAATGAAGTGCCTATTTTACGCACATCTGAAAATACTTCAGTACTAATGAGTAGTATTATATCGATATTAAGCGTAGAACTTGCGCAACGCATTACACGTCATGGTGTTTTGGTAGAGGTTTACGGTGAGGGTATTCTTATTTTGGGAGACAGTGGTGTAGGTAAAAGCGAAACAGCCGTAGAGCTTGTTAAACGTGGACACAGACTAATAGCTGACGATGCTGTTGAATTGCGCAGGGTTTCTAACCGAACTGTTGTGGGCAATGCGCCTGAAAATATTAGGCATTTTATTGAATTGCGTGGTGTTGGCTTAATTAATGTAGCTCGAGTATTTGGCAGCGGTGCTGTTAAAATGAGCGAAAAAATAGATCTTATTACACTTCTTGAACCCTGGGAAAAAAATAAAAATTACTCTAGAACAGGACTTGAAGTTGAAACAACAGAAATACTAGGAATTAATATTCCAAGCACTGTTATACCGGTTATGCCGGGGCGCAACCTTGCTGTAATTATAGAGGCAGCTGCAATTAATAATAGGCAAAAGAAAATGGGTTATAACGCAGCAAAAGAATTAATGACACAATTAGGACTTGATTTTGAATAAATAAAAAAGGATTATTTAACACTATAATACATATATTTATTGAAAGGTGATTGATAAATGCTACAATACAAAATAGGTGTTGACTTAGGTGGAACTAAAATTGCTGTTGGATTGCTTAATGAAAGCAATAAAATAATAGATACTGTAAGTGCTCCAACAAATTTACCAAGGCCTGAAAATGAAGTTGAGAAAGATATAGCAGACTTATGTGTTCAAGTTGCAAAAAAAAATAAAATTGATTTTAAAAATCAAATTAAATGGATTGGTATAGGTACGCCGGGTAGTGTTAATAGTAAAACAGGTATAGTAGAATTTAATGCTAATTTTGGTTATTATAATTGGAACCTTGCCGAAAACATACAAAAACTTTTAAATTGCAAAGTTTTTATAGAAAACGATGCAAATGCTGCAGCATATGGAGAATATATTGAAGGTGGAGCTAAGAACGCCAATATAGCTGTAGTTATTACATTGGGTACGGGTATAGGCAGTGGCATTATTATTAATGGAAAAATATTTTCGGGGTTTAACTATTGTGGTGCAGAGCTTGGGCATACTGTAATAGTTAAAGATGGTAGAGAATGTATGTGTGGAAGAAAAGGTTGTTGGGAAAAATATGCCTCAGCCAGAGCGTTAACGCAAGATACACAATATGCAATGATAAAAAACAAAAATAACATTATGTGGCAAATTGCCGAAAACGATATTATGAAAGTAAATGCCAAAACTGCGTTTGATGCAATGAAAGAAAACGATGAACTTGCAACAGAGGTTGTTAATAATTTTATTCAATACATAGCTTGTGGAGTAACAAATGTTATAAACATTTTTCAACCTGAAATTATTTGTATAGGCGGTGGTGTGTCAAAAGAAGGAGATGCCATTTTGCAACCTATTCGTGACTATGTTGATAGAGAAGATTACTCACGCAAAGGAGCAAACAGAACTAAAATTGTAGCTGCAAAACTTAGAAATGATGCAGGAATTGTTGGGGCTGCTTGCCTTGGAGAACAAGAATGTAATTAACTTTTGTTTTGATTGGAGAATTTATTAATGGATATTACTTATGTAACTGATTATTTGAATAGTAATAACATAACAACAAAATTAAATGAACCTTTGCGTAAGCATACAACATTTAAAATTGGCGGAAATGCCGATGTATTTTGCACACCAAACTCAATTAATCAACTGCAAAAAGTATTTAAATTTTGCATGGAAAACAAAATTAAATATTACATATTAGGCAAAGGTTCTAATATACTTTTTTGTGATGTAGGCTTTAAAGGTATTATTATTAAAATTGGCGATAATATATCAAATATAGATATAAGTAATGAAACAATTACAGCACAAGCTGGCGCTACGCTTTCAAAAGTGTGCACATGCGCGCAAAACAACAGCCTTTCAGGTTTAGAATTTGCATATGGAATACCTGGAAATATTGGTGGTGCTATTTACATGAATGCAGGTGCATATGGCGGCGAAATTAAAGATGTTCTTGAAAGTGTAACTTATATTGATAATTCGGGTAACATTTGCGAAAAGAACGCTACAGAGCTTGAACTTGGATATAGAACATCTATATTTGAGAAAAACAATTGGTGTATTTTAAGTGCTGTATTTAAACTTAATAGTGCAAATAAGCAGGATATTACTAAGGCAATGCAGAGTTATGCTAAAATGCGTGTAGAAAAACAACCGCTAGATATGCCAAGTGCAGGAAGCACATTTAAAAGACCTAAAGATGGTTATGCAGGAGAGCTGATAGACAGGTGTGGGCTTAGAGGTTTTACACATGGAGGGGCACAAATAAGCACAAAACATTGCGGTTTTGTTGTTAATGCAGGTAATGCAACGTGTGAAGATGTTTTAAATTTAACTAAAGAAGTATGTGAAATTGTTAAAGAGAAAACAGGAATTACGCTTGAAAAAGAAATTAGAGTAGTTGAATAGAATTTTATTTTTTACTTATAGCCTATTAGGCGAAGGAGAATATTATATGAATTTGCTTATTGTAACGGGATTGTCAGGTGCGGGCAAATCTCTTGCAATGAACGCACTTGAAGATATAGGTTTTTTTTGTATTGATAATATACCGTCGGACTTACTAGCAAAATTTATAGACTTTTCGTTAAAAAGTGAAAATCCCATAGATAAAATTGCAATTGTACTTGATATTAGAGGTGCAAAAACAAAAAATAATATGGAAAATGCACTTGCTCAGCTAAATCAAAACAAAGTAGATTACAAAATATTGTTTTTAGATGCCCAAGATGATGTGTTAGAGAGAAGATACCGAGAAACAAGAAGAAGACACCCAATAAGTATATATACACAAATAACAACAAAAGAAGCCTTGCAAAAAGAAAGAGAGATATTAAAACCTCTTGAAGAAAAGGCTAACTATAAAATAGATACTTCGCTTTTTTCTACATCACAATTAAAAGATAGAGTTATATCTTTATTTATTGCTAAATCATCCGATGCAATGGCACTTACATTTGTTTCGTTTGGGTTTAAGTACGATCCACCAAAAGAGGCGGATATTATTTTAGATGTACGCTGTTTAACTAACCCATTTTATATTCAAGAATTAAAAAATAAAACAGGGCTTGATAAAGAAGTAGTAGATTATGTAATGAGCTTTGAAGAGGCTGTTGGTCTTTTAAAGCGGTTTAAAGAGCTTGTTAAATATTCTTTGCCGCTTTATGTAAAAGAAGGTAAAAGCCAGCTAACTATTGCAATAGGATGTACAGGCGGTAAACACAGAAGTGTTACATTTGCAATATTGTTATCTGAATTTACAAAATCTCTTGGTTATTGCCCAACAATTGTACACAGAGATATACCAAAACACTGATATTACATAAAATATATTTTATAGAGTGCGTAGTTCAATATACAATAATTTTAGTTAAGAACGGATAAATAAAATGAGCTTTTCTAGTGAAGTTAAGGCAGAAATAATGTTACAAGATCCTGCAAAAAGCAAGTGTTGCCGCAAAGCAGCAGCGTATGGTATAGTTTGCTTTGCTAAGCATTTTAGCAATAATAAATTTGTGCTAAACTCCGATAGCACAGATATGTTAAGATATACACAAAGAATATTGTTAAATTTAGAAATAAAAGGGCAGGTACAAAAACTTAACAATTTAAACAGTGAAAAAAGTGAATTTATTGTAGATGATTTGGTTCAAATAAATAAAATGATGCAAATTTTTTTACACACCGGTAAAGAAACTGCATTAAGAATTAACAGTGGAAATTTTGGCTGTAACAATTGTGTTAACGCCTTTGTTTCTGCTGTGTTTTTAACATGCGGTACAATGACAGACCCTAAAAAAGAATATAATTTAGAATTTACATGTGGAAAATATAATTTAATTAATGACCTAGCAGCTTTGCTTACAGCTAACGGATTTAACGCAAAACACACAGTAAGAAAAGGGCTTAATGTTTTATATATTAAGTCTAGCGAACAAATTGAAGATTTATTAACATTTATGGGTGCAACAAACAGTGCGCTAGAAATTATGAATTTAAAAGTGTATAAAGATATAAGAAATAAGGCAAACAGAATAACTAATTGCGAGACAGCTAATATAGACAAAATTGTAGCGGCAAATGAAAGCATATTAAAGGCTATTAAAATGCTTAAACAAAGCGGTGCTTATAATTTACTTTCAGACGAATTAAAACAAACTGCAAATTTACGTGAACAAATGCCAAGTTTAAGTTTAAAAGAATTGTCGGAAAATTTTAGCCCGCCCATTAGCAAATCCGGACTTTCACACAGGCTAAAAAAACTTGTAAAAATTGCTACTCAATCGGAGGGGAAAGCTAAAAATGGATGAAAAAAGGCAGTTTACACACCTACATGTTCACACAGAATATAGTTTGCTTGATGGTGCTTGCCGAATTAATAGAATGATGGATCATTTAAAAAGCATAAATCAAACAGCTGTTGCTATAACAGATCACGGCGTAATGTACGGTTGTGTTGATTTTTACAAAGCGGCAAAAAAAGCAGGAATTAAACCTATTATTGGTTGCGAGGTTTATGTTGCTACGCGCACAAGATTTGACAAAGTTAGCAAAATTGATTCTAATAATCACCTTGTATTGCTTTGCAAAAACGAAACAGGTTACAATAACTTAATGAAGCTTGTTTCTAAAGGTTTTACACAAGGTTTTTATAATAAGCCCAGAATTGACCACGGTTTGCTTGAAGAGCATAGCGATGGTCTTATTTGCATGTCTGCTTGCCTTGCGGGGGAAATTCCAAGAGCATTAATGGCACAAGATTACGATAGAGCAAAAGAAATTGCACTTTATTATAAAAACCTTTTTGGTAAAGACAACTATTACATAGAAATACAAGACCATGGTTTACCCGAACAAAAAAGTGTGCTTCCGCATTTAATTAAGCTTGCAAATGAAACAAATATACCTTTAGTAGCTACAAATGACTCGCATTATGTAACTAAAGAGGACAGCCGCATGCAACGTGTGCTTGTTTGTATACAAACAAATAAATCTATTAACGACGATGATGTATTAGAATTTGGAACAAATGAGTTTTATTTAAAAGATACAGATGAAATGTATAATTTATTTAGCATGTGCCCACAAGCTTGTGAAAATACAAATAAAATAGCACAAATGTGCAATTTTGATTTTGAATTTGGAGTAACAAAACTTCCTTATTTTGAACCTCCGAATAAAATGAATAACAAGCAGTTTATGATTGAAATTTGTAATAATGGCTTAAAAAAGCATTATGGAGATAACCCACCGAAAAACATTGTTGAAAGAATGAATTATGAGATTAATGTTATAGACAACATGGGTTATATTAACTACTTTTTAATAGTATACGATTTTATTAATTATGCAAAAATGAATTCAATACCGGTAGGGCCGGGACGCGGTAGCGGTGCCGGTAGTATATGTGCATATTTTATGGGTATTACAAATATAGACCCTATAAAATACAACTTGTTGTTTGAAAGATTTTTAAATCCGGAAAGAATTTCTATGCCCGACTTTGATATTGATTTTTGCTATGAGCGAAGGCAAGAAGTTATTGATTATGTAATTAGAAAATATGGTGAAGACCATGTTGCACAAATAGCTACATTTGGCACAATGGGTGCACGGCTGGCAATTAGAGATGTGGGAAGAGCGCTTGGAATTACATACCAAACTGTAGACACTGTTGCAAAATTAGTGCCATCTGAATTAAAAGTTACACTAGAAAGAGCGCTAAAATCTTCAAACGATCTTAATTTTAGGTATCAAACAGAGCCGGAAATAAAAGAACTTATAGATTTAGCAATTAAAATTGAGGGAATGCCAAGGCATTGCTCTACACATGCTGCGGGTGTAGTTATTACACCGGGACAAGCAGACGATTATGTGCCACTTAGTACAAACGACGGCAACGTTGTTACGCAATTTCCAATGACAACTATAGAGGAATTAGGCCTTTTAAAAATGGACTTTTTGGGTCTACGAACTTTAACAGTTATAAATGATGCGCAAAAAATGATTGTAAAACAGAACCCTGATTTTGATATTGAAAAAATTTCTCTTAATGATGAAAATGTATACAATTTATTATCACAAGGGTTAACCGAGGGGATTTTTCAACTTGAATCGGGAGGTATGAAACAGGTAATAGTAAACTTAAAACCAAAAAATATAGAAGATATTATTGCTGTAATATCGCTTTATAGACCGGGGCCAATGGATTCGATACCTAAATATATTGAAAACAGCCATAAACCGGATAAAATACAATACAAAACAAAAGAGCTTGAAAGTATATTAGGCGTTACTAACGGCTGCATTGTATATCAAGAACAGGTAATGCAAATATGCCGTGAACTTGCTGGTTTTTCATATGGGCAGGCAGATATTGTGCGCAGAGCTATGAGTAAGAAAAAGCACTCGGAAATGGAAAAGGCGAGGCAGTCGTTTGTATTTGGTAGTACAGAAAAGGGTAACGAATGTGCAGGTTGTATTGCAAACGGCATACAACAGCAGGTGGCAAATTCAATATTCGACGAAATGTCGAGTTTTGCATCTTATGCATTTAATAAATCACATGCAGCTGCATATGCGTTAATTGCATATCAAACAGCATATTTAAAAACTTATTATGTTCATCAGTTTATGGCCGCATTACTTACAAGTGTACTGGAAAATACATCTAAAATAATTGAATATACACAAGAGTGTGGCACATTAGGTATTAATGTTTTGCAACCGGATATAAATTGTAGCGATGTTGGTTTTACAGTAGAGGGAAACAGCCTAAGGTTTGGAATGTTAGCACTTAAAGGCGTTGGAAGAAGCTTGATTTCTAATGTGGTTAAAATTAGAGGGGAAGCTCCTTTTAAAAGCCTTTACGATTTTTGTAAAAGGCTGCATGGAACAGAGATAAACAGAAAAGCTGTTGAAAGCATGATTAAGGCAGGAGCTTTTGATGAGCTTCACAACAACAGGCGTATGCTTATTGAAAATTTAGATGCTATTTTAAAAAGCATTGAAAGTACAAAACGCAAAAACTTAGAAGGTCAGCTAAATTTATTTGAGAGCTTTGGTGACAAAGAATTTGAAGACACTTATAAATTAAAGCAGTGTGATGATTACCCTGTGGATATTAGGTTGCAACTTGAAAAAGAAGTTAGTGGACTTTATATTTCATCGCATCCACTTGAACAGTATAAGCAAATTATAGGTGAAGTATCTACGCATAATATTATAGATTTAGTTTCAGAGGACTCTTTAAAATATGATAATGCCAAGGTTACAATAGCATGTGCTGTTTCGAGTATAAAAACAATAAATACTAAATCGGGCTCACTTATGGCATTTGTAACAGTAGAAGATTTAACATCAGTTATAGAAGTTATTATATTTCCTAAAATTTTAGAGGAAAATGCACATTTAATAAGGGATAATGAAGTTTTAATAATTGAAGCCACTGTTAGCTGCAAAGAGGATGAGGCCAGCAAATTAATTGCAAATAAAATAATAAACATAAAAAATGATGATACCGATAAATTAGGCCAAGATACTAACAACTCAAAACATGGATTATGGCTAAAAATACCTTCTCGCAAAACAGATGAATTTAACAATGTAAAAGATTTATTAAATGTTTTTAATGGTAGCACACCGGTTTATTTTTATGTTGAAGATGAGAAAAAAAGAATGCTTGCACCAAAAAATATGTGGTGTATGTATAGCGATTTACTAATGAGTGAGCTTAGCGGTATATTAGGAGAGCATAATGTTAAATATAAAGATTAGTTTTTATTTTAATAGGCACATTACACGAATATGTACTTTTGTTACATAAACATGCAATTTACGATGAATTATTGTTGCGGATATGTTATATTGTGTTAATAATATTGCAAAAGAGTAAAAACAGATATATAATTAAATTATAAATTTTATTATAATTTTTTTAATTTAACAGATAATTACTTACAGGAGGTACTTAAATGAGCAAAATAGAAGTTAAGACAATAGGTGTGCTTACAAGTGGTGGTGATGCACCGGGCATGAACACTGCTATTCGTTCGGTTGTAAGGGCAGCACTTACAAAAGGTTATAATGTTAAAGGTATATATCATGGTTTTAATGGCCTTTTAACCAATGAAATAGAAGATATGGATTTAAGAAGTGTTTCTGAAATTATACATAGAGGCGGAACTGTGCTTTACACCGCAAGATGCCTTGAATTTATTAAACTTGAAGGTCAGGAAAAGGCTGCTCAAGTTTGTAGAGAAAACGGCATTGATGCAGTAATTGTTATAGGCGGAGATGGCTCTTTTAGGGGTGCAAAAGACCTTGCAGCTCAAGGAATACCATGCATTGGTATACCCGGAACAATAGATAACGACATTGCTTGCAGTGATTACACAATTGGCTATGACACAGCAATGAACACAGCTGTTGATATGATAGATAGACTAAGAGACACTACACAAAGCCATGACAGATGCAGTGTTGTTGAAGTAATGGGTAGAAGTTCGGGATATATTGCACTTAGCACAGGCATAGCTTGTGGTGCACTTGCAATACTAATACCGGAAGTTCCTTATGATATTGATAGAGATATTGTATCTAAAATGCAAAGAACACAAAAAACAGGCAAACAACACTTTATTATAATTATTGCCGAGGGCGTAGGAAAAGCCTCTGATTTGGCTGAAAAAATAGCTGAAAAGACAGGAATAGATTCACGTGCAACAGTACTTGGCCACGTACAGCGTGGTGGTGCACCAACACTAAGAGATAGATTAACCGCAAGTAGAATGGGGTACCATGCAGTTGATTTGATAGACAGAGGAATATTTAACAGGGTTGTGGCAACTAAAGCAGAGTCGATTGTAGATTATGATATTACAACAGCACTTGCTATGCACAAAACCATCGATACAAGTTTGCTAGATATTTCACATGCGATTTCTATTTAATTAGTAATAACATAATAAAAATGCAGCGGTTTTTACCGTTGCATTTTTTATTAAAAAAACAATTTAATTATGTTATGTATTATTGTATTTAGAAAAATATTGTGATATTATTGTAAGAATAATTAAAATAAATTTTTGAAGGATAACAATTATGAGAAAAGAAATTAGTATTGAACAGGCAAGAGAGATATTTTTAAAGTATAATAATGAGCCGTTTCATATAAAGCATAGTGAAACAGTGGGACAAGTAATGGGATACTTTGCTAAAGAATTTGATGAGGATATTAATTATTGGACAGTAATTGGCATATTACATGATGTGGATTTTGGCATGTATCCAGAAGAGCATTGTAAAAAATGTTTTGAAATTTTGGAAAAAGAAGATGTGCATGAAGACATTATACGCTCTATAGCAAGTCATGCTTATGGAATATGCTCCGATATAGAGCCAACACACCAAATGGAAAAAGTTCTTTTTGCTGTAGATGAGCTGACAGGCCTTATTGGTGCTGCTGCATTAATGCGTCCAAGCAAAAGTGTTAGCGATATGGAACTAAAATCACTTAAAAAGAAGTTTAAAGACAAATCTTTTGCGTCAGGTTGTGATAGATTAACAATACAAAAAGGTGCTGAAAATTTAAACTGGACACTTGAAGAATTGTTACAAAAAACTTTAGATGCTATGAAAGCCACCGAAACAAATTAATTTGTTTAACACTATATTAAAAAAACAAACAACAATAACGCTAAAAATTAGGGTAATTAAACCTAGTTTTTAGCGTTAAGTTTTTTAAATAATATTTAAAATAAGCATTATTATATAGTTTTTAACTTACCGCTTACAAAACAAGTGCAAAAATGCCAATAAATAATAAAATAATATTATAACAATATCTTTTATTGCAACATAAAATATGATATAATAAATAGAATAATGCTTAAAAAATCAATTAATTTTTACATAACAATAGAGGTGTTTTATGACAGATAAAATTATGCAATTTTACAAATATTTAAATGGAAAAAAAGTTGCTTTTATAGGTGCAGGTGTTACAAATCAAACATGTATAGAGCTTTTTGTTAAACATGGTGCAATTGTAACACTTTGTGATAAAAAAACAAATGTTAAGCAGTTTAATGAATTTGGAGATAAGTTAGTTAATTGGGGTGTAAAATTATCTTTAGGCGAGCATTATTTAGATGGGCTTACAAATCAAAATATAATAATGCGTACACCGGGGTTTGAATATTATACAAAGCAGCTTCAAGATGCAAAAGAATGTGGTGCAAAAGTTACTAGTGAAATGGAACTTTTTTTTGAACTTTGCCCTTGTAAAATTATAGCAGTAACAGGTAGTGATGGTAAGACAACGACTACTACACTAATTGCAAAAATACTTGAGAGTGCCGGAGAAACAGTTCATCTTGGCGGTAATTTAGGTCGTGCTTTACTGCCTATTGCGCAAGATATAAATAAAACAGATTGGGCAGTTGTAGAGCTTTCAAGTTTTCAGCTAATAAGTATGAAGCAATCTCCTGACATAGCTGTTGTAACAAATGTTACACCAAACCACTTAGATCACCACAAAGATATGCAAGAGTACATAGATGCAAAACGTAATATTTTAATATACCAAAATGATAATTGCAAAGCGGTATTAGGTTTTGAAAATGATATTTCAAATAAAATGCAAAGTGATGTTAAAGGTAAGCTTAATTGGTTTACACGAAAATCTAAAGTAGACATCGGAGCATATGTAAACGACGAGGGAATGCTTGTTTTTAAAGAAAAAAATAAAATTACAGAAATAATTAACAAAGATGACATTGCACTTAGAGGAAAGCATAATATTGAAAATGTTTTAGCAGCAGCTGCCGCTGTGTGGGAAATTATACCTACATGTTATATTACAAAAGTTGCAAATGAATTTGCAGGTGTAGAACACAGAATAGAACCTGTAAGAGTTTTAAACGGTGTTACATGGTATAATGATTCAATTGCTACAAGCCCAACAAGGGTAATTGCCGGGTTAAAGTCTTTTAATCAAAAGCTAATAATAATTGCCGGTGGAAGCGATAAAGGCATTAGTTTTGCGCCTATGGTACCTGTGCTGTTGCAGCATGTTAAAACTATAATATTAACAGGTGCAACTGCAAAAAAAATAGAAGATGCCATAATTGAACATGATGAATATAGAAATAGTACGCTTAAAATAATACATGCAAATAACATGGAACAAGCAGTTCAATTTGCAAATAACACAGCTGTTAGCGGAGATATTGTCTCATTATCTCCTGCATGTGCCTCTTTTGACACTTACAGTAATTTTGAAGAGCGTGGAAGACATTACAAAGAATTAGTAAATAATTTATAATAAAACAGGAGTTTTAACGTGATAAAAAAAGCAACTGAAAATGATGAAAATTATATAAAAAAACTACTAGGCATTGAAAATGGTGAAAAAAATATACAAGTAAGCTTAAATTTTGCTATTAAAGATGATGTGTTTTTATTAAGAATTAAATCGGCTTTTATTAGCTATAATTTAAATCACCCGGATTGTGAGTTTTATTTTGTATCACCTAATAGCAACAAACTAATAGACAGTGAAGTTGGAATACTTTGTATTCAAGGCAAAAGTTGTATTTATGCAGGCCCTTTGCAAAACAGCGAGGAAATTGAGAGCTTTTTGAATTTTTTACAAGTTGAAAGTTTTTCAAGCAACAATATGGTTCTTTTAGGATATGATTATACACCACAATACTTGATGTGTTTATATAAAAATACGGCAGAGAACATTTTTTTTAATGGAATAGATGATGAACCTGATTTATGGAAATTATCTGAAAGTGCAGTACTAAGTAATGTGGATACACAAGCTTGGTATAGTGATACTGCTTTACGCACAAAAAAAGGCGTTGCCCATATTATGGCCGTGAGTATTAAAAATGGCAATAATAAAGAGTATGTAGCAACGGCAGGCATTTATGCTATGGACGAAGATAATATGTATATATCTGCGGTAGAAACAAAGATTGAACATAGAAAAAAAGGCTATGCGAGTGCTTTAATACACACACTGGCAAACACACACGCAAGTAAAAATGCTTATGTTTTGTGTTTACCTAATATGGGAGATTATTACGAAAAGTTAGGTTTTAAATTTGCAAGACCAGTTTGTTTATGCACAAGAAAAGTTTAATTTATAAAAACTAATTTAAAAGGAAGGTATAATATGCCTATAAAGAATTCGCACATAGGCGATTTTTACGATTTTTCAGATAGCATATTAACTGCAGATGAAAAGGCACTTAATATGTGTGAAGATATTTTTGCTAAGTTTGAAAGTATAAAAGAATATAACCAGCTTAAAATGCTTAAAACTTTTACTAAATGCTCAGTGGCAACAAATCATTTAGTAGGCACAACAGGGTATGGAATAGGTGATTGTGGACGTGACAAATTAGAACAAGTTTTTGCAGAATTAACTGGAAGCGAAGCGGCGTTATTTAGGCATAATTTTGCAAGTGGTACACACACACTTGCTGTTGCATTATTTGGTATACTTAGGCCAAAAGATAAAATTGTTTGCGTTACAGGAAAGCCTTACGATACATTGCACGGTGTAATAGGTTTTAGCGATAATAATTTTGGAAGTTTAAAAGACTTTGGTATAGAATATGAGGAAATTGACTTAATTAATAATGAATTGCCAAACTTTGAAGAGATTGCAAAAAGCTGTAAAAGCGCCAAAGTTTGTTATATACAGCGCAGTAGAGGATATAAAATGCGCAAAGCGATGAGTTTAGAGGATATAGAAAACATTAGTAAAACAGCTAAAGAATCAAATCCTAACATAATAGTTATGGTAGACAACTGTTACGGCGAATTTACAAACATAAAAGAACCGACACAGTGTGGAGCAGACCTAATGGCAGGAAGTTTAATTAAAAATGCAGGCGGAGGAATAGCTCCGACAGGCGGATATATAGCAGGAAAAAAACACCTTGTTGAGCTTTGTGCGCATAGGCTTACAGCACCAGGGGTAGGCGCAGAAATTGGATGTACACTTGATGTGCTAAGACAGTTATATTTGGGGCTTTATTATGCTCCGCTTGTAACATGCGAGGCATTAAAAGCTTCGGCATATGCATCGGCTTTATTTAGTGTTTTAGGCTTTAATGTAACACCTTTACATAACGATGCAAGAGACGATATAATTACAAGCATTGAAACTAAAAGCGAAAAAGCTATGTGCGCACTTTGCGAAGGTGTACAAGCTGGTAGCCCTATAGATAGTTTTGCAAAACCTGAACCCGGTGAAATGCCAGGATATGAAGACAATGTAATTATGGCAGCAGGTGCTTTCACAATGGGTAGTAGTATAGAACTATCGGCAGATGGACCAATTAGACCGCCATACATTGTATTTGTGCAAGGCGCAATAAATTTTAATGCAGCAAGAGCAGGTATACTTCTTGGTGCACAAAATATTACAAATATTAAACATGAAGATAAATAATTATTATTTACTTACTAAAGGAGATAAGTATGAAAGTATATAACACATTAACAAGACAAAAAGAAGAATTTATACCATTGAAAAAGGGTGAATATAGTATTTATGTTTGCGGACCTACAGTATATAACTTTATTCATATAGGAAATGCAAGGCCGATTGTTGTTTTTGATGTGCTAAGAAGGTACCTTGAATATTTAGGAAACAAAGTAGTATTTGTTTCCAACATTACAGATATAGATGATAAATTAATTGCAAAAGCAGCACAAGAGAACACTACAATGCAAGAACTTGCAAAAAAGTACGAGAATGAATATTTTGTTGACTTAGACGGTTTAGGCTCAAAGAGGGCAAACGCATACCCAAGGGCAACAGAGCATATTGACGAAATTATAAAATTAATACAAAAAATTATTGAAAAAGGGTATGCTTATATTGCCAAGAATAATGATGTTTATTTTTGTGCTAAAAAATTTGAGGGATACGGAAAACTAAGTCATTTAATACTTGATGAACTTGAGAGCGGTAACAGAGAACTTAGAAGTAATTTACAAGATGACTTAAAGAAAGATTCTGCTGATTTTGCTATTTGGAAAGCTTCTAAAGAGGGTGAGCCTTATTGGGATAGTCCTTTTGGAAAAGGCAGGCCTGGCTGGCACATAGAGTGCAGTGCTATGGTTAAAAAGCATTTTGGCAATACAATTGACATGCACTGTGGAGGAGAAGATTTAATTTTTCCTCATCATGAAAATGAAATTGCACAAAGCGAGTGTGCTAATGGCTGTGAATTTGCAAGATATTGGATGCATAACGGATTTTTGAATATAGATAATAAAAAAATGAGTAAAAGTAAAAATAACTTTTTTACAGTAAGAGATATAGCACAAAAATACGGATATGAGAGTTTAAGATATTTTTTACTTACAGGACATTACAGAGGACCATTAAACTATACACCAGAATTACTTGATTCATGCACAGCTGCACTAGAAAGGTTATATACGTGCAAAGAGAATTTATTGTTTGCACTTCAAAATACAAGCGAAGAAAAAACAAGCAATGAACTTGATAAAAAATGTGAAAATGCAAAAACAAAATTTTGCGAGGCAATGGATGATGACTTAAATACTGTTAACGCACTTGCCGCTATTTTTGATTTTGTTCGCGACATTAACACACTTTCAAATTCAAGCAGTAAAGCATCGCTTGAAAATGCACTAAATGTGTTTTTAGAATTAACAGGTGTGCTTGGTATAGTACAAGAAGAGAAAAAAGATGATATTCCGCAAGATGTATATGATCTTGTAGAGCAAAGAACACAAGCTAAACAAGAAAAAAACTGGCAAAAAGCTGACGAAATAAGAGATAAACTTTCAAGTATGGGATATGTTGTTGAAGATACAAAACAAGGTGCAAAAATAGTTAAAAAATAAACAGTTTTTACAGGTCTGTAACAGTTGTGAAAATATCCAAATAGTATTGAAAAATGTGTCGAATTGTAGTATAATAACTTAGAGTATAATTTATTGAGCAGTATTTAGTTAAATATAAAAGTTATTATATATTTAGGAGGGCACAATTTTGGCACATTGTTCTTACAATAATGTTTTTCGTCGTGCATTCATTATATTAGTTTGTATGGTTATGACATTAACATTTTTACAACCTGTAATAATTGCATCTGGACTAGATAACAACCCTGACGATTCAGAAGTGGTGCAAGATGGTAGTGAGGAGAACCCTTACCTAATTGCAACTCCGGAAGATTTAGAACTTTTAAGGGTTCATTCAAATTCTTATTTTGAAATTGTAGAACATATTGATATGCAAGATATTGAATTTGAAACAATTGATGAGCCCTTTACTGGAACACTTGACGGTGGTGGCTATTCAATTTCTAACTTAGATATTGATGGAAATGCTTCTGCTTTGTTTTACCATATTCAAGATGGTGGAACAAACAAAATTGGTGTTGTAAAAAATATTATTTTTAAAAATGTTAATATAACAGGTGATGTTGCAGCGGCAACAGTTGCTTGTATTAACGAAGGTTATGTTAGTAATATAAAAGTAGAAAATGGCTCGGTTGCGGCAAACGACAATGCGGGCGGTATTGTTGCGCGCCTTAGTGGTAATAATGCTACAATACAAAAATCCGGCAGCATGGTTAGCGTAAGTGCAAATATGGCTGGCGGTATTGTTGGTCTTGTAGAATCTGGTACTATTACAAACAGTTTTACAAGTGGTGATGTTAGTATTGCATTGATGGATTTAATTAAAGATGGTGTAGAGATTGAATACGATGCTGATCAAGAATTTTTGATTGGCAGTGTTTTTGGTTATACAACAGCTAGTGAGAATGAATTTATAACACAAAATGTTTTTTATGAAGCATATGATTTAAACTTAGCAATACCCGGCCAATATGAAGTTGAAAATGAAGATAGTAGCGAAATAATAGTGCAACCGTATTATAAAGAGGGCTTAATAGCTGTTAATATTCCTAGCACAGTAAAAGTTAATGTTGGCGATATAGGCGATTCTTTTGCACAGTTTTTAAGTGGAGAATACGATGAAGGCATAGTTACTTATGCATCTAGCTCAGATAGTTTACTGTTTGTTGATGATGAAAGCGGCGAATACGAAGTATTAGCACAGGGTGAGGCGAAATATTTTGTTTTTATCACTACCGGTGACTATGCATATAAAAATATTAGAACATTTACATTTCCTATAACTGTAGAAATTTATGCTGAGGGAACTGACTTAACTAATCCTCCTTTACCTGCTGATGACGATTCATCAAGTACTGCTCAAGGTGGCGGTGATGACGACGACTCATCAAGCGGTGTTCAAGGTGGCGGTGATGACGACGATGATTCATCAAGTACTGCTCAAGGTGGCGGTGATGACGACGATGATTCATCAAGTACTGCTCAAGGCGGCGACGATGACGACGATGATTCATCAAGTACTGCTCAAGGCGGCGACGAAGATGACGATTCATCAAGCAGTGCTCAAGGTGGCGACGATGACGACGATGATTCATCAAGTACTGCTCAAGGTGGCGGTGATGACGACGATG
>CAYJGU010000025.1:0-28927 GCA_964369925.1 uncultured Bacteroides sp. | reverse complement strand
AATAAAAGTATATTGTACGAAGTACAATATAAATAATCCGCAGGATTATTTATTGTACATACTTAGCACAAGCAATAAAAAACGCTTAAACAAGGTTGAAACACACCTGTTTAAGCGTTTTTTAATATTAAATATTTAAAGTGTAATATCTGCATAATTGGCAAGTAAATTTGCCACATCATCTGTATCTTCTCTAAAAATTACATCTGCATCGTATTCAAACGGAGAGTACATATCTAATTCATCTTCGTTGTTAAATTCTGTAAAAGCAAACAGCACCTGCTTTTTTAAAGTTAACTTTTGCCTAATATTATGGTGTATGTGGTCACAAATTATTACAGGCGAATTGCTGTTAACTAGTATTGCATGCTTTCCTCCACCGTAATATAATGTAGGATTATTTGCAACTATTCCATCTTGCATATCTGCAACAATACAAATATCACCCTCGTCGTTTTCTAACACATTGTAGTAAGACAATGCAAAAACACTTGAATTTCTTATCGAATAATAAAAATCAACAGTATCTTGGTTTATTTTAAGTTGCGAAACAATTGTTCTATCGTTATTATCTTGAATAATAAGTTTTTGCCCTATGCTATTTGTAATATCTGTGCTTTGAAATGGATAATGGCGTAATCCCTTTTTCATTTCATTAAACATTGTTTCGGGGTCTATGCTATTTGTTTTATCCAGTAAAATTTTTGCCATTTTAACAGGCTTATAAAATTGAAAATCACAGTCATCTATGTCTGCCATTTCGGTGATAAACGGATATTGCCTACCACAAAAAATTAGTGCCTCACCACGCTCTTTGTCAAGCCTTTGCAGTTGTGATATAGAAATTAACGGCTGAGTTCTTATTTCTGTTCCTTCATGAATGTGTATATTTCCACATAAGTTGCTAATTTCCTGTAAAAGCTCTATTTCTTTGCTAGATAAAAACACCCAGTTTTCACAGTTGCCCTTAATTGTATGCGCTTCGTCGCGGTATTTTTGTTTTATTTGATGCATGCTTTGAAGTATTAAAAAGAACCTTATATTTCTGCTTCGAGCCGCCGATATCATAGCTGGCATATCGGGGATTGTAGGTATGTTCGCAAACTCATCTAGCATAAAGTTAACGCGTATTGGCAGTTTAAATCCTTTTTCTCCCTGTGCTTTTATTACTAAAGATTCATAGCACTGCTTTATAAAAGTTGTTGCAATAAAATGATAGTTTGTTCGCTCATCCGGCACAATTAGGTAAAGCGCTGTTTTTTTATTACCTATGTTTTCTAAGTTAAACGAGTTCGTGCACATATTTTCAACTAGCGCTTCCTGTGTCATAAAAACTCCAATAAGTGTAAAAAGCACCGACTGCACATCGCCCCTAGCTCTATCAGACGAGCCGGCTATGCCATCGTAGTTTAGCCTTGCAATGCTGTCCTTGTCTGCAAAAGACATTATATTTTTAAGATAATTTGGATTCAAATCGTCGGGCGAAAGACCCATAGCTTTAGCAGTTATTTCATCTGATGTACCTTTTGCAAACTCTGTACAAAACATAGTAAATGTTTTTAAATTGCATTCCTCAATAGTACACGAATCCATCATTAGCATAAGTATGCTAAGCGCAACACTTCTAGCAGCATTTACCCAAAAAATATCGTTAGTTGTCGACATCTGTTTTTCGCTTATCGCATTTACAAAGTCGTTTAGCCTAGATATAGCACCCTCTTTATCGCCACTTTTATAAAGTCTATACGGCAAATCTAGTGGGTTCCATGTATCGCCTCTTGTTAAGTCCCTGTAATTTAACACAACAATGTCGTATCCGTTAGCTTTTGCAAGGCCCGATGTTTTTGCATAAAGCTCGCCTTTTGGGTCGGTTGCAACAAAGCTTTCGCCTGCACCTATTATTAAATTAAGTGTAGGCATACAAAAAAGGCGCGTTTTTTTACTGCCTGTAGATCCAAAAATAATACTGTGTCCGTCTAAATTTTCAACATGAGCAACTTTACCGTTATTAAGTACAGGCAACCCAGCGTTGCTGTATTTGTTGTCGCTCAGCACAACTTTTTGTGTCATTGACATTATTTCATCTTTATTGGCCCAGCGCGTTTCTCCGTACATTGAAAAATATTTTGAAAATTTATAATTATCACTATTCATTTTTCATACCTCCAAAGCCAATTTTTCTCAGTTTGCTTTCAGAATATAACTTTGTAATAAAATCGCTATTTTTTTCAAAGTCTTTTAAGTATTCGGCTATAATTGTTTCGTTGCACTGTTTAGTAGAGCTGTTAAGCTCAAAGGCTATGTCTAAACATAAACGGTTAACGGTTTTATAACCATAAAAATACTCACTCTTCATAAGCTGCTCTATGCTCTCGCAAATTAAATTTTGCGCACTGTCGTCTAAGCTTAAATTATACTGCTTAAGTATATTAGTGCAGTAATGTGCAAACTCTTTGGCACTTGGGTAAAAAAAGTCAATATTTCTTACCCTGCAAAATGCGTTAAGCACTTTTTGTGCCTTTACAACTTGGTCTGTTTTAAAGTTATCGGCAGTAAAAATTAAGCAAACATGCTCGTCTATTACAGTTAAGTAGTCAAGTATTTTTATAAAGTTTTCTTCGTGTGTACAATCTGCCCACTGAGTAATGTCTATTACAACTATGCCTCTAAACTCGTTGCGAAATCCGGCAGCATTTCGCAACTGTTCAATTAATCTTTTAAGTTCATACACATCATCGCCCGGCATACAGTACTCTAAATAAAACTCTATAAATTTTACATCACCGTAAAAATCCATAAACCCCACATTGTATAAATACTCGCTAATAAGGCGTAAAAAATTAGTTTTGCCTGCGCCGGGTTTTGCGTTTAAAAATAAGTTTGGCAAAAGTAATGGTGCGTTTATGTTTTTACTTTTTAAGTTTTCAAATGCATTATTCCATTTTACAATTACTTCTTTAGCCTGCGACAGTCCGTGCAAATCCATTATTTCATCGTAGTATTTTTGTGAGTTCACTTTTTTCTCCTTTTTGTTATTATTTTTTAAATTTCAACTATTTGCAGTGATACTTGTTTTTCTCCGTTTTTTACAAATTGTGTGCCCACTTGCATAAATCCAATTTTTTCATGAAATAAAAGTGAAGGTTCATTTCTTGGCATTATATCTATTTCTGCTGCAATATATTTATAATTATTTTTCTTTGCCATATCAAAAATTTTATTATATATTAGTTTACCATACCCTTTTCCCTGGCATTTTTCACTAACAATAATTCTGTCTATATATATAAAATTTTCATATCTTTGGCTAAACCACTTATAGTTTTCGCTTGCGTACTCTTTGCCTTTTTCAAGCGCTATAACACAGGCCTCAACTTTGTTTTCGTTACATATAACATAAAAGTATTGTGCATTTTTATGTAAATGTTCACATAAGCTTAAATCCATTTCAGACAAGTACCTAACAAGCTTTTTATTTAGCTTTAGCACATCGTTAAAATGCTTTTTTTCCGCCTGCAAAAGCTGCACACTTGCCATTTTTTTCTCCTTTACAAATAAACTAAAACTTTAAATAACTTTGCACTATTAAGAGCCCAAATAAGCAGCTCTAACTTTTTCATCGTTTGCAAGCAGTTTTGCATCTCCGCTCATTGCAATGTTTCCTGTTTCTAGTACATATGCCCTATTTGCAATTTCTAGTGCCATTTTTGCATTTTGCTCTACCAAAAGCACTGTTGTTCCTGCTTTATTTATATCTTTAATAAT
Organism: uncultured Bacteroides sp.; assembly: GCA_964369925.1. Classification (GTDB taxonomy): domain Bacteria; phylum Bacillota; class Clostridia; order Oscillospirales; family Ruminococcaceae; genus Ruthenibacterium. Next base: position 25,162 of record CAYJGU010000025.1, on the reverse strand, counting down.
TTTAAAAATCTCTTGTACTAAAAGTGGAGATAACCCCATAGAAGGCTCATCCATCAATATCATTTTTGGGCTGCACATTAACGCCCTACCTATTGCAAGCATTTGTTGCTCTCCGCCCGATAATGTGCCCGCAAGTTGCCTACGACGCTCTTTAAGTCTTGGTAAATATTCAAATACCATTTCATAGTCTGCTGCAATTGCATCGCTACCGTCTTTTCTTGTATATGCTCCAAGTTCTAGGTTTTGTTGCACAGTAAGTCTTGCAAACACTCTTCTTCCCTCGGGTACATGTGTTAGGCCAAGGTGAATAATTTTATGTGCCTCCATGCCGCTAATAACTTTATCGCAAAACTTTATTTCTCCGCTTGCAGGTTTTATAAGGTTGCTAAGTGCATGTAAAGTTGTAGTTTTACCTGCACCGTTTGCTCCAATTAGTGTTACTATTTCGCCCTGATTAACCTCAAAGCTTATATTTTTTATAGCATTTATTACACCGTAATTTACAACAAGGTTTTTTACAGTTAACATTTAACTTATTCTCCCCCCAAATATGCGGCTATTACTTTAGGGTCTACTCTTACCTCTTCGGGTAAGCCCTTTGCAATAACTCTACCGTAATCAAGCACTGTAATTTCTTCGCATAGGCCCATTACAAAATGCATGTCGTGCTCAATAATTAATATGGCTATTTCAAACTTGTCTCTTACAAATTTTATAGTGTCCATAAGTTCTTGTGTTTCACTTGGGTTCATTCCCGCTGCGGGTTCGTCAAGTAAAAGCAATTTAGGGTTTGTTGCAAGTGCACGTGCAATTTCAAGTTTCCTTTGCTGTCCGTATGGTAAGTTTTTTGCCATTTGCTTTGCGCTTTTATCTAAACCAAATATTTTTAAAAGTGCCATTGCCTTGCCTTTTATTATTTTTTCTTTTTCAAAATATTTTGGTGTGTGTACTATACTGTGAAAAAGAGAATATTTAACCTGTTCATGTAGTGCCACTTTTACGTTGTCTATAACACTCATATCTTTAAAAAGACGAATGTTTTGAAATGTTCTGGCAATACCCGAGGCATTAATAATATCAGGTCTTCTACCGGTAATATTCTCGCCATCTAAAATAATATCTCCCTCGTTTGGGGTGTAAACGCCCGTAAGCATATTAAATACAGTTGTTTTTCCTGCACCATTTGGCCCAATTAAACCATATAAATGGCCCTTATTTATTGTTAAATCAAATTTATCTACGGCTTGTAGCCCGCCAAATACTATGCCTAAATTACTAACTTCAAGTAGCGCCATATTAGCTTCCCCCCTTCGAGGTACGTTTTAAGGTACATATCTTCTTCAATTTTAATACAACAACATTTCTTATTTCAATGGCCTTTGGCGCGTTGTTAATAATCATCATTAGTATTAAAATAATTGCGTAAATCAATAACCTGTAATCTTCAAGTCCTCTTAAAAGCTCGGGTAAAATTGTAAGTGCTGTTGCTGCAATTATGCTTCCACGCATGTTGCCCATGCCGCCAACAACAACAAACACCAGTATAAGTATGCTTGTATTGTAATCGAACCTACGTGCAACAACAGTAGCAAGACTATGTGCATATAACACGCCTGCAAGCCCTGCAAGTGCAGCCGAAATTGTAAATGCAATTATTTTATACTTTGCCACATTAATTCCAACACTTTGTGCTGCTATACGGTTATCTCTTATAGACATAACAGCGCGACCTGTGCGCGATCGAATAAAATTAAGTGTTACAACAAGGGTAATCATTACAAAAGCAAAGCCCCATATAAAATTCGATATTCTGGGAATTCCCGTTACGCCTTGTGCGCCGTTTATAATAATATCTCCACCTTCTTCAAGGTTTAGCGCTGCCGAATTTTCAAGCGATAATTGAATTCCATTCGAATCCATTCCTATATAAAGAGAGTTTAATACATTTTTAATAATTTCTCCAAATGCGAGAGTTACAATTGCCAAATAGTCTCCTTGAAGCCTTAAAACAGGTATGCCAATTAAAAAACCAACAAAGCCAGCTGCAATAACACCAAAAATAACTGCAATTATATACGAAACTGTGGGTGATAACGTATTTTGAGTTGAAATTGTTATAAATGTACCAACAAAAGCGCCAACGCTCATAAAACTTGCATGCCCAAGGCTAAGTTCTCCTAAAATGCCTACTGTTAAGTTAAGCGATATTGCCATAATTATGTAAGAGCATATTGGAACAAGTTGACCTGCAAGTACATTGCTTAATAGACCTGCACTATTTGCCACTTGCATTACAATAAACGCCACAATAACTAGCGCATATGTAATTAAATTGTTAAGTGTTGTTTTACTTTTTAATATTGTACTCATTGCTCTCACCTACACCTTCTCGTGTGTTTTTTTGCCAAGCAAACCTGTAGGTTTAATAAGCAACACAACAATTAATATTCCAAAAACAATGGCATCTGCCATTTGAGATGATATATAGGCTTTGCCAAGACTCTCAATAACGCCAAGTAAAACTCCGCCTATCATAGCGCCGGGTATGCTGCCAATACCACCAAAAACTGCTGCCACAAAGGCTTTTATGCCAGGCATTGCGCCGGTTGATGGGTCTAACGTTGGGTAAGCTGAGCAAAGTAACGCACCGGCTACAGCTGCAAGTGCACTGCCTATTGCAAAAGTTAACGATATTGTTGAATTAACATTTATACCCATAAGTTGAGCCGCACCTTTATCTTCCGAAACGGCAAGCATTGCCCTACCAGTTTTTGTATAATTAACAAACAAAGTAAGCAGTATCATAATTACTGCACTAACTATAAGTGTTACAATTGTTTCGCCTGTAATTACTAAGCTTCCATTAAAAAGTTGTAAAGTTTTAATATTTACAACGCTAGAGAAGCTTTTTGGCGATGAGCCGAATATAATTAGCGCTATATTTTGCAATAGGTAACTTACACCAATTGCCGTTATAAGAACTGCCAAATTAGGCGCAGTTCTCAATGGTTTATATGCTACACGCTCTATAACAATTCCAAGTATCATACAAAAAAACACTGCTACAATAATAGCTACCACCGATGGTAAATTAAGCGATGTAACAAAAACAAAAATTACATATGAGCCTATCATAATAACATCGCCGTGGGCAAAATTTAACATACGTGCTATACCGTAAACCATTGTATAGCCAAGTGCTATTATTGCATAAATACTGCCAAGGCTTATGCCGTTTAACAAAAACGCAATAAAATTCATAAAAAGCTTTCTCCATTCCTTTGCTGCAATAACATATTAAATTACAACAACACACGGCTAACAAAAAAATTAGCCGTGTGTTTATTTACAAAATATAACGGCTGTTAATATTTAAAACCGTATAATGTTTTAACAAATGTTTATATTGCCGGCTTTAACTTTATTGTTAAACCGGCAATATAACAGCGTTAATATTTTACGCTTATGCATATTTATAATATAACCTATATGCATAAATTTAAATTTTAAATTAGTCTACAGGTACATAAATACCATTTTCTATTTTAAAAATTATTGGTGCTTTTGTAGGTGCACCATCTGCACTCCATGTAACATCCGAACCTGTTAATCCGTTAAATGTCATTGAAGTAAATTGTGTTTTTAATATTTCGCAAATTTCATCTGCACTCATGTCTGCAGTTACTGAGCCTGCAACACAAGCATCATAAATTGCATATATTGAGTCGTAAGCATTAGCTGCAAATTGGTTTGGATCTTCGCCATATGCTTCATTGTATGCAGTAACAAAGTTAACAGTTGGCTCGTCTGTAGCACTTGCTGTAAACGGTGTCATAAGCATTGCACCCTCTGCAAGAGATGTGTCAAAGTTTTCAACTGTCAAAATACCGTCAAGGCCGTCTGCACCAAAAAACATTGGGGCATAACCCATGCTATCTGCTTGTGTTAAAATTAGCGAAGCATCTGAGTAGTAAATAGGTAAGAATATTAGCTCTGCGCCAGCATTTTTAGCTTTTTGTAGTTGTACATTAAAGTCTGTGTTGCTATCTGCTGTGTAAGCTTCATCTGCTACAATTTCAAGACCTAAAGACTCTGCTTGTGCAATAAATGCATCGTGAATTCCTGTTGAATAAGTGTCTGAACTGTCATAAATTACTGCAAATTTAGTTGCAATTTCACTTTCTGCAAAGTAATTTGCAGGTAGTTGTCCTTGCTCAGGGTCTGAAAAACAAATGCGGAAAGCGTTGTCTGTTGCAATTGCATCTTCTGCAGTTGCAGATGGTGTTAACAAAAATACATTGTCAACCTCAGCTTCTGCAGCAACAGCAATACAAGGTGCACTTGTAACTGCGCCTAAAAGAATTTGCATATCCCAGTCTTTTAAAGTGTTATAAGCGTTAACTGCTTTTTCAGGATCATGTTCATCATCTTGAAAATTAAGTTCAAATTGAACATCTGTTCCCATTGCATTTATTTCGTCTACTGCAAGTTCTGCTGCATTTTTAACAGCCGAACCATAAGCTGCAGCTGCACCTGTTACAGGGCCAATACCGCCAATTTTAATAACTTGTGCTGTTGAGCCCTCTGCTTGAGATTCAGATTCTTGTGCAGGCTCGCTACTACAAGCAACCATACTAAATGCAAGCAATGCAATTAGCATTAATGATAGTACCTTTTTCATATTTACCTCCATTATTTCAATGTGCCATAAAACACATTTTTTTGCCCTTCCCTCTTAACTAAAGGGCAAAACAACATCTCATCGTTAATTTAAGATGTATTTAAATAATTTTATACTAAAACCGCCAATGTTGCAATACGCTAATAATACATACTTTATTAATATATTTAACTTTTTTAATGAATATTTACTAAAAAAAACGCATTTTTACTATTAGTGTATTTATGTGGCAAACAACTACTATTACATTACTTATTTATATACATAATAATAAACATTAAAGTAAAACAACAAAGCTTTGCAAAAATAGCTAGCTTTGTTGTTTTATAAGTTCATTTATACTAAGTAGTGTTGTATATTTACAATTTAAACTTCATCAAAAAAATCAGGATTAAGCTCTACTCTTACAACACCTACATCTGCTGTAACCCAAAAAGCAGCGTCAACTTCATCGCCATTTCTTCTGTTAGTTACAATGTATTCACCATCATTATCAAAATAGCCCTCGCACACGCTTAAAAACGGCATTGTACGTACATTTAAAAAGTCGGCACTATGTGCTGCACCTGTTGATTGCTCTACTGTGCCCATAGGGAATAGCATTAATTTATAATGAGCGCCTGTTAAATAGAATAAACCCTCACCCGCATAAACTATAAAGCCTTTTGCCCTATCTGTTGCGCACGGGTTTGCTAAGTGGCGATTATCCATTCCGGTAGGTGTTGGAGGACTAAATAAGCTTTTGTTGTTCATAAATCTAACATTGCCTATATAATCTCCAAAGTTAATATATTGAGACGACATGCCCTCAAATTGGCCTACCGCAAACAATTTACCTGTTCCTTGATATTGCTCGATAAGATGTTTACTGTTGCTTAAAATGGTAAGTGCTTCAAGACCCTCTTTAACCATGTCTAAAACAGTTCCATCCGGTTGAACATACATATCTATGCCAAAATAATGCACACCGCACATGTTGTGTTCTGCAACGGCTTTCATTGCATGTGTTACTCCAAGTCCGGAGCCAAGTGATTCCGGCAAATAATACGGTTGTTTACCGTCGCCATATGTTGCGTTCATTAAATCCCACGAATCGCGATCTTGCAAATAAATATCAGGTGCAATTGTATCTAAATTTGGCGAACAAAGCCTAAACAAATCCAGTGTTTTACACACTGCACCACCCGATGGATAATTTGAACCAGGAACATGATTATACATTTCACCTATCCAAACATTTGTATACATAGGTAGTGGTAAAATTTCTTTACCGGCACTTGCAATTTCGTCAACAAACGTTGCAATTTCGTAACAAGTTAAAAATTCGCCTGCATCTTTGCCAAACAAATCTTCCCATGTTCCGCTTTTGTTATAATGTTTTGCCACTATTTCAGGTACTTCATCGTTAAGTAGTTTTGTTACACTCTCGTCGTAATCTCTAGATGTACCTATAAGTCCCGGCTCATTTTCAACTTGAACAGATATTACAGTATCTTTATTATCGTAAGCTTTTATACTTTTGCACAATTCCACAAATGCTTTTTTATCGCTTTGTTTTGTTTCCTCACAATGTGGGCTAAGTGTTGCAACAGGCAAGCCGTCTGTGCCTTTCGCCCATCTAAAGCGTTTGCGGTCCAGTTTCACCCATCTTGGCGCATAGTGTGAGTTTCCATTTTTCCATGTACCAAACCACAAAACAACAAGTTTTAAATCGTATTTATTTGCATTATCTATTAAGTTATGTAACATTGTCTTATCAAATTTATTTTCTTCGGGCTCAAAACTTTCCCAAAATACGGGCATTGCAACAGTGTTAAGCTTTAAATCTTTACAAAGCTTACACGCATAGTCTACTTTTTCTGGGCTATAACTTGTAGAATTATTTACCTGACCTCCAATAGAAAAAAAATCTTTGCCATTTACTTTAAACAAACTGTTCATTTCTAAATTTTCCTTCCTTTAATAGCATATAACACAAAATATTTTGTGTTATCGCCTTTTATAGTATTTTAATCTTTTGGTACAAATTCGTCAACAGCATTATCTAACTTTGCCATATCTTCGTTTGTAAGTTTCCAGTCAAAAGCTTTTGCATTTTGATTTGCATGTTTTACTTTGCTAACACCTAAAATAGCAGTACTTATAAATTGTTTTTGTGTGCTCCAGTTTATTGCTACCTCACTTGGTGTTGCACCATACTGTGCGGCTACTTCGTCCATAATTTTTAATAAGCTTTGAATTTGGCTAAACTTCGGTTCTTTAAAATAAGGGTAAAATGTATTTCTGGTGTCCATTTGCCCAAAATCAGGCAATGTTCTGTATGCTCCTGTAAGCACACCTGCGCCAAATGTTGCATACGCCATAGTACCAATATTGTTATCGTATGCTGCTTTTAGTGCATCTTCAAACTTACGGTTTACCATAGAGTACTCCATTTGCACTGCACCAACAGGTAAAATACTATTTGCCGCAATCACTTGCTCTTGTGTAAAGTTACTTAAACCATAACTTTTTATTTTGCCCGCTTTAATTAATTTTTCCATAGAGCCTACTACTTCTTCAATAGGTGTTTTTTCATCAGGCCAATGTGCAAAAAGCATATCTATACAATCTGTTTGCAACCTTTTTAACGATTGCTCACAGCCGCCTATTATTTCATCTTCTACAAGGCTTTTATACATACTTTGCGGTCCTTTTTCTCTGTCAAAATTTAAACCACACTTTGTAATTAAGTAAACACTGTCTCTTTTGCCTTTTAACGCTTCGCCTAAAATTACCTCTGCTCTTCCAAAGCCTAAATCGTCTGCACTTGGGTTAAAAAAGCCATAAACAGGTGCTGTATCTATTACATTTACACCGCTTTCAAGCATTGCATCTATTGCCGCCACCGATTCTTTACCGTTAATTTCTCCCCAGCCTGCACCGCCTATACCCCAAGTACCTATGCTTATTTCAGATATTTTTGCATTAGTATTACCGAATGTTTTAAATCTCATTTTAAACTCCATTCTTTTGCTTTACAGTTAAAGCAATTTTTTATATACACTTTTATTAATTTTATTGCTATGTATTTTCAAACTTATAACTTACAAAACCTTTTTTACTTTGGCCTGGGTTTAAAACAATTAGCCCTGTATCTTTTTCACCTTTTGCATACAAGTTTATAGCGTCTGTACACGTGCTTTGGTGCTCTACACAAAAAAGTTGCTGACCATATATAACACCCATTTGCCTGAATGCAGTAAACAAAATACCTTTTTTAAATTCTTCACTGCGAGATATAACTATCTGCGTTTTGTGCTCATTAAATTTAATAGTATCTTCATCGCTTGTCAAACAAAACACGGTATCTAAATTTAAATTTCTTATATCGCAAAATTCATTTAAATTGAAATCGCTGTTATTTGAGGTTTCAATTTTTTTGCCTGTGGGCAATAAATTTTCATCTGTCTCGTAATAACAATCACTTTTCATTTTTATTTGTGCCGAAATATCGTTTTCTCCCATTAAAAATGCTGGGTGTAAACCTATGCCATAAGGCATAGGTTTTTTAGATAGGTTGCATATTTCGTAATTAAAAGCAAGCTCATTTTGTGTTAATGTATATGTAATTATAAGCTCACATTTATACGGAAAGCTCTTATAGTTTTCATCGTGCTCATCTATAGTTAAGCTTGCTGTAATTTTTGCATGCTCACTATTACATTGTATATTTTGCACTGCAAACTTCGAATCATACACAATACCGTGGTTATCACGCTTTTCACCATTTTTTTGCATGCTCACAGTTTCATTGCCAAAAGTATATGTAGCGTTTTTAACACGGTTTGGTGTGGGAAAAAGCACAAACGAACCAAACATTTCCATTCCTAAAAGAATTTCAGACCACTGCGGATTATATGGCTGATAATAAACTTTATTATAAAATAAAGAGGAGCTTTTCATACCCATGTCGGGGTAAATATCTACCGACATTATACACTCATCGCCATTATTACAGCTCATTTTATAGTAACTAACCTGTATTGCATTTACGTCTTTGCTTTCTTTCAGGTTTTGTGTTAACTGCTCGCATGTAAAATTATACGCTTTATTATTACTCATAACTAATTTTTTCCACCGAGTCGTGCTCAAGGTTATTTATATATTTACAAGCTTCTTTCATAACATCGGCGTAATTACCGTGCACACCACAAATATGATGAATATATGGGCCATATATAAATTTTTTCTCCCATGTTGGCCAATCTTTTGTTTCTACCCATACATAGTTTCCATTTGTAACAGGTCCGTCTGTACCGTCTACTTCGTCGGCAAACAAGCTGTATTGTCCTCCTATTTGGTCCATCCTTGCAAGAGTAATTCTTCCGCCTTTTATTTCGTAGTACCCTTTTTCATCTACCATTTTAGCCTTAGCACTCTCTTTTCTTAAGCTTGCAGGGAACGGTCCGCAGTGCCAAAGTAGTTCTGCATTGTCGTTAGTTGGGTGGCGAATGGTAATATCGGCAACAAATGGGCATGATTGCCCCCTTGCCGCAGCTTGCAACAGCCTAGCGCTTATTGCCGCATGTGTGTCTGTTTCACATGCCGCTACAATACCTCTGTCTATTAAATCTCCAAGCATAAAGCATGCTCGTATTCCGTATGTATTTGCCATGTACGCCCAGCACTCAAACGATATTGCATCTAAGTTGTTTAATTTAACAAGTTCTTCTATTGCAATTTCAACACAGGCAATATTTTCAAGTTTCTCATCACTTGTATCAGAGCAATCAATTTTACTTTTAATATCGTCCATGCGCTCTTTAATTCTTGGGTCGGGCTCGTTTTGTTTCATATTTAGCATTGCCGCCGTCATTGGTAGCTCTACTTTTTTAACTGCTCCAATTAAATGTGCATTGCCTGTTTTTAACTTTTTAACTATTAGGTCAATTTCTTCTGTCCATATACTTGTTACTTCTATACCAAATTTTTCAAGCAGTTCGCTCTCGTTTATTTTTACCGATAAGAACTGTCTTGGACGTATGCCAATTTGACCTACTCTCATATTTTGCATTGCTTTAACAACTGCCGAAACGCGTATAAATTTGTCAAAACATCTCTCTAGTACAGGTGCGTCTAATGTGCAGTTTTCTATATAGGTAAACGGCACATTGTATCGCGAAAGAGCCTTTGCAGTGGCAAAAAGCCCACACTGTGTGTCGTAAACCCTAAACTCCTCTTCCACAGGTGCTGGATCTCTTGGCCCCCACAAAAGCACTGGCTTACCCATTTTTTTTGCAAGCATCGCAACAGGCTCTTCTTGGCCAAAATTGCAATGAGGAAAAAACAATGCATCTACTCTGCTATTATAAAATTTATCGGCTATTTTTTGCACATCGTCATTATCCCAAAGCATGCCATTTTCACAAATATCTTCTATTCCTACTATTTCTACGTCTACTTGACGTCCAACCATATCGTTAATTTTATTTAAAATTTCATCTCTTGTAACTATACCTGGTTCGGGTGGAAACATGTCTCTTGTTACGGGAACAACACCCAAAATAACTTTATTATCTTTCATAGTAGTAGTACTCCATTTCCTTTAATTTTATTTTTGTTCAAAAACAGCTGTTTTGTAAAAATCTTTACGCTGTTGCAGCGAAGATAAATCCACATCTCCTGTGTTTAAAAATTCATCTACCATTTCACAAGTGGGAAGTCCTGCCCGTCCACCTAGCGTATTGCAATTTATAAAAGACACTGCCGAGGCAAATCGAGCGCAATCTTTTAAATTGTAATTGTACGGTTGTATTTTGTACCTGTAAAGGTAGGCATATAAAAATCCACCGTGAAAAACATCACCTGCACCTGTTGTATCAACTATTTCAAAGTTCTCTTTTCTAAAAATATCAAGCGAAAACTCTTCGTCGGCGCTTACACCAATGCACCCTTTAGAGCCCAGTGTAACTATTACAACTTTTGCTCCATTTTTCAAAAATGATTTACAGTTTTCAATATAGTTTTCATCTTCACCAAAAGCACCTTTGTAAAAATGCTCTGAAACTATTAATATATCTGTCTTTTTTGCAAACTCAAACACTTCGGGGCTGTAGCCACCTCCGTCAAAAGAAACAAGAACTCCGTGCTTTTTAGCAAATTCAAGTGCATGTTTTTGTGACTCGGACAACATAGCACTTAAATGAATTGCCTTTGCCTGCTTTATAAATTCCTCGTCAACCTCGCTTTTTGAGAGTTGTACATTACTGCCAGGCCAGCCTAAAAAGCTGCGCCCTTGGCTTTCTTTTTCGGCCAAACATACACATAGTGTAGTATTTTCTCCCATTGTCTTTAAGTGAGATGTATCTACACCATGCCTATCCATATCGTTGCGGCAAAATGTGCCGTAAACGTCAGTACCAACTTTTCCAACAATTGCTGTTTTTGCATTAAGCCTTGCAAGTGCTATTATTGCCGATGAAGCATTACCGCCACCCTGCCAGGAATAATCATGTATCATTGTAAAGTCGTCTGTTTTTGGTATTTTATGTATTTGCATAGCAAAGTCCATTATAGGATCTTCTACGCCTATAACATCAAATTTCTTTTCCATTAGCTCCTCCAAAAAATAAGTAGCCTTTGCTTTTATAGTTTAATTTTGCAAAGCTCTAATTTATCTATCATGTATTTTGTAAGGCCTGCTCTAACATGCATAGTTGCTCCAAATGGTTGTTGTTCACTTTCAGGTTTTGTGTAATATTCTTTTATTAATGTTTCATTTAAAATAAAAAATTCTGTTCCTATGTTAAATTTATTAATGCCCATTGTAAAAGCTTTTTCTAGTTGATCTTGCGGTATACCAGAGCCGCCATGTAAAACAAGGGGAGTATCTGTAGCTTTATCAATTTCTTGTAGGCGTGTTAAGTCTAAATTAGGGGTAGATTTATATACACCATGGCAACTACCAAATGCAACGGCCATGCTTGCAACCCCTGTAAGCTCTGCAAATTTTGCGGCTTCTTCGGGAAGTGTAAATGCTTGTTTATCGCTATAATCAAAACCCTGAGCAATTTGCCCTACGTGGCCTATTTCGCCTTCTACATCAACATCAAACGCACTTGCAACTTGTACAATTTGCTTTGTAAATGCAACATTTTCATCAAAAGCAAGCGCGCTTCCATCGGCCATAACAGAGCTAAATCCGGCATTTATAGCTGAGTATATTGTAGCAGGATCTGAGCAGTGGTCTAAGTGAAGACCTATAGGTGCTGTTGAATTTTTGGCTAAGTCTATAACTGTTGCTGCAAATGCTCCAAAGCTGAATAATGAAGCCATAGTTGGATATAGCATTACTATTACGGGCTTGTTTACAGCTTCTGCACCTTTAATACATGCATAAATAGTATTGTAATCGGCTGCATCAAAAGCTAATATAGATGTGTTTTGTTCTTGTGCTGTTTTAAGTAAATCTCTAACCTTTACAATTGGCATATTTATTCTCCGTTCTTTATTTAAATTTTAATCTACTATTGTAATACGCTCTTCTTCTTTAAGCATTTGCATGCTTACATCATTTTTATATGTGCGTCTTGGCAAAACGTTTAACACGTTAATAACGTCTGTATTAGCGGCAAAAGGCATACAATGCCATACACCTGGGTGTATACATAGCATTGTACCTTTAGGCACATAAAACGCTTTTAAGTCGTTTAGTACTTCGGGGTATTTGCTAGAGGCAGGTGCAAAATAAACTATCATATCGCCATCAAGAGACAATATTCCCTCCCCGCACTTGTCGTGTTGCTCTATTGCCACAATAGTTTTACCAAACTTTTTTTCTACCCTTGTTGTAGAAAACGACGGATTTTGAAAATTTAACTCCAGACTAACTAAATCAGGATAAAAAGCCATGCCCGGTATTCCGCCGCCTATTGCTGTTGGGTTAATAAGCTGCTCATAACTTCCAAATGGTTTAAAATTTTCAAGTGTTAATTCTGTTATTTTTAACGTGTTCATATTGTGCCGCCCTTCTAAAAATAATTTATATTAAAGCCATAGTACCTTTTAATATTCGTATTACACAAAAGGCATTACTATGCTTTTAAAATACATTTAGCATATAATCTCAAATAGTGCTGCATCGTATCCATCTAAATTTGTGCTAATAAAATTTTTATACTCTGTTAATTCGCCGGTATATAAATTTTTAAGTTTTCCGTTTTCCGGTAAATTGCCATGTTTTGCGTTTAATTCTAAAACAGTTTTATCACTGTTAAAATTAAATAAAGCTACAAAGTGCCTACCGGCGTGCGTTAATGTATAAAACGGTGTTGTATCGCTTTTTAAATAAACAGGTATAAATGTCTTTCCAAAACGTGCAACTTCGTTTACGTTTGCATTGTTTGCAATTTCTAGAGCCCTGTTTCTGGCATTTTTTATAAGCTGCTCGTCACCTGTTGGGCCAAAATTGTCGCTTAACATTATTACAGTGCCTGATATTACACTAGCTATATACCTACTTCTGGCCTCTTGAATTGTTGTTTCGCTTCTGCCATCTATAATAGAGTGGTACAAAGCACAGTGGTCGGGGTCGTTATACTGATAAATCCTGCCGTTTGTCCACCAAGCAAAGTTAAGCGCGTTTAACACATAGCGCACATCGTCATAGTGTCCAAAAGCGTCGCAGCACGAGCGCCTTGAATTGCCCAAAAAGTATGGAAACAGCGGTGCTATAGATAAGCTTATAAATACTTCTTTTTCTGCTTTTCCTATTTCATCTTGTATAACTTTATATGCATGGTTTAATGCCATGCGCCCTGTTACACCTTTTTTATAGTGGTTACCCTCTATACTTGCATGCGTTAAAAAGTCAATTTTTATATAGTCAATATTTAAATTTATAAGTTCTTTTATTGTTTCCCTAGTATAAACCTCCCATAAGGGGTGCGTCACATCAAGAGGCACCAAATTGTCTATAGCCGGCATTACATTGCCGTCGTAGTCTTTTAAAAACAATTCGCTTACTGTGTGTTTTCCATTGTCAAACGTTCTATCTCCAAGTTTTTGTATCCACATGCAAGGAGATGCATACCAGCCCGCTTTTTTTCCTTGCTCATGCATTTCTTTTATCGTTGTGCGTATTTCATCAATATCTAGGCCAAACGCTCCATCTAAATTAATAAAACTCACACCATCTTCGCCGCCAAAATTAACAAGCTCGTTTTGTATAAATTCTCCCGCTTGTTTCCAGTGGTCTATTGTAAGCATCATTCCCAGTGCCGAAAAGCTGTTCCATCCAAAAGGTACTTTGCATTCACAAAATTGTCTTGGTTTGATAACTTCTGTGCACATATCAGCAAATTCTTCCATGCCTTTTTTTATATTTTCACTCCAATACACAGTAAATCTTGCACTGTGCACTTCTTTGCCTGTAACAGGCTCGTGTGGGTATATGTCGTGTGTACCTGCATCGGCAACACCGCTATATGCTAAAAACGTTCTGGCATCATGCCTTCCCCACTCAATGGCATTTTTCCAAATGTCAAAATCAAGTGCGCCAACTACAAGTCCCTCAAGTGTATGTTCATCGTATATAGCAGTAACATCATAACTTTTGCGCCCACAATCCGGCACTGCCGATTCATATCTCATCCACATATCATTGTCATATGGCACTTTAAGCATTTTTTGGTCTAAAGACAAAAACACTCTTTTTCCCTTTTTATCGGGATAAGGTGTGCAAAACGGGGCAATATATCTTGTATTTGTAAATCTTTCATTATCTTTTAAAATTGCTTTTACAACAAGCTTACCGCTTTTGTACAAATTAATTTGTTGAGTAAGCACTAAGCATTCTTTTTCGTATACAGCTGTTACTTGTTTGCCTTCACCAAATTCATCGCTTATGTCGGCTACTGTTGCGCTTACCATTTGCGCAGTTTTTGTGTCTATTGCTTTGCCGTCTACTGTTTTCGCACACGAGTAAGCATGGTGAATGCATTCACCGTTATAAATATAAAAAAACGTACCGCAGTCCATAATTTCTATTTTAGCCTTACCACAACTTTGCTCAAATACAACTTGCGGTGGTTGTTGCATAGCAAATTTTTTCATAATTTCTTTTTCTTTTTCTAATCTTTCATTCATATACTTCACTCCATTCCTAAATACATATAAAGGTGCAAACTTGTTTTAATATGTTTGCACCTTTATTTTTGCCCCTGTTTTTATCTCAATAGGTTAAAAACTCTTTCATCGTTCTTTGTTTTGCATGTTAACTTTTTTAATACACTAACATTGTATTTAACCATTATTAATTGCAATAATAAAATTTGTATTTTAAAAAAATGATACAATTATTTTTATGTTTTTTTAATAATTGTATTGTTAATATTATTAAAAAAACATTGTTAAGTTAACAACTTATATGTAATAATAACTAATACATTTGAAATATTACATCATATAGTGATTTTTATCAATATCATAAAAAGCACCAATTTAAAAAACAGATGTATCAAATTGCGACTTTTATTTTTTTTACCACCGAAGTAATAAATTTTATTTTATAGTGCATTTTTAAATACAATATATAATAAAATGCGCAAACATTTTTAAAATGTTTGCGCATTAAATTTATAATAAATATTAACTTAAAATTATTCGCCAGTAACAGTTTCCATGTTTACGCCTTTAGTTTCTTTAACGCCTAAAGCTATAACTAGTAAGCAAGCAAATATTAGAGCTGGAGCCATTATTAAGCAAACAGTTGCAAGCGAGCTAATAAAGCTAATTAATGTTGCAAATATTATGCCTGAAATCATACCGCCAACATTGAATACAAGTGATAATGTACCCAAAACAGATGCCCTAATATGTGTAGGAGTTGATTCTGATGGTAGGATGATAAAAATTAAATCGCTAACACTCCATAGTAAACCTGTGCCTACACCCATTAAAATACCCAAAAGTGCTGGTGGGAAACCTGCTGTTGTTCCGTATATAAATACTACAAGCACACCAACTGTTAATATTCCCATTGTTATTGCCGATTTTTTACGTCCTGCAATATCGGTTAAAAAGCCGCTGCTAAATGTCATAATAGCATTTGTAACCGGGAAGAATAAAAGAGCTTGTGTAAGTTGTTCTGTTGTCATTCCGTTAGTAGCCATAATGTTAGCGTGTTGAATTGCACCGCCAAGGCTAAATGCAAATAACATACATGCAATAACTATATTGCGAACTTGTTTGTGTAAAACAATAAATTTAACAGCTTGTAAAACGCCTGTTTTTTCTTTTTTAACAGGTTTTGCATCTTCAGCTGCATCTGCATTACCTAATTTTTTAGTTTCAAGTTGTCCTATTCTCTTGTTTAAAAATACGGGTGTTTCTTTAAAGAAGAAGAACGAAACTAAGCTAACACCAAATGCTAAAGCAATTGGAATTATATAAACATTTCTCCATAGCGCGCTGTCGTTGTTCATTACTGTTCTCATTAATATAGGTACGCTAGTAACACCAAGGTAACCTATCGCTTTTGTTATAGATGCGATCTTAGCTCTGTGTTTTTCAGGAGCAACTTCCATTATGTACATAACTTGCATATCGTTTGGAATAAAAAATGTAGTTACAATACTACCAACAGCTACCATTACTATGTTTGGTGCTGTCATTGTAATAAGCATAGATACACCCATACCTATTGTGTTAAGAATTAAGAATGGTTTTCTTCCAAATTTATCTGCTAAAGCCTTATAAAAAGGCAAGATAAACATTAAAAATGTACCGGGTGATGTTAAATAAGTTAACTGTGCCAGACCTTCGTTGTAATCTTTTCCTTGTTGCACAAAAAATTGATCAATAATCATCGGGTTCATATTTGTGCGAATGTTTGAAGTTATCTCATCAACTATGTAGATGATTGCCACTAGGAAAATCATTATAAATAAATAATTTTTTCCTGTAGGTTGCGCCTGCTTCTTTTTCAGCTTTTCAAGTTCAAGTGTTTCTTTCGCCGTTAAGTTCTCTGTTGCTGTGTTTTGCATAATTATGATACCTCCGTCTTTTATTAATTCAAGCATTTTTTAACACATCCGATATTAAAATGCTTTAAATTACAAGTATAGTTGTAATTCATTGCCGCAATATGTAAAATTGTTGCACAAACTTAAAAATAATTGCTTTTTAATTACAATTTAGTTTAAAATTGGTTTATATTTGTTACTTTTAGCCTTCTAAGCATATTGTATAAAATTGTTGGCAAAAATAACAAAAAACAAACGATTAGTTAATATGTTATATGCAATAATTAACAACGTGCTTAAAACTTTACAGTATACAGTAATTTTTATCAATAACAAATTTAGCATATATTTTAAAACGCATGTATCAAATTCCGACTTTCATTCGAGGTTTTACAATGATTAGAAAAGAAATCTTATATTCACTTTTCAGTGAAAAAAGTATAGAAAAGTATTTAAGTGACACACCGGACAGCACAGCCAAATCATCTTTTTTTCGCCTTTATAAAAATACAACAAGACATTTTGATGAAGAGACAGGTATGCTGGTTGTTGCCACTGATGAAAACGATATTTTGCTTGAATTTTGTTCCCCTAAGCAAGGCATATTATTTGAAAAAAGCACATATGTCGAAAGCTCAAGCCAAATGCACAACCATAACTACTATGAAATTATTAGTGTTGTATCCGGAGAAGTTGAAGTTCAAGTTGAAAACAACATAAAAAAGTATACAACCGGCGATACGTGTATACTTAATACAAATATATATCACTGTGAAAAGTACTCAAAAAATTCTTGCGCAATATACTTTTTTATTTCTCAAGAATTTTTCCAAAAATTCATTTCTTATAATTATGATTTTCATTTAAATAAAGAGTTAAAAGATTTATTTAAATCTTTTAACGACGTAATTAATAAAGAAAAACAAACTTGTAAATATTATTGGGAGTTTAGATTTATTCGAAGCGATTATTTAAATCAAGTTTTTCATTACTTGCCACTTTTTAAGTTTGAAATTATTGAACATATATTGGGGTATCGTATAATTTTGTTTGGTTTGTTAAAAAGATACTTGTATTTTTTAACAAATCCTACTCACTTTATTTATAGCTTTAACGAAGTAATTACCCCACTTAGCCAAAACGTTGCACACGAGGTTAAAATATACATTGAATCGAGAAGACGCCGAATACCAAGAAAAGAGCTTGAGCAAGATTTGCACTATAATGCAGATTATTTAAACCGTACATTTCGCAACCATTATGGCTTTACAATAGGCGAGTATCAGCGCCAAATTTGTATGACAGAGGCAGGTAGTTTGTTATTGCGCACAAATAACTCGGTATCATTAATAGCCGAGCAGTTGGGCTACTTAAACCGCACACAATTTTACCGCCTGTTTAACGAGCATTATAATATGACACCACATCAGTATCGAAACGCCTTTAAAGCCAATACAAAAAAATAAAAAATGCACCTATTTTAAATAGGTGCATTTTTACTATAATTATCTTTTTAATCAGAAGCAAGTGTAATAATGTAGTCATCTTGAGTGAATGTTACTTTTTGTGATTTAGCAGGGTTTATTATTATATCATAGCTATCGCCAGATTGCTTTTTGTATCCAATCGCAATTGCATCTTGTTTTCTAAGTACTTCTGTAACATCATAAAAGTCCATTTCTGTATTTAGTGCAACGTATTTTTCTGCTTTTCTAATATATATTTCCGAACCTTCGGCATTTAAAATTTCATTAAATACAGTTGACAAATCTCTGTTTTCACTTATTTGTGACAAAATTAAGTTTATAATGTTAGAGCCTACAACCAAATCATTCGCCTTTGTAACCTCGGCCAATTTTTGGTTTGCAACGTCTCTCATTTCGCTTGTAATGCTAAATTTTATACCTCTTTTTTCAGCAATATCTCTTAAATGTATAAGTTTAAACAATGTCATAGAATCGCATGTCTCATCATCAAACTCATTGTCGCTTAACAATAATACGTGGTTAACATTGTCTTGCGTTAACATTTCCAAATTACTTCTGTTTTCTGTATCGCACTCCACAGTTGTAATAGTAATATTTTTCAATTCGTTTTTAAGCTCTTGTAAACTATCGTCTATTTTACTGTTTGCAACAATTACTTTACTACCTTTAATAAAGTAATTATCAAGCTCTAATATTATTTTGTCTATCATGTCGTTTATGCCAATAATACATATATTTTCGCACTCATCAGGTATGTCTTTATGCGATGCAATAGCACTTACATCTAATTTTTTTGTTGGCATTACTTTTGCAAGTCCATCATCTTCCACAAGCAATAATAGTGCATCGCCTTTTTTAATAGGCTCATCTTTATTGGCATTTAGGTATATTTTACCTTCTCTTCTATAACCAAAAACAATTGCTTTTTCAAACGAGTTTAGTGCATCGCCAAACTTCACACCTTCAAGTTGTTCAAAACTCTCAAAGTATAAATCATCACCATCATAATCAAAAAGCTCTAGTAAAACAGTAGAAAGCCCAGGTTGCCTACAAGATTGTGCTATTATTCTTGAAATAGAGTTTTCTATAAGAACAAGTTCGGCATTACCGTCTGAAATAATGTCTACTGCATCGCAATTTTCGCTTTTGTTAATAGTTGCAACAATATGTGGCAGGTTTTGTGTTTTGTTTATGCTTGCAAAATAGTTGTTTATAGCAATAATAGTTTTTATTGTCATAAAGTCTTGTTTTTCGTTTACTATAATGCTTCGGCATGTTTCAAGCGAGCAGTTTGCTATCATGTTTTTATCTGTTGTACCACCTGTACGGCAAATAATTCTGCTTGTTTTAAAATCTTGTATTTGAGCGGCAATTGCTTCTTCTACAACTTCTTTTTCTTCGTTTGCTAATATAACTATGCAGCCGTCTTTTTGGTTTTCGTTTGCTTTTATAAGCTCCGATATAAGTGTAAAAACATTATTGTCAAAGCCTAAAATTACAACATGATTTTTTTCAATAACCCTAGAATTGCCCTTTTTAAGGTTGTTAAGTTTTTCTTCAAAACCTGTTGTTATAATACCTATTAAAATACTAGTTACAAAAATACCGCAAAGTGTAACTATAGACATAAGTATTACAAATCTTGCGTCAGCCGTATCTGCAGCTGTAATTGTGCCTGCATCTATAATATGCATTAAGCTTGCCCAAATATAGCCGGGTGTAGCATTAGCATTGCCTGCTACCAGTGCCAAAATTACACCTACACCTATAACAACAATTGCTGTAGCTAAAAACAATATACTAACAAGTGCAATCGTTCCTTTCGACATTAAATTGTCGAACCAATATCTAAATCTGTCTTTTAGTGATATTTTCACTTAAAATTCCTCCTAAAATATGTTTGTTAGTATTTTACCACCGCAAACCAACATTTACAAGTTAAAAATACATTATAATGCATTATTATACATAATATAAAAAATATATTTAATATATAAATAAAATATATGCATTTAACATAAACACATTGGCCTTGCTAACCGAAACGAGCAGCTTTGAAACACTTATGTTTAAACGTACAAGTAACTGCGTGTTAATATCATTTGTTTTTAAAATGTAAATTGTACTTTTTCCTTTATTGTATTATAATGTAAGTGTAATTATCGCTTTTATTATACGTATATTGTTTCAATAATTAAACAACAACTGTCCAAAAATCTATGTAAAAATAACACTGTTTGCTTAACCTTAAAGGAGTGCTTACAAATTATGAGTAAATTTGTTTCGATTTTATTAAAAAACAAAATGTTTGTTGTAATACTGTGCATTATTATAGTTGTTGTTGGTCTATACAGCTATTACATAATTCCAAAGCAAGAAAATCCTGGCACTTCTGTTGCTGCTGCAACTGTTATTACCGCGTATCCCGGCGCATCCCCAAAAGAAGTTGAGCAGCAAGTTACAAATGTACTGGAAAGCGAAATTGCCGCACTTGAGGGCATAGACTACTACACAAGCCAAAGTATTAACAATGCCAGCATTATTGTTATAATGTATGATATTGACGTTACAGTAGATGAAGTTGAAAGCAAGCTTCGGCAAACAATAAGTGATGCGCAAAGCGATTTACCCGAACTTGCACAAGAAAGTGTAATTGACACAAACCTTTCTGGTGAAAATCAATTTTTAATTAGTCTTTCAGGCAAAAACTACAGTAGTGATGAACTTGTTAATTATGCCAATATAGTTAAAGACACCATTATAGAAGTAGACGGTATAGAGCAAGTAGTAATAGAAGGCGAAATACCAAATCAGGTAGTTATTAGTGCAAACAGCAGTAAAATGCAAACTTACGGCATAAGTCTTGAAAATATTTTACAGCTATTACAAGCACAAAATATATCTATACCAACAGGCGGCATTAATTATAACGGCGAGCAAGTAAATGTTATTACGCCGGCTGTTTTTGAAAACATGGAGGATATAGAAACACTAACCATTGGCGCTTTACCCGACAATACCGGTGTTATAACACTTAGTGATATAGCCGATATTTATACAGAATCTGTAAGTGACTACTATTTTTCTCAAGATGGAGAGAATGCTGTTTTAATATCGGGCACAATACAAAAAGGGCAAAACGCTGTAATAGTAGGGCAAAAGTTAAGGCAAGCCATAGATGATGCCCAAAACGACGTACCAAGTGACATTGTTTTCCATGAAATAATGTATGCGCCAACAGACATTGAGAATTCTATAAACGATTTTATATTTAACCTTATACAAAGTATACTGCTTATAGTTGTTGTTGTAATGGTTGGTGTTCATCTTCGCAACGGCATAATAGTTTCGGTTGCATTACCTTTAAGTATATTAACAACATTTATTGTTATGAACTTGCTTGGACTTGAATTTCATTTTATCACTATAGCCGGACTTATAGTATCGCTAGGTATTTTAGTAGACAACGCAATAGTAGTAAGCGAAGCCATACAACACCATTTAAATAGCGGCATACAAAAGCAACAGGCAATTACTAATGCACTTAGCGAAACAGCTGTACCTGTATTAACAAGCACACTTACCACAATTGTTACTTTTTCTATTATATACTTTGTGCCCGGCGTTGTTGGGCAAGTGGCCGGAGATATACCAACAGTTGTAATAACAGCGCTTATTGCAAGCTATTTTGTTGCCATGCTTGTAATTCCTGTTTTTGCATTTTGGTTTTTTAAACCGGAACACAAAAGCAAAAGGCGAAGAAAAAATATAGTTGGTGTATTTTTTAAATTTATGCTTAAACTTGGTTTAAAACATAAAATATTAACTGTTTTAGCAGCATTTATAAGCTTAGGTGTAGCGGCTGTTTTAGCGTTAAGCCTTGGTATTCAGTTTTTCCCGGTAGCCGATAAACCTGTTATTTATATAAATTACGAGAGCGATAAAATTTCTTTACAGGCATGCGAAGAAGTTAGCGAAGATATAAACAGTGTTTTAAAACAGCAAAATGTTGTTGATAATTTTACATACTCCGTCGGCATAGGTTTGCCCAACTTTTTCCTTACAGTGCCTTCTGTTAGCCAAGCACCTAATGTGGGCCAATATGTACTGCAACTTAACAGCGAGGAAATGCAAACACTTGGCGGTGTTGAGGCCACTGCAAAGCACATACAAGATTTGCTTGACAAAACACTTGAAAATGCAAGTGCTACTGTTAGGTGTCTTGAATACTCTATGCCAACAGATGCAAAAATTGCGTTTGTTGTTTCGGGCAAAGATACCGATAAAATATACGAAGTTGCAGCTGATATGGAGGATGCATTAAATAAAATACAAGGCACCGATAGGGTGCGAAGCACTAGTTTAAGTACACAAAGCGAATATGTAGTACACACAAACACCGATGAGCTTACAAATTACGGCTTGCTAAAATTTGATGTTATAAGGCAAGTAGACATGGCACTAATGAGTGTTAATGTAGGTACTTTAAATAATAACGATACCAACCCTGACATTGTTTTGCAAACTGATATTGACAGTGTGGAACAGCTTGAAGATATGCACATAACAAGTAGTTCCTTGCCAATAAGCATACCTTTAAGCCAAATTGCAAATATAGAATTAACTCAAAGCGTACCCGTAATAAACCACTATAACTCTGAATATTATGCAGACGTACTTAGCAATGTTTTGCCTGGTTACAGCTCTGTATCTATTGAAAGCGAGCTTTTTAATAATTATATAGACAACATGGATTTAGAAGGCATTACAATTACAGGCAAAGGTGAAGTTAACAATATGTCTTTACTATTGCTTGCACTTATATCTAGTGCTTCACTTGCCGTTATGCTTATATATTTAATACTTATATTCCAATTTAAAAATTTAAAACATCCATTAATAGTACTTGCCAGTATACCGCTTAGTTTTATAGGTTGTGGTTTTGGTCTATGGGTATTTGGTATGGATATACAAGCTATGGCTTTGCTTGGCCTTGTAAGTTTATTTGGTATAGTTGTTAACAACAGTATATTGCTAATAGAAGTTATGAACGCCAAAGTAAACAGCGGAAAAACTGTAGAGCAAGCATGCAAAAGCGCCGTTAGCTTGCGATTTAGGCCAATTATGCTGTCAAGTATAACTACTTGCGTAGGCCTTGTACCGCTTATTGTGTCGGGAGATACAATGACTGCTCCAATGGCCAGTGTTCTTTTATTTGGGTTGCTTTTCTCTACAATTTTAACAATGGTAGTTGTGCCCACAATTTATGCAATACAAACTAAAAATAAAAAACCGCTGTAATAGGTTAATTATTGTAATTATACACAACAATTCGCCATATTTAATTGACAAATATGTACAAATACTTTATTATTTTTACTAAGATAATACTTTTTATATTTATATGTACATAGGAGATTTTATGTTTAATTTATTTAACTTAGAAGAAGAAAATAAATTTACATGGAATTCGGTTGGTGATATTGTACAAGGCAGAGAAAATTTAGGCGAAGACATGCCTGTTTTTGTTCACCGATTATTTCAGTTTGCAATTAAAAGCCAGCTTACACAAATATATGGGAATGAAGCTGCAATAGATGTTTTTAGAAAAGCAGGGCATATTGCCGGTATTGAATTTGCAAATAATATGTTAAACCTTAATTTAAATTTTTCGCAGTTTATTGCACAACTTCAAAAAGTGTTAGAGCAACGCAAAATGGGTATATTGCGCATTGAGGAATTTGATTATGATACCGGCAAAGCTACACTAACTATAAGTGAAGACTTAGAGTGTTCGGGGCTTCCTGTTACCGGTAAAACTGTTTGCAATTACGATGAGGGATTTTTAGCAGGAATTTTAAATGCATATACAAAAAAAGATTATATTGTAACTGAAGTAGATTGTTGGGCAACAGGTTCACGCGTTTGTAGGTTCGAAGCACATATAAAGGAATAGTAATAATGACAAATCAAGAGATCGACTTTATTTTAGAGCAAATAAGAAGTATAGTCCTCAATAAGCCTCTTTCGCCTATTAACAGCGAAGATGGTGATTTTTCTGATGTGCAACAATCACTTACACATTTATCTAACTGCTTAATCGAATCTAATTTATTTTTAAAAGAGTTGGCAAATGGCAACCTAAATGCAACAGTACCCAGCAGAAACAATTTTTTAGCAGGTAGCCTTAAAGAACTTCACGCAGGGCTAAAGCACCTTACTTGGCAGGCAAACCAAGTTGCCAAAGGAGACTATTGCCAAAGTGTAAGTTTTTTAGGAGAATTTTCGAGTTCCTTTAATCAAATGATATCTCAATTGAGAGAAAGAGAACAAAAACTAAAAAACCAATCTCACTGTCTGTCGCAATCAAACTTATTACTACAATCAATTATGAACAGCATAGGCGATTTTATTATTGTGTTGTCACAAGAGACAAAAGAGATTATATATTCAAACGGATCTGCAAATTCTAAACTGTTAAATAATGACAAATGCACATGTGAAGACAATTGCGCTATTTTAGATTTTTGCAAAAATATATGTGCAAGCATAGATGTGGATTATAGAAAAAGCGAGCTACACTGCCCACAAAGCAACAAAATATACAGTATTGATGCATTTTTACTTATGTGGAATGAAACACAATCGTGTGTATTTCGAATTATCGATGTAACCCACGAGAGATTTGAGCATGAACACATACAAAGCCTAGTATATAAAGATGAGCTTACAGGGCTATTTAATCGAAGGTATTTTCAAGAAAAAATGGAAGACCTTGTACAAAAAAATACCGAGTTTACTTTATGTATGATTGACGTGGATAAACTTAAATATGCTAACGACAATTTTGGTCATATTGCCGGCGATGAATACTTAAAATTTGTCGGAAAAGAGATATCTAACATTGCGCGCTCTAGTGACGTTGTATGCCGATTAGGTGGAGATGAATTTTCGACTATATTTATAGGTTGCGCTTATGAGCATGTTAT
>CAYJGU010000024.1:0-32931 GCA_964369925.1 uncultured Bacteroides sp. | reverse complement strand
TCGCCAATGATGCAACAATATTTGGAAATAAAAAAACAACACCCGGATAAAATTATATTTTTTCGTCTGGGTGATTTTTATGAAATGTTTTTTGACGATGCGAAAACTGCATCGAGAGAACTTGAGTTAACACTTACCGGAAGAGATTGCGGACAAGAGGAAAAGGCCCCCATGTGCGGTGTGCCTTATCATGCGTACGAATCTTATTTGGCAAAGCTTATACAAAAGGGCTATAAAGTTGCTATATGCGAACAAATGGAAAATCCATCTCAAACTAAAGGTATAGTAAGGCGAGATGTGGTTAGGGTAGTAACGCCTGGCACTGTAATAGAAAACAGCATGCTACAAGACGATAAAAACAATTTTATTGCCAGCATTTATGCAACAGAAACTGAAATAGCAATTTGTTTTGCCGATATATCGACAGGTACTGCACATGCTACAACTATTGCAAATAAAGACATGCAAATGCAAACAATTTCTGAACTAAGCTGCTATTTGCCAAAAGAAGTACTTTTAAACGAATACGCACTTAACTTAAAGCAAATAACAGATTACATAAAATACAGATTGCTGTGTGGAGTAGAGCTAATTGATAACAGTGTGTTCGAAACCAAAAATTGTAATAGTATAATTAACACACACTTTGAAGAAAATAGTGAAATAGCTGCAAAAATAAACGCCGATATCATTCAGCAAAAAGCTGTGTGCGGGTTAATATTTTATTTAAATCAAACGCAAAAAAAAGGCGTTGAAAGGCTAAAAGATATTAGTTTATATACACAAGCTCAATATATGCGTATATCTAACACAACAAGGGCAAATTTAGAACTTTGTGAAACAATGCGTGCAAGAGAAAAAAAGGGCACGCTTTTATGGGTGCTGGACAAAACAAAAACTGCTATGGGTAAAAGGCTTTTGCGCACATGGATTGATCGCCCACTTTTAAATGTTAGAGCTATAAATGCAAGACTAGAGGCCGTTAACGAGTTTTATAATGACTTTATGACAAGGCAAGATATAATAAATGCACTTGATAGTATTTTTGATATGGAAAGGCTTATTACGCGCATTTATCATGGTTGCGCCATGCCAAACGAAGTAAATGCACTGGCACAAACATGTTATAAAATACCGCAAATATTAAGCTTGTTAAAAAACTTTACAAGCTCACAAACAGAGCTTTTGCGAGCAAAAATAGATCCCCTTACAGATATTGCGGACAAAATTACAAGTTTAATTGAAGATCCAGCTCCGGCAACATTAAAAGATGGTGGGGTTATTAAATCAGGCGCGAATGAGCAAGTAGATGAGTATAAAAACATTGTTTTAAACGGAAGAGAATATTTAAGTGAGCTGGAAGCAAAGCTTAAAGAGCAAACAGGAATAAAAACATTAAAAATAGGATATAACAGGGTTTTTGGATATTACATTGAAGTAAGTAAAATGATGAGTGCCCAAGTGCCCGACAATTTTGTAAGAAAACAAACAATAGCAAATGCAGAAAGATATATAACCGAAGATTTAAAAATACTGGAAAATAAAATATTAGGTGCAAACGAGAGACTTTTAGAAATAGAACGCAGGTTATTTGAGGAATTGCTTTGCGATATATCAAGCAATATAACTAGAATACAAACTACGTCGGATGCACTTGCACAACTTGATGTTTTGTGCTCGTTTGCACACGTTGCAGCAAGCAATAATTATGTAATGCCAACTGTAAGCAACAGTGAAGAAACAATAATTGAAGAGGGGCGACACCCTGTAATAGAGCAAATGCTGCGAAATACGCTTTTTGTGCCAAACAACACTTTGCTAGACTGTGAAGAGAATAGAATGGCAATAATTACAGGCCCCAACATGGCCGGTAAATCTACATATATGCGGCAAACGGCGTTAATTGTTTTAATGGCGCAAATAGGCAGCTTTGTACCTGCAAAAATGTGCAAAACAGGCGTTGTAGATGCTATTTTTACACGTGTGGGAGCGTCTGATGATTTATCGCTAGGGCAATCTACATTTATGGTAGAGATGAGTGAAGTTTCGGAAATATTGAAGAGCGCCACTAAAAAAAGCCTAGTTATACTAGATGAAATAGGTAGGGGCACGTCTACATTTGATGGAATGAGCATAGCGAGGGCTGTTGTGGAGCATATAGCGGCTAAACATGAGAATTTGGGTTGTAAAACTTTATTTGCAACACACTACCACGAACTTACGGAACTTGAAAACTCAGTTGACGGCGTAAAAAACTATAATATTGCCGCAAAAAAGCGAGGCGATGACATTACATTTTTACGTCGTATTGTTCGCGGAGCTGCCGATGATAGCTATGGTATAGAGGTTTCTAAACTGGCGGGGCTACCCGAAAGTGTTATTGAAAGGGCTAAAGAAGTGCTTGAAATATTAGAAGAGAGTGCCCCTAATTTAAGCGAAACTGCACAGCTAAGTTTTGACACTGTTAAAAAGCAGAACAAATCTCATATAACACAAACGCTAAGTGAGCAAATTGAAAAAATTGATGTGGAAACACTTACGCCTATTGAGGCGCTAAATAAATTATATGAACTTAAAAAAATTGCAAACAGTTTAAAAGATAATACATAAAATGAAAGGTAGGTAACTTAATTGGCCGTTATAAATATACTTGATAAACATGTTGCAGAACTTATAGCCGCTGGTGAGGTAGTTGAACGTCCGGCAAGTGTTGTAAAAGAACTTTTAGAAAATGCAATAGACGCAAAGGCTACATCTGTTACCGTTAGCATAGAAAAAGGTGGTATTGAGCTAATACAAATTGTCGATGACGGCACAGGTATAGATAGTGAATACATACAAACGGCTTTTATTAGGCATGCCACCAGTAAAATACAAAACGAAGATGACCTTGAAAATATTACAACGTTAGGCTTTAGAGGAGAGGCTCTTGCAAGTATTGCCAGTGTGGCCAAAGTAGAACTTTTAACAAAAACTAAATATGACGAATACGCAGGACTTTTTATAATTCATGGAGGAGTTAAACAAAGTTTTGAGGCAGCGGCAAGACCGACGGGAACAACAATAACTGTTAAAGAGCTGTTTTACAACACCCCGGCCCGAATGAAGTTTTTGAAAAAAGATGCTAGCGAGGCAAACTTTGTTAGCGATATAATAATTCAACAGGCGCTTTCTCACCCGGAAATTTCTTTTAAGTTTATTAAAGACGGTAAATTACAGTATCAAACCCTAGGTGATGGTAATATAATATCTGTTGCATATAATTTATTTTCAGCCGATTTTGCAAAAAATTTAATAGAGATAAGTTATACTGATGAAAACTACAGTGTAAAGGGCTGCGTAACATCTCCGTACAAAGGAAGAGCGAGCCGTGCCATGCAATATTTTTTTGTTAATAACAGATATGTGAAAAATAGCACTATGACAGCTGCAATGGAAACGGCTTACAGGGGAATATTAATGCATGGCAAATTTCCCGGCGGTATTATATTTTTAAATATGCCGCCGCAACTAGTAGATGTAAACGTGCACCCTGCGAAAACACAAGTTAGATTTGCCCGAGAAAAGGATGTTTTTAATACTATATACAAAGCAGTAAAAAGCAATGTATTATTAAAACAAGACGAGCACATGCAAATTGAACTTGATAGCAATTTAAATGATAAAACGAAATTAAACGATGATACATTACATAATACACAGCAAGATAACATTAAGCCTGTATTAAAAGAACAAACAACGCAAATTTTAAAAAATAATTACGATTATAAAAACAGTATAAACGAAGAAAAACTTGTACTGGAAAGCATAAACAGCGACAGAACAAATGTTGAAAAATACAGTGTTAAAAAAAGCTTTTTGCCTGTAAGCGCTAAGCCATCAGACATTTACCCTGAAGACATAATACCGATGCCACTAAATAGTATTAGTGATGATGACGACACAATGAGTGAAGAAAAACTTGTGCCGTATAAACCGGATACTACAGATAAGGATGAGTACTTTAACAATAGCAGTTTAAACATTAAAATAGAAAATGAAAATGAAATTCAGCAAGAAGTTACTCAAACATCACTTCTAAAAGAAGAGCAAACTTCAAGCGAATCGCTTAGGTTTGTGGGTGAAGTGTTTAATACATATATTATTACCCAAAGAAACGATGAAATGTGTTTAATTGATAAACATGCAGCGCACGAGAGAATTTTATACGAAAAAATAATGGCTACTTACGGTAATGTTGCTAGCCAAATGTTACTTCAGCCTTTAACAGTTCAGTTAAGTGCAAAAGAAAAAAATGTGCTGTTACAAAATGTGCAACTTTTGGCCGACAGCGGTATAGAAATTGAAGATTTTGGAGCAAACAGTGTAATATTGCGTGCAATACCGCAAGATATTGAACAGACAGATTTGGAGAATTTTGTAATAGAAATTGCAAACAAACTTATTGTTAATTATAAAAACACCATTAGCGAAAAAACAAGTTGGGTGTTAAACTCTATATCGTGTAGAAGTGCAATTAAAGGCGGAGACAAAAGTGCAAAAGAAGAACTGTACAAGCTGGCAAAGCAAATTTTAAACGGAGAAATACCTTTATTTTGTCCACACGGAAGACCGGTTGTGCTTAAAATTACTAAAAAAGAGGTGGAAAAATTTTTTGGCAGACAAGGCTAAAATTCTTATAGTGTGCGGGCCAACTGCTACGGGAAAAACAGCATTAGCGGTAAAGCTTGCTAAAATACTTAATGCCGAAATAATTTGCGCTGATTCTATGCAAATATATAAGCACCTAAGTATAGGCACCGCAAAAGTTACACCAGAAGAGACAGAGGGGGTTAAGCACCACATAGTAGATTTTTTGCATCCGAAAGAACGCTTTTCAGTTGCCGAATATGTTAGTTTGGCATCGCAGTGCATAAAAGATATAAATAAAAAAGGTAAACTGTGCATAGTTGTGGGTGGCACAGGGCAGTACATTAACAGCCTTATATGTGGTATGAGTTTTACAACCCAAAAAACTAGTGACGATATAAGAGAAAATTTATATAAAAGACTTGAGATTGAGGGAATAGATAGCATTTATAACGAGCTGTGCGAAATAGATTTAGCGTACGCAAAAAATATACATAAAAACAATCATGTGCGGGTAATAAGGGCAATGGAATTATATTTGCAAACAGGCAAAACAATGTCTACGCAAATTGAGAACTCTATACCAAAAACTAAACCTTATAATGATGTTATTATTGGTGTAAATTACAGCAGTAGGCAAGAGCTTTATAGCAACATAAATAAACGGGTAGATGTTATGATGAGTAAAGGCCTTTTGCAGGAGGCTAAAACAGTATACGACAATGCCGATGAATACATAACAGCTGCTCAGGCAATAGGATATAAAGAGTTTTTTAAATACTTTGATGGTGAAAGCAATTTAGATGATTGTGTTTTAAAATTAAAACAAGCAACGCGTAATTATGCAAAAAGGCAATTAACGTGGTTTAATAAAATGCCTAATATTAATTGGTTAAATGCACAAGATGAAATGCTTGTACAAAAAGCAGTAAATATTTATAAAGAACAATTTAACTTGTAAGCGGAGAAATTTATGAAAAAGAAATTTAATATGAAACATTGGATAATTGTTTTGCTTATCATTCCGTGTGCATATATTTTGTTTCAGTTTATCAATATATCTGACAATTCGTTTGAAACAGAGAATGTTGTGCAGGCAACATTTTTTGACAGTATAGTTTGCAAAGGAATTTTTGGTGCAAACGAAACAGTAATACAATACAACGCAAGTGGGCTTATTGGATATGCTGTAGAAGATGGATCTCGCGTTAATGCGGGCGATGTAATTGCAAATGTTTTTGACAGCGAACAACAAATGCTACAAAGTGCAAAAGCTCAGCTTTTAACAAGTGAAATTGAAACAATTCAAAGTTCGCAAATTACAGCAGCAGGTACAGATGCAAATATGATTTTAAATCAAGTTTATACTGCGCTTCACAGTTATTTGCAAGTTACATGTAGCACAAGTTTAAATAACTTAACAGAGCAAAAACTTAACCTCCAACTATTTTCTAACAAAGCGGCTATAGTTACTAATCAAAGCTCCGACTTTACAAGTACAATAGATAGCCTGAAAAGTGAATTAAGTGCTATTAGTAATGTTCAGTCTACACCAATTACAGCACCAATTTCCGGATACTTTGTATCGGCATATAATAGCGATGCACTGATATACAACTTACAGCAACTGCAACAAATGACAGCGAGCGAACTTTTTACTGCTGCTAAAACACAAGCGCCGGCAAATAACATTGACGTTGCAGGTAAAATTATACACGATTACACATGGAGCTTTTTTACAAGTGTACCCATACAACAAGCCGATAAATTTAAAGAGGGTATGAATGTTGAGATTATTTTACAAGGAGCTAACTCTCAGCCATTAGCGGCAAATGTTGCCTCTGTTGTTATTGATGAGCAAGCCGAACTTGCTAAAATTGAAATAGTTTGCAATTATATAAATAAAGATGTACTGGAAAACAGTCATTTTGAAGCAGAAATACGATTTGACCAGTATGAGGGGCTTAGAATAAACAAAAATGCTTTGCGTGTGATAGACGGTGTGCAGGGTGTGTACATACAAACAGGTAACAGAATAGATTTTTGTATGGTAAATATTATTTATGAAAATGATGATTATATTCTTGTTCCGCTTAAATATGAGAGCGATAAAAATGAGATAAGAATGTATGATTCTGCGATAATTAGCGGTAAAGAATTGTATGATGGTAAGCAGATTTAAAGAAAATTTACAAAAATAGTAAATTTTTTGTAAAATATAGTGTTTTTTTGCAAATCTAATGTTGTTTATTATTGACATTTAGTAAAAAAACAACGATAATAAATGTTAAGTATAAATTAAATTTTAAATAATAAAGATTCAATTGAGTAAAGGAATGAAAAATATGAGCATAATTGAAAAATTCAGAGATATAATGGGTGTTTCCGATGGTGAGGAATACGATGGTCGAGCAAATTTAGCAGCAAGCGATTCTGAATACTATGATGATGAAACTGACGACATTGCAGATGGAACAAATTTTGTTGCAAATAATCGCAATGTGCCTCAAAATACATCTCAGTCAACAATGGCTGTGCAAGTGGTACTTGTAAAACCTGAAAAATTTGAAGATGCTTCCCAAATTGCCGACCATTTAAATGCAAAACGCACTGTTGTTTTAAATTTAGAAAGTACAAGCAAAGAAGTTTCTCGCAGATTAGTAGACTTTTTATCGGGTGTTGCTTATGCTAACAATGGGCAAATTAAACGTGTAGCAAATAGTACATTTATTATTACACCATATAATGTTGGTGTTAGCGGAGATTTAATTGATGAGCTTGAAAACAGTGGGGTAGTATTTTAACTTTGAGAGGATACATACCACCTATAAATGACCAAGAGCGTATATTTTGCAAAAGAGTACAAGATATTATAAAAATTGCTCTTAATGGCAAATTAATACGCTTTTTGCCATTTTTAAACGACAGAGAGCAAATACTTGCCATGGCTGTTTTCTCTAAAGAAAAATTTAATACATACTATATGTTTGGCGGTTATAAAAACGCACAGCGCAAAATGCTGGCAGTGTATAGTAATGATATTAGTGAAGAAGATTTTCCTGTTTGCGCATTTACAATAAAAATTAACGGCACGAATAAAAACATAACGCATAGAGATTTTTTAGGGGCATTAATGGGCTTACGTATAAGCCGAGAAAATTTGGGCGATATTATTATTAATGATGATAGTGCAGTATTGTTTGCTCACAATAGGGTTAGCAGTATAATTGAAAACGAGCTGCTACAAGTTGGAAGTGCAAATGTAAGTGTTATTGCCGAAAACAATTTATTGCAGTTTAATAATTTACAAGCATATCAAGGCGAAGAAAAAACACTTACAATATCATCTTTAAGGTTAGATGCCGCAATAGCCGCTTTTACAAAGCTTAGCCGAGGTAAAACAGCAGAGCTTATTAGCGGTAAAAGGGTAGAAATAAACCAAGTGCCCACTACTAGCGGGCACGAAAAAATTTATGAGCAAGATGTTTTTACCGTTAAAGGTATAGGCAAATACAAGCTTTGTAAAATAGGCGATTTAAGCAAAAAGGGTAAAACTTATATTACATATATTACTTTTAAGTAATTATGTATAGAAATAAAGGCAAAAAAGCCTTGCAAATAACAATAACAGGACGGAGATTAAAATGACGGTATCAGATATAAATAATGCAGCATTTGAAAGAGTTGTTAGGGGTTATAAAATTCAAGACGTAGATATTTTTTTAAGTGAAGTAGCAAAAGAAATTGAAAAACTTACCTTAGAAAGAGATACAGCTCTTGCAGAAAAAGATGAAATGGTAGCTGAAGTTGCAAGAAAACATGAAGAAAGTGAAAAAAAGCTATATATTTTAGCAGAAAAAATTGAGCAATATAGGGCAGATGAGGAAAACATTAAAGTTGCACTTTTAAACGCTCAAAGGCTTGGCGAATCGGTAATGCAAGAGGCAAGGCAAAATGCAGAAAAAATTGTTAACGATGCCAATGCAAAAAAAGATAAAATATACGAAGATATTAAGGTTATGCAAAATGCCGAGGAAAAACGGTTGCTTATTATGAGAAGCGATGTAAGTAAATTTAGAGCTGATATTTTAAATATGTATAAAAACCATATAGAGCAGCTTAATTCTATACCACCTTATGAGGATAAAAGACAAGAAAAACAACCTATAGTGGCGGAAAAAGTATCTTCACCTAATAAAGAGTCAAAAAATGACCAAGTTGAATTTATTGCAGATAATAGTGCTCAAAATGTGCAAAGTAACACTTTGACAGATAATGATGTTCAAAATAGCTTTGAAAATGAGCCGGCCATGCAAAATACAAATGTTAGCGATGATGATAATTTAATTTATTCAAACACACAAATACAAGAAAACCAACAAGCTGAAGCAGCTAGTGCTTCAGATATGAACGTTCAAAAAAATGGCAACTTTGAAGCCTATGAAAATATAAGATTTGACGGGTAAACTTGTATTACTTTATAATATAAATTATATAAGCAGTTTAGGATTAAATACTTAAAAAGCAAATATAATAGATAGTATAAAATAATAGTTAATAATTAAAAACGCCCGAAAGCTTTAATAAAATTAGCTTTCGGGTTTATATGATTTAGAAAGAGGATTTTAATTTGTTTAGTTTTATATTTTTTGTTGTTTTACTTGCCATAGACCAAGTTACAAAATATTTGGCAGTTACATATTTACAGCCGGTAAACACAATGCCGTTTATTCCGGGAATTATGGAATTAAGATTTGTACTTAACGATGGAGCTGCATTTAGTTTATTTGCAGGTAACAGATGGTTTTTAATAGGATTTACAAGCCTTGCACTTTTACTAATTTTTTTATATTTTATTTTTAAAAAACCACAAAATAAAATAGAAAAAATTTGCCTTTTATTAATAATAGCCGGCGGTGTGGGAAACTTAATTGATAGAATATTAAATGGTGTTGTTGTAGACTTTTTTGCCACAACATTTATTAATTTTGCTGTTTTTAATGTAGCCGATTGCTATGTTGTAGTGGGTTCTATACTGCTAATGCTTTATATTATTATAGACGAAATAAAAGTAAACAAACTTAAAAAAGAAAACAAAGCAGAAGATGTAAAAAATGAAAGTATATGAATTTATTGCCGAAAAAGACAATGTTAGAGTGGATACATTTGTAAGTGAAAATATTGAGGGTATAAGTAGGTCTTATGCTGCAAAGCTGGCAAATGATGGCTTAGTTTTGTGCAATGGAAAACAGGTATCTAAAAGTTATAAGTTACTGGTAGGCAACAGTGTAACAGTGCAAATTAACAGTCCTGTACAACTAGATATTTTACCGCAAGACATTGAACTTGATGTAGTTTACGAAGACGATTATTTAATAGTTATAAACAAAAAAAAGGGTATGGTAGTGCACCCAGCCGCAGGAAATTATGACGGCACGCTTGTTAATGCATTATTATTTAAATGTAAAAATAATTTATCGGCAATAAATGGTGTGTTAAGGCCGGGAATTGTACATAGAATTGATAAAAACACAAGTGGTTTGCTTGTTGTGGCAAAAGATAATACAACACATGCACACTTGGCACAGCAGTTTGCACAGCATACAATTACAAGGCAATATTATGCCGTTGTTTATGGCAAAATTAAAATTGATAACGGTTTTGTGCAAGGAAATATTGCACGGCATCCCATAGATAGAAAAAAAATGGCGATGAGCGAAAGCAAAGGAAAGTACGCATATACGTCGTTTAATGTTATTAAAAGATATGACGGATTTACCTTAATTTGTGCAGAGTTGAAAACAGGCAGAACTCATCAAATAAGGGTACATATGGCTTCTTTAGGGCACCCACTTGCCGGAGATGATGTGTATGGGCCTAAAAAGTGCGTAAAAAGTTTAATGGGGCAATGTCTTCATGCAAAAACACTAGGGTTTATTCATCCCATATCTGGTAAATACATGGAATTTAGCAGCAATTTGCCGGAATATTTTGATAAATTTATTCATTCATTAAAAGAGGTGTAGCGTGTGCTTTTAAATATGCGCAATAAGTGTTTAACAATTATAAAAAAATATAACACTTATATCATTTTTATATTGCTCATATTTATATTCTCGGTATTGCTTTTTATAGAGCTGCCAATTAGTATAAATTTTTTAAATAGCAGTTCAACAACTAGCACAGATGAAATTTATGCAAAACTTAATACGCCCGATAAAATAAATATAAATACAGCAGTTGTAGCTCAACTTGATTGTTTGCCGGGTATTGGAGTTTCGAAAGCTCAGGCTATAATTGACTACAGAAATGAAAACGGACCATTTACAAATTTGGAAGATATAGTAAATGTGAGCGGAATTTCTGAAAAAATGTTTATTGAATTCGAAGAATACATAACTATATCGCAAGGAGAATAAAAAATGGTTAATCGCAATAATCAAGACCTGTTTATAAACCGTGAATTAAGCTGGCTAGAATTTAATAAAAGAGTGCTTGAACTCTCCGGCGAAAAAAGTGTGCCACTTGCAGAGCAATTGAAATTTACATCAATTTACGCAAGCAACTTAGATGAATTTTTTATGGTTAGGGTTGGCTCGCTTTATGACAGAACATTACTAAAAAATGTTGCTGAAGAAAAAGAAAATAAAACAAGAATGACACCGCAAGAACAACTTGATGCTATTATGCCGAAAGTTGAAAAAATGCAAAAACAATGCGATGGAAAATTTGAAGAGCTTACAAATAAGCTTGCATACGAGGGTTATAAGAGAGTTTGTTTTGACAAAATAAATAAAGAAGATAATACATTTTGGAAGAAATACTTTTTAAAAGAATTGTTTCCAATATTATCACCACAAGTAATAGATAGACGCCATCCATTCCCGTTTTTAAGGGGTAATGAAATGTACGTAGGCGCTATGCTGAGCCAAAAAAATGAAGAAAAAATGTCTTTTGGACTTATACCAATAAGCACACAACTAGGTAGGGTAATATTTATTCCGACAGATTCCGGCATTAGTTTTGCGTTTACAGAGGATTTGATTTTGCATTTTGCAGAATTAGTTTTTGGCAAAAAGAATTTACAGAGTAAGTGCATATTTAAAGTTACTCGAAATGCAGATATTACTGTAGATGAGGGCATGTTTGACCACGATTTAGACTACAGAGAAGTAATGAGCGAGCTTTTGAAAAAGCGACGTAAGCTGGCTGCGGTAAGGCTGCAAACAAATATTAATGCCACCGACAATGTAATTAATTTTTTGTGCGATAAATTAATGTTGCCATCAAATCAAGTATTTAAGCAAAGTGCGCCACTTGATTTATCGGTAGGATTTAAAATTGCCACAAGGCTTTTTGTGGATAAGAAAAATAAATATTTTTTCGATATTCGCAGACCAATGTTGCCCGAAAAAAGTTTTAATTTATCTGATATAGTACAAAAAAAAGATGTGCTAATACATTACCCTTATCAAAGTGTAAAACCCTTTTTGCAAATGTTATTTGAAGCTGCAAATGATACAGACGTTATTTCAATAAAAATGACGCTGTACAGAGTGGCAAGTGAGAGTAAAATAATAGAGGCGCTTTGCACAGCTGCTGAAAATGGTAAAGAGGTTGTGGCAATTGTAGAGTTAAGAGCAAGATTTGATGAGCAAAACAACATAGATTTTTCAAAATTGCTTGAAGAGGCAGGTTGTACTGTTATTTATGGTTTTAGTGAGTATAAAGTTCATTCAAAACTATGCCTTATTACAAAGCGCAAAAAAAATGAACTTATGTATATATCACAAATTGGTACAGGTAACTATAACGAAAAAACATCAGAGCAATATACAGATTTATCTTTTGTAACAACTGATTTTAAAACAGGCTCGGAACTTGCGCGTGTATTTAATGACCTAGCAATTGAAAATTTTACAAAACAAACAGATGTGCTTTTAATTGCACCTTTATGCTTTAAAACAGTGTTAATGCAAGAAATGGACAACGAAATACAGGCTGTGAAAGAAGGAAAGCGGGCAAAAATAGTAATAAAATGCAACTCTATTAGCGACAGAGAGATAATAGAAAAAATTAGTGAGGCTTCTTGTGCGGGTGTTAAAATTAAAATGATAGTACGTGGTATTTGTTGTTTGAAAGCCGGACTTGAGGGTTTGAGTGAAAACGTTGAGGTGCGCAGCATTGTTGGGCGTTACCTTGAGCATAGCAGAATATACAGCTTTGGTACGGGCGACAATATACGAATGTATATTGCCTCTGGAGACTTTTTAACACGCAATACACAAAGGCGTGTTGAAGCCGGAGTTCGTATTTTTGATGAGCAATTAACTACAAAATTAAGAGCAATAATTAATATGCAACTTGTTGATAACGTAAATGCTCATATAATGAACCCTGATGGCACATATAAAAAAGTAGTGCCCTCGCACAATGATTTTTTAGTAGATTCACAAAGCGAAATGTATGCAGTGCTTGCAAATGATTGGGCAGAGCTTGAAAAAATGCCTGTAAAGGTCCATAAAGAGAGTTTTTGGAAAAAACTGCTTAATTTATTTAAAAGGTGAGTAAATGGTAACTATAACAAATGAAGATTTAGATATAATAAAAATAGCCGACAGTGGGCAATGTTTTAGGCTAAACAAGTTAAACGATGATTATTACATTTTAATTGCTAAAAATAAGTTGCTAAAAATTAAATTAAACAATAACGGTGCAACGTTTTTTTGCAGCGAAGATGAATATGAAAAAGTTTGGCATGATTATTTTGATATGAGCGCAAATTATTCGCACTTTAGAAGTTCGGTTGATAAAAAAGATGAATTTTTACACAAGGCAGCACAATACAGTAAGGGTATTCGCATTTTAAAACAAGATGCATTTGAAATGCTTATAACTTTTATAATTTCACAAAGAAAAAATATACCTGCTATTAAAAAATCGGTAGAGCTACTTTGCATAGCGTGTAATAACAAAATTGAAAACGACAGTGGAATTGACGCATATGCTTTTCCGAGCGCAAAAGATATAGCAAAATTAAGCGAGCAAACATTAAAAGAATGTTCGCTGGGATACAGAGCAAAATATATTGCAGCTGCTGCAGAAATGGTGCAAAGTGGCAATTTAAATTTAAAAGAAATTAATAATTGCACTAATGAAGATTTGTTTAATGCGCTTATAAGTGTACCCGGTGTTGGGGAAAAGGTAGCTAATTGTGTAATGCTTTTTGGCTTTTATAGGCTAAACGGCTTCCCTAAAGATGTATGGATAAACAGAATAATAGATAATATATACGGTGGAGAGTTTAACACAAATACATATTTAGGCTATGAAGGTGTAATACAGCAGTATATGTTTTATTATGGCAGAAGTGAAGAGTGTTTGAAAAATTTTTTACTACAATAAAATAAAATGCATTTTTTCACGTCCTACACCATATTTTTAATATGGGAAGGACGTGATTTTTTTGTGGACTAAAAGTGAAACACAAGATACGCAAGAAAAAAAAGATAACGTAGGAAAAGTAATTTATAAGGCTAATAATGAAAAACAAGAAAAGAAAAACAAAATTTTAACGGTGCAATGTATTATATGTGCAATAGTTTTGTGTGTTGTTTTTTGCCTTAAATTATTAGGTAGTAATGCTTATGTTGCAATTAGCGAAAATTTTAATAGTACAATCAACAATGGCTTGAATTTTAGCGATGAAACACCTATTTTAAGATTTGTTAATAGTGCGGTAGACGATGTTAGAATAGCAGCAGAAAACTTTACAAATGAACTTGAGGGCAAAAATGTAATAGAAGAAACACAAGCGCAAGAGCGATACCAAGATGAACAGCAAGTAGATGAGGTTTTAGAACACAACAATTTAAGTACCGAAGTATTGCAAGATGAGCAGCAACTATTACTGCAAAATGTTGATGCTATAGGTGGTTTTTCTACCCAAAACAATGAGGGCGTTTATTTTGAGGTAAGCACTTTGCCATATGAGCTAAGCGAAACACTTTTGCAACCAGTTTATGGTGTGCTAACCTCGGGTTTTGGGGAAAGGGAAAACCCTCTGACAGGTAAGGAGGAATTTCATGCCGGAATAGACATAGCAGCACCTCAAGGAACTGCTGTAAAAGCGTCACTTGGCGGTCAAGTTGTAGAAGCAGGTTATACAAATCAAAGAGGATATTACGTTATAGTACACCATAGTCAGGGTTTGCAAACCTTGTACCAACATTTGCAGTTAGGGTTTGTGCATGTGGGCCAAAATGTACAAACAGGCCAGTTGCTTGGCGTTGTGGGCAGTACAGGCGCTTCTACTGGCCCACATTTGCATTTTGAACTTATAGTAAACAGAATGTGTGTTGACAGCCTAAAGCAATTTCCTTTGCTTGAACAAACAGCACAGGAAAGTAGCGACAAATGAGAATGATGAGCTTTTATGCCTTTGTTGCTTTAGGCTTGCTTTTAAATGGCGCAATGCTTTTTAGGTATTTGCTTTTATGCTGTGCAGTACATGAAATGGGACATATAGTTGCATATATATTGTGTACACGTAAACTGCCTAAAATACAGTTATTTGTGGGCGGTGTAAGTATGTACAATACTAATTTTTTAAGCAAAAAACACAAATTTACAGTGTTAATTTGTGGTCCGCTTGCAAATATATTTTTGTTTTCACTTTTTTACATAAGTGCTCAACACAATGCCACGTATAATGCGTATATAATAGCTGCGTGTAGTTTGTGTGTGGCAATTTACAATATATTACCTATTGGCGTACTAGATGGCGCACAAATTTTAGAACTTTTTTTACCTTTAAAGTTATATATATATTGGTATAAAATTCAAAATATCTTGTTAATATTATGTGCTATTATATTGCCAATTTGTGCGTTTTATTATAACTGGACACTTACAGCAACTTTAGCCTCATGTATTTCTCCGGCTTATTTACTTTATCAAAAATCTTTGTAAATATTTATGTTTTTGTGATATAATAATTAAGCATAAAAATATTATAAATAATTATTATATATAAAAATATTGTTTTTAATTATATTTTAACAATATAACGGAGGATTTTGTGGACAAGAAGTTAAAATATGCACTTGCACAAGTGCAAAAGCCGGCAAGATATACAGGTGGAGAACCGGGATGTATTTATAAAGATAGTGAAAAAGTAGATTTAAGATTTGCGTTTTGTTTTCCCGATACGTATGAAATAGGGATGTCTTACCTTGGTATGAAAATACTATACGACATATTGAATAAACAAGATAACATTTGGTGCGAGCGAGCATTTTTGCCGTTGCCGGATATGATAGAGCAAATGGACAAGCAAGATGTTAACTTATATGCTCTTGAAAGTAAAGATGAACTGGCAAAATTTGATGTTGTTGGTTTTACTTTGCAGTATGAGCTGTCGTATACAAATATACTTGCAATGATGAACATGGCCAAAATACCTTTTATGGCTAGCGAAAGAGATGAAAATGCACCTATAATAGTTGCAGGTGGCCCATGTGTTTGCAATGCAGAACCTGTTGCAGATTTTTTTGATGTTATGTTTTTGGGTGAGGGTGAAGAGCAACTTTTAGACGTTTGTAATATGATAATAAAACTTAAAAAAGAAGGTTTTAATAAAAAGCAAATTATTAATAGTCTTGTAGCAATTAAAGGTGTTTATGTGCCAAGTTTATATGATGTGCAATATAACGGTGACGGAACAATTAAACAAATTGAGCCACTTGATGGTGCACCAAAAGTTGTTGAAAAAGCTATTGTAAAAAATATGAATACATTTGAGCCAACACAAAATTTTGTTGTACCTATGATAGGTGCGGTACACGATAGAGCGCAAATAGAGGTGCTAAGAGGTTGTGTAAGAGGTTGTCGTTTTTGTCAGGCTGGTTTTATCTACCGACCAATGAGACAAAGAGACGTTGAGATGTTGTCTAATTCGGGAAAAATATTGTGCGAAAATACAGGTTATGATGAAATATCATTGACATCTCTTTCTACAAGCGACCACAGCGAGCTTGAAAAGCTGCTTGACAATATGCTTGAGTGGACAAAACAATCGCATGTAAGCATATCTTTACCTAGTTTACGCATAGATAATTTTTCGCAAAGTTTAGTTGATAAAACAACAAAAATACGTAAAAGCGGACTTACTTTTGCACCTGAGGCAGGCACGCAAAGGTTAAGAGATGTTATAAATAAAAATATTACCGAGCAAGAAATTGAAAAAAGCTGCTTAATAGCGTTTGATGCAGGATATTCAAGTGTTAAATTATATTTTATGTTGGGACTACCAACAGAAACACTAGAAGACATTGAAGGAATAGCAGAAACCGCGCAAAAAATTGTTGATTTATATTATAAAGGTGGTAAGAAGCAAAAAGGTATACAAGTTTCGGTAAGTTGTGCATGTTTTGTGCCAAAACCACACACGCCGTTTCAATTTTTTGGGCAAGATACGCTTGAAACATTGAGTGAAAAGCAACAGCATTTATTAAAGAGTGTTAAAAGTAAAAAAATTAGGGTAAGTTATCACGATGCAAAAACAAGCTTTTTAGAGGCTGTTTTTGCAAAAGGCGACAGGCGACTTGCCAAAGTAATAGTTAAAGCTTTTGAAAATGGTTGTATATTTGATGGCTGGGGCGAACACTTTAAATATGATACATGGGAAGAGGCATTTAACGAGCTTGGAATTGACATGAATTTTTATGCCAACAGAAATATAAAGCAAGACGAAATTTTACCGTGGAGTCATATGGGATATGGTGTTAGCAAACAGTTTTTAATAGAAGAGTACAACAAAGCAATGAACAGTAAAACAACACAGCCATGTAATAAAAAGTGTGCAAGTTGCGGCGCAAACAAACTAATGGGAGGTGCTTGTTTTGAAAACAATTAGAATTTGGTATGAAAAAAAAGATCCGGCATCGTATATTTCTTTGCTAGATTTACAAAGGGTTATGCAAAGAGCACTAAAGCAAAGCAAGCTACCTGTTTGGTATACTGAAGGATTTAATCCTCATATTTACATTACTTTTGCTGTACCACTTGCACTTGGCCAACAAAGTGTTACAGAATCTTTAGAGGTTAAAACGAACGAGGAAAATTACAACTGGAACGATTCGCTTATGCAATTAAATAAGTTTTTACCTGCAGGCATTGTTGCAACTCATGCGCAAAATGCAATTGTTTCTGCATTGCAAATTGCATATTCGCAGTACACTGTAACTTATAACGATGAGCATAAAGATAATGCTGTTTTGGCGTTTAGCGAATTTGAAAAACTTACAACTGCAGTTGTAGATAAAAAAGGTAAAAAAGGTAAAGTTAAACAAATAGATTTGAAACAACACATTGAAATAATGAATAAAACTGATGGCGAAAATGAGTTTTGCGTAACGCTTTTAGTTCCAACATCAAGTACACTAACTGTTAATCCTGCACTTTTATTAAATTTTTTGCAAAGTGAATTTGGCCTGTTAGCAGCTAGTGGGCAAATAATGCGCACATGTTTGTTAAAGCAAGATAAAAGTGTGTTTAAATAAAAATTAGCAAGGGGAAACAATGTCATTTATTCAACTATACGAACAATTATTTAGTCTTTTTTTAATAGTATCTATAGGTATTGTTGCAGTTAAAGCAAAAATTTTAACATCAGAATCTACAAAAGTATTGTCGGGCTTACTAATTAACTTTACATTTCCGGCAACAATTTTAGCTTATGCTAATACAAGTAGCGGTAGCAATAATTTAAGCTATATATTTATTAGTTTTTTTAGTATAATTTTATTTTTTATTTTGTGTGCAATTGTGTGCGAAATTTTAGCTAAAGCTTTAAAAATGCAAAAAGAAGACAAAGCTGTGTTTGCAATGTTTAGTATTTTGCCAAACAGTTTGTTTGTTGGAATGCCGATAGTGGTATCTATTTATGGAGATGTTGGAGCATTGTGCGCACTTGGAAGTGCTGTTGCGTATAATGTAATGTTTTTTACATATGGAGCAAACCTTTTTAAAAAGAACAACAAATTTGACATTAAAGTATTTTTAACACCGGGAAATGTTGCAACTTTAGTTATGATATTACTGCTGTTAACAAATATAAAATTACCGTTTGTACTTAATAGAAGTTTTGAAGTAATTGGTGGTGCAACAACTCCTTTAGCCCTTGTAATAATTGGTATTATGATTGGATCTAGTGATGTGCTTAAAATATTTAAAACAAAATTTTTATACTTAATTACACTTTTAAGATGCTTTATATTCCCATTAATTTTTGCAGTTATTTTAAGTTTTACTCCTATAGATAACACAATTGCACATGTTTTAGTATTACTGTTATCTTGTGCGGCGGGCACACTTGGCGCTGTACTGGCAAGGGTTACAAACGTTAAGCCAGAGCTTGCATCTATGGCTGTAACACACACTACAGTTTTTTTAGCGGTTTCACTGCCAATTGTAGCGTTAATATCGCAAAGCATACTTTTTTAGTTAATTATTTTGTTATTACAACATAATGGCAATTAACATTTTACAGTGAGGATTTTATGACATTTGATATAATTATTACAGGCGACAGTTTGAATTGTTATAATTCGCTGTTAAATATAAACTATAATAAAAATTTGCTTTCAATTTTTA
This sequence comes from uncultured Bacteroides sp., assembly GCA_964369925.1. GTDB lineage: Bacteria > Bacillota > Clostridia > Oscillospirales > Ruminococcaceae > Ruthenibacterium. The sequence continues at coordinate 13,647 of CAYJGU010000024.1, read as the reverse complement.
TTTGCGCAAAAAAAATAAATTATAATACAAATGTAGGTTTGTTTAGCAAAGTATGCATTGAAGCCAAAAGCATAAACAAAGTTATAAAAAAATGTACATCAAAATTTGTTATTGTATTTAACAGCAAAGCCATAGTAAATAAAGAATGCTTAAATGCCTTATGTAGTAGCATTTTGCAAAACAGTAATTACATTGCATTTGATTTTGCAAAGCAAAACGAGGAATATGCACATTTTGTTTCTCCCGATACTTTTTGTACAAAAATAATTCACACAAGTGGATTTGCCGCATTAAGGGAAAGCTTGGTAAATTGCGATATTAAAATTAACATTTTACCCTTTAAATATGCCGATATAGATTTAAGTTTGCAATTAACAAACAAAGGTAGTATGTTATATTGCCCCGGCGTAAAGTACGAATATAGCAACGAAATAAGCGATAAGCAAATGTACATTGATGAAAACTTGGGTGAGCTTTTATTAAGCTATATGTATGCGACGCCACAACAAATAATAGCTAAAAATAAACAGTATATAAACACTGTTAAAAGCCCAAAACATTTTGATGGTATTGTAAAAAAACTTGCAAAAGAATATGTAAAGCACTTTGTATATGTGTGTGCATTATTAGTTAGTAAAAAAAGGCGAAAACATATAAACGTACACGATTTTAACTTTGAAATGTACGATATAAGAGGCACATATAAAACACTGCCGATAAAAGAAAATCCACTTGTGTCTGTAATAGTACGCACATATAGGCGAAAAGAGAGCCTTAGAAAAACATTAAAAAGCCTTAGTGCGCAAACATACAAAAACTTTGAGGTAATTGTAGTAGAGGACGGACAGGATTTATCTAGCGATGTTACAAATAGCTTTAAAAATGTAATGAATATTACACACAATGCTACTAACACACCTATTGGACGAGGCGCTGTTGCAAACACTGGGTTAGGCCTTGCAAAAGGCGAATACATGTGCTTTTTAGATGATGATGATTTTTATTATCCCGATTATATTTATACGTGTGTATCATTTTTAACTAATAATAAAAATGCCAATTTGGTTTTTACATCTACACTAGCTGCAGATATAAACATTGTTAGCCAGCAACCATATAAATTTGAAATTGAAAAAGTGACACCTGTAATTTTTGATCATATAACACTTATGGATATGTGTGTAAAATGCAGGGTGCCTATTACTGCGGGCATGTTTAAAAAAGAACTTTTTTTGAAGTGCGGCGGTATGAGACAAGATATAGATGCCGATGAAGACTGGGCTATGTGGTTAAAATTTTTAAAAGTGGCTAACAGGGCAAATAAATACGAGCCGGATATTAAAAGGGCACTTAGCCTTTGTGTTTACCCGGCAGATGAAACTCAGGCACAAAACAGAATGAAAAACTATGAGAAGTTTGATAAAATAATGTTAAGCGATGAAAGTTTAGTGTTTGATGTTGACATAGAAGAACTGATTGAGTTTGAAAAATATGTTAAGGCCGATACTTTGCACTTGTTTAATTTGGGACTGCTTAAAAAATATGTTGACGAGCACAAGCCTATTAGCACAAAAATGCCAAACATAAACAACAATGGTAAAACTACGCTAACAGCGCTGCAAATTAATGCATATAGAAATAATTTGTTTTTAAATTATGCAAGCGAATTACTTAAACAGCCTTAAATTAAAAAATAATTTAAGGTAAAAGCAATAATGTATTTAGTAGTGTAAAAAAATTATTTTAGCAACTACTTGCAATAATGTTAAAAATGTGGTAGAATATTTAAGCGCTATAATTCCGCCGACCAAGCGGCGAGGTTAATGGCAAAACATTAAATGGGCAGTCCTCTGTCGGCAAAAGCCGAGTATGAATGTCTTAAATAATTTGGAGGATGTTTATTTATGGACGCAATGAAAATTATAACCGAAGGCATGATTAAAGAAGATAAACCACAATTTAATGTGGGCGATACTGTTAAAGTATCTGTTCGTATTAAAGAGGGCGAGCGTGAGCGTATACAGGCTTTTGAGGGCACTGTTATTGCTAAAAAACACGGTGGAGTAAGCGAAACATTTACAGTAAGGCGTACTTCGTACGGCGTTGGTGTAGAGCGTGTATTCCCAATTAATTCGCCATTCGTAGAAAAAGTAGACGTAATTCGCAGAGGTAAAGTTCGCAGAGCTAAACTGTTTTATCTTAGAGGACGTACAGGTAAAGCTGCAAAAGTTAAACAACAACTTAGATAATATAATTTTATGGGACAATTTATATTGTCCCATTTTTGTTTTTATGATATAATAAACAACGTATTATAATGTATAATAATTGATGAAACGGAGAGCAGAATGTATAAAAAAAATACAAAACATAGTGAAGTATTTGAAATGTTTGAATCAATTATAGTTTTTACACTTGTTTTAACTCTGCTAATTTTAATGTTTTTCTTCAATTTTTCAAATGTATCAGGTTCGTCTATGGAACCAACATTAACTGAAAATGATAGAGTTCTTGTACAAATAATAGCTTATACACCTAAAGTTGGCGATGTGGTAATTACAAGCTCTTTTATTAATTTTGGTGCACCACTTGTAAAACGAGTTATAGCAACAGGTGGAGACGTAGTAGATATTAACGAGCAAACCGGCGATGTAACAGTTAACGGAGAAGTGTTAAACGAACCATATATATCGGCAGTAACAACTTATATTGGAGATACAGTGTATCCATTAACAGTCCCAAAAGGCGAGGTTTTTCTTATGGGAGACAACCGCCCTGGATCTAACGATAGCCGAAATACAGCAATAGGCTGTATAGATGAACGCGATATTGTAGGTAAAGTTGTTTTTAGAATATCGCCTTTTAACAATATGGGAATTATTAACTAATTTTTGATTGGAGTAAAAATGACAGAGAATGTAAATCATTATCAAATACACTGGTTTCCGGGTCATATGATGAAAACATTAAGGCTTATGCAAGCCGAAATGAAAAATGTAGATGCTGTTATACATTTATTAGATGCCAGAATACCAAAAAGTAGTGTAAACCCTGAAATATTAAATATTGTAGATAATAAAAACATTATATATGTGCTTAATAAAGCCGATTTGGCCGACAAAGAAATTACAGCACAATGGATAAAGAGCCTTAAAGCAAGCGGTGCACAGTGTGTGGCAATATCCAGTAAAACAAAAAACGGGCCCAAAATCGTAAAAGAAGCCGTTGAGTTATCGCTTAAAGACCTTATAGAGAAAAGAAATGAAAAAGGTATGGCAAATGCAAAAATACGTGTAATGGTTGTTGGCATACCTAACGTTGGAAAAAGCACATTTATTAACAGTTTTGCAGGGCAAACAAAAGCAAAAGCTGCCGATAAACCCGGAGTAACAAGGGGTAAACAGTGGATAAGTGTTGGCAATTATGATTTATTAGATATGCCCGGTGTTTTGTGGAAGAAGTTTGAAAATAATGCTACAGCGGTTAACTTAGCATTTATTGGAAGTATTAAAGATGACATTTTAGACGTAGAAACACTTGCATGTGGACTTTTGGACGAAATTAAAAAAATATACCCTGAAAAATTGTTAGAGAGATATAAATTAACACAAGAAGATTTAAAACTAGACGGTTATGATTTGCTTTGCGCAATAGGCAAAAAACGTGGTATGTTGCAAAGTGGTGGTGTAGTAAATACATTAAGGGCGGCTACAATGTTAAACGATGAGTTTAGAGCTACTAAACTTGGCTGCATTACACTTGAGGTGCCGCAAGAGTAAAGTAATTTTATAGTAAAGCTTATTTACATGTGCATAAAAAGCAAAAAGGGGATAGTAAATGCAAAACCCAAATAACCTTTATAAATTTGACAAAGAGTTTATGGCAAACAACAATATAATTTGTGGTGTAGACGAAGCTGGCAGAGGTCCACTTTGCGGACCGGTATGCGTTGCAGCTGTTGTGCTTAATTATAACGATGAAATAATTGGTATTGATGATTCGAAAAAGCTAACAGAGAAAAAAAGACAAGCATTGTACGAGCAAATAATACAAAGAGCTATATGCTATAATATAGTAATGATAGATGCGCAAATTATAGATGAAATTAATATATTAAATGCCAGCTTGTTGGGCATGAAAAATGCAGTTGAAGGGCTTGAATTAAAGACGGACTTGGCACTGATTGACGGCAATAAATGCCCGAAAATAAATATGCAAGCCAGCGCTGTTGTTAAAGGCGATTCAAAAAGCGCGTGTATTGCTGCAGCATCGGTGCTTGCAAAGGTAACAAGAGATAAGTATATGTGTGAACTTGCTAAAAAGTACCCACAATATATGTATGAAAAACACAAGGGATACCCAACGAAATTGCATTACGAAGAAATAGAAAAGTACGGTATACAAGATTTTTACAGAAAGTCATTTTTGAAAAAAAGAGGTATAGTTTAATGCCGAGCGCACAGAGCATTGAAAGAGCAAAACAATTTGGAAAAGATGGCGAAAAAATTGCGGCCGAAAATTATATAAAAGACGGCTATAAAATAGAAAAAATGAATTTTACATCTCGATTTGGAGAAATTGACATAATAGCAAGAAAAAACAATTTGTTGGTTTTTGCAGAAGTAAAGGCGCGAAGCGAAAATGCAATAGCAAAACCACGTGAGTTTGTTACATATACAAAACAACAAAAAATTATTAAAACCGCAATGGCTTATCTTTCTTATATTAAAGATGCAAACAGCTTTGTAAGATTTGATGTTGTTGAAATTGAAAGTATAAACGGACGAATATTACTTAACAGAATAGAAAATGCATTTGAGGCACAATAAAATCATAGGGGTAGAGGAATATGAATTATATTAGCACAAGAGATGAAAATGTAAATGTGACAGCAAGTACAGCAATAGTAAAGGGTATATCGGCCGACGGAGGGCTTTTTGTACCTAAAACTTTTACGAAGTGCAATTATGAAGATTTGTACACACTAAGTTATCCACAGGTTGCAGCAAAAATTCTTAGCTTGTTTTTAAACGATTATTCACAAGAATTTTTAGAAGAGGCGACAAAAACCGTTTATAGCGATGAAAATTTTTCAAGCAAAGCAGGGAATTTAACTCATGTAAGCGGCAATAAATATTCTTTAGAGCTATGGCATGGGCCAACTTGTGCGTTTAAAGATTACGCACTGCAAATTATGCCGAAGCTTTTTGTAGAGGCTAAAAAAATAACAAAAGACGACAGAATTACTAAAATACTTGTAGCAACTTCGGGTGATACAGGTAAAGCCGCACTTGCGGGGTACGAAAACCTTGATAAAATACGCATAGCAGTTTTTTACCCAAATAACGGTACAAGTGAAATTCAACGTTTGCAAATGGTTACTCACAATGCTAATAATGTGCAAGTTTATGCCGTAAACGGAAATTTTGACGATGCACAAACAGGCGTTAAGCGTGTATTTGCAAATAAGGACATTGAAAAAACATTACAACAAGAAAATAGCCACTTATCTAGTGCGAACAGCATTAATTTAGGCAGGCTTTTGCCGCAAATTGTATATTATTTTTATGCGTATGCACAACTTGTAAAAGCACAAAAAATTAAAAGTGGGCAAAAAATTAATTTTTGTGTGCCCACAGGTAATTTTGGCGACATTCTTGCAGGTTACTATGCAAAACAAATGGGGTTGCCCATAAATAAATTAGTATGCGCCTCTAATAAAAATAATGTTTTAACAGAATTTTTTAAAACAGGTACATACAATGCAAAGCGCAATTTTCATAAAACACTTTCACCGTCTATGGATATTCTTATTTCATCTAATTTAGAAAGATTACTTTACCATATAACAAAAGATGCAAGTGAAGTTAAAAAATATATGGATGAGTTGAATGAAAAGGGCAGCTATACGGTTTGTGAAAAGGTGCTGCGCGAAATACAAAGTATTTTTGAAGCAGAATGTGCCGATGATGAAAAAACTAAGCAGACAATTGCGCACTATGCAAAAAATGAAAACTATGTTATGGATACACACACTGCTGTTGCCTTTTATGTTGCAGACAACTTAAAAAGCTGTAACGAAGACATTATTACAGTTGTGCTTTCTACGGCAAGTCCTTATAAATTCCCTCATGATGTACTTAATGCGCTGGGACAAGCTGTGGAAACAGATATTAATAAAACATTAGTGCAATTAAATAATATTAGCAAATTGGCAGTGCCAAAAAGCCTTGTGCAATTAACTAGCAGTCCTGTGCTGTTTAACAATACAATAAATGCGCAAGACATTGAAGATATAGCATTAAAATTATAAGTAGTTTAATTTATAGTTTTAAAAATGTGCATATTTTAGGCAATGTAAAAGTTTGCTAATTTACTAAAAAACAACAGGTGGTATTTATGGCAAAAGACAAAATTAAAATTATATATGTATGCACATCTTGTGGTGAAACAAGCAGTAGGTGGCTTGGAAGATGCACTTCTTGCGGGGAGTGGAATACAATGGTAGAAGATGCCATAAAAGAGCCTGCAAAAAACAGTGCGCAAGCGGCAAGTAAAATAATTGCAAATAGCACAACTATTGTTAAAGCTACAAAACTAAGCAGTATAAATGTGCTGGAAGACCACAGCAGAATTGCAACAAATATAGGCGAACTTGACAGAGTGCTTGGTGGCGGAATAGTGCTTGGAAGCCTTGTGCTTATTGGTGGAGAACCCGGAGCGGGTAAAAGCACATTGTTGCTTCAAATGTGCGCTCATGTAAGCAATGAAAAAACTGTGCTTTACGTAACGGGAGAGGAATCGGCAAGGCAAATAAAGCTGCGTGCAAACCGCCTTGAAGTAGGCGGAGAGGGTATTAACATTGCAGTTGAAACAGATATTGATATTATATGTGCTTTAATTTCAAATACAAAGCCGGCTCTTGTTGTTATAGATTCGATTCAAACGGTAGCATGTAGTGAACTGTCATCTACAGCCGGCAGCGTATCTCAAGTAAAAGAATGCACTGCAAGGCTACAACATGTTGCAAAAAGCCAAGAAATACCCACGTTTATAGTAGGACATGTAAATAAAGACGGAGCAATAGCAGGGCCTAAAGTAATGGAACACATTGTTGACACCGTTTTATACTTTGAAGGCGATAAAACGTTGCCATATAGGGTTCTTAGGGCAGTAAAAAACAGGTATGGCTCTACAAATGAAATTGGCATGTTTGACATGCACAGCAGTGGTTTAAAAGAGATATTAAATCCATCGGGGCTTTTGCTGGACGGCAGACCGATAGGTGTAAGCGGCAACTGTGTAACTTGTGCCATGGAGGGATTGCGCCCTGTATTGTCAGAGGTGCAATCGCTTGTTACAAAATCGGGTTTTGGCACACCTAGGCGAGCGGCCTCGGGTTTTGACTACAGCAGGATGAACTTGCTAATAGCAGTGCTTGAAAAGCGAGCGGGATATTATTTAGGAAGCCTAGATGTTTATGTTAATATTGTAGGTGGGCTTGAATTTAATGAGACAGCCTGTGATTTATCTGTATGTATGGCTATAGTTTCGGCTCTTAGTGATAAGCCTGTGCCGGGGGATATGGTGGCATTTGGAGAAGTAGGACTAGGCGGAGAAGTACGCAGCGTATCGAATGTAGACTACAGGGTAAAAGAAGCGCAGCGCATGGGATTTAAGCAGATTATTTTGCCAAAACAAAATTTAGATAAACTTATAAGTGAAAACTATGAAGATGTGGAATTACTTGGAGTGACTAATATTGCAGGGGCAATTGCACTTTTGTAATTAATGTTTTAAATAAAATTAATATACGCATTTAATTTATAATTAAATAAAAAACAGTGTGTTGTTAAAAACACACTGTTTTTTTTTATATTTTTAAAGCATATATATTTTTGCTAATTATAGAAACAGATATTTGCAGTTATTTAACAAGTAAGTACCAAGAAAAATCGTTTACTTTGGCTTGTGTATCGCTTATTGCTTTATAGTAAACATAATCAATTATAACTTTGTTGCCGTCGGCAAGCGTTATGTCCATCACTTGCAGTTCATTGTCATCGGTATGTATGTTTTTATAATAAAACTGCAAAATTTCGTCGTTCAAATCATAATATATATGCTCGCCACTGCTTGTTGTAAAATCTATTATGCCGCTGTCAGTATCGTTAAATGATTGTGAATAACTTGAATAAACTTGTTTATAACCATCTATATCAATGCCGGATTTTGTATAGTTGCTATACATGTAAACGGTATATTCGCTATACATATCATCGTCACTTGTAATTCCAAATGTAGTATTAAAACTGTTTTTTGTTGCATCTACTATAAATTGCGATTTATTAGCAGAGCTGTACTTTATATAATCAAAAGAACTCTCGAGAGTTTTCATATCCTGCTCTATAATGTCAACGTTATCAATTTGACGTATTTGGTTGTTTTCTGTTATTAAATCGTATTTATTAAGTATACTTGTAAATCTTAACTGTTGCTCCCAATAGGGCACATTAATAGCGTTTAACGGTGTAATAGTTACAACAGCACATATAACTCCAACGCATATAAAAACCATTTTATGGTTTATGTTAAAAATAAAAATTAAAACTGCGCAAATTCCACATAAAATACAAGCAAGAGATAAGAATCTTGCCGGGGTTAAGCCATAAGCGCTAACGCGCACCCAAATACATATTATTTGTACAGATACTATCGGTAACAGTGTAAAAGGTAATATGCGTATTACAAGTTTAATTACTTTGTTTGTACATTGTGGTAATAAAAGCCCAAAATAAACGCAAAACAAAAGTGCAAAAGACGCAAACCAGTTTACGGTACCGCTTGGTAGTTGCCATGTAAGTAAAATAGTAAAACAATATATGTTTAAAATAATAATAAGTAGCAAATAAATAGGCAGGGCAACAACTGCCGACAATGTATAAATTATGCCTGAAGATTTAAGTTCTTTATCCGGCTTTGGTATGCCTGAAAGTAAAAGTGCTATACCTAAAACCTGCCAGCAAAAGTTAAATACAGCTGTATAAACATGAGATGAATTATAATACATATTTGATAAAAATAGTTCGTTAACAGCAGTAATGCAAATAAAAATTCCAAGCATTATTATTAGCGAAACAGTTACCGAAAAAATTAACACTTTAATTATATGGATAAACAGAGTGTTGTGGTTATTATGTGTATAAAGTAAAAAAATACTACCACAAACTATTAAACCACAATAACCTATAATGGCCATTAAAACATAAACGTTGTTTAAATTTGATGATATTTGAAAGTAAGACAAAATTACAACGCTTATAAAAATAGGTAAAAACACTTTTATTGCAATAATATTTTTTTGTAATTTTTCGCATAATAAAACTGTAAAAACAGCCGTTAAAAGGCCGGGGAGTAAGTACCACGCAGAATAATTGTTGATAATACTATAAACATGGGTGTAGTTATTTGCAGATAAAGTCATAAATAAATTGCCGAAAAAATATGCTGCAAACATAAAAATGCTGTGTGCAAAAGCAATATAAAATCTTTTAAAGCTGTAGCGCAAGCCTAGTGTATAATTTACTAATTGTTCTTTTAATGCATTTATGGTATTAATAAAAATCACCTCTATAATAATGTATGTTTTTTACAATTAAAATAATAGGTGCAGTTATTTAAATATTTTATTAAAAGCCTTGCAAGTAAACCTTAAGCCGGGTTCTGTATTAAACGACGATCTATCTAGGATATATGTTGCCATATACCTCAAGCCGCCTCCAAAAGCGTGCAGGGTACACATTGCTTTTATACGGGCGTTGCTCCCGGTAGGGTTTACACGGCCGCCTAAGTTACCAAAGGCGCCGGTGCGCTCTTACCGCACCTTTCCACCATCACCGCACATATAATGCGGCAGTCTATTTCTGTTGCACTATCCCTGGGGTCACCCCCGGCTGCCGTTAGCAGTTACCGTTCCCTTATGGAGCCCGGACTTTCCTCACATTACAAAGTAATGCGCCGCCGTATGTTTTACTTGCAAGGCATTTAAGTTTACCACATATTTAATAAAACAGTCAAATAATTTACACAATTATTTGTGTTAATAATATCACTATAAAAACTGTTTGTCAACAATTATTTATTGTTTATCAATAAAATATTATTGTTTTTATATTAAAAAACAAGTAAAAATTATTTAATAAACTGCAAATTAGTAAAAAAAATAAAAAAATAAATACAAATTAATAAATAAAATAACGTATAATGTGTTGACATTACTTCAAATACGTTGTAAAATATATGTGCTGCGCCGTTTAGGCGTGTTTTGTCTTGCCGAAACATGGTGTGGCTATGGGTGAATTGCCCAAAAATGGTTTTTTAAATTTGTAAAGAAAGGAGAAAATAATGCCAACATTTAATCAATTGGTTCGCAAAGGTCGTGAAGTATTGGTGAAAAAGAGTACAGCTCCTGCATTGCTTAAGAGTTACAACTCGAAAAAGAAAGCATATACAGATCAAAACTCACCTCAAAAACGTGGTGTGTGCACAGCAGTTCGTACAATGACACCAAAAAAACCAAACTCGGCTCTACGCAAAGTTGCCCGTGTACGTCTTTCAAATGGTATCGAAGTTACTTCGTATATACCAGGTATCGGTCATAACCTGCAAGAGCACAGTGTTGTTTTGATTAGAGGCGGTCGTGTTAAAGATTTGCCCGGTGTTCGTTACCATATTATTAGGGGTACACTGGATACACAAGGTGTTGCAAATCGCGGTCAGGCTCGCTCAAAATACGGTGCAAAACGTCCAAAGGCCGGTGCCAAGTAATTAAAAATTAAACCCACAATTAAATACTCGCCCTAAAGAGGCTTTATATATATAAACCTCATAAAGGCAGTACGGGAGTTTTTGTTACTTTCGAGTACCAATGATATCATTAATATGAAGGAGGGAAGAAAGATGCCAAGAAGAGGTAATATTGCAAAACGTGACGTATTAGCAGATCCACTGTACAATTCAAAAATGGTTACACGTTTAATAAACAGCATAATGTACGATGGTAAAAAAGGCGTTGCGCAAAAAATTGTTTACGATGCATTTGATATTGTAAAAGAAAAAACAGGAAATGACCCACTTGAGAGTTTTGAAAAAGCACTTGAGAACATCATGCCTGTACTTGAAGTTAAAGCACGTCGTGTAGGTGGTTCAACATATCAAGTACCAATGGAAGTTCGTCCTGACAGACGTCAAACACTAGGTTTACGTTGGATGACACTTTATTCACGTAACCGTAACGAGCGCACAATGCGTGAGCGTTTAGCCGGCGAAATTATGGATGCTTGCAACGGAACAGGTAATGCATGCAAAAAACGTGAAGATACACACAAAATGGCTGAGGCAAACAAAGCATTTGCACACTTTAGATATTAAGGAGAAAAAATATGCCAAGAGACGTTTCTCTGGAAATGACCAGAAACATCGGCATAATGGCTCACATAGACGCCGGAAAAACAACTACAACCGAGCGTATACTTTATTATACAGGTATTACGCACAAAATCGGCGAAGTTCACGATGGCGCTGCAACAATGGACTGGATGGAACAAGAGCAGGAGAGGGGTATAACAATCACTTCTGCTGCTACCACTTGCTATTGGAGCCATTCCGATTTGCAAAACGACCCTGCTAAAGCAAAAAAATTAAGGCATAGGGTTAATATTATCGATACACCAGGACACGTTGACTTTACAGTTGAAGTTGAGCGTTCGTTACGTGTACTTGATGGTAGCGTTACAGTAATGTGCGCAAAAGGCGGCGTTGAGCCGCAGTCTGAAACAGTTTGGCACCAGGCAAATAAATATCGTGTTCCTCGAATGATTTACGTTAATAAAATGGACATCATGGGTGCAGATTTTTACAGAGTTATGGGCATGGTTTTAGACAGACTTAAAGCTAATGCAATACCCATTCAGTTACCAATTGGTGCTGAAGAGCAATTTAAAGGTATTATAGATTTGCTTGAAATGAAAGCAGACGTATATTATGACGATTTAGGCAAAGATGTACGTGTGGAAGAAATTCCCGAAGACCTCAAAGCTAAGGCTGAAGAATACAGAGAAAAGCTTATAGAGGCCATTGCGGAGACAGACGAAGAAATAATGATGAAGTACCTTGAGGGCGAAGAAATTCCTTTAAGCGAGCTTAAAGTTGCATTGCGCAAAGCCACTATAGATAACAAAATTATTCCTGTAGTTTGTGGTACTTCTTACAAAAACAAAGGCGTACAAAAAGTGCTTGATGCAATTATAGATTACATGCCGGCACCAACAGACATTGAAGACATTAAAGGCGTTAACCCAAACACAGATGAAGAGGAAACACGTCCGTCTGATGACAATGCTCCGTTCAGCTCGCTTGCATTTAAAATTGCAACCGACCCATTTGTGGGCAAACTTTGCTTCTTCCGCGTGTACTCGGGTACGGTTTCGGCCGGTGCTACTGTGTATAACAGCGTAAAAGATAACAAAGAACGTATGGGACGTATACTGCAAATGCACGCAAACCACCGTCAAGACATAGACATTTGCTATGCAGGTGATATTGCAGCGGCAGTAGGTTTAAAAAACACAACAACAGGCGATACACTTTGCGATGAAAAACACCCTGTTATTTTAGAGAGCATGGAATTCCCAGAACCTGTTATTCGCGTGGCTATTGAGCCAAAAACAAAAGCCGGAAAAGAAAAAATGGGTATAGCACTTTCTAAACTTGCAGAGGAAGATCCAACATTTAAAACTTATACAGACGAAGAAACAGGACAAACTATTATTGCCGGTATGGGTGAGCTTCACCTTGAAATCATTGTAGACCGTCTACTTCGCGAGTTTAAAGTTGAAGCTAACGTTGGTGCACCGCAAGTTGCATACCGCGAAACAATTCGCCGCAACGTTGACCAAGATACTAAGTATTCACGTCAATCGGGCGGTAAAGGTCAGTTTGGCCATGTTAAAATTAAAGTAGAGCCAAACGAAGCAGGCAAAGGTTACGAGTTTGTTAACGCAATTACAGGTGGTTCTATTCCTAGAGAATACATCAACCCAATCGATCAAGGCATTCAAGGCGCAATGCAAGCCGGTGTTTTGGCAGGTTACCCTGTTGTTGACGTTAAAGTTACACTTTATGATGGTTCTTACCATGAGGTTGACTCTTCTGAAATGGCGTTTAAAATTGCCGCATCTATGGCATTTAAAGACGCTATGAAAAAAGCAGACCCTGTTATTTTAGAGCCTATTATGAAAGTGGCCGTTATTGTTCCTGATGATTATATGGGCGACGTTATCGGCGATGTAAACTCTCGTCGTGGCCAAATTCAAGGCACAGAGGCACGCAGTGGCTCACAACAAATCGATGCACACGTACCGCTTTCCAACATGTTTGGTTATGCAACAGACTTAAGGAGCAAAACACAAGGTAGGGGCCAATATTCTATGGAACCAAGCCACTATATTGATGTTCCAAAGAGCATTGCAGAGCAAATTATGGCAGGAAAAGCGAAAAAAGACAGTTAGTTTAAAAAAATTTAACAATATACTTATATATAAATGCTTGCATTTTTTATCAGTATTTAGTAAAATTACTATTAATAAT